>NZ_SPDV01000004.1 GCF_004564275.1 Sphingomonas parva (ex Maeng et al. 2020)
CGCATTCGGAAGCCGACGTTCGCTAGCGCTGGTGGCGATCGTCCTACTCCGACCCATTGCAGACGTTTGACCAGACTGCGAAGGTCGTTTTGACAGTCTGACCCACCGGAGACTCCCGTGAAGGTATATCTTGCAGTTAGAAGATGGGTCGACAATTGCTGGGTCGAAAGTTTCGGATATAAATCGCTTGTCGCCGTGGCGATGCTTCCGTTTCTCCTAGTTCCTGTCCTCGGTAGGTGGTGGTTCATCCCAGCCGGGGGAATTGCAGTTCTTTGGACAGTGTTCGTCGGCTGGCGGAGGTCACGGGTAGCGCGCGCCAACGACGCGCAGTATGATCGCAAAACGAAATGGATGCTGTCAGAAGAATATCATTCGACTGAGAGCGCTATGAAGGCTCAATTCAAGCGGAAGCGCGGGAAGCGCTAGCAGGGCAGCACCGTTGGGTGTCCGCCTTCCACCCACTCCAGTCGATCGATCAGCGCGAGGCTGATCGGCCGATCCGCATTCGGAAGCCGACGTTCGCTAGCGCTGGTGGCGATCGTCCTACTCCGACCCATTGCAGACGTTTGACCAGACTGCGAAGGTCGTTTTGACAGTCTGACCCACCGGAGACTCCCGTGAAGGTATATCTTGCAGTTAGAAGATGGGTCGACAATTGCTGGGTCGAAAGTTTCGGATATAAATCGCTTGTCGCCGTGGCGATGCTTCCGTTTCTCCTAGTTCCTGTCCTCGGTAGGTGGTGGTTCATCCCAGCCGGGGGAATTGCAGTTCTTTGGACAGTGTTCGTCGGCTGGCGGAGGTCACGGGTAGCGCGCGCCAACGACGCGCAGTATGATCGCAAAACGAAATGGATGCTGTCAGAAGAATATCATTCGACTGAGAGCGCTATGAAGGCTCAATTCAAGCGGAAGCGCGGGAAGCGCTAGCAGGGCAGCACCGTTGGGTGTCCGCCTTCCACCCACTCCAGTCGATCGATCAGCGCGAGGCTGATCGGCCGATCCGCATTCGGAAGCCGACGTTCGCTAGCGCTGGTGGCGATCGTCCTACTCCGACCCATTGCAGACGTTTGACCAGACTGCGAAGGTCGTTTTGACAGTCTGACCCACCGGAGACTCCCGTGAAGGTATATCTTGCAGTTAGAAGATGGGTCGACAATTGCTGGGTCGAAAGTTTCGGATATAAATCGCTTGTCGCCGTGGCGATGCTTCCGTTTCTCCTAGTTCCTGTCCTCGGTAGGTGGTGGTTCATCCCAGCCGGGGGAATTGCAGTTCTTTGGACAGTGTTCGTCGGCTGGCGGAGGTCACGGGTAGCGCGCGCCAACGACGCGCAGTATGATCGCAAAACGAAATGGATGCTGTCAGAAGAATATCATTCGACTGAGAGCGCTATGAAGGCTCAATTCAAGCGGAAGCGCGGGAAGCGCTAGCAGGGCAGCACCGTTGGGTGTCCGCCTTCCACCCACTCCAGTCGATCGATCAGCGCGAGGCTGATCGGCCGATCCGCATTCGGAAGCCGACGTTCGCTAGCGCTGGTGGCGATCGTCCTACTCCGACCCATTGCAGACGTTTGACCAGACTGCGAAGGTCGTTTTGACAGTCTGACCCACCGGAGACTCCCGTGAAGGTATATCTTGCAGTTAGAAGATGGGTCGACAATTGCTGGGTCGAAAGTTTCGGATATAAATCGCTTGTCGCCGTGGCGATGCTTCCGTTTCTCCTAGTTCCTGTCCTCGGTAGGTGGTGGTTCATCCCAGCCGGGGGAATTGCAGTTCTTTGGACAGTGTTCGTCGGCTGGCGGAGGTCACGGGTAGCGCGCGCCAACGACGCGCAGTATGATCGCAAAACGAAATGGATGCTGTCAGAAGAATATCATTCGACTGAGAGCGCTATGAAGGCTCAATTCAAGCGGAAGCGCGGGAAGCGCTAGCAGGGCAGCACCGTTGGGTGTCCGCCTTCCACCCACTCCAGTCGATCGATCAGCGCGAGGCTGATCGGCCGATCCGCATACGGAAGCCGACGTTCGCTAGCGCTGGCGGCGATCGTCCTACTCCGGTCGATACCGTTGAAAAACTCCCCTTGCTGCCGTGACTCGGCTCTGATTCAATCTTCCTGCGGGAGCGGGAGGCGAGCCGATGATGGGCGAGCGGACGGTGATGCAGGAGGCGCTGTTCTACGGGTTCAGCCTGGAGCGCCACGTCCCTGACGACCACCTGCTGCGGCGGATCGACCGCTTCGTCGACCTGACCGACATTCGTGAGCACCTGCGGCCCTATTACAGCGAGACGGGGCGCCCCTCGATCGATCCCGAGCTGATGATCCGGATGCTGCTGATCGGCTATTGCCTCGGCATTCGCTCCGAGCGCCGGCTGTGCGAGGAGGTGCATCTCAATCTCGCGTATCGGTGGTTCTGCCGGCTCGGCCTCGAAGGTGCGGTGCCGGATCACTCGACTTTTTCGAAGAACCGGCACGGCCGCTTCCGCGACAGCGATGTTCTGCGCCGGCTGTTCGAGCTCACCGTAGAGCGCTGTCTGCTCGAGGGGCTGGTCGGCGGCGAGGGCTTCGCCGTCGATGCCAGCCTGATCAAGGCCGATGCCAACCGTCAGCGCGGCGTCCCTGGTATCGGGGATCTGCCGACTGAGGCGGCGAGCCACGCGGTGCGGGATTATCTCGCGGTGCTCGACGATGCGGCTTTCGGCGCCGCGACTCCGGTCGAGCCAAAGTTCATCTCGATCGCCGACCCGGCCTCGCGGTGGACCAGCGCCAATGGCGGTCCGGCTTATTTCGCCTACTCCACCAACTACCTGATCGACCTCAAGCACGCGGTGATCATGGACGTCGAGGCGACGACGTCTATCCGCCAGGCCGAGGTAACCGCGCAGCGGCGGATGCTCGAGCGTACCCAGGACCGCTTCGGTGTCTGGCCGCAGCGGCTCGCGGCCGACACCGGCTACAGATCGGCCGAGAACCTGGCGTGGCTGGTCCACGAGCGCGGCATCGAGCCGCACATCCCGGTCTTCGAGAAATCATCTCGAACCGACGGGACGTTTTCGCGCTCCGACTTCACCTACGACCACAAGCGCGACCTCTACATCTGCCCCGGCGGAAAGCAGCTGATGCACTATCGCCGGGCCTTTTCGACGCCCCGAAGCGGCGTCGATGAGCACGGTCTGATGCGCTACCGCGCGTCGGTGGCAGACTGCGGCTCCTGCGCTCTCAAGGCGCGCTGCTGCCCGACGCAGCCACAGCGCAAGGTGCTGCGCTCGATCCACGAGGGCGCACGCGACATGGCGCGGGATATCGCCCTGACCGACGCCTATCTGACCTCGCGACGCGAGCGGAAGAAGGTCGAGATGCTGTTCGCGCACCTCAAGCGCATCCTGAAACTGGATCGGCTGCGGCTCAGAGGTCCCAACGGAGCGAAGGACGAATTCCTCCTCGCCGCCACCGCCCAGAACCTCCGTAAGCTCGCCAAGCTGCTCCCGCCGGTGGCACCGGCGACGGCGGGGTGAGCCCGCTCGCGCTCAATCTGCGCAACGTCCGCTATTATCAGTAGCGGACGATTTTCAACGGTATCGACCCTTTGCGGACTTTGGCTGTATGCGGCATCATCCGAGAAAAGGGGAAGGCATGCAGCGGCTGATCATTAGGAATACGTCAAAAGCTGAACTCGGCGTGATGCTTGAACCGTGGACAGATTGAGAGGACGTCGAGGCAGGCAAGCAGGTGATGCTCGAAGGGGATTTTTCGCCAGATGAGATCACGCTCGAATTCGGCGACGAAAACTTTCTGTCGATCTGGTGTCCTGATGGGTGCAAGCTGCGAAAGATCCGATAACCACCCACTCTAGCCGATCGGCTAGAGTTGAGCCTTCGACGACATTAGCTCACATGAGTCCAACGGCATTATCACTGATCCCGATGCTGGCGTTGCTGGGTTTGACAGCCGGTTGCGTTCACGCACCTGCTGACGTGAGCGAAGACCTCGTCGTGTTTGGGCACGTGACGCCTCTGGGCGAAGGGGCTCTCGGTGAGCTCTCAACAGACGGACAGTTCACCGCACGGCTGACCGTTACGCGTGTCATCAGCGGGCGACCGCCTGGCTCGGTGCTCACGATCAGGTACATCGCGCACACGAGCTTCGTTTCGGATCGAGAATTTCGGTTTCATTTGCGCCGTTCCACGGGTGTCTGGCTCGCTTGCGCTGATGGCTCGGGGAAAGGCTACGTCTGCTCTTAGCGATGTCCGCCTTCCACCCGTTTCAGCGGATCGACGATAGGCAATTCAAACGGCCGATCCGGCAATAACAAGCGGACGTTCGCACCGCGCCGGCGGCTACTTCCTACTCCGACCCTTAGCGGACCTGCTGAAGCGCAGGATCAAGCCAGGCCCTCAGGCGCTCCCGCTGACGCTCCGCGTAAACAGTGCCCTTTTCGCGAATGTCGGCATCATCGAGAAAGTGATAGACTACTTCGTGCGCATACGAAGGCTCCGGCTCAGTAGCGAGCCTCCCTATTGTGCCAAGGCACAATAACTGAACCCTTCCCCAATCAACTTGCTGTTGCTCTTCCTCAGCGAGGATTGCCCGAAGATCGGCTTTGAGTTCGTCGAGTGTCATGCTGTCAGCGTAGCACGCCGTCCCCGCTGAGCAATGTCCGCCATCCACCCTGAACAGTCCTTCCCGAGCTGATCACGCGCGCCGTGCGCGAAGGGCCGATTCTGAGCAGCACAGCTGACGAGCGCGGACGCTGGCGGGCGCGAGGGGAGGAATGACGGAGTCGGGTGTCGTCAGCGGACGCCCCCGCCCGATGGGTCGGCAAGTCGACGCCGTCGATGCGCCGGCGCCTCGTTACCGCGCGGTGGAGACGAGTGGCGGAGGGCCAACCAGTTCTGCTCCACAGCTACGGGCGAGCGATGCAAGCCTGCCCATGGCCTCGCCGTAGCGCGCAGGTCCGACGGAAAGGATCAGCTCGGTGGCAGGCTCGCGCCGCGTCGCAATATCGATCATCGCACGGTCGTCACCCTGGACGAAGTGCAGATCGCCCAAGTCCATCGTGACGGTGAATTCGGGCCGGGCGTCCGTCCGCAGGACCAGGTTGCAGCCGCGCTCGAGGGTTGCGCCCCGGATCACTCTGCGGCCGATGATGCCCCCGTCGCGGTCGACCTCGCTCATCGCGGCGCCGGCCAGCATCCGCCGCACGGACGCCGAGTCCGATCGGGAGCTCTGCGCCTCGGCCGCGGACGAAGCAGCGACAAGCCCGCTCACAGCGACGAGCGAAGCAATCCCGGCCATTCGGCAACGCCTCAAACGCACGCAGGTTCGCACGAGGAGCGCGAAGATGACGATACCGCCTTGTGCCATTCCATGACTCCAGCGGCGGCGCGTCGATTCTCGAGGCGTCCGCCGCAGGAGAAGGCTCGCATTCCGCGCACGAGTTCGCAATGGGGCGATCCCTGCACCACGCCGCGCGCACGCGCGCGACGAGCGCGACCAGCCTCAGCCATGTCATGCGCATCCCTCCTTCTCCGGTGCGCGACGGTGCCAGGCAGCAGGAACAGCGCGACGCCGCTCGCGAACCGAGCGGCGCACGTCGCGTGGGCACCTCCGCACGGCGAGCAGGCAAGCGCGCGTCACCAGGCGCCGATCAGGGCGCATGATCGGCTGGATGCCGGACGTTGCTGGCAGCGACGAAGCTCAGCTGGACGAGGCGCCAGCTTCGTTCCGGATCGCCCGTCCAGAGGCTTTCCAGATCGACCTGCGCCTCGGGCGGGACGCCCGACAGCTCGGCATGGATGTAGCGGCCGGTCTCGCGCAGCCGCACCCGCGCGCCGGGAAAACGGGCCTCGAGGGAGTCGATCAGCTGCAGCGCATCCTCGGCGATCTCGTTGCTGCCGAGCGCGCGCGGCGTGCCGTCGACCAGCTCGGCGGTGGCCACCCGCAACGAGGTGACTCCGTCCTTGACGATGCTGACGGCGATCAACCCCGCGGCAAGCGCATCCCCCCACCAATAGCCGAGCCCGACGCCGAGAACGCCGCCGATCCCGGCGAGGCCGGTCATCCAGTCGGCGCGCTGCATCATCGCATCGGTATCGAGCACCTCGTCCTGCAGCCGGCGGGCGACCGGCTGCTTGATGTGTCCGAGGATGACCGGCGGCAGCACCGAATAGACGAGCGCCGCGACCATCGGCCAGCCGAGCCAGACGTCGGTGCCGAACAGCGAGACCGGCGCGATCGTCGGATGCTCCTGCTTGATCAGGGTGCTTGCCGATTCGAACAGAAGGAACGCGCCCACCGCCGCCAGCGCGACCGCGGCGATCACCGAGGCGAGGCTGTGGACCCGCTCGAAGCCGAACGGAAATTTCGCGGTCGGCGGTTTCTGCTCGTAATGCGAGGCGACGAGGAAGACGATCGCCGGGACGAGGCTCAGCACGTCCTCCACCAGAGCGGTCTTCATCGCCTGGCTGCCGCCCATCACCAGCCACATGACGAGCACGACGGTGGCCATCCAGCCGAGCGTCCACCATTCCAGCCGCCGGGCCTTGCGAAGATCGGCGCCGATCTGCGCCGGAAGCGTGCGGATCACTGGCCGCCTCCCAGCGCATCCGCCTCGCCGTGGAGCAGCGCGATCCAGCCATTCTCGCCGTTCCTCGCCGCCGCCGACGGCAGGAGGACGCCCTCGCCCGCCTTTCTCTTGTCCGGCGGCGGGACGAACGACACGCGGGTGATCCAGGGCGTCCTGGTGCCGAACGGCCCTACGACGAGATCGAGCCCGCCTTCCTCCAGCCGGAGGAGCAGGTTCTCGGCCGAGCCCGTCTCGATCGCGGCCCGCGCGCCGGTGGCCCGCTCGACGTTGCGCAGGAAGGCGAGCTCCGCCGCCGATACCGCCGCGCCCCGCGCGATCACCCCGACCTTGAACGCGCGCTCCGCCCGCACGCGTTCGAGCGTCCCTTCCGGGTCGCGCGGGATTCCGGAACAGGCGCAGGCGAACAGCGCGCTGCCGAGGATCAGGCCATTCCGCATGTTTGCGAACTCTCCATCATTGTTGCGCCCTGCTCCGCGGGATGCGTGCCGGAGGGACGTGCACACGGTTGCACGATTTGTGCAGGGAAATCACGCCGGATGCGCGGCCCTCAGGACGGCCGCTTCATCCGCCAGTCTGCGGTCGGAAGCTCCGCGGCCGGGACATGGCGCGAGACGAGGTCATGGAATATCGCCGAAACGCGATGACCGGCGGGCCCATCGTGGCGCATCTGCCTTGAAACCTGCGCGCCGAAGCTGGCGAGATCGAGGCTGATGCCAGTCCCGTCGGTGCCCACCTCGGACAGGACGTCCGCGGCGCCGCCGAGCGGCCACAGGGCGTCGGCGGCCGGCACGCCGAGCGGAAGGACCGAAGCGACGATCGCCCGAACCGCGTCCGCGGAGAGCGATGCCTCCCAGCTCTTCTCGACATCGTAGCGGTTGCAGTCGAACTGCCGGCGAAGGCGCAGGATCTCGAGCTGCCCCTCGCCTCCCGAGCCTCGCGACGAGATGCGGACCACCCAGGGCCGCCCCGGAAGGTCGAGGGACGGCGTGGCCGCGAAGGTGATCGCGTGCGCCGCCGGGCGCGGCGGGAGCGAGGCTGCGGCCGGCGGGAGCGGCCGAGGCGTGCACGCCGGCTCCGCGGCAGCGGCCTGACAGCCGAGGACGAGCCAGGCGACGGTCAGAAGGCTCGATCGGGGCACGTTTGCTCCTCTCATCCCAGGCGGCTCATCCTACGCCATGCGACGGCGCCCGCGCAAATGCAGCGCCAGCGGCAGGAGCCGGACACGGTCACCCTCCCTTGCCGAGCTGCGCGAGGCTGGCGGCGAGCTCGTCCTTGCGGAACGGCTTGGTGAGGCGCGGGAGATCGGCGGCAATGCCGTCGCTCTCGGCATAACCGGAGACGAGCAGCACGGGCAGATCGGGCCGGGCGGTGCGCGCCTCGCGGGCGAGATCGGTGCCGTTCATCCCGGGCATCAGATGGTCGGTCACCAGCAGATCGAACGTCTCGCCGCGCTCGATCAGGCGGATCGCCTCCTCGGCGGAGGCCGCTTCGACTACTCGGTAGCCGAGATCCACCAGCATGTCCGCGGTGCTGAGCCGCACCAGTTCCTCGTCGTCGACCAGCAACGCCGTGCCCCGTTCGGCGGCATCCTCGACCGGCGCCGAGGATGCCTCCTCCGCCCCCGGTCCCGACGCGCTTCTCGGCAGCCAGAGCTCGACGTTCGTGCCGAACCCGGGTCGGCTGCGGATCGTCAGGGCCCCGCCGAGCTGCGAGGCGAGGCCGTGGACCATCGAGAGCCCGAGGCCGGTGCCCTTGCCGACGCCCTTTGTCGAAAAGAACGGCTCGACCGCGCGGGCAAGCGTCGCCTCGTCCATCCCGGTTCCCGTATCCGCGACGGACAGCCGAATGTAGCGGCCGGCGGGCAGGCTCGAAACATGGTCAGGCCCGATGCGGTCGGTGCTCGCCGAGATGCGCAGCGTGCCGCCGTCCGGCATCGCGTCGCGCGCATTCACCGCGAGATTGAGCAGCGCCATCTCCAGCTGGTTCGGATCGGCCATCGCCGGCGGAAGATCGTCCGCCGCCTCGACCGCCACCCTGATCTGCGGACCGGTGGTGCTCGCCACCAGATCGCCCATGCCGGCGACCAGCCTGGCGACGTCCACCGGCACCGCCTGCAGCGGCTGGCGACGGGCAAAGGCGAGCAGCCGCTGGACGAGCGTGCGCGCCCGCTCGGCCGATTGCATGGCGCCGGCGATCAGCCTCTGCTCGCGCTCGCCGCCGAGCTTCTTGTGCTGGAGGAGATCGAGGCTGCCGACGATCGGAGTGAGAAGGTTGTTGAAATCGTGCGCGACGCCGCCGGTGAGCTGTCCCATCGCCTCCATCTTCTGGCTCTGGCGCAGCGCCTCCTCGGCCATCACCTGGCGGGTGACGTTGCGGCTCGAGCCGATCAGCCGGACGATGCGGCCGTCGGCATCGCGCATCGGCACCAGCGAGGTGTCCCAATGCTGCGGATCGCCCTCGAGGTCGAAGATCTCGCGATATTGATGCACGACGCCGGTCTCGACGACGTGGCGGTAGGTGGCGAGCACCTGCTGGGCCAGATCGTTGGGCAGGATCTCGTCGATGCGCTTCCCGCGAATCTCATCCGAGCGAAAGCCGAGGGCCGCCTCGTGCGCCGGATTGACCTGCTCCACGACGAAGCTCGCGTCGGGCGCGACGCCGACCACGAACAGCGCTTCCGGGCTGTTCTGGAAATAGGCGCGGTAGAGGGCGTCCGCCTCGCGCCGCGCCGCTTCCGCTTCCGCCAGCCGCCGCTGCTCCTGCACGCGATCGGTCACGTCGTAGACGAATTGATAGGCGCCGATCTGCTTGCCCTCCGCATCGCGCAGGACGTGGTATTTCATCTCGTAGCTGCGGCGCTCCCGGCCCGGCTCGCCGAACTCGCCGATCTCGGTGAAACCCTCGCCGGCAAGCGCCCTTCCCCAAACCTCCCGAACGGCAGCCTGGTGCTCCGGCAGGTGCGCCAAGGTTTCGAGCATCGACTCGCCGACCTTGGGCCGGACGCCGTAGATGCGCTCGAATTCGTCGGCGCTTGCCCGGTTGATCGCCAGCCAGCGGAAATCGGCATCGGCGACCTGGACGAAGGCGTCGGTATTCTCGACCAGATCGGCGAGGAGCTTTCGCTCGGCCACCGCCTCGGCAATGCGCTGCTCCAGCGTCTCGTTGAGCTCGCGCAGGCGTTCCTCGGCGAGCCGGCGGTCGTGGATGTCGGTCGAGGCGCCGTACCAGCGGACGACTTCGCCCGTGTCGGGATCGCGATAGGGCTCGCCGCGCACCAGGAACCAGCGATATTCGCCCGCGGCCGAGCGGATGCGGTGCTCGAGCCGGTAGGTCGTCCCCGTCCGCCGCGCCTCGTCGAAGATCTTCATGGTCGGTTCGGCATCGTCGGGATGCAGATAGCCGGCGGCCACCTCGCCGGCGGTAGTCGGCTCCCGGGGCGCGCCGGTATAGTCGAACCAGTGGCGGTTGAAGAACTCGTTGCCGCCGTCCGCATCGGTGATCCAGACGATCTGCGGCGCTGCGTCGGCCATCAGCCGGAACTTCTCCTCGCTCTCGCGCAGCGCCGCCTCGGCGTTGCGGCGCTCGTCGATGTCGATGACCGAACCGACGTAGCCGAGGAACTCGCCCGAAGCGCCGAAGCGCGGCGACGCGGCGTCGATCGCCCAGCGATAGCGTCCGTCGGCGCGGCGCAGCCGGTATTCGAGACGAAACGGGCGCTGGGCGGAATTCGCCTCGACGAAGGCGCGCTCGGCCGTCGCTTTGTCGTCCGGATGGGTCGCATCGAGCCAGCCGAACCCCTCGGCCTCCGCGGGCGTCTGGCCGGTGAACTCGTACCAGCCGCGGTTGAGATAGGTGCAATGGCCGCTCTCGTCGGTGACCCACATCATCACCGGGGCGTGGTCCGCCATGTTGCGGAAGCGCACCTCGCTCTCGCGGACCGCCCGCTCGGCGAGCACCTGGCCGGTCGTTTCGGTGCAGGCGCAGAACAGGCCGGCGACCTCCCCGGCCTCGTCGCGGACCGGCGAGTAGGAGAAGGTGAACCAGGTCTGCTCGTCATAGCCATGGCGGTTCATGAGCAGCGGCAGATTCTCGCGGTAGCTCGCCTCGCCGGCGAGCGCCGCGTCGATCAGCGGCGAGATGTCGGGCCAGATCTCGGCCCAGATGTCGTGGAACGGCCGTCCCAGCGCCTGCGGGTGCTTCTCGCCGAGCACCTCGGCATAAGGATCGTTGTAGAGGAAGCCGAGCTCGGGACCCCAGGCGACGAACATCGGGAACCCCGAGCTCAGCATCAGGCTGACGACCGATCGCAGCGACTGCGGCCAGGCCTCCGGCGGTCCGAGCGGCGAAGTGGACCAGTCATGCGCGCGCATCAGCGCACCGGTCTTGCCTCCGTCGACGAGGAAGGTGGAGCTCGCAGGGAGGGAAGCATCAGTCACAATCGATCCTTTGCGCGACTCACGCCGGGGGGCATTGCGCGGGTGCCGCGACGACTAGCCCATCGCCTCAGGTGCGTCATGAGCCAAAGGGCCGCGTCGCGCGTATTTGCCCAGGACCAGCAAGGAGCGAGACGATGGCCTCCAGCCCCGCCCTCTTCATCGGCCACGGCAGCCCGATGAACACGCTCGAGCGCAACGGTTTCACCGAGGCCTGGCGGCGCCTCGGTCGAAGCCTGCCGCGGCCTCGCGCGCTGCTGGTCGTCTCGGCCCATTGGTATTTCGGCGCCACGGCCGTCACGGCGATGCCGAAGCCGCGCACCATCCACGATTTCTACGGCTTTCCGCCCGAGCTGTTCGCCTTCGATTATCCGGCGCCCGGCGCCCCCGAGATCGCCGAGGAGGTCGCGGACGCGGTGAAGCCGGTGTGGTGCGGCCTCGACCAGGATCAATGGGGGCTCGATCACGGCACGTGGAGCGTGCTCGCCCATCTCTATCCGGAGGCCGACTTGCCGGTGCTGCAGCTGTCGATCAACGCGCTGAAGCCGCTCGACTACCATGTCGAGCTCGGCGCGCGGCTCGCCGCGCTCCGCAACCGCGGCATCATGGTGCTGGCGAGCGGCAACGTCGTCCACAATCTGCGCCGCGTGCTCTGGAACCGGCCCGACGCCGCCTTCGACTGGGCGGAACGGTTCGACGAGGCGGTCGCGCAGCAGCTCGCCGAGGCGCCGGGCGACATCCTGCGGCTGACCGAGCATCCGGACTATGGCGCCGCGGCGCCGACGCCGGACCATTTCATTCCCCTGCTCTACCTCGCCGGCATCGCGCGGGAGGAAGGCGGGCGGCTCGATGCGCTGGTGCGCGGCTATGCGATGGGCTCGATCTCGATGACCTGCTACGGCCTCGACGCCGCCGCGGGCCTCGACGGCGAGGAGGCCGAGGGCGCGGCGACGCTGCCCGAGGGCGTGCCGGCGGATCAGTCGAACATCTGAGCCGCGGCGAGGGCGCACCTCCGGCAAATCGGGGACACTATACCAATTAGCCTCTCGCCACGCCTCCGGGACTGGCGAGCAACCCGCGACCTGCCCCCGGGCGGCGCGAGCAATTAGTATAGTGTCCCCGAATTACCAAGCTCCCGCGAGACCGAAGAGCGGCCCCCGACCCGCCCAATCGCCACCGCCGCCGCGGCGCTGCCGCCTATTTCTTCTTCCGCTCGTCGATCAGCACGTCGACCAGGCTGGGATCGGCGAGGGTCGAGGTGTCGCCGAGGCTGGAATAATCGTTCTCCGCGATCTTCCTGAGGATCCGGCGCATGATCTTGCCGCTGCGCGTCTTGGGAAGGGCGGGCGTGAAGTGGATCAGGTCCGGGCTGGCGATCGGGCTGATCTCGGTCCGGACGTGGGCGCGCAGGTCCTTCTCGAGCTCGGGCGTGGGCTCGATGCCCTCCATCAGGGTGACGTAGCAATAGATGCCCTGGCCCTTGATGTCGTGCGGATAGCCGACCACCGCCGCCTCGGCGACCGCGGCATGACCGACCAAAGCGCTCTCGATCTCGGCGGTGCCGAGGCGGTGACCCGAGATGTTGAGCACGTCGTCGACCCGGCCGGTGATCCAGTAATAGCCGTCCTCATCGCGGCGGCAGCCGTCGCCGGTGAAATACTTGCCGGCATAGGTCGAGAAATAGGTCTGCACGAAGCGCTGGTGATCGCCATAGACGCTGCGCATCTGGCCCGGCCAGCTGCCGACCAGGCAGAGGTTGCCCGAGGCGGCGCCGCTCAGCACCTCGCCATCCGGACCGACCAGCTGCGGGTCGACGCCGAAGAACGGCCGGCCGGCCGATCCCGGTTTCATGTCGTGCGCGCCGGGCAGCGTCGTGATCATGATCCCGCCGGTCTCGGTCTGCCACCAGGTATCGACCACCGGGCAGCGTTGCTCGCCGACCACGTCCCAATACCAGCGCCACGCCTCGGGGTTGATCGGCTCGCCGACCGAGCCGAGCAGGCGCAGCGAGGAGCGGTCGTGCTTCGTGACGGGGCCCTCGCCCTCGCGCATCAGCGCGCGGATCGCGGTCGGGGCGGTGTAGAAGATGTTGACCCGCTGGCGCTCGACCACGTCCCAGAAACGGCTGAAATCGGGATAATTGGGAACGCCCTCGAAGATCAGGCTGGTCGCACCGTTGGCGAGCGGCCCGTAGACCACATAGCTGTGACCGGTGACCCAGCCGACGTCGGCCGTGCACCAGAAGATCTCGCCGGGTTTGTAGTCGAAGACGTAGTGGAAGGTGGTCGCCGTCCAGACGGCGTAGCCGCCGGTGGTGTGGAGCACGCCCTTGGGCTTGCCGGTCGATCCCGAGGTGTAGAGGATGAACAAGGGATCCTCGGCATTCATCGGCTCGCACGGGCATTCGTCGGGCACCGTCTCGCCCAGCTCGTGATACCAGTGATCGCGGCCTTCGACCCATTGGATGTCGCAGCCGAGGTGGCGGACGACGAGCACGCCGTCGATCTCGGCGCCCCGGGCCAAAGCGGCGTCGACATTGGCCTTGAGCGGGACCAGCTTGCCGCCGCGCTTCCCGCCGTCGGCGGTGACGACGAAGCGGCTGGCCGCATCCTCGATCCGGCCGTGGATCGCATCGGGCGAGAAGCCGCCGAAGACGACGCTGTGCACCGCGCCGATGCGGGCGCAGGCGAGCATCGCCACCGCAGCCTCCGGGATCATCGGCATGTAGATGGTCACGCGATCGCCCTTGGCGACGCCCATGGCCTTCAGGCAGTTCGCCATGCGCACGACCTCGCGGTAGAGCGCGCCGTAGCTGATCGACCGGCCCTCGCCCGGCTCGTCGCCCTCGAACAGGAAGGCGGTCTGGTCGGCGCGGCTCTCGAGATGGCGGTCGACGCAATTCCAGCAGAGGTTGAGAACGCCGTCCTCGAACCATTTGATGTCGACCGGATCGAACGACCAGTCGGCGATCCGCGTCGGCTCCCGGATCCAGCCGATCCGCCCCGCCTGCTCGCGCCAGAAGCCGTCGGGATCGGACAGCGAGCGCCGGTACATCGCTTCGTAATCGGCGGCGTTGGCGTGGCTGGCGGCGACGAGCGGCTGGGGCGGCGAGATGCGTTCGTTCATGGCGATCCTCACGTGCGCGGACGGGCCGCGTTCGCCCTGCTCCTGCCACAGCCGCGCCGCGGGCGGCAACGGGGTTGGGGCGCGATTTCCCCTCCCTGTAAGGGAGGGGCCAGGGGTGGGTGCGGCTGAGGCCCCTCGATGGGGCCGAAGACGCTTGTGGCGGACGCGCAGGCCGAGCGCTCGCTCCGCTCGCGACCCACCCCCTTCCCCTCCCTTCCAGGGAGGGGAGACGGCAGTCCCTCGCCGGCACGAGGCTGATGTGGATCAGCTTCTTCTTCTGGAACTTGCGTGGGGTGCTGCTGGTTTTTGCTGATCATGTCGGCTCCGAACCAGTCCACCGCGAAAAGCTCGAGGGACGGAGCCTCCGCCAGCCATTCCCAAGGGGGGAACCAGATGTTCTTCGGCAGCAAGACCGATCCTGCCACCACGTTCCTGACGCAGCCGATGGCCGTCACCGAGGTCGGCGTCTATCGCGGCCCGCATTATTACAGCCATACGCCGATGGTTCGCATCCAGCTCGACCTCGGGCGGATGGAGGAATTCCCGACCAACCGAATCCCCGGCTTCACCGAGGCGCTGCTCGAGGCCCTGCCCGGCGTGGGCCGCCACGCCTGCTCGCTGAAGGTGCGCGGCGGCTTCGAGAAGAGGCTCCGCGAGGGCACCTGGCTCGGCCATGTCGCCGAGCATATCGCGCTCGAGCTGCAGACCCTGGCCGGCTCGCGCGCCGTTCGCGGCAAGACCCGATCGGTCAAGAACCGTCCCGGCGTCTACAACGTCATGTTCGCCTATAACGAGGAGCGCGTGGGCCTCGCCGCCGGACGCATCGCGCTGGAGCTGGTCAATTCGCTGCTCCCGCCCGAGCTCGAAGGGATCAGCGGCCTCGACCGCATCCATGATTTCGACGGCGCATTCGACCTCGAGGGCCGGCTCGACACGCTGAAGCGCCTGGTCCGCCGCACCGCGCTCGGACCGACCACCAGGTCGCTCGTCGAAGAGGCCGAACGGCGCGGCATCCCGGTGATGCGTTTGGACGAAAAGAGCCTGATCCAGCTCGGCCAGGGCCGCTTCCAGCAGCGCATTCGGGCGAGCATCACCGGCCGCACCGCCCAGGTCGCGACCGACATCGCCAGCGACAAGAACCTTACCAAGCGGCTGCTCGACGAGAGCGGCATTCCCGTGCCTCGCGGCGTCGTCGTTCGCAACGTCGAGGACGCGGTGCGCGCGGCCCGGCGGCTGCGCTTTCCGCTGGTCACCAAGCCGCTCGACGGCAATCACGGCCGCGGCGTGACGATCGGCATCGAGTCCGAGGAGCAGCTGCGCTTCGGCTTCGCCGAGGCGCAGGCGCAGGCCAAGGGCCGCGACGTCATCGTCGAGCAGTTCTTCGCCGGCAACGACCACCGCATCCTCGTCGTCGACGGCAAGATGATCGCGGTCGCCGAGCGGATTCCCGCGCAGGTCACGGGCGACGGCGTCAGCACCATCCGCCAGCTCGTCGCGGAAGTGAACCGCGATCCGCGCCGCGGCGACGGGCACGAGAACGTGATGACCCGTATCAGGATCGACGCCCTGGTCGAGGAATATATCGGCCGCAGCGGCATGACGCCGGACAGCATTCCCGAGGCCGAGCAGGTCGTGCAATTGCGCGCCACCGCCAATCTCTCGACCGGCGGGACCGCGGTCGACCGGACCAACGAGATCCACCCGGACAATGCCGAGATCGCCCGCCGCGCCGCTTTGGTCGTCGGGCTCGACGTCGCCGGCGTCGACTTCGTCTGCCCCGACATCAGCCGTTCGGTGCGCGAGACCGGCGGCGGGGTGATCGAGGTCAATGCCGCGCCCGGCCTCAGGATGCACATCGATCCGTCCGAAGGCGCGCCGCGCGACGTCGCCAAGCCGATCATCGAGATGCTGTTCCCGCGCGGCAGCCGGAGCCGGGTGCCGATCATCGCGATCACCGGCACCAACGGCAAATCGACCGTCGGCCGCATGGTGAAGCACATCATCCGCTACACCGGCTGCACCGTCGGCCTCACCTCGACCACCGGAGTCTACATCAACGACATCCTCACCCACGAGGGCGACGCCACCGGGCCGCGCTCGGCGCGGATGATCCTGCGCGACCCGACCGTCGAGGTGGCGGTGCTCGAGACGGCGCGGGGCGGCCTGCTGCGCGAGGGACTCGCTTTTTCCCAAGCCGATATCGGCATCGCCACCAACGTCACCGCCGACCATCTCGGCCTGAAGGGCATCGCGACCGTCGAGGACCTCGCCAGCGTCAAGCAGGTTGTCGTCGAGTCGGTCCGGCGCAGCGGCCATTCGATCCTCAACGCCGACGACCCCCTGACCGTGCGGATGGCGCGCCGCGCCGGCGGCCGTATCATCTGGTTCTCCTTGTGCGGCGGCGCCGAGCTCCCGCCGCTGGTCCGCGAGCATGTCGATGAAGGCGGCATGGCCGTTGTCCGCGAGCCGGGGCCGGACGGCGGCACGATCGTCGTCTACGAGGACAGCCGCCGCGAGGTCGTGATGAAGGCCGGCGACATTCCGGCGACCCTGCACGGCATGGCCGAGTTCAACGTCGCCAACGCCCTCGCCGCGATCGCCGCCGCTTATGCGCACGGCGTGCCGATCCTCACCATCCGATCGGCGATGACCAACTTCCGCTCGACCTTCGAGCAGAACCCGGGGCGGCTCAACGTCCACGACGCGCACGGCTTCAGGGTGATCGTCGATTACGCCCACAATGCCGCCGGCCTGAACGCGCTCGGCAAGGTGGTTCGCGGCCTGTCCGATCGTTACAAGAGGACGATCGGATCGGTCTCGATGGCAGGGGACCGGCGGGACGAGGATCTGATGGAGATGGGCCGGATCGCGGCCGGCATCTTCGACGTGCTGATCTTCCGCGAGGATCCCTCGACCCGTGGCCGTCCGCGCGGCGAAGTGATGCACTATCTGCAGCAAGGCGCGCTCGAGGCGGGCCGCTCGCCCGATCACATCCACCTGATCGCCGGCGAAGCCGCGTCGACCGCCGCCGCGCTGGCGATGGGCCGCCCCGGCGACCTGATCGTCGTCACCCCCACCGACGTCCATGCCGCCTGGCGGCAGGTCAACGATTTCACGCCCGTTGCCGTGCGTGCCGCCACCCGCGCACCGCTCGTCCCGGCAGAGTAAGAGAATGACCGACAGACAGGCTGGGCGGTGGGCCCTGATCGTGCACGGCGGCGCGAAGCCGTGGCCGGACGGTGAGGAGGATGCGCACCGCAACGGCGTGCTCGAGGCGCTGGCCGCCGGCCGCAGGGTCCTGGAGAGCGGCGGAACCGCGCTCGACGCCGTCGAGGCGTCGGTGCGCACGCTCGAGGACATCGAGCTGTTCAACGCCGGCACCGGCTCGGCCCTGAACGAGCGGGGCGAGGTCGAAATGTGCTCCGGCATCATGGACGGGCGCGACCTCAAGGTCGGCGCGGTCGGGGCGATCCGCGGGGTACGCAATCCCGTCGCCGTCGCCCGCGCGATGCTGGCCGAGACGGAAGTGCTGATCGTCGGCGAGGGGGCGGAGCTGTTCGCCGTCCGCAAGGGCATCGAGTGCGTGCCGAACGACGCCCTGGTCGTCGAGAAGAGGAAGAAGGAGCTGGCCGAGCACGACACGGTCGGCGCCGTCGCCCTGGACAGCGGCGGCAACATCGCGGCGGCAACCTCGACCGGCGGGCTCGCCGGCGCGCCGGTGGGCAGGATCGGCGACAGTCCCGTTCCCGGCGGCGGCTTCTATGCGGACAATCACGTCGGTGGCGTCGCCTTCTCCGGCGATGGCGAGACGATCCAGCGGCTGGCGCTGGCAGGACGGGTGATGGCCTCGATCGACGACGGCGAGGATCCCGAAGCGGCGATCGCCAAGGCGGTGGCCAAGCTGCCGGGCACCGGCGGGGCCGATGCCGACGGCGGCGGAATCGGCATCGCCAAGGATGGCCGGATCGGCTGGGCGCATAACAGCCCCAGCTTCACCGTGGCCCTGATGACCGGCGACATGGAAGAGCCGGAGGTCTGGCTCAGCAAGGAAGAGGCGCAGAAACGTGGCTGACACGAGCGGCGGAGAGACCCGCCCGAAAGGCACGCTGATCATCATCGGCGGGCACGAGGACCGCGACCCGAAGGGGGACCGTACGATTCTTCGCGAGTTCGCACGCCGGGCGAAGGGCGGCAAGATCGTCCTCGCCACCGTCGCCAGCCACCGGCCGGAAGGCTATTTCGAGGAATATGAGGCGGCCTTCGCCGATCTCGAGATCGGCGAGCTGATCGAGCTCTATGTCGAGGAGCGCAGCCAGGCGAGCGACCGCGAGAAGCTCGACGTCCTCGACGACGCCGCCGCGATCTTCTTCTCGGGCGGCGACCAGTTGCGCATCACCAGCCAGATCGGCGACACGAGCATCGAGGACAAGGTCCGCCGGCTCTACGAGCGAGGCGGAGTCGTCGCCGGCACATCGGCCGGCGCCTCGGTGATGAGCGAGACGATGCTGGTCAAGGGCACCAGCAAGGAGACGCACCGGATCGGAGACCTCCACATGGCGCCGGGCATGGGCCTGGTCCACAATGTGATCATCGACCAGCATTTCGCCGAGCGCGGCCGCATGGGCCGCCTGCTCGGCGCCGTCGCGCACAACCCGCGCGTGCTCGGCATCGGCATCGACGAGGATACCGCCGCCGTGCTCGAGGGCGACGAGTTCCAGGTGATCGGCAGCGGCGGCGTCTACGTCGTCGACGGCAGCCATGTCAGCTATTGCAACGTCGCCGAAGCGAGGGCGGACTGCGCCCTCTCGATGCACGACGTGAAGGTCCACGTCCTCTCGAGCGGCGATTGCTTCAATCTGAAGACGAGGACTCCGCGCCGCCCCGGGTGAGCGCTTCAGGCCGCGGGATCGATCGCGCGCAGGCGGCGCGGGTGCAGATCGTTGGCGGAGCCGCCGGCGACGGTGTGGGCCAGCCAGATATCGATCGCCCGGCTGAGCCGCTCGCGCGCCTGCTGGCGCAACTGCCGTTCGTCGGCGGGCGTCAGGCTGCGTTCGACCGGGCTCATCTTCGGGTTCCTCCTCCTGGGTGACCGGGCGCGGCGTTGATCGCCTGCGCCTCTGCATGGGACCTTGTGCCGGAGGGTTCCGGCCGCCGCCACGGGACATCGTCGCAAATCCCGTCCGCGCGCACCCGCCGGAGCCGGCATTGCGTGCGGAAATGTGCCGAAATGTGCGGCCAGGCTGCGTATGGGCGGCTGGCTGCGTATGCGCGCTCAGCGCGCCGGAGCGGAGCGGCTGCGCCGGTGGGACGCGACGATGTCGTCGAGCGGAAGGGCTTCGACACGGCCCTGGTGACCCTCCATCGGCACCGCCTTGAACATCGAGTTCAGCACCGCTTCCTCGGTCGCCTCCACCGCCGCCTCGAACAGCGGCGACACCCGATCGTTGGGAAGATCCTCGACCGGCGAGGCGGCCGCGCGACGCGCCGGCGTCCGCCGCACGCTTTCCGCGGTCGAGAAGGCCAGCGCATAATCGCCGGACCCGTTGGTGATCGGCGATCCGGTGCGCGCGATACCGAGGAAGGCGCGGCGGGCGAGCCGCGTCAGGTTCCGGTCGGACAGCGGCGCATCGGTGGCGATGACGATCACGACCGAGCCGTCGCCGGAGCGCGACTGCAGTTCGTCCTTCAGGAAATAGCGGCCGAGCAGCTTTCCCGCCGCGACGCCGTCGACGCTGAGCACGCCGCCGTAATTGCTCTGCACGAGCACGCCGACCGTATAGCCGCCCAATCGGGCAGGAAGCCGGCGCGAGCTCGTGCCGATGCCGCCCTTCCAGCCGAAGGCGATCGTGCCGGTGCCGGCGCCGACCGCGCCCTCCGCCACCGGCCCATCGTCTGCAGCGGCGATGGCGGCGAGGGCATCCTCTTTGGTGACGCGGCGGGCGCGGATGTCGTTGAGCTCGCCGTCATTGGTCTCGCCGACCACCGCATTGACCGACCGCACCGTCTCGTTCCCTGGCCGCGCCAGCGTCCATTCGATCGCCGCCGCGGCCGCCTCCGGCACCGACAGGGTGTTGGTGAGCAGGATCGGGCTCTCGATCTCGCCAAGCTCGACGATCTGCGTGCTGCCGGCGAACTTGCCGAAGCCGTTGGCGACGACGAAGCCCGCCGGCACCTTGTCCTGGAAGAGGTTGCCGCGGTGCGGCAGCACGGCCGTCACCCCGGTGCGGATGCTGCGTCCTTCGACCAATGTACGATGGCCGATTTCGACTCCGCGGACGTCGGTGATCGCGTTCAGCGGTCCGGTCGGAAGGATGCCGATCCCTATCCCGGCATCGCGCAGCCGGGGCCGGTCGGCCGCAATGGCGTCGAACGCTGCGCTCACCAGCGCCAGCGCCAGCGACAGGCGACACCAGGCTCCACCAACCATCTCCTCCCCTCCCTTGATGGTCCTCCATAACCTGCCTTTCGGACTAGGGGGAATCCCTCATTCCCGCGCCTTCGCACCGGTCGTAATCCGCCTTCACCAAGTCGCTGGAAAGAAAGGCGCTTTCAATGTCTGCCCCGTTTGTCGACCTTAGCGTTCACCACCGTCCGAGCGGCGCATCCGACCGCGTCGCCTACGGCTTCACCAAGCTGCTGCGCTGGTGCGCCGACACCTTTTTCGCGGAGCGCTACGGCCACCGCGCCGTCGTTCTGGAGACCGTCGCGGCGGTTCCCGGCATGGTCGGCGCGACGATCAATCACCTCTCCTGCCTGCGCCGCATGTGCGACGACAAGGGCTGGATCAAGACGCTGATGGACGAGGCCGAGAACGAGCGCATGCACCTGATGACGTTCATCGAGATCGCCAAGCCGACCCTGTTCGAGCGGGCCGTGATCATCGGCGTCCAGTGGGTCTTCTATCTGTTCTTCTTCGCCCTCTATCTGGTGAGCTCCAAGACCGCGCACCGCGTCGTCGGCTATTTCGAGGAGGAGGCGGTGATCAGCTACACCCACTATCTCGCCGAGATCGACGAGGGCCGCTCCGCGAACGTCCCGGCGCCGGCGATCGCCAGGCGCTACTGGAACCTGCCGGAGCACGCGACGCTGCGCGACGTGGTGCTGGTGGTGCGCGCCGACGAGGCCCATCACCGCGACGTCAATCACGGCTTCGCCAACGAGCTCGGCGGCCTGCCGCAGGGCAAGGTGGCGCCCTGCCCGCCGCACAATGCGCTGGAGCCGAACTGGAAAAAGGCGGCCTGATCCGCTGCCGAGGGCGAAGGGCCGGGGCCGCGAGGTCCCGGCCCTTTTCGTGTCCACGCGAGATCAGGGACGGGTGAAGCGCGCCGCGTAGCAGCCGCGCTTCGCGTAATGCGCCTGAAGGTAGGCGACCGCGGGATCGGCCAGGAAGTCCTCGATCAGCGGCGTCAGGGCCGCGCCGTCTGCGAGATCGGCCGCCACCATCATGTGATCGGCATCGAAGGCGCGAAGCGAGATCGGGCGGCGGACGAGCGCCTCCGGCAGGCTGTCGACCGCGTCCCACGCTTTTTCCGCCCCCTCCCGCACGAAGATCGCGTGACTGGCGCGATACGGCGTGTCGGCAGGCTGATGGACATAGTTGAGCAGGAGCAGGGACTCGCCCCTGCCCGCGTCGCGCAGCGCGATCCGGTCGGGAAAGCCGAAATCGGCATCGGCCACGACGCGCCGGACGCCCTCGGCGGCGAGCGCCTGATCGGAGAGGCCGTAGAGACGGCGGAACGGTGCAGGATCGAGACCGGTAATCCGGAAGGACATGGCGAGACTCCTCGGTTGAAGCCCCACCCTGCCCTGCATTGCCGCGACGCGCGTCCCGCCGCTTGCGCTCAATGCCGACGGACCGATTGCGCCCGTCGTGCGCCGGGGGCACTATCGACACGTGCAAACGATCGGGATGCGGAAGATGGCGGATTTCGTCGGCGACAACCCGGTGGTGGCGAGCGGGAGCCTGATCGCGCGCGGCGACGAGCAGATCGTCGTCGGGGACGATGCGGGACATTCGCTGACGCTGCGCTGGAGCGACGCCGACGCGGCGCAGGCGCACGGCAGCCCGTCGGCGGCGATCCTGGATCTGCCCGGGCGGGTAGCGACGCCGCTCGCCGGCGCCTTCGTCTTCCACGCCGAGGGCGTCTATCTGCAATTGCGCTATTCGGTCGAGCCGCTCAGCGGCGGGCTTCGCCGGGTGACCTACACGATGATCGAGGACATGGCCGCGCTCCTCGCCGAAGCCGAGGCGCCGGGCCTCGTCCACCATGCGCCGGGCGAGGCGACGCGGATGAGCGTCGGCCCCGGTTGAGCTAGACGGAGATCGCCGCGGCGAGCGGCCCCGGGGCAAGCTTGTCGCGCACCAGGCGCAGTGCCTCGCCGACGGTGGCGCAGCACTCGCTTTCCTCGTCCGCGATGACGATGCCGAGATGGTGCTCGAGCAGCATCGGCAGCTCGATCAGATCGAGCGAGTCGGCGCCGAGATCGTCCCGGAACGACGCGGCGTCGCCGGCCCGGGAAGGCGCGACACCCAGATGATCGGCGATCAGCTTGCGGATCGACTCGCGATCCATCGCTCAGGCCGCCTCGGCGAGGCGCGGATCGCCATCCGCTCCGAAGACCCGATCGAGATAGAGGCTGGCGAGCTGATAATGGAAGCGCACCAATTGCTCGCTCGCCGAGGCCTGGGCGAGGGCGATCTCCTGCTCGGCGCGGCGATAGAAATAGTCCCGGTCCGCTTCGGCCATGACTGCCTCCGTGCGGGCGGCCGCGACGAGGCGGCGACCCTTCCGCAACATCTTTGCTGCAGCGCAACATGAATGCGCCTTCGGCCGCGCAAGGTCAATCACGCGGCCGGTGAAATGTTCGCGCACGCGAGGTTTCGCGGCGGGGCGCAAGGAGCGGGCGGCGGACCGATCTGGGCCGCAGGCCGAGGCCGCATTATGTCAGGGTCATGTCCCGAACGCCCTCGCGCGCGCTTCGCCGGTGCGCCACCCTCGCCCTGCTCGCGGTCGCGGCGAGCTGCTCCAGCCCCCGTGAAGCACCGTTGGTGCGCGAGGCGGCGCGGGCGGAGCCGGCCTCCCTCCCCTCGCCGGCCGAGGCGAAGCGGCTGCTGATCGCGCTTCACAATCGCGAGCGGCAGGCGACGGGCGCCGCGCCGCTCGTCTGGGACGAGAGCCTCGCCGCCGGCGCCGCCGCCTACGGCGCGATCCTCGAGCGAACGGGATCGCGGATCGCGCATTCCAGGCCGGAGGATCGGCCGGGGCTGGGCGAGAATCTCTGGGTCGGCACCCACCGCCAATATTCGCTCGGCGAGATGTTCGGCGGCTGGGCCGCGGAGAAAGCGCAATTCGCGCCCGGCATCTTCCCGGAAGTGAGCCGCACCGGCCGCTGGCAGGACATCGCCCATTACACCCAGATCATCTGGAAGGGCACGACGCGGGTGGGCTGCGCGATCCACCAGGCCGCGAAATGGGACTATCTGGTCTGCCGCTACGCGCCCGCCGGCAACGTCGTCGGCCAGCGGGTACCTTGATCCTCGAAGGTCAGGCGGCCATCCGCATCTCGAGCCGGTCCCAGATCTCGGTGAGGGCGGATGCGAGCTCGTGCATCATCGCTTCATCGTGGCTGGGGCCGGGGGTGAAGCGCAGGCGCTCGGTGCCGCGCGGCACGGTCGGGAAGTTGATCGGCTGGACGTAGACGCCGTATTCGGCGAGCAGGATGTCGCTGATCTTCTTGGCCTTGACCGGATCTCCGACCATCAGCGGCACGATGTGGGTGGTCGACGCCATCACCGGCAGGCCCGCCTCGCGGAAGATGGCCTTCAATTTCGCGGCGGCGGCCTGCTGGCCCTCGCGTTCGACGCTCGAGGCCTTGAGGTGGCGGACGCTGGCGAGCGCGCCGGCGACCAGCACCGGCGACAGCGAGGTCGTGAAGATGAAGCCGGGCGCGTAGGAGCGGATCACGTCGACGATGTTGCGATCGGCGGCGATATAGCCGCCCATCACGCCGAACGCCTTGCCGAGCGTGCCCTCGATGATGGTCAGGCGGTGGGCGACCCCGTCGCGCTCCGAGATGCCGCCGCCGCGCGCGCCGTACATGCCGACGGCATGGACCTCGTCGAGATAGGTCAGTGCGTTGTAGCGGTCGGCAAGGTCGCAGATCGCGGCGATCGGGGCGACGTCGCCGTCCATCGAATAGACGCTCTCGAACGCGATCAGCTTGGGCGCCTCGGGATCGGCGGCGGCGAGCAATTCTTCCAGATGGGCGAGATCGTTGTGGCGGAAGATCTGCTTCTCGCAGCCCGAGGTGCGGATCCCCGCGATCATCGAGGCGTGGTTCAGCTCGTCCGAGAAGATGATGCAGCCGGGCAGGATCTTGCCGAGCGTCGAGAGCGTCGCCTCGTTCGAGATATAGCCCGAGGTGAACAGCAAAGCCGCTTCCTTGCCGTGGAGATCGGCAAGCTCGGCCTCGAGATCGACATGGTAATGGGTATTGCCGCCGATGTTGCGGGTGCCGCCGGAGCCGGCGCCGACGTCGTGCAGCGCCTCCTCCATCGCCGCGATCACGGCCTCGTGCTGGCCCATCGCGAGATAGTCGTTCGAGCACCAGACGGTGATCGGCTTCGGACCATTGTGCCCGGCAAAGCAGCGCGCGTTCGGGTAATTGCCCTTGTTGCGCAGGATGTCGATGAACACCCGGTAGCGACCCTCGGCGTGAAGCCGGTCGATGGCGGAGGCGAAGATCTGGGCATAGTCCATGTCCCTCCCCTAGTGCCGGCCGAGGACGCCGGCACTAGGGGAAAGCCCTGAGGCCGCGATCAGATCCGCCCGTCGACCCGCGGCGCGGCCAGCTTGGGCGCATAGGCCAGGACGAAAAGCAGGAACGCCCCGCCCCACGCCGCGCCGCCGATCTTCAGCAGCAGCAGATAGTCGAGCGGCAGCACCGGGCTCAGCACGCGCAGCAGCGCTCCGAGCGTGACGAGGACGTAGACCGCGACCGTCCAGCCGTCGGCGACCAGCGGACGGCCGGTGTGTCCGAGCGAGGCGCGGGTCATCACCGCCAGGGTGATCGTGCCCATCGCGCCCGCGGCGAGCGCATGCAGCGCCATCGTCGAGGGCAGTGCCGCGCCGCTGAGCGCGAGCCCGAGCAGCACGAGACCGACGGGCAGCCAGGCATAAGCCAGGTGGAGGATGAAGAGCAGCGGATCGGTGCGCGTCCGCAGGCCCGACCAGCGCGCCAGCCGGGCGGCGTGAAGCAGCCCCGCCACGATCAGCAGCGGACCGGTCGCGCGCGCATCCGGCGCGAAGGTCCAGGCCGCGAGCGCCAGCGCCGCGCCTGCCACGACCGTCTTGTCGAAGCCGTTCGGCATGGCCGGCGCGGTCGCCTCGCGGCCGGCCTTGACCAGCCAGTTGCGAGTGAAAGCCGGGATGATGCGGCCGCCGATCATGCAGATGAGCAGGAGCACGATCGAGAAGCCGGCGCGCACCGCCAATCCCGCCGGCAGCGAGGCGCCCATCGTCTCGGCGTGGTGGAGGCCGTTCGCCGCAGCGAACAGCAGGATGATCAGCGGCATCGGCAGGTTGCGGTTGCCCGCGGCGAGGATCTCGCGTGCCGCCAACGCCGCGGCGGCCACGAAGAAGCCGACGTCGAGCAAGGCGGCGGCGAGCGGCGGCACGACCGACGAGAACAGCAGGGCAAGGCGTGCCGACAGCCACCAGGCGATCGCCGCCGCGACCGGAATACCGGCAAAGGCGGGACGCCCGGTCCAATTGGGGATCGCTGCCGAGAGGAAGCCGACGATGATCGCGCCGAGATAGCCGAACAGCATCTCATGCTGATGCCAGGCGAGCGGCGCCATTGCCGTCGGCAGCACGATCTCCCCGGCAAGCGCTCCGATCCAGAGCGCAGCGACGACGACGGCCCAGAGCGCGCCGGCCGGAAACAGAAGGCGATAGGCGCCGCGCAGCACGGGTGGCGCGGCGGCGGCCCTGGCGCTGCGAACGGAAAGGATGTCGGTCGTCATCGTCAGGCTTCCGGACAGGTGTGGATCAGGCTCTCTTCTTCTTCGGCATCACCGCGGCGGCGTGGCAGGCCGTTGCACCCTGCGGTCCATCCCGGTCACGGCGCGGGATATGGATCGGCACCTGCCCGCCCAAGCAGAGGCTGACCAGGATGGTGTCGGACGCATTTCGCGCCATCGGCGCCTGGCTGCCGAACAGCATCAGCGGCGCCAGCGCGAGCAGGGAGAGGCTAGATGGCATTGCTGAAACGCCTCCCCTCGGGCTGGCGATAGACGTCGAAGACGGAGGCGATGGCGCGGGCGTAGGGCCTGCCCGCCTCGGCGATGCGGAGCATCGGCCCGTCCCAGGCGAGCAGGCCGAGCGCCTCGAACGGTGCCAGGCGCTCGGTAAGGTCCGCGTCGCGATGGCCGCCGGCATGAGCCTCGCCATGGCAGAGCAGGCTTTCGACGATCTTGCCCCGGCGGTGATCGTCGCAGGTGCGCACGATGCCCCTGGACGCAGTCAGTCTGCCGGACGTCGCCAGCATGCGATAGCGGCCGCTGTTCTTCTCGTTCTGCACGATCAGGCCCGGGAACTGGCTGATCGCGGTCGCACCAAGGCCGATCAGCACCTGCGAGCCGTCGTCCGTGAAGCCCTGGAAATTGCGGTGGAGGCGCTTCTCGCGCGCCGCGACGGCGATCGCATCGCCAGGCCGCGCGAAATGGTCGAAGCCGATCGGATCGTAGCCGGCACGGGTCAGGAACCGATGGCCGAACTCGGCCTGGCCGAAGCGGGCTGCGACGTCGGGCAGCAACGCGGCATCGATCCGGCGCTGGCGCGGGATCATGTGGGGCACGTGCGCGTAGCCGAACAGCGCGATCCGCTCCGGCGCCATCTCGGCGGTCGCATCTAGTGTCGCTTCGAGCTCGCCGAGCCCTTGCCCCGGCAGCCCGTACATCAGGTCGAAGTTGATCGAGGCGACGTCGGCGTTGCGCAGCGCGGCGACGGTGCGGCGGATCAGCACCTCGTCCTGGATGCGGCCGATCGCCGCCTGCACCTGCGGATCGAGCGTCTGGACGCCGAGGCTGGCGCGCTCCACGCGCGCTTCGGCGATTGCCTCGTACCAGGGCTCCTCCAGCGTGCGCGGATCGAGCTCGATCGAGATCGAAGCCGCCTCGGCGCCGAAGGCGCTCCGGACATGGGCGAGCAGCGTGCCGAACTGCGCCGGGCTCAGCGCATTGGGGCTTCCCCCGCCGAACGCGATGCGCCGCGCACGGCCGCGGCCGCCGAGCGCCGCCGCGACCAGATCGATCTCGGCATGAAGGGCGTCGAGATAGGCGCCAACCCGCTGGGTGCGGGTGGCGGCACCGGTGTTGCACCCGCAATACCAGCAGATCTCGTGGCAATAAGGGATGTGGAGGTAGAGCGAGACGCCGGCATCGTCAGCCACCGCCGCCAGGGCCGCAGCCATGGCCTCGGCGCCGACGTCGCCGAACTCGGCTGCGGTCGGGTAGGACGTGTAACGCGGCACCGGCCGGGCGAGCAGCTCGGGATGAAAGGTCCAGCTCACGCGTGAGGCTCCTTGGAGACGGCGGCCGGCGCGTCGTCGTCGATCAGGATGCGCAATGCGGCGCCGTCCATGTCGTCATACTGGCCGGACTTCATCGACCAGAAGAAGGCGGCGAGCCCGACGAGGCCGCAGAACAGGGCTATCGGGATGAGGAGGACGAGCCCGGTCATCGCGCCGCGCTCCTCAGCCGGAGGGCGTTGGCGACGACGATCACGGAGGAGCCGGACATCGCCAGCGCCGCGACGAGGGGCGTGACCAGACCGGCGAGTGCCAGCGGGACGGCGGCGGTGTTGTAGAGAATTGCGATCGCGAAGTTCTGGCGAACGATCGCCATGGTCCGGCGGGCGGCGCGTATCGCCGCCGCAACCGGGGCGAGGCTGTCTCCGAGGAACACGGCGTCGGCGGCATTCTGGCCGACGTCGCTGGCCGAGGCGGGCGCGAGCGAGACGTGGCCGGCGGCGAGCGCGGGGCCGTCGTTGAGCCCGTCGCCGACCATCAGCACCTTGTGTCCGGCGCGACCGAGCCGCTCGATCGCGTCGAGCTTGTCCTGCGGCGTCATCGCCGTCTGGGCGGTGAGGTGAAGCGCACGCGCGACGGGCGCGACCGCTTCGGCACGGTCGCCCGAGACGATCGAGGCCGGGAGCCCGAGGCGCTCCATCTCCGCGACGGTCATTGCGGCGTCGGGACGCATCGAGTCGCGGAACCGAAGAACAACGGGCGCCGCGCCGGCGAAGACGAAGGCGACGGCCAGCGCCTCGCCCGCGACGCCGGTCGCGCGGCAGAGCAGGACGGGCGCGCCGTTCCAAAGGCCGCGCATGCCGAAGCCCGGCTCCTCGACGACGTCGGTGACGTCGGCGGGCGCGACGCCCTCTGCCTCGAGCGCCTTGCGCAGCGCCTGGCTGAGCGGATGGCGGCTGGCGCGTGCGAGCCCGAGTGCGATCGGGCGATGCTCCGGGGAAAGCGGCGCGAGGCTGTCGAGCTCCGGTCGGCCGAGGGTCAGCGTGCCGGTCTTGTCGAACAGCACGCGATCCGCCTCGGCCAGACGCTCGAGCGCCGAGCCGTCCTTGACCAGCACGCCGGCCCGCATCAGCGCCCCGGCGGCGACGATCTGGGCGGCGGGAACCGCGAGGCCGAGCGCGCAGGGGCAGGTGATGATCAGCACGGCGGCGGCGATCAGCAGCGCTTCGTGCCAGCCGGCCCCGGCGAGCATCCAGCCGACGAAAGAGGCGGCGGCGAGGGTGTGCACCGCCGGCGCGTAGAGGCGCGCGGCGCGATCGGCGATGCGGACGTAGAGCGAGCGCGGCTGGGCCGCCTGTTCCATCAACCGGGCCATGTCCACGATCGCCGTGTCGGCGCCGGCGGCGGTCACCCGGACGGTCAGCGGCGCATCGAGATTGAGCGTGCCGGCGAGCACCTGGTCCCCCTCCCCCGCCCTTATCGGCGAGCTCTCGCCGCTGATCAGCGAGCGATCGAGGCTGCTCGCGCCGGCGATCACGATCCCGTCGGCGGCGAGCCGCTCGCCGGCGGCAACGAGCATCGTCATGCCCGGCGCCAGCGCTTCGGCTGCGACCCACTCACTGCTGCCGTCCTCGCGGGCCACCATCGCGCCCGACGCGGTCTGCTTGAGCAGAGCGGTGACGCCGTCGCGGGCGCGATCCCGCATCACGCTGTCCAGCACCCGGCCGACGAGCAGGAAGAAAAGCAGCATCACCGCGCCGTCGAAATAGGCGTGGGGGCCGCTGGTCAGCGTCTCGAACAGGCTCAAGGCGGTGACGAGCAGGACACCGATCGAGATCGGCACGTCCATGTTGGTACGCCCGCTGCGCAGCGCCGCCCAGGCCGAGCGGAAGAAGGGCCGGCCGGAATAAGCGACGGTAGGGATCGCGATCAGCGCGGACAAAGCGTGAAAGAGATCGCGCGTCGCACCGGCCGCGCCGGACCAGACCGCGACGGACAGCAGCATCACGTTCATCGACGCGAAGCCGGCGACGGCCGTGGCCTTGAGCAGGCCGCGGCTCTCGGCCCGATCGGCGGTGACGCCGGCAGCGCGGATCGGCTGCGCCTCGAAGCCGACGGCGGCGATCGCGGCCTGGAGCTCGGGGAGCTGGAGTTCGGCGACATGATCGAGCGTCAGCTGACGAGCGGTGAAATTGACCCGGGCGAGCGCGATGCCGGGATTTGCCGCGAGACCGTTCTCGAGCTTCGCGATGCAAGCGGCGCACCGCATCCCCGGCACGGCGAACAGGCTGCGCGCGAGCGGCGCCGCGGCGTCGAAAGCGACGGCGGCGCTCATTGCACCGTCTCGATGAAGGCGGCGCGGTCGGCGCCGCGCACCACCTCGAGGTGGAGGTACCAGCGGCCGGCGGGAAGCGGGTAATCGCTTTCGTAGCGGCCCGGCCCCGCGGAGACGAAGCGCACCGCGACCTCGCCCTCGCGGCCCACCGGGTGGCGGGCGACCGCGCTCACCAGCGCGCCGGCGAGCGGCTTGCCGGCCACGCCCAGCGTGACCCCAACCCTGCGGTCGCTGCCGAGCGTGACCGCATGCTGCCAGCCCAGCGCCTTCTGCGCCCGCGCCTCGGCGAGCCAGCGGTTGAACTGCTGGCTGGCGACATAGGAATTCTCGACCACCTTGCCGCCGAAGGTGCGGGTGGCGAAGGTTGCCATCGTCAGATTGACCGCGATGATCACGCCGAAGAAGGCGATGAGGATCCCGGTCATGTGCCAGCCGGTGAAGCCGCGGGTCGGTGTCATGCAGTCCCCCTAGGGCCGCTCGAACACGGCCTTGGTGCTGTCGCTTCCGCCTTCGGGGTCGAGCGCCCGGGCGGTGAAAACGAATTCGTCGCGTTGTTCTTCGCCGGGCGGGACGATGACGAATATACGGAATTTCCCGAGGGCGTCGGGCGCCACGCGGACGGCGACGTGCTTCGCCGCCGTCTCCCGGCTGCCGCCCTCCAGCCACATGCGGCCGCCGGCGAGATCCTCGAGCCCGATCTCGAAGGCACGCGGGCGGGCCTGCATGTTGCGGATCTTGACGGTGAAGGCATTGCGCACCTGGCCGTCGGAGAGCCGCACGTAGACGGGATTGCGCTGCTGCTGCGCGCTGATGTCCACGCGGGTGCGCTCGCCGAGCGCGAACAACATGGCGAAGCCGATTGCCGCCCAGGCGGTGAAGTAGATCAATGTGCGCGGGCGCAGGATCGTCTTGAGCAGAGGCCTGCGCGGCTCCCCCGCCTTCTCCGCCTCGCAATCCTCGAAGGTCGCATAGTCGATCAGCCCGCGCGGCCGCCCGACCTGCGCCATGACCTTGTCGCAGGCGTCGATGCACAGGGCGCAGGTGATGCAGCCGACCTGCGGGCCGTTGCGGATGTCGATCCCGGTCGGGCAGACGGCGACGCACTGATTGCAATCTATGCAGTCGCCGAGCTTCAGGTCCGCCAGCGTGGCCTTCTTGGTGCCGCGGGCGCGCGGCTCGCCGCGCCAGTCCTTGTAGGTGACGATCAGCGATTTCTCGTCGAGCATCGCCGTCTGGATGCGCGGCCAGGGGCACATGTAGATGCAGACCTGCTCGCGCAGCAGCCCGCCCAGAGTGAAGGTGGTCGCGGTCAGCACCGCCACCGTTCCATAGGCAACGATCGCCGCGTCTCCGGCGAGGAAGTCCCGCGCCAGCGTCGGCGCATCGGCGAAGTAGAAGATCCAGGCGCCGCCTGTGGCGGCCGAGATGGCGAGGAAGCTCGCATATTTGGCGACGCGCTTCGCCAGCTTGGACGCGGTCCACGGCGCCTTCGCGAGCTTCATCTGGGCGTTGCGATCGCCCTCGATCCAGCGCTCGACGTGCTGGAAGAGATCGGTCCACACGGTTTGGGGACAAGCGTAGCCGCACCAGGCTCGGCCGACCGCCGAGGTGACCAGGAACAGGCCGATTCCGGCCATGATCAGCAGACCGGCGACATAATAGAATTCGTGCGGCCAGATCTCGATGCCGAACATGTAGAAGCGGCGGCCGGCGAGATCGATCAGCACCGCCTGATCCGGCGCATAGGCGCCGCGATCCCAGCGCAGCCAGGGCGTGACGTAATAGATGGTCAGCGTCACCGCCATGATCAGCCATTTCAGGCGGCGGAATCTGCCGTCGACCGCCTTGGGATAGACGGGCTCGCGCCTGGCGTAGAGGCTCTTCGGCTTGACGCTGGTGAGATCGGACGGGCTGGCCATTGTGTGCTCCTAGATCCTCCCCGCCTGCGGGGAGGAGACGCCTATCGGCTCGCCGTCTGGACCGGAGCGGCGCCCTCGCCGCCGCCCAAGGAGTGGACGTAGGCGGCGAGCATCTTGATCGTGACCGGATCGAGCCGGCCGCCCCATTTCGGCATGACGCCGTAGCGGCTGTTGGCGATCGTCGCCTGGATCGTCTCGGAGTCGCCGCCGTAGAGCCAGATCGCGTCCTTGAGGTTCGGCGCGCCGACCGCGCGGTTCCCCTCGCCGCCGGCGCCGTGGCAGGAGGCGCAGTTCTGGGCGAACAGGGCGCCGCCGCGCTGCGACGCGGCGCCGGGCTTCTGCTGGCCCGAGATGGTGCGGACATGGGCGGCGAGATCGCCGATCTCCTCGGCCTTCAGCATCCCGTCGCGGCCGAACGCCGGCATCTGCGAGAAGCGGGTGGCGTCATGGTCCGGCTGCCGGGTGCCGTGGGTGATCGTATATTCGATCGCCTTCAGATCCCCGCCCCACAGCCAATCGTCGTCGTTGAGGTTAGGGTAGCCCTTGGAGCCGGCGGCGCCGGAGCCGTGGCAGGCGACGCAATTGACCCGGAAGGCGGCGCGGCCGCCCTCCACCGCCGCCTGCATCAGCGCCGGATTGGCGGGCAGCTGCTCGACCGGCGTTGCGGCGAGCGCCTTGAGGAGAGGCGCCTTCTTCGCCTGCTCGGCGGCGAGCTCCTGCTCGAGCTGGGCGCGGCTCGACCAGCCGAGCGTGCCGCCGGTGGCGCGGTCGATCAGCGGCCAGGCCGGGAACAGCACCATGTAGACCACGCCCCAGGCGATGGTCGCGTAGAAGGCCCAGAGCCACCAGCGCGGCAGCGGCGTGTTCAGCTCCTCGATACCGTCCCACTCGTGACCCATGGTCTCGGTGCCGGTCGGCTGATCGATTCTCTTCTGCTTGTCGTCAGCCATGGTCGCTGTCCTCGAAGATCATGTTGGCGGCGTCGCGGTTGCGGCCGCGGTTGCGGGGCAGGAAGGCCCAGCCGGTGAAGGCGAGATAGACGAGGGCCATGGCGAGCAGGCCCCAGCTGTCGGCGAAGTGGCGGAAGGTCTCGTAGCTCATCGCGCCTTCTCCTGCGGGGCGGCGGCTTCGAAATCGACCAGGGTGCCGAGCATCTGGAGATAGGCGACGAGGGCATCCATCTCGGTCAGCCGCGACGGATCGCCGTCGAAATCGCGGACCTGCGCCTTCGGGTAGCGCTTCACGAGCGCCGCGGTGTCCGCATCCGCATTGGCCTGGTTCTTCAGGTCGTCGTTCGCAGCCGCGATCGCCGCCTTGTCGTAGGGCACGCCGACGCGGGCCATGGCGGTGAGGTGTGCCGCCATGTCGCCCGCCTTGAGCTCGCGATCGGCCAGGAAGGCATAGCCCGGCATGATCGATTCCGGCACGACCGAACGCGGATCCTTCATGTGCTGGACGTGCCATTCGTCCGAATAGCGGCCGCCGACGCGGGCGAGGTCGGGACCGGTGCGCTTCGAGCCCCATTGGAACGGGTGATCGTACATGCTCTCGGCGGCGAGGCTGTAGTGGCCGTAGCGCTCCGTCTCGTCGCGGAACGGCCGGATCATCTGGCTGTGGCAGCCGGAGCAGCCCTCGCGGATGTAGATGTTGCGGCCGGCGAGCTCGAGCGGGGTGTAGGGGCGCACGCCCTCCACCTTCTCGACGGTGGAGTCGATCCAGAAGAGCGGCGCGATCTCGACGATGCCGCCGATCGTGACGACGAGGAAGGCGAGCACGCCGAGGAGGGTGACGTTCCGCTCCAGCCGGCCATGGTCGAAGAACTTGGTAGCCATGTCTTTTCGTCCTTTGGCTTATTCGGCGGCGACGAGCGGCGCGTCGGGCTGGTTGGCGGGAATGCGCGGCGCGCGCTGCCGGCCGGTTGGGCCGGCCGAGGGCAACGGCCGGTCCCTGGCGGGGTCGAAGGCGGCGTCGCTGAGCGGCGCTTCCTCGCGCAGCCGGCCCTTCACGGTCATCCAGCAGTTGAAGACCATGATCAGGAAGCCGGAGAGGTAGAGCAGGCCCCCGACCGAGCGGATGACGTACATCGGGAACATCGCGGCGACGACTTCGGAGAAAGCGTAGACGAGGTAGCCGTCAGCGCCATACTCGCGCCACATCAGGCCCTGCATGATGCCGGCCACCCACATCGCGGCGGCGTAGAGAACGATGCCGACGGTCGCGAGCCAGAAGTGCCAGTTGATCATGCGCAGCGAGTAGAGGCGGGTGCGGCCCCACAGGCGCGGCACCAGGTAATAGACGCAGGCGAAGGTGATCATGCCGTTCCAGCCGAGAGCGCCGGCGTGGACGTGGCCGATCGTCCATTCGGTGTAGTGGGACAGGCTGTTGACCGTCCGGATCGACATCATCGGACCTTCGAAGGTCGCCATGCCGTAGAAGGCGAGCGCGATCACCATCATGCGGATGATCGGATCGGTGCGGATCTTGTCCCACGCCCCGTTGAGGGTCATCAGGCCGTTGATCATGCCGCCCCAGCTCGGCATCCACAGCATGATCGAGAAAACCATGCCGAGCGTCTGCGCCCAGTCGGGCAGCGCCGTGTAGTGGAGGTGGTGCGGGCCCGCCCAGATGTAGAGAAAGATCAGCGACCAGAAGTGGATGATCGACAGCCGGTAGGAATAGACCGGCCGCTCCGCCTGCTTGGGGACGAAGTAATACATCATCGCCAGAAAGCCGGCGGTGAGGAAGAAGCCGACGGCGTTGTGGCCGTACCACCATTGGGTGAGCGCATCCTGGACGCCGGCGAAGGCGGAATAGGATTTGGAACCGACCAGGCTGACCGGGATCGTCAGGTTGTTGACGATGTGGAGCATCGCCACGGTGACGATGAAGCCGAGATAGAACCAGTTGGCGACATAGATATGGGGCTCGCGGCGGCGCGCCACGGTGCCGACGAAGACGGCGAGATAGGCAACCCAGACGGCGGTCAGCCACAGGTCCACATACCATTCGGGTTCGGCATATTCCTTCGACTCGGTGATGCCGAGCACGTAGCCGGTCGCCGCGAGGACGATGAACAGCTGGTAGCCCCAGAACACGAAGCGGGCGAGGCCCGGGAAGGCGAGCCGGGCACGGCAGGTGCGCTGCACCACGTAGAAGCTGGTCGCGATCAGCGCGTTGCCGCCGAAGGCGAAGATCACCGCCGAGGTGTGCAGCGGCCGCAACCGGCCAAAGCTGGTATATTCGAAGCCGAGGTTCAGCGCGGGGAAGGCGAGCTGGAGCGCGATGAACAGGCCGGCGGCAAAGCCGGCGACGCCCCAGAACAGGGTGGCGATCACACCCCAGCGGATCGGCTCGTCGTCATAGACGCTCTGGTCGGGGCGCGGCGCGACGATACCCGCCGCCGCATTCCCCGCGTTGCGCAGCGACCAGACCATCGCCGCCATCGCCGCGACCGCGACGATCGCGAGGTGCACCGAAAAGCCGAAATCGGCCGAGGCGCCGACCAGCAAGGTCGCGACCACGGCCAGGAGCAGCCAGCCGCCGCTCTTCATCACCATCGTTTCCATCATCTTCCCCGACCGGACCTGCCGGCTTCAAGCACCGCAGGTACCCCCCGGCGGCCGCGAATCGGGTAGCCGCGGACGCTATGCTTTTGACTACGGGATGTCCCCTAGATGGCGCCCGAAGCGTCCCGGCGCTGCACGGGAGGCAATCGGCTTGCGGGAAATTCCCTATATACGTCCGTGACTTAGGCGGGGTAACACAGACTCATCGGCGCGGCTTCGGGGGGAGTCGCGTGCCGCCGAACTGCGACCGGCGGTCTCCGGCCGGATGGTGGGCGTCCGGCCGGAGCTCGGTCTCAGGCCTCGTCCATCGACCAGGCGACGAGCGCGAGCAGCCCCGCTGCGCCTGCGGCGGCGGCGAGGCTGACCGCCAGGCCGAGCGCGGGACGCGCCAGGGCGCCGAGCACCGCGCCCCCCACGAAGCCCGCCCAGAGGAGCAGGAAGGAGCCCCACCCGGTCGCGTCCGCGCCGCGCAGGGTCGCGGCGATCCGCTGCCCCAGCTTGACGAGCGTGCCCGTCATGTAGGTGAGGCCGATCCGCACCTCCCCCTCCTTCTCGAACACCGCATTCTCGGCCCCCATCGCGGCGGCGAGCAGCAGCGCGGCGGCGAAGGCGGCGCCGCCCAATCCCGAGGCGGCGGCGAGGCCGAGCAGCGCGGCGACGAAGAGCAGGACCGACGCGGCACGGCGTCGTCCGCCGGCGGCGCCGACCAGCGCGCCCGCCGTGACACCGAGAACGAACGCGCCGATCAATCCTGCCGCCGTCGCCGCAGCCGGCGAATCGCCGGCGATGCCGACCGCCAGGCGAGTCGAGTTCCCACTCATGAACGACACGAAGAAGCCGCCCAGCTCGAGAAAAGCCACGGCGTCGACGAAGCCCGCAAGGGCCGAAAGAAGCATGGCGAGGGCGCGGAGGCGCCCGTCATAGCGAGTCACGCGCCGATGATAGTCAGTGCGCGAGCAGCAGGGGAAGCGGGCTGTGGCGGAGCATGTCGCGGGTGACGCCGCCGAATACCGTCTCGCGCAATCGAGTGTGGCCGTAGGCGCCCATCACGATGGCCCCGGCACCGACCGCCGCGGCGGCCTCGATCAGCGCGTCCGCGGCCCTGCCGCCACCGGGCCGCGCGTCCTGCTCGGCGGCAATACCGTAACGGGACAGATAGGCCGCTGCATCGGCGACGGCGAAGCGACCGGTCTCGTCCCCTGCCGTGACCAGCGTGACCCCGCCCGCCTCCGCCAGCAGCGGCCGCGCGAGACGAAGCGCATGCGCGCTTTCCGGCGACCCGTTCCAGGCGACCATGATCCGAGCGGACGGATCGAAGCCGGCGTCGGCGGCCGGCACGGCCAGGATCGGCGCGCGGGCATGGAGCAGGACTTCCCCAGCGATCGACAAGGCAGCGTCGTCGTCGCCCGGCAGGGTGATGACGATCAGGTCGGCCAGCGCGGCCCGGGCGACGATTGCACGCCCCGTCTCTCCGTCCTGCTGCACCCACTCCCACGAGACGCCTTCCTCGCGGAGCCGGGCCTCCATCCGGTCGCGATGCTCGGCGTCCACCTGGTTCAGCCGGGCGAGCAGCGCGGCGGGCACGTAGACGCCGCCGAACGGATCGGCCACGACCAGGCTGTTGAACGGTCGCGACTGCAGGCAGGAGAGATGCGCGCTGCCTCGCCGGGCGAGCGCGAGCGCGGCCGCCAGCCGCGCCTCGAGACCCCTGTCGTCATTGGCGAGCAGCAGGATCGACCTCATCGCACCCTCCTTTGCTGTCGGCGTCGGCGCCGCCGTGCGGGCTGCCGGAAACCATCGCGACCAGGCCGACTCCGTAGGATTGCTTATACAACAGCCACCTGCCGTCGGGCATCGCGACAGGATGCAATGGCAATCGATCCGACTCGAACTCGAGCCCAGCCGCGAATTCCCGCGAGGTTCGGCCAGCCGCATCTATCTGCTCCGCCTGCCACTCCACGACGACGGCCGGATCGACGACAACGCGCTCGCCGTTGCCCCCGCCCAGGCGACCGTGCGGCGCTTCTGGCCGAACGAGCCGGACCTCTCCGGCATCGTCAAGGCGAGCGACGACGGCTGGGCCTTCGCGTTCGACGAGGACGGCGAGATCCTCGTCCGCCATCGTCCGCACCCGATCAGGCTCGGCGAATCCCTGGTCCTGACCGAGCCCGACGGCCGCGAGCGGGCGTTCCGCGTTGCGAGCCTCCGGGCGCTGCAATAGTCGGTCGGTCGGGCGGGGGCGCGCCGCCGCGTTCGAAGAGGGTGCTGACGTGGTGCTGCGTCAGCGTGCTGAACGCCACCTCGCCGACGACCGTGCAGAGCTGCGCGTTAAAACGCTCAGTCGAACCGTTCCAGCATCCCCCGAGGCATGCGGGCACAGGATCGTCGGGTTGATTGGCGCCAGGATGTGGATGTCGTCGACGTTGTTCTCTTGAGGACGAAAGCGGATCTCCGAATCGTTTCCGTCGATAGCCTGCCAAGAATGACGTTCGCCTTCGACCCCCCGACCCTCCCCGAGCCATCTTCAGCGGCAATGCGCGCGAGTACGCAACCCTGAGGCCAAGATGCACACGTGGCCCAATAAACCTGAAGTGGTCTCGGCCTAACGCACGCGGGTACAGACCGCGGTAGGCACGGTGGTGCCGATCACGCCGTAGCGGACCCGGGTCGAGTAGACGGTCACGGACTCAGGGACCGAGGTGGACTGAGTGACCTCCCGGTTCGCATTGCTCGCCGTCGGCCAAAGGAAGACGACGCGTCCGGAGCCCACGCCCGTCTCGTTGTAGAAGCTCACCGTCACGTGGTTCTTCTGTGTATCGTGCAAGTACACGCTGCGCAGCGCTGGCTCGCCTGGTCCAGGATTGGGGCCGACCCAGCCCAGATCTCCGCCCGAGGTCACACATGCCGCCATGAACTCCCGGATTGGCAATGCAGGAACATGAACTGAGGCCGATTGCTGCACCAACGCCGCCATGAGAATTGTCAGCATACTGATCTCCCGTGCCAGAATTCGACTTTTACACCAACTCTCGGTCTGTCGGGAGGTCTGCCTCGCCCGTTGAGCGCACCCGACGACACACGCCCGACAGCCCGCAGGATTTTTCCATCGGCCCCAGCAGCCCCGAGGTCGCATTACCGATGACAGTCTCGTCGATGTCACGCCCTTCGGCAATCGCGGGAGGGAGCCCGGCGCGGAGGCGGCGCACGAGGTCTCATGGTTCCGACCACGGACGATTTCCGCTAGGATCGGGCGCGCAACGGATGACGGGAGTCGCTGATGCTGCTGATCTGGCGCGGGGCGCTGTGCGTCATCGCCGGCATCGTCGTCGCGGCATTGCGCACGCTGAAGCGCGGGCGGCTCAGCCAGCCGCCCAGTCTCGGCGCGCGGGACGCGCCGGAGACGCTGGAGCCGAAGGGCCGCGGCGACAGGCTCAGCCTCAAGGCCGACATTCCGGGGCTCGGGCTCGCTCTGTTCGGAGCGATCCTGATCTTCGTGGGTGCGCTGACCTCGACCTGACGGCGTGGTCCCGATCGCGCCGCCGCTTCACTCCAGTGCTTCGCGGATCTTGCGCGCGAGCATCTCGATCTGGAACGGCTTGGTGACGATCGACATTCCCGGCTCGAGCCGCCCGTCGCCGATCACCGCATTTTCCGCATAGCCGGTGATGAACAGGATCCGGAGCCCGGGCCTGAGGGCGCGGGCGGCATCGGCGACCTGGCGGCCGTTCATGCCGCCGGGAAGTCCGACGTCTGTGATCAGCAGATCGATGCGGGCGTTCGACTGGAGGATCTTGAGCCCGGACGGACCGTCGCCCGCCTCGATCGCCGAGAAGCCGGCGTCGGCGAGCACCTCGCCGACCAGCATCCGCACCGTCGGCTCGTCGTCGATCACCAGCACGACCTCGCCGTCTCCCGAGAGGTCGGTGCGCTCGGCGCCGGCCTCCTCGCCATCGGCGGGAACATGCGCGTCGTGTCGCGGCAGATGGATGGTCATCGTCGTGCCGCGGCCGACCTCGGAATCGATCCGGACCTGGCCGCCCGACTGACGGGCGAAGCCGTAGATCATCGAAAGGCCGAGGCCGGTCCCCTCGCCCAGCGGCTTGGTGGTGAAGAAGGGATCGAACGCCTTCGCGACGACCTCGGGCGGCATGCCGGTGCCGGTGTCGGTCACCGCCAGGGTGACGTAATCCCCCGCCGGCAGATCGCGCACCGCCGCGGCCGAGGCATCCAGCACGCGATTGGCGGTCTCGATGGTCAGCCGGCCGCCGCCGGGCATGGCGTCGCGGGCGTTGATGCACAGGTTGAGGAGCGCGTTCTCGAGCTGGTTGGGATCGACGAGCGTCGCCCACACAGCGGAATCGCGCAGGACCTCGACCTGCACGGCCGGACCCACGGTCCTGCGGACGAGCTCCTCCATCCCCGAAACCAGCCGGTTGAGGTTGGTGGGCTTCGGATCGAGCGTCTGCCGGCGCGAGAAAGCGAGCAGGCGATGGGTGAGCGCGGCGGCGCGCTCGACGGCGCCCTGGGCGGCATTGGAGTAGCGCTCGACCTCGCCGAGGCGGCCCTGAGCGATCCGCATCCGCATCATCTCGAGGCTGCCGCCGATGCCGGTCAGCAGATTGTTGAAATCATGGGCGAGGCCGCCGGTTAGCTGGCCCACCGCCTCCATCTTCTGCGCCTGGCGCAGCGCCTCCTCCGCCTGCTCGCGCTCCGCCACGGCCGCCTGGACGCGCTGCTCGAGCGTCTCGTTGAGCTCGCGCAGGGCCGCCTCGGCGGCGCGCTTCTCGTCGATCTCCCGCTGCGCCGCCTGGTAGAGGCGGGCGTTGTCGATCGCGATCGCCGCCTGTCCGGCAATGCCCGCCATCAGCCGCTCGTGCCGTTCCTCGAAGCGCCCGGTCTCCTTGTGGCCGAAGAACAGGCCGCCGATCACCTCGCCCGAGCGCGACTGCACCGGAACCGCGAGATAGGAGCGGACCGGAAGATGGCCCTTGGGCATGCCACGATAGGGCTCGCTGCGGCCGTAGCGCGGATCGGCAAGGATGTCGTCCGATCGGATCACGCCTTCGCCGTCGAACGTCGGCCCGAACACCGCCGTGTTGCGCGGCATGGGGAAGTTCTCGAACGCCGCCCGATCGACGCCCGACAGCGTGTAGAGCATGTAGGATTCGCCGCGCTCGTCGAGCACGTTGTAGAAGAACGCGCCGAAGTCGGCGCCGGTCAGCGAGACGCCCGCGTCGGTGACCATCTGCACGACGCGCTCGAGGTCGAGCTCGGCGGCGACCGCTTCGCCGGTGCGGTTGATCGTCTCGAGCGTCCGGCTCTCCTCGACCAGCCTCTCCTCGGCGATCTTGCGCGCGGTGATGTCGTAGCAGACTCCGAAATGTCTCGTGCCGCCGTCGGCGCCCTGCACCGCCTCCCCTTCCCGCGCGATCCAGCGAATCTCTCCGCTGTCGGGCCTCACGATCCGGTATTCGATATAAGCGAGCGCCCGCTCCGGCAGGGCGCTGCGGCCGGTGACGACGCGCTCCCGATCGTCCGGATGGATCAGGTCGAGGAACATGCCGACCGGTGCTTCGCCGACGGGCGCAACGCCCCACAAGCGACAGAATTGCTCCGAGACCACGACGGTGCCCGTCTCCGGAATCAGCTCGAACGTGCCGATGCCGCCGGTGGCCTGGGCGACGCGGAGCCGTTCCTCGCTCCGTCGCAAGGCGTCCTCGACCCGGCGGCGCTCGGTGATGTCGACCGATGAGCCGACCAGGCCGACGACCCTGCCGTCGGCGTCGCGAAGCGGCGTCTTGGTCGAGAGCCAATAGGCCGGCGATCCGTCGGCGAGGCGCACCTCTTCCTCGACCTGCTCCGTCTCGCCACTTTCCATGACCCGGCGGTCGTTGGCCATGATCGCAGCCGCTTCGGCCTTGTCCTCCAGGACCTCGGCATCGGTCCTGCCGATATAGGCCTCGGGCGGCAGGCCGAGCAGCTCGCTGGTCCCCCGGTTGGCGACCAGCAGCCGCCCGTCGCGATCCTTGGCATAGACGACGCCCGGGACCGCCTCGGTGAAGGTGCGCAGGAGGACGGTGGCGCGATCGCGCTCCGCCTCGATGGCGCGCCGCTCCTCGATGTCGAGGAGCACGCCGGGGAAGCGCAGCGGCGTCCCGTCGGGCGCACGCTCGACCCGGCCGTTCGCCTCGACCCAGCGATAGGCCCCGTCCTGCTGCCGGACGCGATATTCGCAGCGATAGGCGCCGCCGCGCTCCAGCGCTTCGGCGATCGCCGCCTCGACCCGATCGGCATCGTCGTCGTGGATCGATGCGGCCACCTCCGCCAACGGCAATCCCTCCCGGCAGCGCTCGGGATCGACGTCGAACGAGGCGGCGAATCGATCGTCGGCGAAGAAGAGATCCGCCTGCACGTCCCAGACCCAGGTGCCGATGATCGCCCCGGCATCGAGCGCGAGCTGGACGCGCTCCGCCGCCTGGCTCGCCAACGCAGTGGTGCGGTGCCGCTCGGTCACGTCGCGGTAGAAGATCGCCAGGCCGTCACCGCTCGGATAGGCGCGCATGTCGATCCACGCCGAGCGGCCGTCCGGCCAGCGATAGAGATGCTCGCGCGCGACCGGCTCGCGGGTGCGCATCGCCTGCTTGTAGAGAGCGCCGACCACGCTCTCCTCGCTGCCCGGCCAGACCTCCCAGTGGGAGCGGCCGACGATCTGCGACCGCGCGCGCTGCTCGTAGCGCATTCCTTCCGCGTTGATGTCGAGGACGCGGAAGTCCGGATCGAGGAGGATGAAGCCGTCGGTGATGTTCTCGAGCACGTTGCGCGCCCGGTCGCGCTCGTCGTTGAGCGCCGCCTCCGCCTCGTGGCGGGCGCGCGCCGCCAGGATGCGGTCGGTCGTCTCGATCACGATTGCGAGCACGCCCGCCGGGCGGCCGTTCTCGCCGATCACCGGCGAGTAATCGAGGTTCATGAAGACCTGCTCGGGCACCCCGCGCCGGAACAGCGTCAACTCCTGATCCTTGTACGACAAAGTGCCGCCCGCGAGCCCGACGCGCATGACGTTGTCGTTGAACTCGGCGACCTCGGGCCAGCCTTCGCGCACCTTGGCGCCGAGCAGGTCGGGATGGCGGCCGCCCGCGAAGACGCTGTAGGCGTCGTTGTAGAGCATGACGCCGTCCTCGCCCCACAGCATCACCATCGGCACCGGCGAATGGAGGACCATGCCCAGCGCCGTGCGCAGGCTGCCGGGCCAGCCTTCGATCGGCCCGAGCGGCGTGCCGGCCCAGTTCCGTGACGCGATCAGCCCCGCGCATTCGCTGTCCGGTCCAAGCCACCGCGCGACGCCGGCGGGATCGGGCCGGCTCGCGGCAGGAGGTTCGAAGTCATGCATCGGCCAAGCGATAGGCGGTGGCGAAGCCCGTGCCAAGTAAAGGCTGAGCGCGGATCTGCGATGCCGCGCTCAACGCAAGTTCTCGACGTCCGGCACAAGATTAGCCTCAGAAAGCCGGCGGAATGCCGCGACCGCTAGAATGTGATCGTGACGGCTTCCTCGAACGTGACTCGCAACACGGGAATGCGCGTCTCGTCCAGGATCTCGATGTAGCAGGAGAGGTGGATCTCTCCCCCGCGTATCTCTGCGGCGAGCAGCTCGCGCGCCCGGTCGATGGCGACGCGATGCGCCGCCTCCGCATCGGGAAGCTCGCGTCCCGTCTCGTCGCACCGGTCGCCGTGACGGTCATGGATGTCGAAATAGAAGAGCGGCATCGGAAACGACGTCATCCGCTAGGCGCGTGGCCTGCGCAAACAACCTGGATCAAGGCAGCGGCACGGGATGGGGTCAGAGCGCTTCCGCCCGGCGCGATCACGTTCTAGACGGCGCCGATGCCTACGATCCTGCTGCTCGTCGCGTCCAACGTGTTCATGACCATCGCCTGGTACTGGCATCTGAAAGGCGGAATGGCGAAGCCGATCCTCCTCGTCATCCTGATCAGCTGGAGCATCGCGCTGGTCGAATATTCGCTCGCCGTGCCGGCGAACCGTCTCGGCTATGCGAGCGGATGGAGCGCCGCCCAGCTGAAGATCGCGCAGGAAGCCATCGCCCTCATCGTCTTCGCCGGGTTCATGGTGCTGGTCCTCGGCGAGCCGCTCCACTGGCGGCATCTCGCCGCCTTCGCCTGCATCATGGCCGCGGTGGGCTTCCTGTTCGTGAAGCCCTGAGACACGGTTCGCAAGGCCGGGCCGGTTCTGGTCAGGATTCCCCCTCGCCTTGCCCGTCGTCGCCGAGACCGGCGGCGAAGGCGATGCGCAGGGCATCGCTGAGGCTCGGCACCTCGAGCTTCTGCATGACGTTCGCGCGGTGGATTTCGACGGTGCGCGGGCTGATGCCGAGATCGTAGGCGATCGTCTTGTTGGGATGGCCGCGGGCGAGGCCCTCGAGCACCTCGACCTCGCGCGGGGTCAGCGCCTCGAGCCGCACTTTCGCCTCGTCGGCGCGGGCGCGGCGGCGGCCGCTCTGCTCGATCCGGGCGAAGCCCTCGTCGATCGCGGCGATCAGCGACTTCTTCTCGAACGGCTTCTCGATGAAGTCGATCGCGCCGTTCTTCATCGCCTCGACCGCGACGGTGACATCGCCGTGGCCGGTCATCACGATCACCGGCAGCAGGACGCCGTTCTTGCGCAGCTCGCGCTGCACCTCGAGTCCGTCCATCTGCGGCATGCGAACGTCCATCAGGATCACGCCGGCGGGAACCTCGCGGCCCAGGCCCAGGAACTCGACGCCCGACGCATAGGTCTTCACCACGAAACCCGACGTGCGCAGCATGAAGCTCGCCGAGCGGCGGATCGCCTCGTCGTCGTCGACGAGGTGCACGATGCGTCCATTCTCAGCCATACAGATCCTCAGACATCCTGATCTCCCGACGCATCGATAAGGGTGAAATGGAAGGCGGTGCCGCCGAGCTTCGAGGCCTCCGCCCAGATCCGTCCCCCGTGGCCGTGGACGATCGTGTGGCAGATCGACAGGCCGAGCCCCATGCCTTTCGCCTTGGTGCTGACGAACGGCTGGAACAATTGCCCGGCCACTTCGGGGGGGAGGCCGGGGCCACTGTCCTCGATCGTCACGCGCACCAGCCCCTCCTCCTCGCGGCGGCTGGTGACCCGCAGCCGGCGGTGCGACGATCCTTCCATCGCTTCGATCGCATTGCGCATCAGGTTCAGCAGCACCTGCTGGATCTGAATGCGATCGACCAGCACGCGATCGGCCTGCTGGTCTAGCTTGACCTCGAACTCCACGCCGCGCTCGCCGGCGCCGACCAGTGCGAGCGCGCTCGCCTCGTTCACCACACGCGCTAGGCTCTCGATCCGCCGCTCGCTTTCGCCGCGCGAGATGAAGTCGCGGAGGCGGCGGACGATCTGGCCGGCGCGCACCGATTGCGCCGCGCATTCGGCGAGCGCCTCCCGCACGATCTCCAGCGTCTCGGCATCGGGCGTGTCGAGCAGCTCGTTCGCCGTCTCGACGTAATTGGCGATGGCGGTCAGCGGCTGGTTCAGTTCGTGCGCGATCGAGGTGGCGAGCGTGCCCATCGCAGTGACCCGCGAGACATGGGCGAGTTCCGACTGGAGATCGTGGACCCTCAGCTCCGCCTGCTGGCGTTCGGTGAGGTCGCGGATGAATCCGGTGAAGACGCGGCGACCGTCGATCTCCGCCTCTCCGATGTGGAGATCGATCGGGAAGGTCGCGCCATCGCGATGGCGCGCGGTCGTCACCCGGCCGATGCCGATGATCCGCCGTTCGCCCGTCGCATAATAACGCTCGAGATAGCTGTCGTGCCGCTCCCGGTCCGGTGACGGCATCAGCACGCTGACGTTTTCGCCGAGCAGCTCTGCCTCGGAATAGCCGAACATGCGCTCCGCCGCGGCGCTGAAGGACAGGATTCGGCCACGCGCGTCGATGACGATCATGGCGTCGGGAATGGTCTCGAGGATAGAGCGGAGATGCGCTTCGCGCGCAAATGCATCGGGACTGCGGATGCCGTTCTCGTGCGGCACGGACTCGGACGCCATTCAGCCCCCTCTAACGTCAAACCGGAGGATATAAAGACCCGGCCGCCCCGCAGGATCCATGGCCTCGGGGATTGCTGCGGCATAAGCGCCACAGCAGCCGATTAATAATATAAATCTATTGTCCGCCCCCGGAGGCAGGCGCATTATCCGCCGCGGCGTATCGGCTCCGGTTTACGAGCCGAAGACAAGAGAACAGCCTGGGGAGGCTAAGTCATGCGCCTGAAATCATGCGCCCTTTGCTCGACGTCGCTGATCATCCTCGCGTTTTCGGCCCCTGCCGTCGCGGCCCAGGCCGGCCAGACCGATCCGAACGTGCAGGCCCAGGAATCGCCGGCCGACCCGGCGGGATCGCCGCAGACCGACGACGCCGTCGACGCCGCCACCGCCGGCCAGGACGACGAGACCATCGTCGTCACCGGGCTTCGCCGCAGCCTGCAATCGGCGCAGAACATCAAGCGCAATTCCGAGCAGATCGTCGACGCGATCGTCGCCGAGGACATCGGCAAGCTGCCCGACGTCGCCGTCTCCGACACCGCTGCGCGCAGTCCCGGCGTCCAGGTCGAGCGGTCGGGCGGCGAAGCCAGCCGCGTGCTGGTGCGCGGGCTCGACCGCTTCAACTACACGACCACCTACAACGGCCGCGAGATCTTCACCGCCGAGACGCGGTCGGTGGCGCTGCAGGACTTCCCCGCCGGCGGGATCAGCGCGATCGAGGTGTTCAAGACCTCGACCGCCAACATCATCGAGCCCGGCATCGCCGGGCTGGTCAACGTCCGCTCGCGCCGTCCGTCCGACTTCCAGGGGGCGGAGATCGCCGGCTCGGTCTGGGGCGTCTATCCCGAGCAGTCGCGGGACTTCGAACCCAATGCGCAATTGCTGCTCAGCAACCGCTGGGACGTCGGCAGCGGCGAGTTCGGCGCGTTGATCAACTTCTCCTACACGCGGCTCCATTATCGCGATTCGATCCGCCGCCACGGCTTCTTCATCGCCGATCTCGCCGGCGCCCGCTCCCCCGACTGGCCCGAAATCCGCTACAACGAGGCGGAGCGCTGGCGGCCGTCGGTCAACGGCGCGCTGCAGTGGCGGCCGTCGCCGGGCCTCGAATTCTACGTCGAGGGCCTGTGGCAGGGCTATCGCGAACGCGCCACCGACCGGATGTGGGCGCAGCCCTTGTGGGGCGGCGCCTCGTACGAGGACATCGTCCTGCAGGGCAATCAGATCCTGTCGGGCACGGTCAACAATGCGACCGCCTGCTGCGGCGGCAACCAGACCTGGGGCTTCCAGGGCGCGACCAAGCGCGACACCAACACCTATCAATTCGCCGCGGGCGGCCGCTACGAGGCGGGGCCGCTCAAGATCACCGCCGATCTCGCGCGCACCGATTCGACCTTCGACCTGCGCACCGAGAGCGTCGACTACGAGATCAACACCAAGGCCTATTCGGTGGACTGGTTCACCGGAGAGGTCGGCGGTCCCGGGCCGACCTTCGCGGTGCGCGGCCTCGATTTCACCAATCCCGGCATCTACAATTACCGCGGCTTCTTCGAAGACTATCTGACCGCCAAGGGCAAGGACTGGCAGGCGCGGCTCGATCTCGAATACGAGCCCGGCCTGAGCTTCATCCCCAAGATCCAGGCGGGGCTGCGCTTCGTCGACCGCAAGGCCTCGGCCGACGCCGGCGCCTTCTACTGGAATCTGCGCGATCGCGGCATCCCGATCAGCGCCGTGCCGCTCGACTATCAGATGACGCCGGTCGGCTTTCGCGGCGACGACCTGAAGCCGACGCCGATGTCCTGGCTCGCCCCGACCTTCGACAGCGTCTGGGACAATCTCGTCCCGTTCCGCCAGTTCAACATCGGCCTGACCGGCGCCGGCTCGGTCGACGGACCGCCAATCGATCCGGCCCGGACCTACCGCATCGACGAGAAATCCTACGCGGCCTACGCCCAGCTCAATTATGCGTTCGACACCGGCGGCGTGGTGATCGACGGCAGCCTCGGCATGCGGGTCGTCAAGACCAAGGAAGACATCCGGGGAACGCTCTTCTCGCCCGGCGCCGGACCCGCCCCGATCGATTTCCAGAACGAATATACCGACTGGCTGCCCAACGCGAACATCCGGATCGAATTCACGCCGGAGTGGCAGCTGCGCTTCGCGGCAACCCAGACGCGCACGCGCCCGACCTTCGAGGATCTGAATCCGGCGCTGCGGCTGGACAATGTCCCTGGCTGCACGCCCGGCGGCCCGACCGACTGCGTGCGCACCGGGAGCGGCGGCAATCCCTTCCTGACCCCGCTCGAGTCCGACAATTACGACGCGAGCCTCGAATATTATTTCTCGCGCACGGGCTTCGCCTCGGTCGGCGTGTTCCGCCGCGACATGAAGGGCTTCATCACCGACCGCGCCTTCGAATTTCCCGATCCCGATGCCGAGAGCGGGCTGCCGCTGCTGATCACCGGCCCGGTCAATACCCGCACGGCGCGGATCCAGGGCCTCGAGGCGCAGGTCAGCACCTTCTTCGATTTCCTGCCGGGAGCCCTGGCCGGCTTCGGCGCCCAGGCGAACGTCACCTATCTCGACGCCAAGGCCGAGTTCCTCCTGTTCCCCGAGACGCACCCCAACCATGCGGTGATCCGCGACCGGATCCCGGACGTTTCGAAATGGACGTACAACCTCGTCGGCATGTACGAGCGCGGCGGCCTCACCGCCCGCCTCGCCTACAACCGCCGCAGCGGCTTCCCCGAAGGCGACCTCGCCCAGCGCGACGATTTCTTCACGCTCCAGGGCCGCGGCAAGCCGGTGTCCCGGCTCGACTGGTCGAGCAGCTACGCGCTGACCGAGAACTTCACCGTCTTCTTCGACTGGACCAACATCCTCGGCGATCCGTTCCGCTCGGACATCGTGCGGATCAACTATCCGGCCGGCGTGGGCAGCGCCCCGGAGATCTTCCCCATGCTGGTGCGGAACGAGGAATCGGTCCTGTCGGGAGGCGTTCGCTTCCGCTTCTGAACCGGGGGCGGTGCCGCCCGCTACCTGGGCTTCAGGCTGGGGCCGATCCGGGGCTTCGCTCCGTCCCAGCCGAGCGGCGCGACGTACAGGTAGCGTCGGGCTTCCAGCGGGCGGCAGCCGGGGGTCGCCGCCCAAGCGTGGAAGGCGATGAAGCTTCGCCCCTCCGCCTCGAACACGGCCTGATGGCCGGGGCCGCTGAGGCAGCCTGCGCCCCGGCTGTTGAAGCTGTAGAGCAAAGGATTGTCCGGCGCGTCCCGACAAGGCCCGAGCGGTCCCTCGCAGGCGGCATAGCCGATCGCGTAGGAGGACAGGCGCTGATGCGCCTGCCAGCCGTAGTCGTTCGCCGAATAGAGCATCGTGTAGCCGCCGGGCCGGCGCACCATGGTCGGCGCCTCGACCACCCTCCCCTCCCAGGGCGCGTCGTTGCGCAGCAGCGCGACAGGCGCGCCTTCGAGGCGCAGTCCGTCGGGCGAGAGGCGCTGTCCCCAGATCTCGGCGGGCTTGTCGGCGGCGGGATTGTTGCCGTCGTTCTTGAAGTAGAGGTAGAGCCCCCCCTCGGCATCGCGGAACGGACTGGCGTCGATCGTGCCGCCGAGCGCGAGCTGGCAGACGAGCGGCTCCGGTGCTGCCGAGACGAAGGGTCCGAGCGGATCGGCCGAGGTGGCCGCTCCGACGCACTGCAGGCCGCTGCGGCGATGGCGCGCGGTGAAATAGAGGACGTAGCCGCGCTCGAGCTCCAGCACCTCCGGCGCCCAGGTCGATCCGTTGCGCGCCCAGCGGGGCAGATCCGGCATTGCATCGCGCGCCGGAGTCCAGCGCCGCAGGTCGTCGGACACGGCGGTCTGGACGTTTGGCTCACCCTTCGGACCGTTGGTCGCGTAGGCGACGTACCGCCCGCTGTCGGCAAGAATGAACGGGTCGGGAAAGTCGCGCGCCAGGACCGGTGCGAACAGCGGCTCCGCCGCGGCGGCCGCACACGTGGTCACCAGCAGCGGCAGCAGGGACGCGCAGGCCCGCAGGAACGGCCGGGCACGGAAACCCATCAGCGTCTTCCTCGCTCGTGATGCCGCCGGTTCCAAGCGCGCTTTTGGTTGTTCATGCCTGCATATTATCATATCAATCCGCCTCAACGAAAAGCCGGTCGACCGGCAGGCGAGAGGAAGCGGAATGCGGATCCTGATGCTGACGACGAGCCTTCTCGCAGCCGCTGCCGGCGCATCGGCGGCCGAGGGAGCGAGCGTCTCCCGGGCCTCCTTCGGGCAGATGCCGGACGGCCAGAATGTCGAGGCGATCACCCTGCGCAACGAGGGCGGCGTGACAGCGCGGATCATCACCTACGGCGCGGCGCTACAGTCCCTGCTGGTCCCCGACCGCCACGAGGAGCTCGCCGACGTGACGCTCGGTTACCCGACGATGCAGGGCTATCTCGCCAAGGGCGAGTTCTTCGGCGCTACCGTCGGGCGCGTCGCCAACCGCATCGCCGGCGGCCGCTTCACCCTCGACGGCCAGAGCTACCAGACTCCGCTCAACGACGGCCCCAACGCCCTCCACGGCGGCACCCGCGGCTTCGACAAGGTCCTCTGGAAGGTGGTCGAGGTGAAGGAGGGCCCGAGCGCCAGCGTCACCTTGCGCTACCTCAGCCCGCACATGGACCAGGGCTATCCGGGCGCGCTCGACGTCACCGCCACCTACACGCTCGACGAGAGCAACACCCTCGCGGTCGACTATCGCGCCACCACCGACCGGCCGACGGTCGTCAACCTCTCCAACCACGCTTACTGGAACCTCGCCGGCGAAGGCTCGGCCGAAGGCGCGATGGGCCACCTCCTCACCATCCCGGCCGACCATTTCACCCCGGTCAACGCCACCCTCATCCCTACGGGGGAGCTCCGCCCGGTCGCCGGCACCGTGTTCGACTTCCGCCGGCCGACGCCGATCGGCGAGCGCGTCCGCACCAACGATCCGCAGATCCTTTACGGCAAGGGCTATGACCACAATTGGGTCGTCGCCCGAGACGTCGCCCGCGCCCCCCGCCTGCTCGCGCGGGTCGAGGACCCCTCCTCCGGCCGGGTCATGCACGTCCTCTCCAACCAGCCCGGCATCCAATTCTATTCGGGCAATTTCCTCGACGGCACGATCGTCGGCAAATCGGGCCGCCTCTACCGCCAGGGCGACGCCATCGTCCTCGAGCCGCAGATGTTTCCCGACACGCCGAACCAGCCCGCCTTCGGCTCGGTGCGCCTGAACCCGGGCCAGACCTACCGCAACACGATCCTGTTCCGCTTCTCGACCGCCGGCAGTGCGCCGGACCCCGGTCGCTGACCGCCCCCGCCGACAGGAGAAAGCCGTGAAGCTTCGTCTCTGGATCCTCCTCGCTGCGGCGGCCCTGCCGACGCCCGCCGCCGCCCTCGTGCAGCCGCAGGCCCCTACCGCGGCCACGCGCGACGCCGCTGCCGACGCGATCCGCGGCAACCCGGCGCGCTGGAGCCAGGCCGAGGCGAGAGCCTGGTACGCCCGCCAACCCTGGCTGACCGGCGCGAACTACATCAACGCCGGCGCGATCAACCAGCTCGACATGTGGCAGGCGGCGACCTGGAATCCGGCCGAGATCGACAAGGAGCTCGGCTGGGCGAAGCAGTTCGGCATGAACACGATGCGCGTCTACCTGCACGATCTCGCCTATGAGCAGGACCCGGCCGGCTTCAAACGGCGGATGGACGAGTTCCTGACGATCGCGGCGCGGCACGGCATACGCCCGATGTTCGTGCTGTTCGACAGCTGCTGGGATCCGGATCCGGTGATCGGGCCGCAGCACCGTCCGATCCCCGGCGTCCATAACAGCGGCTGGGTGCAGAGTCCCGGTCGCGCCGACCTGATCGACCCGAGCGAGGATGCCGGCTTCCAGCGCTATGTCGAGGACGTGGTCGGCACCTTCGCGAACGACCGGCGCGTGCTCGCCTGGGATGTCTGGAACGAGCCCGACAATCCCGGCGGCGGCTCCTACAATGGCGAGCAGCTCGCCCAGGAGCGGACGCGGATCGAGCAGCTGCTGCCCCGGGTCTTCGCCTGGGCGCGCAGCCGCAAGCCGGTCCAGCCGCTGACCAGCGGCGTCTGGATCGGTCCCGACTGGTCGCCCGGCGCGCCGGACCTCACTCCGATCCAGCGCACCCAGCTCGCCGAATCCGACGTCATCACCTTCCACAATTACGAATGGCCGGAGGCTTTCGAGGCGCGCCTCGCCCAGCTGCGGCCCTACGGCCGCCCGCTGATCTGCACCGAATGGATGGCGCGAAGCGCCGGCTCCAACGTCGACACCATCCTGCCGATCGCCCGGCGGGAGAATGTCGGGATGATCAACTGGGGCTTCGTCCAGGGCGAGATCCAGACTCATCTGCCCTGGGACAGCTGGGAGCGCCCCTATACGCTGCAGCAGCCGGTCGCCTGGTTCCACGATCTGCTTCGGTCCGACGGCACGCCCTATCGCGCGAGGGAGGCCGAGATCTTCCGCGAGCTGCGCAAGGAGAAGTCCCGCGCGGTTGCGCGCTGAGCCAGCGGCCGCGGCGATGTGGTACAAGGGCTCTCTCCACGACTCAGACGGGAGGGAGAGATGGCAACGATTCCGCCCCAGCCGATGCTCACGCCGCAGCTCGATCCGACCCGGCTCGAGCAGTTCATGCACAAGATGGTCGAGGACATGGGCGCCGCGGTCAGCGGCAGCCTGATCATCACCGGCACCAAGCTCGGCCTCTACCGGAAGCTGGCAGAGCTCGGCCCGGCGACCAGCGATGACCTCGCCTCCTCGCTCGGGCTCGACCGCCGCTACGTCCGCGAGTGGCTGTCGGCGCAGGCGGCGTCCGGCTTCGTCGACTATGATGCCGCCGGCGACCTCTTCTCGCTCAACCCCGAGCAGAGCATGGCGTTGGCGAACGAGGATTCCCCGGTCTACGTCGCCCCCGCATTCGAGCTGATCGCGGCCACCTACATCGACGAGCCGAGGATCACCGAGGCGTTCCGCACCGGCGGCGGAGTCGGCTGGCACGAGCATCACGAATGCCTGTTCCGCGGCACCGAGAAGTTCTTCCGGCCCGGCTACCGCGCGAACCTGGTCGCGGCCTGGCTGCCGGCCCTCGACGGCATGGTCGAGCGGCTCGAGCACGGCGCCTCGGTGGCCGACATCGGATGCGGGGCGGGCGCGTCGACGATCATCATGGCCGAGGCCTTTCCCAACAGCCGGTTCGTCGGCTTCGACTATCACGAGAAGTCGATCGACCGGGCACGCGAGGCGGCGCGCGAGGCGGGCGACCCGCCCAACCTCCGCTTCGAGGTGGCCACCGCCAAAGCGGCGCCCGGCGGCGATTATGACCTGGTCTGCTGCTTCGACTGCCTGCACGACATGGGCGATCCGGTCGGCGCGGCACGGCACGTGCGCGAGATGCTGAAGGCCGATGGCGCCTTCATGCTGGTCGAGCCGTTCGCCAACGACCGGCTAGTCGACAATCTCAACCCGGTCGGAAGGCTCTATTACTCGGCGTCCACGATGATCTGCACGCCCGGCTCGCGTGCGCAGGAGGTGGGGTTGGCGCTCGGCGCGCAGGCCGGTGAGGCGAGGCTCGCGGACGTGCTCGACCAGGCCGGCTTCCGCTCCGTCCGCCGCGCCGCGGCGACGCCGTTCAACCTGGTGATCGAAGCGCGACCCTGAGCGGCCGCGCCGGCGATGCATCCGAGGTCGAGCCGCGCACCTGCGCGCTCGGCTCCGGATGCGCCCAGGAAGGCCGCGAGCTGACCATCGAGCCTCCTCGAGCGCCCGGTCAGACCTGTCCCTCGGCCTCCGTGACCAGCGCCATCACGTCGGCGATGATCGCCGCCATTGCGGCGCGGGCGCGCTCCGGCTTGCCGGCCTCGATCGCGGCCAGCACCGCGCGATGCGCCGGCAGGCTCGCGGTGCGTCCCTCCAGCCCGTTGGTGAAGCGGATCGAGGTCCTGAGCGCGGTCGCCACCACGTCGCGGAACTGAAGGTAGAAGGGATTGCCGGACGCCTCGAGCACCGCGACGTGGAAGGCGATGTCGGCTTCGAGCGGATCCTCGCCCGCGGCCTCGGCCGCCTCCATCCGCCGAAAGCCTTCGGCGACGCGGGCGGTCGCAGAATCGTTGCCGGCGCGCGCGGCGAGCGCCGCCGCGGCCGGCTCGATCGCGATCCTGAGCTCGCTGAACTGGCGGAGCAGCTCGAGCGAGAACTTGCGCTCGAGCAGCCAGCGCAGCACGTCGGGATCGAACAGATTCCATGAGGATGCCGGTTGCACCGTCGTGCCCCGCCGCGGCCGCGCGGTGAGCAGGCCCTTGGCGGTCAGCATCTTCACCGCCTCGCGAGTCACCGAGCGGCTGACCATGTGATCGGTGGCGAGCTCCGCCTCTGTCGGGAAGCGGGCGCCGTCGTATCGGCCGGTGACGATCGCACGCCCGAGCGCGTCGAGCATGCCGAAGGTCAGGTTGCGGGCATGCGCGTCGCTCGCCCGCACAGGCGTCGGCTGGGCCATCTCGGCTTCCCTCTCCCCTCCCCGGCGCACGCCGCTGGACATGCACATTTAATACTATAATTCCTTGCCGTTCGTGGGCAAACATCGGGGCCGACGCGGAGCCAATTCGCGCGGCCCCCGGGGGAGGACTTGGACGTGCAGCTCGCCACCATCGATATCGTCGTCGTCGTCGCCTACGCGATCGGCATCTTCGTCCTCGCGCAATATGTCAGCCGCGAGAAAGCGGGCCACGAGAAGGACACGTCCGACTATTTCCTCGCGTCCAAGTCGCTGCCGTGGTGGGCGATCGGCGCGTCGCTGATCGCCGCGAACATCTCGGCCGAGCAGATCGTCGGCATGTCGGGCTCGGGCTATGTGATCGGCCTCGCCATCGCCTCCTACGAATGGATGGCGGCGCTCACTTTGCTGATCGTCGGCAAGTTCTTCCTGCCGATCTTCCTGAGGAACGGCATCTACACGATGCCCCAGTTCCTCGAGCGCCGCTTCGGCCACAAGATCCGGCTGCTGATGGCCTTCTTCTGGCTCGCGCTCTACATCTTCGTGAACCTCACCTCGATCATCTGGCTCGGCTCGATCGCCGTGAACCAGGTCGCCGGCGTCGACCAGGACGTCGCGATCATCGGCCTCGGCGCCTTCGCCCTGCTCTACCAGCTGAAGGGCGGCCTCAAGGCGGTGGCGCTGACCGACATCGTCCAGGTCACTTTGCTGGTGATGGGCGGCCTGCTCGTCTCCGGAATCACCCTCGGCAAGATCGGCGGCGACGCCGGCATCCTCGGCGGCTTCCAGACCCTGGTCCAGCGCCTGCCCGAGCATTTCGACATGATCCTCTCGCCCGACAGCCCGCACTATAAGGAGCTGCCCGGCCTCTCCGTGTTGATCGGCGGGATGTGGATCGCGAACCTCAGCTACTGGGGGTTCAACCAGTACATCATCCAGCGGGCGCTCGCGGCGAAGAACATCGGCGAGGCGCAGAAGGGCGTGGTCTTCGCCGCCTATCTGAAGCTGCTGATGCCGCTGATCGTGGTCGTGCCGGGCATCGCCGCGGTGATGCTGGCGCCCGGCCTCGACAAGCCCGATCAGGCCTATCCGACGATGCTGCGCTATCTGCCGAGCGGCATCCTCGGCCTCGTCTTCTCGGCGCTGGTCGCCGCGATCATCGCGTCGACCGCCTCGAAGATCAATTCAATCGCGACGATCTTCACGCTCGACATCTACGCCAACTTCCGCCGCGCGCCCGGCGCGCAGTCGCAGGAGGGCGACATCGCCAACCCCGCTCTGGTCGACGAGAAGGATCCGGCCCAGGCGAAGCGCGAGCGCGAGCTCGTCCTGGTCGGCCGGATCGCCGCCGTCGCCTCGGTGATCATCGCCATCCTCGTCGCCCGGCCTCTGCTCGGAAAGTCCGATCAGGCCTTCCAGTTCATCCAGGAATTCACCGGCTTCTTCACGCCCGGCATCGTCGTGATGTTCATGCTCGGCCTGTTCTGGAAGCGGGCGACCGAGGCCGGCGCGATCATCGCCGCGATAGCCTCGGTCGTCCTGTCGTTCCTTGGCAAGACGCTGCTGCCGGATCTGCCGTTCATGGACCGGATGGGGATCGTCTTCCTCGCCTCGCTGGCGCTCGCCGTGCTCGCCTCGCTCGCCACGCCGCAGCGGCCGGAGAAGAACTTCATCGTCACCGGCGACGTCCGTTTCGGCACCCCCGCCTCGTTCAACGTCGCCGGCCTGGGCGTCATCGTGATCCTGATCGCGCTCTACGCGACCTATTGGTGATTGGACGAGGCTCCGGCCTCGTTCGTCGCGGCGCCGGTGTCGGTATCGGCCATGCCGTTGGCGCCATCGGTGACGCCGTTGTCGGTGAGATCGGCGCCGGGCGCGCCGGTCGCGCCATAGGGGTCCTCCGAGATGCTGTTGGCGTCGGCGGCCGAATTGTCCGAGCCGCCGCTGTCGCCGCACCCGACGAGGAGCAGCGCTGCCGCCAGGCCGGTCAGGGTAGTCGCGCGCATCGAGTCTCTCCGCTCCGTTTTGCCTACGGGGGGAAACGGCGCCGGCGGCGCTTCGATCCTCCCCGCTTGCGGGGAGGGGGACCAGCCGCAATGTGGAGGCCGGCGTGCCCCCGGCACGCCTGCGGACTGCTGGGAGCAGTCCGCACCTGCTCATGGTGGAGGGGGTTCGGTGACGGCCGCGGTCTGCAATGGGCCCCCTCCCCCCGCTCGCTGACGCGAGCGGTCCTCCTCTCGGTACCGGAAAGGAATTGTGCGGCTGGATTCTCCCTGCCCCGCCCGGTAAGGCGCGCGCACATTTCCAGAAAGGACAGACATGCGCCCATCCGGACGCGCGCCCGACCAGATGCGCGAGATCGTCATGGAGGCGGGGTTCACCCGCCACGCCGAAGGAAGCTGCCTGATCGCCTTCGGCGACACGCGCGTGCTGTGCACCGCCTCGGTCGAGACCAATCTGCCGCCGTGGCTGCGCGGCAAGGGCAAGGGCTGGGTCACCGCCGAATACGGCATGCTGCCCCGCGCGACCCACACCCGCGGCCGCCGCGAGGCGGCCTCGGGCAAGCAGTCCGGTCGCACCCAGGAGATCCAGCGCCTGATCGGCCGATCGCTCCGCGCCGTGGTCGATCTCGAGAAGCTCGGCGAGCGCCAGATCACCCTCGATTGCGACGTCATCCAGGCCGACGGCGGCACCCGCACCGCGGCGATCTCCGGCGCCTGGGTGGCGCTGCGCATCGCCGTCGACGGGCTGATGAAGCAGCAATTGCTGACCGTCGATCCGATCCGCGACAAGGTCGCGGCGGTGAGCTGCGGCATCCACAACGGAACCGGCGTGCTCGACCTCGATTATGCGGAGGATTCGACCGCCGGCGCGGACGGCAATTTCGTCCTCACCGGCGCCGGGAACATCGTGGAGGCGCAGGTGACCGCGGAAGGCGAGACCTATGACGAGGAAGGCCTGCTGCGGCTGCTGAGGCTGGCGCGGATCGGTTGTACCGAGATCTTCGCGGCGCAGGACCGGGCGACCGGACGATGAGGAAGCTCGAGCCCGGCCGCCTCGTCCTCGCCAGCCACAACCAGGGCAAGGTGCGCGAGATCCGCGACCTGCTCGGCCCCTATGGCATCGAACCGGTCTCGGCGGCCGAGCTCGACCTTCCGGAGCCCGAGGAGACCGGCACGACCTTCGTCGACAATGCCGATCTCAAGGCGCGCCAGGCCGCGGATCTTTCCGGCCTGCCGGCGCTTGCCGACGACAGCGGTCTGTGCGTCGAAGCGCTCGGCAATCGCCCAGGCATCTTCTCGGCACGCTGGGCCCTGGTCGATCCGTCCGTCGATCCCGGCGCGGGACCCGGCGAGGTCCAGGGCGGCCGTGACTTCGGCCTGGCGATGCGCCGCGTCCAGGAGGAGCTGGAGGCGCTCGGCCCCGAGGCGAGCCGCGCCGCGCATTTCGTCTGCGCCCTTGCCGTGGTCTGGCCGGACGGACGCAGCGAATGGTTCGAGGGACGCGTCGACGGCACCCTGGTCTGGCCGCCGCGCGGCGACAAGGGCTTCGGCTACGATCCGATGTTCCAGCCGGCGGGCTACGACCTGACCTTCGGCGAGATGGATCCGGACGAGAAGCACCGGATCAGCCACCGCGCCGACGCCTTCCGCAAGCTGGTTGCCGCTTTGCTGTGATCGACGCCGGGTACGCGTCGCCCGTCGAGGCGGAGACGGTGGAGCGCGCCCCGGCGGCCCCGCTGGCGCTTTACGTCCATTGGCCGTTCTGCGTCTCCAAATGCCCCTATTGCGACTTCAACAGCCACGTCCGTGACGCGATCGATCAGGACGCCTGGCGCGAGGCGCTGCTGCGTGACCTGGCCTTCGAGGCGGAAGCGGGGCCGCGCGGCCCGCTCGGCTCGATCTTCTTCGGCGGCGGCACGCCGTCGCTGATGCCGCCGGCCACGGTGGCGGCGCTGCTCGAGGCGGCGGAGCGGCACTGGGGCTTCGCGCCGGGCATCGAGATCACGCTCGAGGCGAACCCCTCCTCGGTCGAAGCCGCGCGATTCGCCGACATCGCCGCCGCCGGCGTCAACCGGGTCTCGCTCGGTCTGCAGGCGCTCGACGAGGAGGCGCTGCGCTTCCTCGGCCGCGCCCACGGCCTCGACGAAGGACTCGCCGCGCTCGACACCGCCCAGCGCGCCTTCGCCCGCGTCAGCTTCGACCTGATCTACGCCCGTCCCGGGCAGAGCGCCGACGCCTGGGGCGCCGAGCTCGCCCGCGCCCTCGCCTTCGGCACCGGCCATCTGTCGCTCTACCAGCTCACCATCGAGCCGGGCACGCGCTTCGCCACGCTCGCCGCCAAGGGCGAGCTTGCGACGATCGAAGCGGACGAGGCGGCGGCGCTCTACGAGCAGACCCAGGCGATGACCGAGGCGGCGGGGTTCCCCGCTTATGAGATCTCGAACCACGCGCGCCTCGGCGAGGAGAGCCGCCACAATCTCGCGTACTGGCGCTATCAGCCTTATCTCGGCGTCGGCCCGGGCGCGCACGGCCGCCGCGGCCACGTCTCGACCCAGCGCCACCGCAAGCCCGAGAACTGGCTGAAGGCCCTGGCGCGCAACGGCCACGGCATCGTCGAGGAGACTCCGTTGAGCGCGGCCGACGAAGCGCTCGAAACGCTGCTGATGGGCCTCAGGCTGCGCGAGGGGGTCCCGCTCCCCCGGATCGAGAGCGTGCTCGATCGCGCCGGTCTCGACCGGATGGAGCGCCAGGGCCTGGTCGAGCGCCGCGCCGGCCGCCTGTTCGCCCGCCCCGAGGGCATGCTTTTGCTCGACGGCATCCTCGCCGAGATCGCGGCCTGACAGATATGTTCCCTTCCCTTGCAGGGAAGGGAGCCTTCGGGCAGCGCCTCAGTCGAAATCCCGTGCCGCGGGAGACACCACTTTCGTCCCGCCGGCAGTCACCTCGCGCACTTCGAGCGCGCGCTCGGCGACGCCGCTTGCGGCGAAGCGGAAGGCGCCGTCGACGCCGGTGAAGCCGGTCGTGTCGCGCAGCGCGAAATCGGGAAAAGGCTGGCCGTAGCGCACCACCTTACCGACCCGCACCGCGAGCAGCACCGCGTCGTAGCCGAGGCTGGCGAGCCGATAGGGGTTGGCGCCGTAGCGGCTGCGGTAGCGCTCGCGCAGCTGGTTGAACATCGTGTCGGACGGCGCCGCGTACCAGGCGCCGCGCAGCGCTGCGTTGCGGCCGAGGTCCGCCTCCGTGGACCATAATTCGGTGCCGAGGATCCGCGCCTCGCCCGACGGCCCGTTGCGCAGGTTCGGCGCCGCGCTGGCGGCGACGCGGCCGCTGTCCGCGATCAGCACCGCGTCGAAGCGGCCGGCGGCGTTCAGCTTGGTGATCGCGCTGCGCATGCCGGCAACGCCGCGCTCGATCGGCTGGACCGCGACCAGCCGCCCGCCGCTGCGGGTTACCGCGTCGATCATCGCCTGCGAGGCGCGCCGTCCGTACACTCCTTCGGCGGCCAGCGCGGCGAAGCGCTGCACGCCCTGGCTGCCGGCGTAGCGCACCACGCGCGAAATCGACTGGCCGGGCGTGAAGCCCATCAGATAGACGCCGTTGCCCGCCACGCTGACGTCGTTCGAGAAGGCGACGACCGGCACGCGCCGCCGGGCGGCGACCGGCGCGACGGCGCGAACATCCTCGGACAGCAACGGCCCGAGGAACAAGGCATTGCCGTCGGCCAGCGCCTGGTTCGCAGCGGCGGCGGCGCCCTTCGCCGTATCGTAGACGGTGATCCGCACCCCGGCCCCGCCGCTGTCGAGAAGCGCGAGATTGGCGGCATTGGCGATCGACTGGCCGACTCCGGCATTGCCGCCGGTCAGCGGCACCAGCACCGCGATGCGGTGCCGCCGTTCGTCCTGGGGCAGGCCGGGCGTGACCTCCGGCTCGGGCGGGCGCTGCTGCGTGCGGACGGGCGGCGGCGGCTCCTGCGGCGCGGGCGCCGATTTCGGCACGAGCTGACAGCCGCCCAGCGCCATAGCGAACAAGGCCGAGGCGCCAAGCCCCAGGATCGCGCGCCGCGCTTGCGGCGGGTGGGACTGCTCTGCCATGACCTTGGACCTCATGCACACTCCCCTGCCTCCCGGCCTCTATATCGTCGCAACGCCGATCGGCAATCTCTCCGATCTCAGCCCGCGAGCGGCAGCGACCCTGGCCGCCGCCGACGTGATCGCGGTCGAGGACAGTCGCGTCACCGCGAAGCTCCTCGGCCATATCGGTGTCAGGAAGCCGATGCTCGCCTATCACGATCACAATGCCGATCGCGTCCGGCCGGAGCTGCTCGCCCGCATGCGCGACGGCGCCGTCGCCTTGGTCTCGGACGCCGGAACGCCGCTCATCTCCGATCCGGGCTACAAATTGGTGCGCGACGCCCGCGAGGCCGGCATACCGGTCACCACCATTCCTGGCCCTTCGGCGGCAGTGGCGGCGCTGACCCTCGCCGGCCTGCCGACCGACCGCTTCCTGTTCGCCGGTTTCCTCCCCGCCAAGGGCGGCGCGCGGGCGACGGCGATCGCCGAGCTCGCGCCGATCCGCGCCACGCTCGTCCTCTACGAGAGCGGCCCGAGGCTCGCCGCCGCGCTCGAGGCCCTTCACCAGGGGCTCGGCGACCGTCCCGCCGCCGTGGTGCGCGAGATCAGCAAGAAGTTCGAGGAGACCGCGACCGGCAGCCTCGCCAAGCTTGCCGCGCGCTACGCCGAAGCGCCGCCGAAAGGCGAGATCGTGATCGTCGTCGGTCCGCCCGGGGAAGCGGCTGCGGCCGGGGAAGCCGATATCGATGCGGCGCTGAGGGAAGCGATGACCCGCCTCTCCCCCTCGCGTGCGGCCGCGGAGGTCGCCGAGGCGCTCAACGTGCCGAAGCGCCAGGCCTATGAGCGGGCGCTGAAGCTCAAGTGAGCCGGCAGCGCGCCGAGCGCGGCGGCCGCAGGGCCGAGACGCTCGCCGCCTGGTGGCTTCGCCTGAAGATGTGGACGATCCTCGGCCGGCGGGTGCGCACGCCGGTGGGCGAGATCGATCTCGTCGCGCGGCGCGGGCGAACGCTCGCCTTCGTCGAGGTCAAGGCGCGGGGCAGCGCCGCGCAGGCGGCGCTCGCCCTCGACGACTATCGGCTCCGCCGCGTCGCGGCGGCGGCCGAAGCGCTTGTGCCGCGTTACGCCAAGGCCGGAGACACGATCAGGATCGACGCGATCTTCGTCGTGCCCGGACGCCTGCCGCGGCACGTGGCGAATATCTGGCAGGGCTGAGGCGGAGCCTTGGACGTCGCCCGCCGTCGAGGCGGCATGTGGCAGGCGCGAACCATCGGGCTCGGCCCGGAGCCCGAGGCCTGATCCCGCCCCCTGCGCGAGATCCTCCGTGGGACCTGATCTCCGATCCCGAAGCTCTTGCCCGGAGCGCGGATCACGGAGATAGAGGGCGCCGGCCCTATGCTTCACCACAGCCATCCCGACGCGATCCTCGCGGCCCTATCCGGGCAGGCCGCCCTGCCGGCATGAGCGACGTGCTGATCCTCGGCGGCGGGATCGCCGGTCTCTCCGCGGCCGCGCATCTGGCACGCCACATGCGCGTGACGGTGATCGAGGCCGAGGATGCGCTCGGCTATCATTCGTCCGGCCGCAGCGTCTCGTTCAGCCATTACGGCATCGGGAACGCCGCGGTGCGCGGGCTCACCGCCTGGAGCCGGAGCTTCTACGAAGCGCAGCCGGCCGGCTTCTGCGACACGCCCCTCGCCCGGCCGGTGCCGACCATCTATCTCGCGCGCGAAGAGACCCTCCCCGCGCTGGAGGCGCTGCATGCGGAGATGGCCCGGTTTACCGACGCCGTCCGCTGGATCGGCCCTGCGGAGATCGAGGCGCTCTGCCCGGTGGTGCGCACCGGCGCGGGCCAGGCGGTGAAGGCGGTGCTCGACCCGACCGGGCTCAAGCTCGACGCCGACGCTTTGCTCCAGTCCTTCGCCCGGCAGGTCCGCGCCGCGGGGAGCGAGATCCTGACCGGACAGCGGATCGCGGCGATCGAAGCGACCGGCGAAGGGTGGCGGGTGCGGAGCGAGGGCGGCGAAAGCCGGACGGCCAGGATCCTGGTCAACGCCGCCGGCGCCTGGGGCGACCGGATGGCGGCGCTGGCCGGCGTGGCGCCGATCGGCCTGCAGCCCAAGCGGCGGACGATCATCGTCGTCGATCCGCCGGCCGGCACCGACGTCTCCGCCTGGCCGTTCGTGCACAGCGCCGGCGGCGACTTCTACATGCTGCCCGAAGCGGGGCAGATCCTGGTCTCGCCGGTCGACGAGGTCGAGGACGATCCGTGCGACGCGCGGCCGGAGGACTATGACGTCGCGCTCGCCGCCCACCAGCTCGAGCAATATACCACTCTGCCGGTGCCGCGGATCGCCCATCGCTGGGCAGGGCTGCGCTCGTTCGTCGCCGACCGCGTGCCGACTGCCGGTTTCGATCGCGAGGCGCCCGGCTTCTTCTGGCTGGTCGGCCAGGGCGGCTACGGCCTCCAGACCGCCCCGGCGATGGCGGCGATCGTCGAGGCCCTGATCACCGGCAGCGCCTGGCCCGAGGGCCTCGACGCGCTCGGTGTCGGTCCCGCGCAGGTGACGCCCGATCGGCTCCGCAACGGCTCGGCGCATTCCGTCGCAACCTGAATCGGGCCGCATCGTTCAGCGGGCGTAGCGTCGGACCCGGCGCGTACGATCGGGCTTCAGCCCCGGCCGATCTGGGTCTATGGAGAGCGGATGCGTATCGACAGTCCGGGGACCTGGCAGGATCTGCCGGCCGATCAGATGGAATTCGGCCCCGGCCCGGGAGGCGGCGAAGCGCCCCGCCAGAAGCCGTGGTGGCGGCGCTGGCGCTGGCGGCATCTGGTCCTCGCCTGCATCTCCTTGTTCATGCTCCTGGTCGCCTGGCTGGCGATCACCGCCCCCCTCTCCAAGTCGCTGCAGCCGATCGCGGCGCCGAGCCTGACCCTGCTGTCCGCCGAGGGCGAGCCGATCGCCCGCCGCGGCGCCGACATTCGCGATCCCGTCCGCATCGCCGATCTTCCGGCACACGTCCCCAATGCGTTCATCGCCATCGAGGACAAGCGCTTCCACGACCATCTCGGCATCTCGGTCCGCGGCATCGCCCGGGCGGCGTGGCGCAACCTCGGCGCCGGCGGCGTGCGCGAGGGCGGCAGCACGATCACCCAGCAGCTCGCCAAGATCTCCTTCCTCAGCTCCGAGCGCACCGCAGGACGCAAGGCCCAGGAAGTGCTGATCGCCTTCTGGCTCGAAGCCTGGCTGACCAAGGACGAGATCCTCGAGCGCTATCTGTCCAACGTCTATTTCGGCGACAACGTCTACGGCCTGCGCGCCGCCGCCCATCATTATTTCAGCGTCCCGCCGGAGAAATTGACCGTCGCCCAGGCGGCGATGCTCGCCGGCATGGTGAAGGCGCCGTCGCGCCTCGCCCCCACCCGCAACTACAATCTCGCCCGCCAGCGCGGCCGCGTCGTGATCGCGGCGATGATCGAGCAGAACATGCTGACGCCCGCCCAGCGCAAGGCGCTGAAGCCGGCGCGGCTGAAGGTCGAGCCGCAGCGCGAGGTGCCGACCGGCACCTACTTCGCCGACTGGGTGCTTCCCGCCGCGCGCGCCCGCGGCGATGCCGAGGAAGGCTATGGCGCGCAGGAGGTGCAGACGACGCTCGAGGCGCGACTGCAGAAGATGGCGCTGGCGAGCATCCGCAGGGCCGGGCTTGGCCGCGCTCAGGTCGCTTTGGTCGCGATGCGGCCGGACGGCCGGGTCGTCGCCATGGTCGGCGGCAAGGATTACGCGCGCAGCCCGTTCAACCGCGCCACCCAGGCCCGGCGCCAGCCCGGCTCCACCTTCAAATTGTTCGTCTGGCTGGCTGCACTGCGCGCCGGCATGGATCCGGACGACGTGATCGAGGATACGCCGCTCCGCATCGGCGACTGGCAGCCAAAGAATTACGGCAACCGCTACCGCGGCCGGCTGACCCTGCGCGAGGCGCTCGCCGTCTCCAGCAACGTCGGGGCGGTGCGCATCGCCCAGCGCGTCGGCATGGACAACGTCATCCGCGCCGCCCGCGACCTTGGCGTCACCAGCCCGCTCGATCCCAACCCGAGCCTCGCGCTCGGCACCTCCGGCGTCTCCCTGCTCGAGATGACGCGGGCCTATGCCGCCGTCGCCGCCGGCGCCTATCCGGTGCGGGCGCGCGGCCTCGCCGAGGAAGAGAAGCCTTGGTGGCAGCGCATGTGGCAGCGCTCGGTCGCCGGCGCGGCGAGCGATTCCAATTTCGACGAGATGAAGGAGATGCTCGCCGGCGTGGTCCAGCAGGGTACCGGACGGGGCGCGGCGCTGCAGGTCCCGGTCTACGGCAAGACCGGCACCAGCCAGGACAACCGCGATGCGCTTTTCATCGGCTTCACCGACGATCTCGTCGTCGGCGTCTGGGTCGGCAATGACGACAACAGCCCGCTCGGCAACGTCGCCGGCGGCGGCCTGCCGGCGCGCATCTGGCGCGATTTCACCGCCCAGGCGATCGGCTCCCGGCCGGCGCAGCCCACCGCCCCGCCGATCGCCGCCCCGGCCGAGGAAGTGGCCGACGGCGATGCGATCGAGGGCAATGTTTCCCTGCCGATCGAAGGCACCGGCTACGAGGTCGGCGTCGGCCTCGACGGCAACGGCTTCACCGTCTCGGTGGCGCCCGGCGCCGAACCCGGCGTGAGCGTCCAGGACGGCGGGCCGCAGCCGGCCCCCGAGGATGCCCCCGTGATCGACGCCCCGCCGGCCGCGCCGCCGCCCCGGCTCGACCGGCCGCGCGCCGCGCCGTCCGGGGAGACGCCCCAGGGCGAACAGTGAGCGACGGCGACAAGACGGCGCTGGCCCACGATCGGACCGATCTTGCCGAGGATCGGACGGTGCTCGCCAACGAGCGGACCTTCTCCGCCTGGATGCGCACCGGCTTCGCCGCGGTCGCGGTCGGCCTCGGCTTCCAGGCACTGTTCAGCCAGATGGCGCCGGCCTGGATCCCCAAGGCGATCGCCACCGCCTTCATGGTCAGCGCGATCTACGTGTTCCTTTCGGCCGAGCGGCGCGCCTGCGACATCCTGCATCGGCTGAAGAGCCACGAGGTGGAGACGGTGCGCTCGCGCAACCTGCGGTGGCTCAGCTGGTTCCTGGTCGCCGCGATCCTGGCGCTGATCGCGGCCCTATGGCTGCTGAAGATCGAAGGGCAAGCAGACGGCTGAGCGCTCAGCAGCGCCCTGCACACCCGAACGCAGCGAGCGCCACGAGCAGTGCGCCGCAACAGCTTCACCCCCGCCGATGCGCAGATGGACAGCGCATTCCCCCATCCAGGGGAAGGGAGTGTCGCTCGCACGCCAAACGCCCTCCCCGTTGATGGGGGAGGGTCGGGTGGGGGTGGCGTCAGAGAAAAGCCGCCGGAGCGGGAGACGCGCCGCGGCCGATGGGTTCAGGCGCGGCTTGCAGTCGTGGTGCGGCCGCTGCGGCGGTTCAGCACTTTCTTCGCCACCCAGGCGCCGCCGACGAGCAGCGCGAGCGGACCGACCCCGCGCCGGGCGACGGCGGCGGCCCCGGCGCCGACGAGCGTGCCCTTGAGGCCGTTGTTCGCGTAACGCTCACCGATCCTGTGGCCGATGTACCCGCCGAGAAGCTTACCGAGCATGTGCGTTTCTCCAGTGTAAATGCTTGGAGAAAGAGCGTGGCGGGGTGGAATTTGTTCCAAGCGCGCGGCGCTTTGGATCAATCGTCCAGGAACAGCTCGGCCGCCGCCTCGACGATCGCGTCGACGTCCAGCCGATAGACGCGATAGAGATCGTCGAGCGTGCCGGTCTGGCCGAAGCGGTCGACGCCCAGCGGACTGACGCGCTGGCCGCGCACCCCGCCCAGCCAGGAGAGCGAGGCCGGCGCGCCGTCGAGCAGGGTGACGAGGCCGGCGCCCGGCGCCAGCGGGGCGAGGAGGCGTTCGACGTGCGACGGCGCCCCAGCGCCTCGCTGCCAGCGCGCCGCCGTGCGCGCGCTCCAGCCGCGGTGGAGGAGATCGGGCGAGGTGATCGCGAGCAGGCCGAGCCCCGGCACGTCGTCCTTCAGCACCTCCCAGGCGGCGAGCGCCTCGGGAGCGAGCGCACCCGAATAGACCAGGGCCGCCTCGGCGCCCTCAGCGGGCGGCCGCAGCCAATAGCCGCCGGCGATCGCATCGGCCTTCCAGCTCTCGTCGTCGCGCTCCACCTGGCGGATCGTGCGGGTGGTGAGGCGCAGATAGACGCTCTCTCCGTCCGGCCGCTGCATCAGCCGGAAGGCCTCCTCCATCAGCAGCGCCAGCTCGTCGGCGAACGCCGGCTCGTAATGCCTGAGGCCCGGCTGGCCGAGCGCGATCAGCGGCGGGTTGATCGACTGATGGGCGCCGCCCTCCGGCCCGAGCGTCAGGCCGGACGGCGTGGCGACCAGAAGGAAGCGCGAATCCTGGTAGCAGCCGTAGTTCAGCGCATCGAGGCCGCGGGCGATGAACGGATCGTAGACGGTGCCGATCGGGAACAGCCGGTCGCCGAACATGTCGCCGGCGAGGCCGAGCGCGGCCAGCATCAGGAACAGATTGTTCTCGGCGATGCCGAGCTCGATGTGCTGGCCGGCGGCGCCGCCGCTCCATTTCTGCGCCGAGGGGATCTTCGCCGCGGCGAAGACGTCGGCCAGTTCCTGGCGGCGGAACAGGCCGCGCTGGTTCACCCAGGCGCCAAGATTGGTGGAGACGGTGACGTCGGGCGAGGTGGTGACGATCCGCTCTGCGAGCGCGCCGCCGATGCGCGAGAGATCGAGCAGGATGCGGCCGAACGCCGCCTGGGTGGATTGCTCCTCGCCCGCCGGCACCGGGATCGCCGGCACCTCGGCGACGTCCCAGACGCGCTCCCGCTTGGCGCGGGCGATGCGGCTCCCCTCCACCGCCGCCTGGACCGCGGCGGCGGCATTGCCGCCAAGGCCTGCCCATTTCTCCCATTCCTCGCCCTCGGCAATGCCCATCCGCTCGCGCAGCGCGGCGATCTGGCCCGGGTTCATCAGCCCGGCATGGTTGTCCTTGTGCCCGGCGAACGGCAGGCCATAGCCCTTCACCGTATAGGCGATGAACAGCGTCGGCACCTCGTCCCGGCAAGCATCGAACGCGGCGACCAGGCTCTCGAGGTCATGGCCAGCGAGGTTGGTCATCAGCGCCTGCAGCGCCTCGTCGTCGCGCGTGTCGAGGATCGGCTTCACCGCATCGCCGAGATCCTGGGCGAGCCGCGCCCGCCAGGCGCCGCCGCCGAGATAGGTGAGCGCGGCATAATCGGCATTGCCGCAGGCATCGATCCAGCCGCGCAGCGCCTCGCCGCCGGTCTCGGCGAAGGCCGCTTCCATCAGCCGCCCGTATTTCAGCGTCACCACCCGCCAGCCGCAGCTTGCGAAGATCTCGTCGAAGCGGCTGAACATGCGATCGGCGGTGGTCGCGTCGAGCGACTGGCGGTTGTAGTCGACGATCCACCAGCAGTTGCGGATGTCGTGCTTCGCCGCCTCGATCAGGCATTCGTAGATATTGCCCTCGTCGAGCTCGGCGTCGCCGAGCAGAGCGACCATCCGGCCCATGTCGGCCGGCGCCATCATGCCGTGGGCGAGGAGATAATCCTGCACCAGGCTCTGGAAGGCGGTGACCGCGACGCCGAGGCCGACCGAGCCGGTCGAGAAATCGACCGGGATCCGGTCCTTGGTCCGGCTCGGATAGGATTGCGCGCCGCCGAAGCCGCGGAACGCCTCGAGCTGCTCGCGGCTCTGCGTGCCGAGCAGATAATGGATCGCGTGGAGCACCGGGCCGGCATGGGGCTTCACCGCCACGCGGTCGTTCGGCCCGAGCGCATGGAAATAGAGCGCCGCCATGATCGCGGTCATCGAGGCGCAGGACGCCTGGTGGCCGCCGACCTTCAGCCCGTCAGGGGACGGGCGGACGTGGTTGGCATTGTGGATCGTCCATGCGGACAGCCAGCGCAGCCGCTCGTCGAGCAGGCGCAGGGCTTCGAGATCGGGCGCGGACGTGGTCTTCAGCATGGGGGCGCTTTAGCGGGGAAGACGGTGGCGCGATAGCGGGTGGCTCTCGCCGACCGGTCCCCCTCCCTGGAAGGGAGGGGTTAGGGGTGGGTGCGCGAAGCGCTCACGGGTGGTAGTCTCACGCAATGTGGTGGCGGGTCGATCCAAAGCGGAAGCGGCGGGCACGCGAACTGCGCTCGGACGCGACGGACCAGGAGCGCGCGCTGTGGCGCCTGCTCTCCCGCTATCGCCCGAAGTTCACGCGGCAGCTGCCGATCGGGCAATTCTACGCGGATCTCGCCTGTCGAGAAGCGAAGCTCGTCGTCGAGCTCGACGGCAGTCAGCATATCGAGTCTGAGTACGATGCAGAGCGCACGCGCTTCCTTGAAGCCGAAGGCTGGACCGTCATCCGCTTCTGGAATTCCGACGTGAACACCAATGCCGACGGCGTCGCCGAAGCGATCCTTCAGAAGGCCGCCGAGTGCCTCGGCGGCACCCACCCCCAACCCCTCCCTTCCAGGGAGGGGAGAAAGCGGCGGCCACGCCTGCGCTAGCCACCCGCGGCTCTGCCGCGGGTGGCGTCTATAACGACAACAGTTTCAGCGGGTTCTCGATCAGCTTCTTCATGTCCTGGAGGAAGCTCGCGGCGTCCCAGCCGTCGACCACCCGGTGGTCGCAGCTCAGCGACAGGTTCATCCGCTTGCGGATCTCGAGCTCGCCGTCGATCACCACCGGCTTCTCCTCCAGCTTGTTGACCGCGATGATCGCGACCTCGGGGCGGTTGATCACCGGCGTCGAGGTGATGCCGCCCATCGGCCCGAGGCTGGAGATGGTGATCGTCGAGCCGGAGAGCTCGTCGCGGCTCGCCTTGCCGGTCCGCGCCGCCTCGGCGAGGCGGACGATCTCGCCGGCGAGGTCCCAGACGCTCTTGGTCTCGGCGTTGCGCAGCACCGGCACCATCAGGCCGTTCGGTGTCTGGGTCGCCATGCCCATATGCACCGCGCCGGAGCGATAGACGACGTTCTCGTCATCGTCGTAGCGCGCGTTGATCTGCGGGTAATCGCCGAGCGTCCGCGCCATCGCGACGATCAGGAACGGAAGCATGGTGAGCTTCGGGTTCGAGCCCCGGTCGGCGTTCATCATCGCGCGGGTCTGCTCGAGCGCGGTGACGTCGAACTCCTCGACCAGAGTGAAATGCGGGATGCGGCGTTTCGCCTCAGCCATGTTCTCGGCGATCTTGCGGCGCAGCCCGACGACGCGGACGATCTCGTCCTGGCGGCGCGGGCCGCTGGTCCGCGACACCGAGCCGCCGTTGTAGAGCAGATAGGCGTCGAGATCGGCGTGGCGGATGCGGTCGGCGACCGTCCTGACCTCGGCGAGATCGATGCCGAGGTCGCGGGCGCGCTGGCGCACCGCGGGGGAGGCGAGGACGTGCGACCGCGCCGCCGGCGCGTGCGCGTCGCTTGCATCCGCGGCGGGCGGAACCTCGCCGGACGCGACCGTCGCGACATCCGGGCGGCCCGACGGCGGCGTCGCCCGACGCTCGTCGCTCTCCCGGCGATTGGGTTCGAACCGCTCGGTATCGCGGCGATCCTCGGTCTGCCGGCGCTCGTCGCCGCTGCGGCCCTCGGCGCGCGGCTCGGCCGGCACGCGGGCCTCGGCGCGGCGGTCGTCCTCGCCTTCGCGGCGGTTCGGCTCGAACCGCTCCGTCTCGCGGCGGTCGCCCTGACGGCGGTCGGCACCGCCCTCCTCCGCCGTGCTCGGCACCGCCGCCTGCTGCGCCGGCGTCGGATCGACCAGGCCGTCGGCGAGCGCGACATTGTCGGTCCGGCCGCCGCTGTCGGCCGCTTCGCCGTCCGCTTCGGTCTCGAAGACGACCAGCACCGAGCCGATCGGGATCTGGTCGCCGACCTCGCCCGCGACCTCGAGGACCCGGCCGGCGACCGGCGATTCCATCTCCACCGTCGCCTTGTCGGTCATCATGTCGGCGATCTGCTGGTCTTCCTTGACCATGTCGCCGACCTTGACGTGCCAGGCAACGATCTCGGCCTCGGCGATGCCCTCACCGATGTCGGGCAGCTTGAATTCGTAGCGCGCCATGACCGATCAGTCCTCCAGTGCTTTCTTGATCGCGGTGCCGATGCGGATCGGTCCCGGGAAATAGGCCCATTCCAGCGAATGGGGATAAGGCGTGTCGAAGCCGGTCGCCCGCTGCACCGGCGCCTCGAGATGGTAGAAGCAGCGCTCCTGGATCAGGGCCGAGAGCTCGCCGCCGAAGCCGCCGGTGCGCGTCGCCTCATGAACCACCACGCAGCGTCCGGTCTTCTTCACCGATTCCTCGATCGTCTCGATGTCGATCGGCAGGATCGTGCGCAGGTCGATCACCTCCGCTTCGATGCCGTTCGCCTCGATCGTCGCCAGCACGACATGGACCATCGTCCCATAAGCGACGATCGTCACCGCCTCGCCCTCGCGAACCACCGCCGCCTTGCCGAGCGGGACGGTGTAATGCCCCTCCGGCACCTCGGCCTTGGGATGCTTCGCCCAGGGCGTCACCGGCCGGTCGAAGAAGCCGTCGAACGGGCCGTTGTAGATCCGCTTCGGCTCGAAGAAGAGCACCGGATCGGGATCCTCGATCGCCGCGATCAGCAGCCCCTTGGCGTCATAGGGATTGGACGGGATCACCGTCTTCAGGCCCGCGACATGCGCGAACAGGCTCTCGGGGGACTGGCTGTGGGTCTGGCCGCCGAAGATGCCGCCGCCATAAGGCGAGCGCACGGTGAGCGGCAGGCTCCACTCGCCGGCGGTGCGGTAGCGCATCCGCGCCGCCTCGGAGACCAACTGGTCGAACGCCGGATAGATGTAGTCGGCGAACTGGATCTCGGCGACCGGGCGCAGGCCGTAGGCGGCCATGCCGATCGCCGCGCCGATGATGCCGTTCTCCGAGATCGGCGTGTCGAACACCCGGCTCTTGCCGTATTTCTTCTGGAGGTGCTCGGTGGCGCGGAACACGCCGCCGAAATAGCCGACGTCCTCGCCCATCGCGACGACGGCGGAATCGCGCTCCATCATCACGTCATGGGCGCTGTTGATCGCCTGGATCATGTTCATGACGGTCATTTGCGCTTGGCCTCCAGCTCCGCGACCATCTGCTCCTGCTGCTCGCGAAGGTGCCACGGCATGTCTTCGAACACGTCCTCGAACATCGTCCGGACGTCCTGCGGGAACTCGATCGACGAGGTGACCAGCGTCCCCTGCTTTTCCGCCTCGCGCTGCGCGGCGCGGACCTCGGCCTCGACCGTCTCGCGAAGCTCGGTCTCGCGCGCCTCGTCCCAGGCGCCGAGCAGCTCGAGGTGCTTGCGCAGCCGATCGATCGGATCGCCGAGCGGCCAGGCGGCGCCGGCGTTCTTCGGCCGATAGGCCGACGGATCGTCGGAGGTCGAATGGCCTTCGACGCGGTAGGTGAACATCTCGATCAGCGTCGGGCCGAGGTTGGACCGCGCCCGATCGGCCGCCCAGCGGGTCGCGGCATAGACGGCGAGCGGATCGTTGCCGTCGACGCGCAGGCCGGCGATGCCGTAGCCGACCGCCCGCGCCGCGAAGGTGGTGAGCTCGCCGCCGGCGATGCCGGAGAAGGACGAGATCGCCCATTGGTTGTTGACGATGTTGAGGATCACCGGCGCGCGGTAGACGCCGGCGAAGGTCACGGCGGCGTGGAAATCGCCCTCGGCGGTCGATCCGTCGCCGATGTAAGCGGAGGCGATCCGGCTGTCGCCGCGGATCGCCGAGGCCATCGCCCAGCCCACCGCCTGCGGATATTGGGTCGCGAGATTGCCGGAGATCGAGAAGAAGCCGTAGTCGCGCGACGAATACATGATCGGCAGCTGCCGGCCCTTCAGCGGATCGGCGCGGTTCGAATAGACCTGGCACATCATGTCGCGCAGCGGATAGCCGCGGGCGACGAGGATGCCCTGCTGGCGATAGGTCGGGAAGGTCATGTCGTCGCGTTCGAGCGCGTGCGCGGCGGCGACCGCCACCGCCTCCTCGCCGGTGGACTTCATGTAGAAGCTGGTCTTGCCCTGGCGCTGGGCGCGATACATGCGATCGTCGAAGATCCGCACGGTGACCATGTCGCGGTAGATGCGCAGCAACGTGTCCGGGTCGAGCCGCGGATCCCAGGGGCCGACCGCCCTGCGCTCGTCGTCGAGGACGCGGACGAGCGAGTAGACGAGCTCATGGGTCTCGGCCGGGGACGCGCCGATGTCGGGCCGGCGGACGCTGCCGGCCGCCGGAATCTCGATATGGCTGAAATCGATCTCGTCGCCCGGCCGCGCGTTCGGCTCGGGCACGTGCAGCGAGAGCGCCGGCCGATTGGGGCGCTCGATTTGGCTGGTCATCCTCTCTCCTTCACCGTGCGCTGGAACGACCGGCGCCGGCTCTCTGTGCCGCGCCTCTAGCCGAAAATGGCGGGCCTTGCCAACGGGCCCGCGGCGCGGGCCGAAGAGAGAGGGAGAGGCTTGCCTTGGCGTCCGGGCGGCGCTGCAAGCCCGGCCGGCCGAGGAGCGGGTCTCCCCGGCCGGCTCCGGCTCAGAGGTCGACGCAGGCGGCGATCGATTCGAGCTTGCGGATCCGCTCCTTGAGATCGGCCATCTCGATCAGCTCGGCCATGCCGCTGCTTTCGCCGCGCGCCTGCGCCGCGCCGCCCAGCTCGAGGCGCTTGAGCTCGAGCCAACCGGACCAGGCGCGCAGGCCGGCAAGCAGGGTGAGGCCGAGACCGAGCAGGGCGAAGCTCGCGAAGACGGCCATGGTCAGCACTTCGTTCATTGTCCTTCTCCTCCCGGAGGGCCGGTCCGGGCGCGGACGTCTCGGCGTCCCTGCCGCCCGGACGGGCGCTGATTGTCCGGCCGGCGCTCAGCGCAGGCTGTCGATTTCCTGGGCCAGGGTCCGGTTCGGGCTGGCCACGTAGCTGTCGACCTCGATCATTCGGCGGTCGATGTCCCGCATCGACTCCCTCAGGTCCCGCGCCGACAGCGCCGAGCGCGGCCGGCCGGCATCATCGGCGAGGCTCGCCGCCCCCTTCTTGGCAAAGACGGCCGCGGCGCCGTAGGCGATCAGCGTCCAGGGGAAGGCGCCGAACAAGGTGATGAGGACGAGTCCGACGCGGATCAGGGTCGCATCCCAGCCGGTCATGCGCGCCAGGCCGGCACAGACACCCAGCAATTTGCCGTTGCGACGGTCGAGACGGAATGTGCGGGTCACTTGATCCTCCTGAGGTTTTCGTTGTCGCTGCGGTCTTCGAGACCGGTCGAAAGGGGGTCGGCGGCCAGGGCGCGCCAGTTCGGGGCATCGGCGGCAAGGATCCGCTCGACGGTGTTGAGCCGGTCCTCGACGCGGCGGGACAGATCGTAGAGATCCTCGATCAGCCTCTCGTCGTCGCCGGTCAGCGTCGCGGCCGTCTTCCAGCGCGTGATGTAGTGGAGAATGAGCCACGGCAGGCCGATGAAGATCGCCGGGATGATGATGATCTCCGAGCCCATCTCAGGCCTCCCGGCCCGCGAGGCGCGCCTTCAGGGCTTCGAGCTCGGCCGCGACCCGCTCCTCGTTGCGCAGCTCGGCGATCTCGTCGTCGAGCGTCTTCGGGGCACCGAGCGCGAGCGCATCGGCACGGCCCTCGGCGAGATCGGCGCGGCGCTCGAGCAGGTCGAAGCGCGAGAAGGCCTCGTCCACCTTGGAGCCGGCGTACATCTCCCGCATCCGGGCGCGGTTGTGCGCGCTCTCGAGCCGGGCCTGGATGGCGCTCTGCCGGGTCCGGGCATCGCGCAGCTTGCCCTGCAGCTTGGCGACGTCGGCTTCCGAGGCGCGGAGCGCATCGTCCAGCATCGCGATCTCGCCGGCGAGGCTGTCGGCCAGCTCGGCCGCCTTCTGCCGCTCGTTCAGCGCGCCCTTGGCGAGATCCTCGCGCCCCTTGGAGAGGGCCAGCTCGGCCTTCTCGGTCCAGCTGTCCTGGAGCTGGGAAAGGCGCGCGACCTGGCGGCGCATCTCCTTCTGGTCGGCGATGGTCCGCGCGGCGGAGGCGCGGACCTCGACGAGGGTCTCCTCCATCTCCATGATGATCATCCGGATCATCTTGCCGGGGTCCTCCGCTCTATCGAGCAGGTCGGAGACATTGGCGGCGACGATGTCGCGGGTGCGGGTGAAGATGCTCATCGGCACGAACTCGGTGAAGGTGCGCCGCGACGGCTCGGGGCGCCGGGGCGGCTGCGGGGCATGGGGGCGGCACGGCCGCGGCGGCGGCATCCGCACGAGCTCGTCGCGGCCGACATGGATCGCCTCAGGCATGGAGCGAAACCTCGGCCTGCGCGATCTGGGCCGGCGAGAGCTCGGCGAGCTGGGCGGGGGCGGCCGAAGCGACCACCGTCGTGGCGGTGAGAAGGAGGGCGGCGACCGCCGCAATGGCGCGTTCCCGAAGGGTGTCGAAGTTGAACATGGCGTGTCTCCCTGGTCTGTCCGGTCCGCTGTGTCTGCGGCTTGCACGACAGATTACAAAGGCTGTGCCAAGTCTCGGGAATGGCGGATTTCCGGCAAAAACGCGGCATCGCGGCCGCTTTGCGCAGCGGCTGCGGCGCCGACCTTTGGGATTTTACGCCAAGTTTCGGGAAGCGTGCGGCGGCCGCCGGTCAGCCGAAGGTGCGCGCCCGGGCGACCACCCGGCGGAGGCTCGCGCGGCGGTGGCGCGGGCCGCGGGTCGCGTCGAGCAGCTTGCCGCCGGCCATGAACACCGAGCCGGTGCAGGCGGCGAACAGCATCTTGCCGCTTATGCCCGGATATTGGTGCAGATAGACGAGCCCCCGCGTCACCGCGCCGACGGCGATGGCGTAGATGATCGCGAAGGCTTCGATACGGGTCTTGATGACGAACAACCGGGTAAGCTTTCTAAACATGCCGTTAACCGAGCAAGAGCCGGGCCAACCGCGGATTTCCGGGGCGGCCGAGGGTTAACGGCAGCGAGAGTGTAAACCTTTTCGACACGACCGCTCGCCCGCGTCCCTAGACGTCGATCTCCACCCAGGTCGGCGCGTGGTCGCTGGCGCCTTGCTTGCCGCGGGTGTCGCGGTCGACACCGGCCGCGCGCAGCAACGGGGCGGCGGCATGGTTGAGAAGCAGGTGGTCGATCCGGATGCCGGCGTTGCGGCCCCAGGCGTTCCGCCAATAATCCCAGAAGGTGTAGATCGTCTCGTCCGGCTGGAGGCTTCGGATCGCATCGGTCCAGCCCTGGTCGAGCAGGCGGAAGAAGGCGGCGCGCGACTCCGGCTGCATCAGCGCGTCGTCGGCCCAGCGCTCGGGCTTGTAGACGTCCCGGTCGGTCGGGATGACATTGTAGTCGCCGGCCAGCACGACCGGAGAGTCGAGCCCGACCAGGCCGGCGGCATGGGCGTGCAGCCGCTCCATCCAGGCCAGCTTGTAGTCGAACTTGGGGCCGGGCTGAGGATTGCCGTTCGGCAAGTACAGGCAACCCACCAGCACGCCGCGCACCGCCGCCTCGATGTAGCGCGACTGGCCGTCCTCCGGATCGCCGGCCAGGCCGCGGCACGTCTCGATCGGCTCGCAGCCCCGCGCCAGCAGGGCGACGCCGTTCCAGCGCGCCTGCCCGTGCCAGAGCGCGCCATAGCCTGCTTTCTCAATGGCTTTGATCGGGAACTTCTCGTCCGGTGCCTTCAGTTCCTGAAGACAGGCGACGTCGGGCTGCGTCTCCTCGAGCCATTCGAGGATCAACGGAAGCCGGCCATTCACCCCGTTGACGTTGAACGTGGCGATCCTCATCGCGTCCGAATCCGTACGCCGTGTGATCGAAATCGGACATTTTCCCGCGCGGCGGCGTCGATTACACGTGTTTTCTCTCGGGGCGCAGCTGGCATCCTATTTGCTTCTCTTGCTCGCATGGAAGCGACAATGTTCGAGGCCGGGTCCCGATCCGCGCCCCCTGCTCCGCCCTTCTTCGTCATGGAAGCCCATGGCGAAGGTGTCCGCCTGCCGCTCAGCAGCGGCACGGTCGTCCTCTCCCGCCTTGGCGCCGGACGAAGCCGCCTGCGGGCGCTCGCGCCGTCGGTCAAATACGTGCTCGAGGGCGAGGAGGTCTATGAGATCGAGGGCCGCACCCGCCGCCTCGGCGCCGGCGAGTTCATGCTGGTCGAAGCCGGCGTCGAGTTCGAGGCGCGCACCAACGGGCCGCAGCGCACCACCGGCCTGTGCATCTATCTCTCGACCGACGGCGATGCCGCGGTCGCCGGCGATCCCGCGCTCGGGCTCGGCCGTGCCCTGTCGGGGAGCCGGATCGATCCGCTCGCCGCGACGCTCGGCAATTACGCCCGGCTGCTGGCGGACCGGCCGGCCGCCGGCCCGGCGCTCGCCCGGCGGATCGTCCACGAGGCGACGATCGGCGCGGAAGATTATCTCGCCGCTTTCGCCAACCGGCTCGAGCGCCTCGCCTGCCTCAAGCAATCGACCCGCATCGAGACGCTGCAGCGGGTCGAGCGGGCGCGCTGCTTCCTCCACGATCATGCCGCGCGGCCGGTGACGCTCGAGGAGGTCGCCACCCACGCGGCTCTGTCGCGCTTTCACCTCACCCGCAGCTTCTCCGAAGTCTTCGGCCTGCCGCCGCTCGCCTATCACCGGCGCCTGCGCCTCGAGGCGGCGGCCCGGCTGCTCAAGAGCCATGCCGCCAGCGCCACCGACATCGCCGCCCAGCTCGGCTACGCCAGCCTCAGCGCCTTCACCCGCGCCTTCCGCGGCACTTTCGGCGTGCCACCTAGCCGAGTCGGCGAGCTGGCGTAGCGGCGCCGCGAGCCCGACCATCCTCCCCTGGCAGGGATGGTGTCAGGCGCAGCCTGACGGAGGGGGAACAGCGTCTGCAGACACGCGGCGCCCCGTCGAGGCGCTGACACCCCTCCACCGTGCTTCGCGCACCGGCTGCCGCGCAGCCGGGTTCCGCCTTCCGGCATGCCTTCCAGGCATGCCGCGGCTACACTCCCCTCCCTTCAGGGGCGGATTCCCACGAACCCTACTCCCCCGGCCGAGAGCGGCGCTTCGCATGGGCAAGCACGTCCTCGGGATAGAAATAGACGTCGCGCAGGGCGCCGTCGGCGTAAAGCTGGGCCTGGTCGTTGAAGTGCGACGACGCCGGGTCGCCGCTCTCGCCGCCGGCGCTGACCGCCCTGGCGCGCACCCTGTCGCCGAACTCGACGACCGCGACGAAGCTGTTGCCGCTCGTCCCGTACCAGCGTTTCGTCCCGGGATAGGGCCGCGCGCCGAACGAGGCGAGCGATCCCCAGATCGCCGAGGGGAACGGAACGGCGATGCTCGGCCCCGCGTCGGAGAAAGGCTGGACGATGTCCCCGGTAAGCCGCTGGAAGCGGTTGATCTCGCCCCAGGGCGTGCGCCAGCTTCCGAACTCGCGCTCGAGACGGGCGACGGCATCGGCCAGCGCCGCCAGCTTCTGCGCATCGTCCGTCTCTGCGAGGAGAGTCTCGACCAACTGGTTGCGCCGCGCCCGCGCCTCGGGCGTCAGATCCTGCATCAGCCGGTCCGCCCAGAAGACGGCGAGCGAATTGGGCACCGAGTCCTTGCTCCAGCGGAAATCCCAGGCGCGCAGCAGCGCCACCGGCTGCCCCAGCCGCGCCTTCAGCGGCGCGCCGGCGGGCAGCCGGTCCCAGGCGGCGACGAGCGGCGGGACCAAGGCCGCGAATCCCGGCTGCCAGCTGTCGTAGGCGGCGTCGCGCAGCGTCTCGAGCGTGAAGTCGCTGCGCGCGCCGAGCACCCGCATCGCGTGCAGCCCGCGTGGATTCTCGCCGAACGTGTCCATGTAGCGGGGGAACGCCTCCGGCCGCGGGCTCTGCGCGCCGGCCATCGAATAGGGCCAGTTGTTGGTGTTCTGCAGCCAGCCGTTCGCGGGATTGAGCGCGTGCGGCGCCTCCTCGATCCGGTGCAGGCCGCGCCAGTCGGTCGCCGGATCCGCGCCGTCCACCGGCCTCGAATAGTCGAAGCGGACGTCGCGCACCGGGATGAACTGCGGGTGGAGATAGGCGATGTTGCCCTTGGCATCGGCGAACAGCGTGTTGTTGGACGAATTCGCCTTCAGCGCCGCGACCTCGAGGAAGCTGCGATAGTCGGTCGCCTTGGTGCGCAGCCAGGATTGCTGCAGCGCCTCGACCGGCTTGTGCATCATCGCGAAGGCGACCCATTTGCCGCCCTCGGCGCGGACGATCGGCCCGTGATGGGTGCGATAGGTCTCGAACGTGCGGCTCTTCATCGTCCCGTCGGCGGCGCGGAAATGCAGGGTGACCGGGGCGGTCCGCACCGGCCTCCGCTCCTTGCCGTATCGGTAGAAGAGGCCGTCGCCGCGGCGCTCCACCGTCTCCAAAAACTCGTCGACGACGTCGACGCCGCTCGACGTGTGCATCCATCCGGCCCGTTCGTTGAAGCCCTGGTAGACGAAGAACTGGCCCCAGGTCGCCGCGCCATAGGCGTTGAGTCCCTCGCGGCTGGTCATCTGCTGCTCGGCGCGGAAGAAGAAGCTGGTGTGCGGGTTGATCAGCAGCAGCGCCTTGCCGTGGGCGGTCCGCGCCGGCGCGATGGCGAAGCCGTTCGAGCCGCGCGGCTCGAGATCGCGCGAGGCGGCGGCGATCGTCGCCCGGCCGCCGCCGTAAAAAGCCTCCAGCGCGGCAAGATCGATCCTCTCGATGTCGCCGCCGATGCTGCCCTCGGTGAACGACAGCGCCATCCACGGCTCGAAGCGGGTGATCGCCCGCGGCCGCACCTGCGGATGGGTGGCGAGGTAGAAGTTCAGCCCGCCGGCCCAGGCGTCCATCAGCGCTTTCAGCCACGCCGGCGAGGCCGCGTAGCGCGCCTGGAGGTCGGCCGGGTCCATGTAGAGCCGGGCGCGCAGGTCCTGCCAGATCGCCGTCTCGCCTTCCGCTTCGGCGAGCCGGCCGAGCGACACCAGGTAATTGGTCTCGATGCGATTGAAGTCGTCTTCCGCCTGGGCGTAGATCATCCCGAACACGGCGTCGGCATCGCGCTCGCCGCTGACATGCGCGATCCCCCAGTCGTCGCGGACGATCTCGACCCGTGCCGCCTGCGCGCGCCACGCCGCCGCCTCGGAGAAACCGACGGGTGCCGTCGCACAGGCTGAAAGGAGCAGGAGCGTGGCTCCGGCGGCTAAGCGCCGGCGGGCGCTTTTGGTGGCGAACATCATGGCACGACGCTTAGAAGCCGTCGCTCGGTGCGCAAAGCCGTTTCCCCCTCAGAAGCGGATGCTGAGCTTAGCCTTCGCGGCATGATCGCGGGCGTCGGCCCCGATCACGCCCGAATAGCCGACGCTGAGGCTGATCCGCGGGTTGAAATCGTAGCGCGCGTCGAGCTCGCCGGTGACAGCGTGCCTGTCGATCTGCTGCGACCAGATCGTCCCGCCCTGCAGCGGCGCCGCAGCCAGCGCGATCATCGGCGTGGCCGTCCGGTCGCCGAAAGCGTGGCGAATGCCGAGGCTGCCGTCGAGCGCGAAGCCGGAGTCCTCGCCGCCGAAGCGGGCGCTGCCGCGCACCCCGATGGTGGCGAGACCGAGCGCCTCCCGGCCGGTGCGCACCTCCAGCGCCGCGGTCCCGCTCTCGACGATCGGATCGAAATCGACGGTGGTGACGGCGATGCTCGCGAACGGCTCGATCGTGGCGGCTGCCGAGAGCGGCACGGAATAGCCGATCTCGCCGAACGCCTGGAACATCAGCCCGTCGCCGCTGCCCAGCATCCGCTCGTTATAGCCCGTGAAGACGGCGTCGCGGCGGACGTCGAGATCGAGCTTGGCGAGGTTGGCCCCCATCCGCGCGGCGAAGCCGCCGGCGGTGAAGCCGACATGGATGCCGGCGCCGGCGCGCTCGACCTCGGCGCGGCTGCCGAGCATGTCCACGCCCATCTTGGTCTCGAGCCAATGGCCCTGCAGGCCGATCTGCCAGCTGCCGGTGCCGAAGCTGCCTTGATGGTCGAGGCCGGCGATGAAGCCCTGGACGTCGCTGTCGAACGCCTGGCCGAGGCCGTCCGCGTCGCCGCTCCCCCAGGAGCGCACCGCCTGGAACCACGCGCCGTCCCCGTCGCCGGGCTGGCGCTGCAGCGCGACCAGCCTGTCGAGGGTCGCCTCGCGGACGAGCCGGTCGTCGAGCAGCACCCGGATCGTGGTCGCGTAGATCTCGCCGGAAAGCGCATCGAGCCCGCCCGGCAGGCCCGCCGCCCCCAGAAAGTAGAGCGGGAACAAAGGCTGCGGACTGTAGCCCGCGACGACTGCCGCATCGATGCGGTCGAGTGTGCTCTGCTGGTTCGGGCTGAAGCTCGTCCCCGCAGCGATGTTGGCCAGGCTGTTGGGCGCGAGGCGGAGCAGGACATCGTTGGCCGTGTAGAGGATCTCGGGCCGGTATGCGGCATTGAAGCCCGAGAAGCTGTTGGTGCCGAACGTGCCGTTGCGGCCGAAATCGGCGTGGAGCAGCAGATAGCTGGTACCGAACGGCACCGGCGGCGCGGAATTGGCGACGGCGATCGTGCCGGCGAGATTGGCGCGACCGGTGGCGAGGATCAGGTCAGCGCCGGTCGCGTCGACCTCGGCCAGATAGGTCGAGCCGGGCGCGAAAGTGACGTCTCCCGCGACGTGAATGACGCCGACCGAATTCCCCGGAGCGACCGTGCCGCCGGCCTGGGCGACGATGCCGCCGACGATGCCGTTGCCGAACAGGGTGCCGCCGTTGCCGATCGTCACCACCGAGCGCGCAAGCGAGCCGGCGACGTTGAGCCCGCCGCCGCGTACGAAGGTGCCGCCGGTGAAGGTGCCGCTGTCTCCGCTCATCGTCAGCAGCCCGGCGCCGGTCTTCTCCAGCATGCCGGTGCCGGTGATCCGTCCAGCATAGGTTCCACCAACGGCCTGGGCGAACTCGAGATTCGCATCGTTCCTTATGTCACCTTGAAGTGACACAGTGTTGCCGACCAGTCGGCCCGCCGAGACTCGCGTTCCGCCGCTGTAGCTGTTCGCGCCGGTCAGCGTCGTCGTGCCGGTGCCGTTGTGGAAGACCATGCCGGTCCCGCTGATCGGCCCGGCGAGGGTCAGGGCATCGCTGCGGTTGATGATCAGGAAGGCGTTGTTGACGATTGGCCCGCCGAGCGTGCCGGTGGTGCCGCCATTGCCGATCTGGACGGCACCGGCCGAGATCGTCGTGCCGCCGCCGATGTCGTTGCTGCCGGTCAGGATCAGGTTGCCCGCCCCGGTCTTGACGAGGCGGCCGGCGCCGGAGATCGTCCCGGCGAAGATCGTCGAGACGCCGTCGGTGCCGGTGGTGAGCGTTCCGCTGCCGAGCGTGATCGTGCCGGCGCCCGAGATCGTCCTGGTCTGCGCGTCGAAGCCGGCGAGATCGAGGCGCGCGGGCGCGGCCTGGGTGAAATTGCCGGCGACGGAGAGGGCGCCCGTCAGCACGGCCGAGCCGGTGCTGCCCTGGTTGAAGGCGCCGCCGATGCTGCCCCGCAGCGACGCGGTGCCGCTGTTGTCGAGCGTCCCGCCGATCGTCCCGCTGCTCGCCAGCTCGCCCAGATTGGAGACGCCGCCGGTGATGGTGCCGCTGTTCGTCGCCCGCGCCCCGGTGGCGTTGCCGAGTCCGCCGTTTACCGTGCCGCTGTTGGTGAACTGCCCCCCGCCCAGATTGCCGACGCCGATGCCGATCGTGCCGCTGTTGCTCGCCACCCCGGCGTTGACCAGCACCCCGCCGACGCGGCCCGCGTTGCTGAACGTCGCCGAATTGCCGACGTCGCCGGCAACCGAGCCGCTCGCAGCGATCGCCAGCGTGCCCTGCTCGATCGCGGTACCGCCGGCGTAGCTGTTCGCGCCCGAGAGCGTGAATGCGCCTGTCCCGGTCTTGGTCACGCTTCCGGCGCCCGCGATCGTTCCGGCGAAATCGGTCGTCGCTTCGTTCCCGCCGAGCCGCAGGGCGGCGCTGCCGAGCTGGACGTTGCCTGCCCCGGCGAGCGAGCCGATCGTCACGTCGTTGCCGGCGAGGTCGAAGGTGCCGCTCGTCGTCTGGGTCAGGGCGTCGATGCCGGTCGTGGCGCCGGTCAGGGTCAACGTGCCCGAATTGGCGACCGCACCGTTCAGCTCGCCGCGCACCTGCGCGCTGCCGCTGTTGCTCAGCCCGGTGAGGACGAAAATGCTGCTCAGGCTGCCGCTGTTGGTCGTCAGCCCGCCGATCCGTCCGCCGTTCTGCAGCACCGCCTGGTTCTCGACCGTTCCGCCGAGGCCGCTGCCCGAGGCGATGGCGAGCGTGCCGCCCAGCACCCTCGTGCTGCCGGTGAAGGTGTTCGCGCCGCTGAGCGTCAGCGGTCCCGTCCCGGTCTTGGTCAGGCTGCCCGACGATCCGCCGATCGCGCCCGAGATCGTCATCGATCCGTTGGCGGCGCCGAGCGAGAGATTGCCGCCGGCGAAAGTCACCGCCCCGGCGCCGCCGAGGGTGTTGATCGCGCTGGTGCCGGCGAGCACCGAAAGAATGCCCTGGTTGGCGAAATCGTCGACGCCGATCGTCGTGCCGGTCAGCTCGACCACGCCGGGATTGGCGACGTCGCCGCTGAGACGGCCCTGGATGCGCGCGGTGCCGGCATTCTGCAGGTCCCCGGTCACCGAGCCGAGGCTGGTGAACCGGGCGTCGTTGACGACGTTGCTGGTGATCGCGCCGCTCGCCGACAGCGCCAGCGTCCCGGCGCTGATCGTCGTCGTGCCGGTATAGGTGTTGCTGCCGCCGAGGGTGAGCGTGCCGGTGCCGACCTTGGTCAGGCCGCCTGACTGTGAAATGGTGCCGGCGAAGCTGGTGGTGCGGCCGGCGCTGCCGACGGTCAGGATCGTGCCGCCGATCCGCACCTCGCCGCCGGTCCCGGAAAGCGAGCCGATGCTGGTTGCGAAGCCGCCGAGCGAGACGCTGCCGCCGCCGAGATCGAGCCCGTCGATCCCGGTCGTCGTGCCGGTCAGGGTCACGCTGCCGGAGTCGACGGCGATGTTGCCGAGCATCTGGTTCTGCAGAGTGCTGGCGCCGCCGAGGTTGGCGAGATTGCCCTCGACCGACCCGGTCGACGAGAAGCTGCCGCTGTTCGTCACGTCGCCGGTGATCGAGCCGCCGTTCACGACGGTCGCGGCGGCGGCGTTGAACAAGGGCCCGACGACCGCGCCCGCGTTGGTCAGGCTGCCGCGATTGTCGACGAGGTCCGCGGTGACGCTGCCGGTCGCGCCGATCCTCAGCGCACCGCCGCTGGCGATGTCGAGCGTGCCGACCTGGCTGGTCCCGGTCAGGGTCAGCAGGCCGCTTCCCACCTTGCGGAAGGTGCCGTCGCCGGTGATCGCGCCCGAAAAGGTCGAGGAGGACCCGCTCGAGATCAGCCGGCCGCTGCCGAGCAGGACGCCGCCGCCGCCGGAAAGGGCGCCTATCTCCTGCAGCGTTCCGGAGACGTCGAACGTGGCGCCGGCCGAAACATCCACGTCCGTCACATTGCTCGCGAAGACGAGGTCGCTGGCGGTGCGCAGCGTGCCGCCGGCGATCGAGGTCGCGCCGCCGTAATTCGCGGCGGCGCCGAGGACGAGCGTGCCGGCGCCGGCCTTGGTCAGTCCGCCCGCGCCTTCGAGCTCGAGATCGAGCCGCGCGGTGACGTCCGCGGCCGTGTCGATGATCGAGAAGCCGCCGGTGGTCTCGAGCGCGCCGCCGCCGCCGTCCGGAACCAGCCGATAGCCGTCGGTCTGGAAGCGGAGCTCCTGGAACGCCTGGGTGCCGTCCACCGTCACCAGGCCTGCGGCCGCGCCGGCGAACACGCCGACCTCCTTCCGCCACTGATCGTTGATCGAATAGCCGGTCGGCGTCGTCCAGTTGGTGCTGGTGGCCGTCCAGGTGCCGGCGCCGCCGTCACCCCCGTTCGCGTTGCTCGCGCCGGTCAGGTCCGTGCCGTCCCAATATTGGATCAGCTGGGTGGCGCCGTCGGTGAACAGCAGATTCACCTGCCCGGCCACATTGGTCGTGACCGTCGGCGAGAATCCGGCCGGCATGCTGCCGATGCTGAGAAGGTGATCGTCGAGAGTGCCGCCGTAATTGATCAGCCGGTAATAGCCGGGGCCGAAGCCGCTGCCGAACGCCGTGACGTTGAGCACGCCGTCGAGCCGCAGATCGCCGCCGACGACGATCAGATCGTTGTTCGGGCCGTTGACGACGCCGGGCTGGCCGAGCTCGTAGTTGAGCACGCTCGCGCCGGACAGGGTGAGATCGCCGCCGATGGTCAGTGTCCCCGGACTGTTGCCGGGCGCGAGCACGCCGTTGTCCGTGACGAAGACGTCGCCGAGGAAGGTGCCGCCGCCGCTGAGCGCCGCTCCGCTCGGCCCGTTGCCGACGGTCATGCGGGCGCTCCGGCCGACGTGATCGCCGAGCGTGCCGTTGAGCAGCGTCGTGCCGCTGTTCAGCCAGAGCTCGCCGGTGAAATCGTCAGTGCCGCCGGCGACGCCAGTGAGCGTGATCGTCTTCCCGGGCGAGACGCCGATCTGGATGAGGCCGCTTCCCGTGAAGACGTTGCCGACGATCGTATCGTCGGTGCGTCCGAACAGGAGCCACGAGGAGGGATCCGCCAGCGTCACCTTGCCGCTGCCGAGCGTGCCCGACGCCTCGAACATACCGACGCCGACCTTCGTGTTCGCGGCCACCGTCGTCGCGCCGTAGCTGTTGTCGCCGTAGAGCTGGATATTGCCGCCCGCGGCGCCGCCCAGCGCCAGGTCGCCGCCGCTGATCTCGCCGCGCAGGGTGATCGCGAAGCCGTTCGGATCGATCGTGCCGCCGCCGCCGATCTCGATCGGCCGCGTCATCGTGAAGCTGCCGAGCCCTTTCAGCCGCGCGGTCGCGCCGTCGAGGACCAGGCCGTTGCCCGGGCTGCCGTCGCCGAGGTTGCCGCCGTTCGAGACGGCGAGCGTGCCTTCGGAGATCCTCGTCGTGCCGCTGTAGCTATTCGCCGCGCTCAGTGTCAGCGTGCCGGTGCCGATCTTCTCGAAGCCGCGTCCCGGCGCATCCTCGTCGATCACGCCGCTCTGCGTCGCGCTGTCGGCGCCGAGCACCTCGAGCCGGGTCGTGTCCGAGGCGATGGTGATCGGCGTCGCATTGTCGACTCCGTTCGCATAGGAGACGACCGATCCGGTCGTCTCGATGAAATTGGCCGCGCCGCCCGCCGCCAGGTTGGCGCCGAGGCGCAGCCGCGACCCGCCGTCGACGATGATCCCGCCGGTCAGGCTGTTCGTGCCGGTCAGCGTCAGGTCCGCGCTGCCGCTGAGGGTCAGGGCCAGCATGCCGTCGCCATCGCGCAGCGTTCCGGCGTAGCTGGTGGTGCCGCCGGTGACGACGAGCGTGCCGAGGCCGCCGCTGTTGGTGGTGATCCTGCCCCCCGTTCCGGAGAGCGACGAGATGGTCAGCGCGCCGTAGTAGACGTCGAGCTCGCCGCCGGTCTGCACCAGCCCGCCGATACCGAGCGCGTTGGGGGAATCGGCGATCAGGCCGCCGTCGCTCAGCAATGTGCCGCCCGAGTAGGAATTGTTGCCGGCGAGAGAGATGTCGTTCGGACCGGTCTTGACCATCGCCAGCGTGCCGCCGCCGTCAATCAGGTCGCCAGAATATTCGGCGCAGCCGCAGAAAGGATCGATGGTCAGGGTGCTGGCGGTGCCCGTAGCGAAGTTGCCGATCTGTCCTCCGAAGCCGAAGATCTCCTCGAGGGTGAGATCGAAGCCGTTCAGGTCGAGCGTGCCGCCGCTCTGGAAAAGCCCGCCGGTGCCGAACGCGTCGGCGGCGCCGAGACGCAGGGTGCCGTCCAGGATCCCGGTTCCGCCCGAAAAATCGTTGGAGCCGCCCAGCGTCAGGTCCGCGCTCCCGCCGATGGTCAGCGCCAGCACGTTCGGGCCCGTCCCGTCACGCAGCGTTCCTGCATAGGTCGTGGTCCCGCCGAACACGCCCAGGATGGCCGGGCCACCGGAACTGGTCGTGATCTCGCCGCCGGTCCCGGCGAGGGAGCCAAGGCCCAGCAGACCATAGATGTCGAGCGTGCCGCCCGTCTGGACGAGCCCGCCGGTGCCGAGCGCGCTGTCGGACGCGGTGCCGAGCACGCCGTCGCTGAGCAGGGTGCCGCCCGAATAGTCATTGTTCCCCGCAAGGAGGACGCTCCCGCTGCCCTGCTTCACGAGCGCGACCACGCCTGCGCCGTCGAGGATATTGCCGAGATAGGCGTCGCAGTCGCAGCCGGTCACGTCGAGGGTGAGCGTGCTGGTCGTCCCCGCCGCGGAATTGCGGATCCTGCCGCCGGTGCCGAAAACCTCCGTCAGGGTGAGGTCGAAGCCGGCGAGGTCGAGCGTCCCACCCTCCTGGGTCAGCCCGCCGGTGCCGAGCGCGCCCTCGGCGCCGAGCTGCAGCGTGCCGCGGTTGATGCGGGTGCGGCCGCTGTAGCTGTTCGATGCGGCGAGGACGGTCGTGCCGCGGCCGCGCTGCAGGACGGCGCCCTCGCCGTCGATCACGTTGCCGACCACCATCGTGTCGGAGCGGCCGAAGGCAAGCGCGCTGTGCTTGGCGAGATGGACCGCGCCGGTGCCCAGCGTTCCCGAGGTCGGACTGGGTGCGGACCGGTCGCCGATCGTGAGGCGGACGCCGGCGCCGACGCTGGTCGCGCCGTACGTGTTGTTCCCGGTCAGGAACACGGCCGAACGGGGATCGGTGTCGGGATCGCTGAACGACGAGTTGATGAAAGCGAAGTCGCCGCCGGACAGCGTCCCTTCGAGCGTGAGCTCGGTGCCATTGCCGTCGCCATGGGCGTCGATCAGCGCGGGCGTGGCGCCGGATCCGGCAGAGACGATGTCGTTGGCAAGGACCTCGAGCGGATCGAGCGGCGCCGCCAGCGTCGCGCCGCCGGCGATGGTGATCGTGCCGGTTCCGGCGGCGCCGTTGCCGCCGCAGCCGCAATCGGCCCACAAGGCCACCGTCCCCTGCTCGATCGACAGGCCGCCGTTGCCGAAGCCCTCGCCGTAGAGGTTGAGCGTGCCGTTGCCCTGCTTGCGCAGCAGGCCATCGAACGTCACGCCCTCGCCCGACGAAGTCTCGTCGAAATCGGCGTCGAAGCCCGCCGTGTCGATCGCGCCGCCGGCGCTGCCGATCGTGACCTTGCGGTCCGACGAATAATTGCCGGTGAGCAGCAGGCCGGCGGTCGCGCCGTCGAGCACGAGGTCGTTGCCGCCGCCGCTGTTGTTGCCGAGATTGCCATGCTCGGAGACGGCGAGCGCACCGGCGCTGACCGTCGTCGTGCCGGTGTAGGTGTTGACGGCGGTCAGCGCGAGGATGCCATCGCCGATCTTCTCGAAGCCGCGCGGCGGCGCATCCTCGCTGATCACGCCGCTCTGGGTGGCGCTGCCGGTCAGCACCTGGAGCTGGGTCGTGTCCGACGCGATCTCGATCGGCGTCGCATTGTCCACCCCGTCGGCATAATCGATCACCGATCCGGTGGTGCGGATGAAACTGCCGCTTCCCCCGGCGGCGAGGTCGGACCCGAGACTGACCGTGCCGCCGGCGATCACGAGCCCGCCGGTGAAGCTGTTGCTGCCGGACAGGATCAGCGCGTCGCCGCCAAGCTTGGTGACGCCGCCGGTGCCGGTGATCGTACCCGCGAAATCGCCGCTGCGGATCGGTGCCGTGCCGTCGATGATCAGCGTTCCGCCGCCCTGCAGAGACTTGATCGAGTTAGCCAGGAAGTTGGCGCCGGTCAGGTCGAGCGTCGCCCCGGTATCGATCCGCGTGACGGCGAGGTGGTTGGCGAGGAACGGCAGCCCGCTCGTCCCGGCCCCGGCGCGCAGGATTCCGCCCTCGACGGCGAGCAGCCCGCCGGGATCGCCGACGCTGAGGCTGGTAAAGCTCGGCGCGAGGATGATCGTGCCGCTATCGGTCGCCGAGCCGAAGCGCAGGCTGGCCGGTGCTCCCACCGTGTTGAACACGGCGACAGGCCCGGTGAAGGTCAGCGTCTGGCCGGCCGCGGCGGAGAGGATCGAGCTGCTCTCGCCGCCTTCCCACCTCAGCGAATTGGCCAGCGTGCCGGTCGCGGTCGAGCGCAGCGAACCGCCCGAAATCGCGATCCCGCCGGTGCCGAGCGCCGAGGCGTCGCCGAGGGTGACGCCGCCCGCGCTGAGGCGGCTCGTCCCCGTATAGCTGCCGGGTCCGCCGAGGATCAGCATGCCGGCGCCGATCTTCTCGATGCCGTTCGGCCCGTCCACCTCGGAGAGGCCGCCGCTCTGCGTCGCGGTGCCGGAGGCGACCTCGAGGGTGACGAGATCGGCGCCGAGCACCAGGCCGCTCGCGTTGACGATGCCGTCGTCGTAGCGGACCGTCGGGCCGCTCGCCGCGGCCGAGATGCCGGGCGCGGCGGCGAGATGGAGCAGGCCGTCGTCGATCCGCACCGGGCCGGTGAAGGTGCGCGGGCCGCTCAGGGTCAGGATGCCGGAGCCGGTCTTGGTGATGCCGCCGGCGCCGGCGACCGTGCCGGAGAAATTGCCGCTGCGGATCACCGTCGCGCCGCTGTTGGTCAGCGTGCCGCTACCCTGCAGATTCTTGATCGAGTTGACCGAGAAGTTGGCGCCGTTGAAGTCGAGCGTCGCCCCGGCGTCGATCCGCGTGACGGCAAGGTGGTTGGCGAGGAACGGCAGCCCGCTCGTCCCGGCCCCGGCGCGCAGGATTCCGCCCTCGACCGCGAGCAGCCCGCCCGGATCGCCGACGCTGAGACTGGTAAAGCTCGGCGCGAGGACGATCGTGCCGCTATCGGTCGCCGAGCCGAAGCGCAGGCTGGCCGGTGCCCCCGTCGTGTTGAACACGCCGAGAACCCCGGTGAAGGTCAGCGTCTGGCCGGCCGCGGCGGAGAGGATCGAGCTGCTCTCGCCGCCTTCCCA
>NZ_SPDV01000005.1 GCF_004564275.1 Sphingomonas parva (ex Maeng et al. 2020)
GGCGACCTTTCCAAGAAGATCACCGTCGACGTGAAGGGGGAGATTCTCGCCCTGAAGGACACGATCAACGTCATGGTGGACCAGCTCAACTCGTTCGCGTCCGAGGTGACCCGCGTGGCCCGCGAGGTCGGTACCGAAGGAAAGCTGGGCGGCCAGGCGCAGGTGCCCGGCGTCGGCGGGACCTGGAAGGATCTCACGGACAACGTGAACCTGATGGCCACCAACCTCACCAACCAGGTGCGCGGTATCGCCGACGTGGTGACCGCGGTGGCGCAGGGCAACCTCAAGCGGAAGCTGACCGTGGACGCGAAGGGCGAGATCGCCGCCCTCGCCGAGACGATCAACTTCATGATCGAGACGCTGTCGACCTTCGGCGATCAGGTGACCAACATGGCCCGCGAGGTCGGCATCGAGGGCCGCCTCGGCGGCCAGGCGCGCGTCCCGGGCGCCGCCGGCCTGTGGCGCGACCTCACCGACAACGTGAACCAGCTCGCCGCCAACCTCACCAACCAGGTGCGATCGATCGCCGACGTGGCGACCGCCGTGACCAAGGGCGACCTTACCCGCTCGATCGCCGTGGAGGCATCGGGCGAGATGGCGGCGCTCAAGGACACGATCAACGAGATGATCCGCAACCTCAAGGATCAGACGCTGAAGAACGCCGAGCAGGACTGGCTGAAGACCAACCTCGCCCGCTTCTCGCGCATGCTCCAGGGCGAGCGCGACCTCACCACCGTCTCGAACCTGATCATGTCCGAGCTCGCGCCGCTGGTGAACGCGCAATATGGCGTTTTCTATGTGACGAAGCGCGAGGAGGAGGAGACCAAGCTGGAGCTGGTCGCCAGCTACGGCGCGGAGAATGCCGATGAGCTCAAGCGCGAGTTCAAGCTGCGCGAGGGTCTGGTCGGCCAGGCGGCGGCCGACAAGCGGCCGATCCTGCTCCAGGACGTGCCAGGCGAGTTCATCCGCATCGGCTCGGGCCTCGGCCACGCCAAGCCGGCCAGCGTCAACATCCTGCCCGCTTTGTTCGAGGACGACGTCAAGGCAGTGATCGAGCTCGCCTCGTTCAGCGAGTTCAACGAGACTCACCAGAGCTTCCTCGATCAGCTGATGGAATCGGTCGGCATCGTGCTCAACACGATCGCCGCGACGATGCGTACCGAGGGCCTGCTCAAGCAGTCCCAGCTGCTCACCCAGGAGCTGCAGGCGCGTCAGACCGAACTGACCACCAAGCAGGAAGAGCTCCACGCGACCAACGAAGAGCTGCAGGAGAAGGCGCAGCTTCTCGAGAACGAAAAGAAGCAGGTCGAGGCGAAGAACATCGAGATCGAGATGGCGCGCCGCGCGGTCGAAGAGAAGGCCGAGCAGCTCGCCCTCACCTCCAAGTACAAGTCCGAGTTCCTCGCCAACATGTCGCACGAGCTTCGGACGCCGCTCAATTCGCTGCTGATTCTCTCGAAGCTGCTGGCGGACAATCCGCAGGGCAACCTCAACGAGAAGCAGACCGACTTCGCCCGTACGATCCACTCCGCGGGCTCCGACCTGCTGAGCCTGATCAACGACATCCTCGATCTCTCCAAGATCGAATCGGGCACGGTGTCGATCGAGGTCGGCGAGATGCCGATGAGCGGTCTCAAGCAGCATATGGAGCGGACCTTCCGCCAGCTGGCGGCCGACAAGAACCTCGATTTCAACGTCGAGTTCGACCCCAATCTGCCGGGCGCGATCCGCACCGACGAGAAGCGTCTCCAGCAGATCGTGCTCAACCTGCTGTCCAACGCCTTCAAGTTCACCTCGCATGGCGGAGTGACCCTGTCGGTGAGCACCGCGCGCAGCGGCTGGAGCCCGAGCCACCCGGTCCTTCGCGGCGTCGATCAGGCGATCGCGATCGCGGTCACCGACACCGGCATCGGCATTCCCGAGGACAAGCAGAAGCTCATCTTCGAAGCCTTCCAGCAGGCGGACGGCACGACGAGCCGCAAGTACGGCGGCACCGGCCTCGGCCTCTCGATCAGCCGCGAGATTGCACGGCTGCTCGGCGGCGAGCTGCAGGTGACCTCGAAGGTCGGCGAGGGCTCGACCTTCACCCTGTACGTGCCGCTGCAGGCCGCCGCCCCGAGCGCGGCCGCCGGCGGCAGCACGGCACGTTATGACAACACGGGCGCGATGGTGCCTTCGGCGCTGCCGACCGGCTTCGAGGTCAGCGACGACCGGGATGATCTCGGTGACGATCCGTTCGTGCTGATCGTCGAGGACGATCCCACCTTCGCCTCGATCCTGCTCGACCTGGCGCATGGCGCCGGCCTGAAGGGCGTCGTCTCCACGGCCGGAGCCGGTACGCTGGCGATGGCGCGCAAGCTCCAGCCGCACGCCATTACGCTCGATCTCGGCCTCGCCGACATCGACGGCTTCGTGCTGCTCGATCTGCTGAAGCACGATGCCCAGACCAGCCACGTTCCGATCCACGTCATCTCGGGTGCGGACAAGCTCGCCTCGGTGATGAACATGGGTGCGTTCGGCGTGACCGAGAAACCGGCCGATCAGGAAGTGCTCGCCCGCGTGTTCCGTGATCTCGCCAACCACATCAGGACCTCGGCACCGTTGCTCGAGATCGTCAGCGATCCGGAGGAAGCGCCGGCGCTGCCGACGACCAGCCTGCGCGCGGTGCCCGAGCTCGCCGGCGCGAAGATCCTGATCGTCGACGACGACATCCGGAACATCTACTCTCTGACCAGCGTGCTCGAGAGCTACGACGTCGAGGTGCTTCATGCCGAAGGCGGCAAGGACGGCATTGCCATCCTTGAGCAGCATTCGGGCATCGAGATCGCCCTGATCGACATCATGATGCCGGAAATGGACGGCTATGAGACGATGCAGGAGATCCGCAAGCGTCCCCAGATCGCCGAGGTGCCGCTGATCGCGGTCACCGCCAAGGCGATGAAGGGAGACCGCCAGAAGTGCCTCGATGCCGGCGCCTCCGATTACATCGCGAAGCCGGTTGACATCGACCTGTTGCTGGCGCTCCTGCGCGTCTGGATTGCCCGTGCGCGCGACGACGTGCGCTCGGCGCAGGGTGACAGCCTCAACGCGGCGGAATGAGCAAGAGCGGAATGCGTATCAGTCCCCGAATTGCCCGCGATGGTGCGGCTCTGCCCGAGGCTTCGGGCGCGGCCTCGGACGAGGCTGCGGAGCGCCCGCGCGTCTTGGTCGTCGACGACGACGAGCGCAACCTGCTCGCGATCCGCACCGTGCTGGAGGACGTGGGCGACATCGTCGAGGCACGGTCCGGCGAGGAGGCGCTGCGCCACCTGCTGAAGGGCGATTTCGCGGTGATCCTGCTCGACGTCTACATGCCGGGGATCGACGGCTACGAGACGGCTCAGATCATCCGCAGCCGGGAGCAGACCAAGCGCATCCCGATCGTTTTCCTCTCGGCGGTCAACAAGGAGGCCGAGCACCTGATCCGCGGCTATTCGATGGGCGCGGTCGATTACGTGTTCAAGCCGGTCGATCCGGTGGTGCTGCGCTCGAAGGTCGCGGTCTTCGTGGACTTGTTCGCGATGCGCCGGGAGATCCAGCGCAAGGCGCTCCAGGAGCAGGCGCTGCTCGACGCCAACCTTCGCGCCAACGCGGAACGCCTCCGGGTGGAGCAGGAGCTGCGTCTCGCCGAGCAGCGGCAGGCGGCAATCATCCAGTCGCTGCCGATCGTCCTCTATCTGGAGGCGCTCGACGCCGCCCCGCGCGTCCCCAAGTTCGTCAGCGGCAATTTCGGGGCGCTGACCGGCTATGCGTTCGAAGAGATCCAGAAGACTCCGACCCTGTGGGCCGACCGGCTCCACCCGGACGACCGCGAGCGGGTCGGGACTGCGCTGGCCGGGCGCCCGCACGGCCGTTCGATGGCCGTCGAATACCGCTGGCAGCATGCCGACGGCCAGTATCGGCATTTCCTCGATCAGGCGGTCCTGCTTCGGGATGCCGACGGCAAGCCGATCGAATTCGCCGGCACCCTGCTCGACGTCACCGATCGCAAGGATCTCGAGAGCCAGCTCGTCCAGGCGCGCAAGATGGACGCGATCGGCAAGCTCACCGGCGGCATCGCGCACGACTTTAACAACCTGCTTGCCGCCGTTCTCGGCGGATTGGGCCTGATCGAGCGGCGGGCCGAGCTGCCCGAGGAGCAGCTCAAGATCCTGCACATGACCAAGCGCGCGGCCGAGCAGGGTTCGGATCTCGTCGGCCGCCTGCTCGCCTTCGCACGCCGCCAGCAGCTCGAGCCTGCGTGTATCGAGATCCCGGCGCTGGCGACGGCGGTCACCGACCTGCTCGCCCATACCCTCGGCGGCCTTGTCGAGCTCGACTGGCAGATGGACGATGGCCTCTGGTGCGCCTTCGCCGATCAGGCCCAGCTCGAGCTCGCCTTGATGAACCTGATCATCAATGCCCGCGATGCCATGCCGGATGGCGGCACGATCTCTGTCTCGGCGGAGAATCGCGACGTCGGCGAGGCGGGTGAGGACGGGGTGACCGGCGGCCGCTACGTGGTGCTGACCGTCGCGGACAGCGGCTGCGGCATCTCCCCCGAGCTCCTCGAGCAGGTGATGGAACCCTTCTTCACCACCAAGGAAGTGGGCAAGGGTACCGGCCTCGGCCTGTCGATGGTCTACGGCTTCGCGAAGCAATCGGGCGGCGCCTTCCGGCTGAACAGCATCGTCGGCGAGGGGACCCGCGCCGAGATCTGGTTGCCGCGCGCGGCCGAGAACGTCACGGCGCGAGCCGACGATCCGGAACGTCGGCGGCTCGGCGATGCGCAGGCGACGCCGCTTCGTATCCTGCTGGTCGACGATCATGACGGCGTTCGGGCGACAACCGCAGCGCTTCTCGCCGACCTGGGTCACGAGGTCCTCGAGGCTTCGGACGGTCGCGAGGTGCTCGGCATGATCGGCGACACGGCGGACGGAATCGACCTGCTGATTACCGATTACGCGATGCCGCACGTCTCCGGCGCCGAGGTGATCCGGCAGGCCCGCGAGCTTCGTCCGACCCTCCCCGCGATCATCATCACCGGCTATGCCGACGCCCAGTCGATCGCCCGGCGGCCGGACAACGTGCAGGTCCTGGCGAAGCCGTTCACGCCCCACCAGCTGAACGCCGCGATCGTGGGCGCCGCCGAGGCCGGCGCGGCCGCTTCCCAACCCCTCAAGGCTGCCGCCTCCTGATCACGTCCACCCGGTCCATCCGGGCCGACGGTCGAAGCCTGTCTGGGCCTGAAATGAAAAGCCCCCAGCCCTTTCGGGCCGGGGGCTGGGTGGTGATCAGTGGGGTGGGGGGGGGATCCTGATCACCGCGGGGGGACTGCCTGAACGTCCTTCCTTGAGAGCGGTTCCAACGTAACACGCATTCGTCTTCCGAATCTTCATCGCCCAAGGTAAACCTCGACCGATTCGGACCAACAGAGCCATGACCGTGGACAAAGAAACCCGGGAAGAGCGGCGCGAACGGCAATCGCGCGAGGTGGAGGAGAGCCAGCAGGCTCTGCGTCAGAGCATCGAGAAGACCCAGAAGCTTCTCGACGAATCCGAAAACATGCTGAAGCGCCACCGTCGGGAGCGGGAAACCGACGACTGAAGCGGCGTCTGACTAATAGGCCGCGGAGCGCAGCGGCACCTTCAATACCGTTCGATGGCTCTCGTCCTCGACCTCGATCCAGCCATGTTGTGGAAGATCATCGGCGAGCAACTGCTTGCGCACGATGGCACGGGCGGCGCGCAGCGCCTCGGCATGAGCCGCCGTCTCGTCCCGGCAATGCTCCCCGACCACATCAGTGGCCTCGAAACGATCGCAGCAGACGTTGAAGTAGAAACGCGGCACGAGGCGTCAACGCGCATCCGGCGCAAGCTTTCCCTCGTCCGCGGATGCCGGCGCGGCTTTGCTCACAGAACAGTGACCCCGGCCCGCGCGAAGCGGTCCTCGGCTTCGTCGCTCGTGGTGCGACCCTCGGCGGCAGGCATCGCGATGGCGCGGGTGAGATCCTTCACCACCACCGCCTCGAAGCCCTCGCGAACCGCATCGAGCGCCGAATAGGCAACGCAGAAATCGTAGGCGAGACCGACCAGGACACAGCGTCGCGCGCCCTTCTCGCGCAGATAGCCGGCGAGGCCCGTGGAGGTGATTTGGTCGTTCTCGTAGAAAGCAGAATAGGAATCGACGGCCGGGTTCGTGCCCTTGCGCAGGATCAGGTCCGCCCGGTCGGCTGCGGCGACGAGCCGCGGATGGAGGGCTGCGCCGGGCGTGCCCCGAACGCAGTGGTCGGGCCAGAGCACCTGCGCCCCATACGGCATCTCGGCGGTCGCGAACGGCACCCCGCCAGGATGATTGCCGGCGAAGGACGCGTGCTCCGGCGAGTGCCAGTCCTGGGTAATGACGACGAGGGGGAAACGCTGCGCCAGCGCAGCGATACCGGGCATGATCTCGTCGCCGCCCGCCACGGGAAGGGCGCCGCCAGGGCAGAAATCCTTCTGCGGATCGATGATCACGAGGACATCATCCGGACGGACTTCAAAATCGGTCATGCTGCAGTTCCTCGACGGTGCCGACCCACCTAGCCCAGGCCGCGGCCGCCTGCCAGTAAGGCTACGCACTTCCACCTAAGGTAGATTCCCGCGCTTCCCGGTTAACCTTTCCCGGGGCATCAGGATCTCGTCAGGGTGAAGGGCGACCCTTGGGACGAAATCGCCCGAATCGGTCAATCAATTCGGGGGTCTTGTGATGCGTATCCTTTTGGTCGAGCCTGACGTCATGACGCGGAAGCGGCTCAGCGTCGCGCTTTCCAGCGGTGGATTCAACGTCGAGGCGGTGGCCAGCGGCGAGGACGCTCTCGATCTTGCCCGATCCTTTGAGTTCAGCGTGATCGTCTCCGAGCTCAACTTGCCGGATCTTCATGGATTCGATCTCATTCGAAAGCTGCGCGCGGCGAAGATCAAGACGCCGCTGCTCGTGCTCAGCACCGTCGACCATATCGACACCAAGGTCGCCGCGTTCGGCGACGGCGCCGACGATTACGTCACCAAGCCGTTCCACCCCGGCGAGCTCGCGGCTCGTCTCCGCGCTCTGGTGCGCCGCTCGTCCGGCCATGCCGACCGCATCGTGCGCACCGGCGGCCTCTCCATCGATCTCGACGCCAAGACGGTGGAGCTCGACGGCAACCCGGTCGATCTCACCGCGAAGGAATATGCGGTGCTCGAGCTGCTCGCGCTGCGCCGCGGCCGGCCGATCACCAAGGAAATGTTCCTTGACCACGTTTACGGCCACCTCGACGAGCCGATCAGCAAGGTGATCGACGTCTATATCTGCCGGCTGCGCAAGAAGCTGGCGGCGACCAGCACCGGCGAGAGCTATATCGGCACCCTGCGGGGCCGCGGTTACGTGCTGCGCGAGCCGGAGAGCGAGCCGAGCCTCCTCGCGGCCTGATCTGCGGACCCGCCGCCGGGCGCCAGGGCGGCGCCGGCCTCTTCATCGACGAATAATCAGAACGGCCCGGATAGGGGCCAGAACGGGGACACTCCTATGTTCGATCTCGACCCACGTCCGAACCCCGAGCTTCGTCCGCGCATCTGCGTGGTCGGCGTCGGCGGCGCCGGCGGCAATGCCGTCGCCAACATGATCCGCGGCGGCGTCCATGGCGTCGAGTTCATCGTCGCCAACACCGATGCGCAGGCGCTGAACGCCTCGCCCGCGGAGGTCCGGATCCAGCTCGGGCGGGGCGCGACGCAGGGCCTGGGCGCCGGCGCCCAGGCGATGGTCGGCAAGGCTGCCGCAGAGGAATCGATCGAGGAGATCGACCGCGCGCTCGAGGGAGCACATATGTGCTTCGTCGCCGCCGGCATGGGCGGCGGCACCGGCACCGGCGCGGCGCCCGTCGTCGCCGCCGCCGCCCGCGCCAAGGGCATCCTGACGGTGGGCGTGGTCACCAAGCCGTTCGCGTTCGAGGGCCGCAAGCGCAGCGCCTCCGCCGAGGACGGCCTCGCCGAGCTCAAGTCCTGCGTCGATACGCTGATCGTCATTCCGAACCAGAACCTGTTCCGCGTCGCCAGCCCGGACACGACGTTCCGCCAGGCCTTCCAGATGGCCGACGAGGTTCTGGAGCACGGCGTGCGCAGCATCACCGACCTGATCATGATGCCCGGCGTCATCAACCTCGATTTCGCCGATATCCGCGCGATCATGGGCTGGATGGGCAACGCGATGCTCGGCACCGGCGAGGCAAGCGGCGACGACCGCGCCGTCCAGGCGGCCGAGGCGGCGATCCGCAATCCGCTGCTCGACGGCGCAATCGACGGCGCCAAGGGCCTGATCATCTCGATCACCGGCGGCGACGATCTCCGCCTGATGGAGATCGATGAAGCTGCGAACCACATCAAGAGCGTGGTCGATCCGGATGCCGACATTATCTGGGGCTCGTCCTTCCTCCCGGAACTCGAGGGACGCATCCGCGTCTCGGTCGTGGCGACCGGCATCGACAGCGAAGCGGAAGCCGTCCCGGCGGCACGCCAGGATCCGCTCACGCCGTGTCTTCCGATCGCGCGCAAGCCCGCGACTCCGGCTCCCGCTCCCGCCGCAGCGCCGGCGGCCGCTCCGATCTCGCAGCCGCGCGTCCAGGCGGCCGCCGCCGAGGAGACTCCGCCGCCGGTTTCGCCCGTCGAGACCCGTCGCCAGGCCGTTGCCCCTGTCATGCAGCCCGTCTCGGTTCCGGTGCTCACCGCCGAGGCTCGCCTGATCGCCCCGACCATTGCCGGCAGCGACATGCCCACCGACGGCCAGCGGATCTGGGTGACGCCCGGCAAGATCGCCGCGCCCTCGCCGGTTCCGGTCCCGGAATCGAACGACGAGGCGCCGGCCGAAGTCCGTGCGGCAAGTCTGTTCGAGCGCATGGCCGGCCTCGCCCGCGGTGGCCGTCGCATCGCCGCCGAAGCGCCGAGCGTTCCCGAGGAAGCCGGAGTCTACCGCCGGCGCCCCCTGGTCCGCACCGCCTGATCGGCGCGCCACCGCAGCGTCTTCCCCGAACCATGCCAACCTTTGCAACGCTGCGGCCGAGCGCGCCTAGTGCATTGGACTGGCGACCCTTTTAAGGTGCGACGAATCGCCGACGAGCAGGGGAAGTCGTGCCGTATCTCGACCGTGCTGATGCACCCCCTCAATTGAACAACGCCCTGCGCATCCTCGAAGATGCGCAGGGCGCTCCCCTGTGTTCCGAAGATCTCAGTGCCTTGATCGCCGCCGCGCTGGCCGAACTCCAAAGCTATGAGCAGGCGAGGCGCCGCCGCGAGCATCATCTCACCTGCCTCTGGGCCTGCAGCCCGCAGCTCCATTGGATCGCGGACAGGGAGAACGATCTCGTCTGGGTGAGCAGGGCATGGACCGAGCTGACCGGCCGGCCCATCCAGGAGGCGCTCGGCCACGGCTGGCGGCAGTTCGTTCATCCCGACGATGCCGATCAATATTTCGCCGCCGCGCGCGAGGCCCGGTTCGCCAGCGGCAGCTACGACCTGCGCTTCCGCGGCCTTACCGCCGACGGCAGCTACCGCTGGCTACGGACGCGCGCCGTCGGCCGGGACGATGAGACGGCCGGTGCGGCGTTCGTCTACGGCGTGACGGAGGATGTGCACGACCAAGTGGTTGCCGAAGCCGCTCTCGAGCGGTTGGTGGAGCGATCGGAGCTGGTCGGGCTCGCCACCAACGACATCATCTGGGATCGCGATTTCGATGCGAACCAGCTCACGTGGAGTCGCGCGATCGGCGCCTTCTGCGAAGACCCCGCCGAGGCAACCTGGACCTGGTGGGAGAACAACATCCACCCAGCGGATCGGGAGCCGACGCTCGCGAGTCTCCGCGCCTTCCTTGCCGACAGTGCCGCGCCGAGATGGCAGCTGGAGTATCGCTTCCGACGTCCGGACGGGAGCTACGCCACGTTTCTCGATCGCTGCTACGTTCTTCGCCGGGACGACGGCAGCCCGCGACGGATGATCGGCGCGATGACCGATCTCAGCGCACGGGTGGAGGCGGACGCGAAGATCAAGCAGCTCCAGTCGGAGCTGATTCACGTCTCGCGCCTCAGCGCCATGGGCGCGATGGCTGCCACCCTGGCTCACGAGCTGAACCAGCCGCTCGCTGCCGCGACCAACTGGGTCGGGGTCGCGAGCGTCCTCGTCCAGCGATCCGCCGATGTGCCGGAGCAGGCTGGATCGGCGCTCGATCAGGCGCGCGCCTCGATCGCCCGCGCCGGGGAGATCATCAGGCGGATCCGCACCATGCTCTGGCGCGGCAACAACAATCGGGAGGTGCACGACATACGCGCGCTGATCGACGAGAGCCTGAGGCTGGCGCTGATCGGAGCCACCGCATCCGGGATCGCATGCCGCGTCGTTGCCCATAGCATCGACATATTCGTCGATCGCGTGCAGATCGAACAGGTGCTGCTCAACCTCGTGCGCAATGCGATCGAGGCGATGGCGTCGCAGAGCCGGCGCGAGCTTCTGATCACCGCGCGGCCGAACGGGGAGTTCGCCGAGGTGACGGTCGCCGACACCGGGCCGGGCCTCGACGAGGAGCTTCAGGCGCGGCTCTTCACGCCTTTCGTCACCACCAAGGATCAGGGCCTCGGCGTCGGCCTCTCCATTTCGCGGACGATCATCGAGGAGCACGGAGGATCGATTCGTGCCATCGTCAACCCGGACGGGGGCACGACCTTCGTCTTCACGCTGCCGCGGGCCCGGCAGGTGTCGGAGGACGGTGCTAGGTAGCATTACCTAACGTGATTTCCCGCAATCGAAGCGGTGCGACGGTCGCCCTAATTAGCCGGCGGCCCCTGAGACGCGGACAGCGGCGGCGGCCTCTCTCCAATCGCTAAAGCAGTTCCATCTCTCCATGAGACTTACCCATGTGCAGGGCTCGGTGAGCCCCGAAGAGCTCCATCGCGGCGTCAATCGGCTGATGGCGGATGCCGCGTTCGCGACGATCGTCGGCACGCTGAACAGCGGTGTCGTCCTCGTTGCCTACGCCCTGTTCCTGGGCGCCTCACCGACCGTGATCGGCATCCTCGCCGCCGTACCCTTCCTGTGCCAGCTCCTGCAGGCGCCGGCGATCCTCCTTGTCGAGCGCGTCCGCTCGCGCCGGCTGATCTCGATCTGCGCCTTGTTCACCGCGCGCCTCGCCCTGCCGCTGATGGCCGCCCTCGCCTTCCTGCCGAACAAGAATGTGGCGCTCGCCCTTCTCGTCATCGGAGAGATCGTCCACTGCGCCTTCAACTCGGTCGCAGGCTGCTCGTGGAACAGCTGGATCCGCGATCTCGTCCCGTCCGACACACTCGGCAAGTTCTTCGCTCGCCGCACCGTCTGGGCCACGCTCCTCGGGGCGGCCGGCACCGCCTCGGCCGCCGGCGCGCTGGAGCTCTCCAACCGCGGCTATGCGGGCGCCGGCATCGTCTTCTTCACCCTTTACGCGGCTGGATTTGCCGCAAGCCTCGTCAGCACCTGGCAGCTTGCCCATGTGCCGGAGACCGAGATGGTCCGCCCGGCGCACCGGCGCAGCCTGAACGGCCTGCTCAAGAAGCCGCTCAAGGACCGTAACTTCCTCACCATCGTCCGCTTCCTGGCCTCGTGGCAGTTCGCCGTGAATTTCGCCCTGCCCTTCTTCACCGTCTTTCTGGTGCAGCAGGCGGGCTATTCTGCCGGCTTCGTGCTGTTCCTCAGCATCATCAGCCAGCTCTCCAACCTGCTGGTCCTGCGCGGCTGGGGCGAGCTTTCGGATCGCTTCGCCAACAAGACCGTGCTCGCCGTGGCGGCCCCCGGCTTCATTGCGTGCATCGCCGCGATGGCGATCGTGCCGGAGCTCGGATCGAGCCGCTCCGCCTATCTGATCACCCTGCACATCCTGATGGGAATGGCATCGGCCGGCGTCGCGCTCGCCTCGAACGCGATCACCATGAAGGCGGCGCCGGAGGGCGAGGCGCACGTCTACATGGCGACGAGCTCGCTGATCACGTCGACGGCGGCGGGCGTGGCTCCGCTGATCGGGGGCCTATTCGCCAGCTATTTCGCACATCGCCAGCTGAGCTTCGATCTCACCTGGACCAGCCCGGAAGGCGTGGCCGAGGTCGTCGCTTTGTCGTTCAACTGGTGGCAGTTCTATTTCCTGATTTCGGCTGCGATGGGCGTGATTGCCCTGATGCGACTGTCTGCGGTCACCGAGCAGGGCGCCGTCCAGCCGCGCGAGATGATCGTCCATGTGCTGAACAGCGCCCGCCGCGGCATCCGCAACGCCTCGCCGGTGGCGGGACTTCGCGCCAGCGTCGCCTTCCCGGCCGCCGCCCTCATCGAGGCCCGGGGGCGCAGCGGCGCGCAACCGTGGCGCACGCCGCGCCATGCCGTGACGGCCGTGGCGCGAAGCCTGCTGAGGCCGCGTCGCGCCGGGGGCGGACTCCCGGCGGCCGCCCAGCTCTAGGCGCGCTGGCACGACCCGCTCCCGCAGGGGCAAGGTTGAGTCTCGACACTCTCGAAAATGCCTCTATCCTCAATCACGTGCCCGCCTCGGGCATGCCGATGCGAGCCGTAAACGCGGGGACCAGCTGCGTTCCGTCGACGCATCGCTTGAGCGGATCGGAGCGTGACCATGTCCTCGGAGCGGCGCGTGACAGCGGGCGGCCTGCGGGGCTGGGGCGGGCTCGGCGCTCTCCTCAAGCAGGAGTTCGATGATCCCGAGGCTCTCCTCGAAGCGGTCGAGCGAGCCGCCGATCGAGAGGAACTGCTGCTGGAGGCGCTGCGAATCGCGGGCGTCGGTGCCTGGGAGTTCGATCCGGCGAGCCAAACGCTCAGCTGGTCCGACGAGACGTTCCGCATCTTCGGCCTGGACCCGGGGTCGACCGTCCCCTCCAACGAGCTGTTCTACAGCTTCGTGGAGGAAAGTGATCGCGAGAGGATGTTGAGCCGGCAGGCGCTCTCCTACGAGACCGGAGCCATCTTCGACGAGGAATATCGGATCATTCGCGCCGACGGCGAGCTGCGCTACCTGAACAGCCGAGCCCAGATCGTCCCGCGCGGCAAGGATCGCAACAACCGCTTCCTTGGAGTCGTTCGGGACGTCACCGAGCGCCGCATTTTCGAGCAGAAGCTCGAGGCCGAGCGCGCGGTGGCGCAGAAGCTCCAGTCCGATCTGATCCACATCTCCCGGGTCAGCGCGATGGACACGATGTCATCGGCGATGGCCCACGAGCTGAACCAGCCGCTGACGAGCATCACCAACTAGTCCTCGGCGATCGACGGGCTGCTCAACAGAGGCGCCGATCCGGCCACCCTCGGCGAAGTGCTCGCGCACCTGCGGGAGAGCGTTCACCGGGCGGCGACCATCGTCCGGCGCCTGCGTGAGATGACCATGCGGGGCGAGGTGAAGCGGGATTCCGTCTCTCTGGGTGATTGCGTCCGGGAGGCGACCGCCCTCGCTTTGACCGGCTCGACGGTGACCGTCAGCTACGATGTTCCGGCGAAAATGGTTGTCCTGGCCGACCGGATCCAACTTCAGCAGGTGCTCGTCAATCTGGTCCGCAATGCGATCGAGGCAATCGGCGACCGCAGCGACGGCCGGATCGACATCGCCGCCAAGGAAGAAAAGGGCGTCGTACGCTTGCGGGTGCACGACAACGGCCCGGGAATCCCCGCGGATGTTCTGCCGACGATCTTCGACTCCTTCGTCTCCACCAAAGCGCAGGGGATGGGCGTCGGCTTGGCGATCAGTCGCACGATCATAGAATCCCACGGTGGAGAGCTGACGGCACGCTCGAGTCCAGGGGAAGGCGCCACCTTCGACATAGTACTGCCGACGGCCTGACGCCGGGCGCAGCGGCCTACAGCTGTGCGGCAAAACGCGAAGGGCCGACGACATTTCTGCCGCCGGCCCTCCGCTTCGCCTTCGTCGAGGCTCAGAAGTCGAACGTCAGGTCGACGCCCGCGTAGCGCGTATCACCCCTGTCCGGGGCGTTCGGCGCGTCCTCGAGGAAGCTGCCCTTGTCGAGATACGCGAGGGTGGCGTCGAGCCGCGCGACCTTCGGGATCAGCCAATAGCGGCCGCGGACCTCGAACAGCTGGCCCGCATGCCGCCCGCTCGTTCCGGCGCGATCGCGCACGCCGGTCGCACCGAAGCTGTCGGTCGGAGAATCGAGCCAGAGCCCGCGCGCCGTCAGGATCGTGTCGAAACGCTTCGACGGCGCGGCCTCGAGGCGGACGCCGCCGGAGACGACGTTAGCGCGGCTGACCGGTCCGAACAGGCTGACCGGACCGAAATCGGTGCGGCGCGATCCGAACAGGGCGTCGAAGCGATTGTAGGTGGCGGCGTTCGCCTTGTCGCCGCTTGCCTGATCGAACAGGAAGGACAGGCGCGGTTTCCAAGCGCCGGTGAAGGTCCGGCCGGCTTCTGCGTGAATGAACCAGGCCGAGACGTCCAGATCCCTGGTATCGGTCGCCGCCTTGGAAGCGCGGACCGCGCCGAACTGATAGGCGGCCTCGAGCTCGTAATCGAGCATCGCCGCGGCCGGAGCGCGGAAGATGCGGAAGCCGGGGGTGAACAGGCGGCGGTTCGTGGTCGGCCGCTCGGCGCTGTCCTTCTCCTTCAGGGCATAAGCGTAGACTTCGACGCTGCCGCCGAGCACCTTCGCCTTGGTGAAGCTGGCGCCCGAAAACTGCAGATCGGTCGTCTCCGGGTCCCACTGGACCTCATTGTCGAGCAGGCTCTCGACATCGTCCGGCTCACGCAGGTGCGGCATCGCCCAGAAGGCGACCAGGCGATCGCCGCCCGCGCTCTTCCAGTCGAGGTTGACGCCGGTATAAGCCGGGATGCGGTTGCTGGAACCGGCCGCGTCGAGCAGCCGCTTGGAGCCGATCGGCAGGGTGAAGCGGCCGGCGGTCAGCAGAGCGCTGGAGCCTTCGGCAAAGGCATCGCCGAGCTCGAGCGCGACATAGGCCTGGGTGAGCTCGACGGGATTGATATCGCTGGTGCCGGCGGAGCTGTTCCGCTTCTGGCCGTACCCGCGCGAGTCGGTCACTTCCGCACCGATGCGCAGCGGACCAGCATCATATTCGGCGAGAAGGGTGGAGCGGAACGACTGCAGAAAGTCGCTCTCCGGGGCGCCCGGGCGAAACTGTCCGTCGATCGCTTCGGTGCGGCTGCGCACCGAAGCCTTGATGCGCCACGCGTCTCCCGCGCCGATCGCGTCCTGGAGCGGCGCCGCCGCTGCGGGCGCGTGGGAGAGGAAACAGGCGAGGCCGGACACGGCCGCGACGAGGCAGGCTTTTCTCACTTCGGTCATCCTTGATTGAAGTTGACCGAATTATAGGAGCGCCTGCCGCCTCGTTCCGGGTGCGGGCCGGGTTTTGGCCCGACCCCGTATTTTACCTCAGGCTGCCTGCAGATTCTCGTTGGCGAGACCGTCGATGATCGCGCGATTGACGGTGATCAGGTCTTCGATGCTGTCACGGCCCGCAACGACTTCGCTGGTATAGCGATCGACCCACAGAGCGATCGAGATGATGCTGGCGCGAAGCTCGTTCGGCAGCTGGTTGCCCGGCGCGGCGCAGGTCGAGGAGAAGGCGCTCCACACCTCACGGTTGCGATGCAGCGCAGGAACCAGGGCAATCCCGCTGAGGCCGCTGTCGCGCGCGTGGATCATCTCGCCGGTGATCTGGCTCATCAGGCGGTATTCCGTGGCGCGGGGGGATTCCGCAATGGTGCGCACACGGCGGTATGCGTCGAGCGACATTGAATACTCCTCGTGTCGTTTCCCACTCATCATAGGACGGCGCGCGGCCCGCTTGGCGCGGCCCGGCAACTTTTTCCCGGGCGCTCCGCCGCTCGCGAAGCGCCGACGCCTATAATGCGGAAGCGCTGCCGAGCCGCGGCCGCGCCCGCTTTCCCGATGAGGACACGATGGCAGACCCTTACCTCCGCGCGCGTCCGCGACAGGCTGAATCGATCCGCCGGACCGGGCCAGCAACATTTCGCGGGCGCACCGGCCACGGCCACTGCCCGGCCTCTCTATAAGTCAGATTAGTCAAGCTCCTGATCGGATCTACCATGCTGAACGGTATCGGTTTCGTCGTCATTCTCGTGTGCGTGTTCGGGAGCTTCCTGATCTCGGGCGGCAAGCTCGAGATCGTGCTCCACGCCCTGCCGCACGAAATGATGGCGATCGCGGGCGCGTCGATCGGCGCCTTCATCGTCGCCAATTCCGGCGGCACGGCGAAGAGCGCGCTCAAGGGCATCGCCCGCTCGTTCAAGGGGCCGCGCTGGAAGGACAGCGATTATCGCGACCTTCTCGCCCTGCTGTTCGGACTGTTGACCACCTTCAAGAAAGGCGGCGCGACCGGCATCGAGAAGCATCTCGACGCGCCGGGCGAAAGCGCTTTGTTCGAGCGCTATCCGCGCCTCCTCGCCGATCATCACCTGATCGACTTCATCTGCGACTATTTGCGGATGATGACGGTCAACTTCGAGGATCCGCATCAGATCGCCGAGGCGATGGAAAACGACATCGACAAGCACCATCACGAGGAGCTGCTGCCGCAGCATGCCCTCCAGACGATGGCCGACGGCCTGCCGGCGATCGGCATCGTCGCCGCGGTGCTCGGCGTGATCAAGACGATGGGCTCGATCGATCAGCCGACCGAGATCCTCGGCGCGATGATCGGCGGCGCCCTGGTCGGTACCTTCCTCGGCGTGCTCCTTTCCTACTGCTTCGTCGGCCCTCTCGCCTCGAAGCTCAAGGAGACGATCGACGCCGATTGCCACCCCTTCCAGCTCGTGAAGACGGCGATCGTCGGATACGCCCAGGGCATTCCGACACAGGTCGCGATCGAGATCGCGCGTCGCATGACCCCGTCTCACTACGCGCCCACTTTCCAGCAGCTCGAGACCGCTCTCGACGAGGCCAAGGATGAACTCAATGCAATCCCAATTTGATGCCGAACCGGCAGGACCCCTGGTCCTTCCGCCGCACGGTTCCACCGTCGTCGCCGAGGACCTGCGCGTGCGCCTCGTTTTGGCTTCGGATGTGGACGGCGACATTGTCGTCGACGGATCGGACGTGGAGAGCATCGGCCAGGCCGTGCTCCAGCTGCTGATCGCCGGCCGCGAGGAAGCCGAGCGCAACGGCCACGGCTTCACCATCGCAAATCCGAGCGCACCGCTCCGCAGCAGGCTCGAGGCCTGCGGTCTGGCCACGCTGTTCGGGCTCGAAGAAGAGGACCAGGTTCAATGAGCAAACTCATTCTGACGGTGGACGACAGCGCGAGCATGCGGATGCTGCTCAAGACGTCGCTGACCGCGCAGGGCTTCACGATTGAGGGTGCCAATGACGGCGTCCACGGGCTCGAGCGCATCCAGGAGGTCAACCCCGATCTCCTGATCACCGACATCAACATGCCGAAGATGGACGGCTTCGGGCTGATCGAGGAAGTGCGCAAGCTTCCCCAGTTCCGCGGCCTGCCGATCCTCGTCCTCTCGACCGAATTCTCCGACGAGAAGAAGGCCCGTGCGCGCGAGGCCGGCGCCACCGGCTGGATCACCAAGCCGTTCGACGCAACCAAGCTGGGAGCGGCGATCCGCCGGGTGTGCCCGTGAACGACGAACTCGACGAAATCCAGGCGATCTTCTTCGAGGAATGCGCCGAGGGCCTCGCGACGGCCGAGGAAGGACTTTCCGCAATGGCCGCGGGCGATCACTCGTCCGAGACCATCGCCGGCGTGTTCCGCGCCGTTCACTCGATCAAGGGCGGCTCGGGCGCCTTCGGTCACGCCGCGCTGCTGGCGTTCTCGCACCGTTTCGAAAACGTGCTGGACGAGGTTCGCGGCGGCAAGATCCCGCCGACGGCCGAAGTCACCAAGACGATGCTCGCGGCGTTCGACATCCTGTCCGACCACGTTGCCGCCGCGCAGGGCCAGGGCGCCCTGCCGGCCGACGAGGAGATGCTGGCCGAGCTCGATCGGATCCTCGAAACCAAGGGCACCGGCGGCGCCGCCGCGGAGCCCGCAGCCGCCGCTCCCGCAGCCGCGCCCGCGGCCGACGAGATGGGCTTCGTGCCGGTGACGGTGGAACTGGAGGAGTTCGCGGATCCGTTCGGCTTCGAGCCGGTCGGAGTCTCGCTCGACGACCTCGACTCGCCGCCCCCCGCGTCCGGTGACTGGCAGATCCGTTTCCGTCCGTCGCGTGCGGCCATGGCCAACGGCGCCGAGCCGATGTTCGTGATCCGGGAGCTCGAGGAACTGGGCGGTCGCGTCACCGGCGTCGACAGTGCCGCGCTGCCCGATCTGCGCGATCTCGACCCCGAGGAGAGCTATCTCGTCTGGACGCTGTCGCTCCCCGGCAGCGTCGAGGAAAGCGCGATTTCCGATTGCTTCGACTTCGTGGCGCCCGATTCCGAGATCGAGATCCTCCGCGAAGCGCCGATCGAGCCGGAGCCGTCGAAGACCGAGGTCCCGGAGCCGACCGCCGAGGCCGCCCCGGCCGCGTCCGGCGCGCCGCCGGCCCCGGCGCCCCGTGTTGCTGCTGCGCCTCGCGCAGAGGGCGGCGAGGCCAAGACTCACGAAGCCGCCCAGACCATCCGCGTCGATCTTTCCAAGCTCGACATGCTGCTCAACCTCGTCGGTGAGCTGGTGATCCGCGGCTCGATCCTGTCCGACCGGCTCTCGCCGCGCGATCAGGAGCGGGTCGAGCTTCCGGAGCTCGCGCGTCTCACCCGGGAGATCCAGGACAATGTGATGTCGCTGCGCGCGCAGCCGATCCGCCAGGCCTTCTCGCGGGTGCCGCGGATGCTTCGCGATCTCTCCGCGGAGACGGGCAAGCAGGTGCAGCTCGAGACCATCGGCGAGATGACCGAAGTCGACAAGGGCGTGATCGAGAAGATCGGCGATCCGCTGACCCACATGATCCGCAATGCCGTCGACCATGGCATCGAAAGCCCGGCCGATCGCATCGCCGCCGGCAAGTCGCCGGAAGGCACGATCCGCCTCTCGGCCGAGCAGAAGGGCGCGCGCATCTTCGTGCGCGTGGCCGATGACGGCCGCGGCATCGATCGCGAACGGGTCCGCGCCAAGGCCGTGGAAAAGGGCATCATCTCGGCCGACGCGGTCCTCTCGAACGAGGAGATCGATCAGCTGATCTGCGCCCCCGGCTTCTCGACTGCCGAGACGATCTCGAACATCTCGGGTCGCGGCGTCGGCATGGACGTGGTGCGCAGCAACGTCGAGGCGCTCGGCGGGCGCGTCGAGATCCAGTCGGTGCCCGGCGAAGGCACCACCTTCACCATGGCCCTGCCGCTCACCCTGGCGATCCTCGACGGCATGATCGTCCGGTTCGCAGAGCAGCGGTTCGTCCTCCCGCTCGCCAACGTCGTCGAGGCGGTGCGGCCGGAGCCGGGCCAGGTGCAGCCGATGACTCCGACCTCGGAGGTGATCGAGCTGCGCGGTTCCTACCTGCCGGTGAAGCGCCTCAGCGACATGTTCGGTCTGGCCGCCAACGATCCCCGCACGCCGGAGGAATCCCTGGTGATCATCGTCGACAGCGAAGCCGGCAACATCGGGCTGATGGTCGATTCGATCGACGATCGCCGCGAGGTCGTGATCAAGAGCCTCGACGAGAACCTGCACCCGATCCGCGGCATCGGCGGCGCCACCATTCTCGGTGACGGCTCGATCGCCCTGATCCTCGACATCGACGCACTGCTCGCCGGCGCGAGCCACAGCAACGCCAAATATTCCCCGAAAGGAATTGCAGCATGACCACCGCCAACGTTGAAACCATCGCCGCGGCCGATCGCAAGATCGTGACCTTCACTCTCGGCAAACAGGTCTTCGGCATCGACATGAAGTCGCTGATCGAGATCCGCGAGTGGGAAGAGCCGACGCCGCTGCCGAGCGTCCCGGCCTACATCCGCGGCGTCACCAACCTGCGCGGCACGGTCGTGCCCGTGGTCGGCCTCTCCGAGCGTCTCGGCTGGGAGCCGAGCGTGCTCCACTCCCGCTCGTGCATCCTCGTCGTCAATATCGACGGCAAGCGGGCCGGCTTCCTGGTCGATCACGTTGCCGACATCATTCCGATCAGCGACAGCGACATCCAGCCCGCCCCCGACGTCGAGATCGGCGAGCAGGGGATCATCTCCGGCCTGGTTCAGGTCCCGAACAAGATTCAGGGCGGCGAGGACGCGGTCAACGACAGCGGCACGATGGTGCTGCTGCTCGACCTCGAGGCGCTGAACGTCACCCGTCACCTGGAAATGGCCGCGTGAGTCTCGCCGGAGCCAAGGCGGTCGGTCGTCCAACGGCTCCGGAGGCCGCGGGCGCGAACGGTGCCGAGCTCGGATCGACCGAGTTCGCCGCCATCGCCGCGATCATGCAGAGCGACGCGCGCATCCACCTCGCCCCGGGCAAGGTGACGCTCGTCCAGTCGCGCCTGAACCGGCGAGTCCGCAAGCACGGCCTGGACAGCTTCAAGGACTATGTGAAGCTGGTCCAGAGCAACGCCGAGGAGCGGCGGGCGATGGTGGTCGCGCTGACCACCAATCACACCCACTTCTTCCGCGAAGGCCATCATTTCGATCACCTGCGCGAGACGGCCATGCCGTGGCTGAAGAAGCAGGCGGAGCACAAGCCGGTGCGTATCTGGTCGGCCGGCTGCTCGAGCGGCGAGGAAGTCTATTCGATCGCGATGTGCCTGCGCGGCCCCGACCGCGGCACCGCGAGCTGGCTCGATCGTGCCGACGTGAAGCTGCTCGCCACCGATCTCAGCCCGATCGTCGTCGATACCGCGCGCAGCGGCGTCTACCCCGCCAATGCGGTGCAGCCGATTCCCGCGCCCTATCGTGCGAGCTGGCTGCGCCCCGAGGGCGCCGACTTCGCCGTGGTCGACGAGGTGCGCAAGATGGTGACGGCCCGCGTGCTCAATCTGTTCGAGGCCTGGCCGATGCGCCAGAAGTACGACGTCATCTTCTGCCGCAACGTCATGATCTATTTCGACGACGCAGCGAAGGCCGAGCTCGAGGCGCGCTTCGTCGATCTGCTCGTCCCCGGCGGCTATCTCTACATCGGCCACTCCGAGCGCCTGATCGGCGCCGCGGCGACCCAGATGAAGCCGGCGGGCCACACGATCTACGTCAAGGAGGGGCGCTGACATGGCGATCCGCGTGCTCATCGTCGACGACAGCCCGTCGATGCGGGCGGCGCTCGACCGGATCATCAGCCGCGATCCCGACATCGAGGTGATCGGGCATGCGCCCGAGCCCCACGCTGCGCGCCAGATGATCAAGGAGCTGAACCCAGACGTCATCACTCTCGACATCGAGATGCCCGGCATGGACGGGCTCTCGTTCCTCGAGAAGATCATGCGCCTCCGGCCAATGCCGGTGGTGATGTGTTCGACGCTCACCGCCCGCGGCGCCGACGCCACGATCGAAGCGCTTCGTCTCGGCGCCGTCGACTGCATCCAGAAGCCGAGCGGCAACGCGCAGGAGATGGCGCAGAATGCCGAGCTGCTCTGCTCGACGATCAAGACCGCGGCGCGCTCGACCGTGCGTCCGCTCACCGCGCCGCCGGCGCGTGCGGCCGCGACGGGGGCCAGCTTCCAGCGCGACATGGTCGTTGCGATCGGCTCCTCGACCGGCGGGGTCGAAGCGCTGTTCACCGTGATCGCCGCGCTCCCGGTCGATGCCCCCCCGGTGCTCGTCGTCCAGCACATGCCGGCGGCGTTCACCGGCGGCTTCGCCGCAAGGCTGAACCGCGAGTGCCAAATTAACGTGGTCGAGGCGCGCGACGGCATGCCGGTGGAGCGTGGGACCGTCTATATTGCTCCTGGGGGCGAGAGCCACATGGAGGTGATCGGAGCGTCGGAGCGCAGGATAAGGCTCCGCCGGTCCGATCCGGTCGCCGGGCATCGCCCGTCGGTGGACGTGCTGTTCCATTCCGTCGCCAAACTGGGGCCGGCGGCAGTGGGAGTCATCCTCACCGGGATGGGAAGCGACGGCGCTGCCGGTCTGCTCGCGATGCGCCACGCAGGCGCCCGCACGCTGGGCCAGAACGAAGCGACTTGCGTCGTCTACGGAATGCCGAGGGCCGCCTTCGAGAAAGGCGCCGTCGAGCGCGAATTGAGTCTGTCAGCCATGCCCGAGGCGATCCTCGCGGCCTGTCGAAAGTAAGGTTGGAGTAAAATGCCAGCAGCGTCAGCAATTAAGGTTATGGTGGTCGACGATCAGGCCAGCATGCGCGCGATGATCCGGCGGGCATTGCAGGATCTCGGATTCAAGGATGTCCGCGACAAGGCAGGGCCGGTCGAGGCGCTCGCCGCGGTGCGCAGCGACCGCGTCCACCTGATCATCTCGGATTACAACATGCCGGACATGGACGGTCTCCAGTTCCTGGAGCAGGTCCGCCAGGATCCGGTCATCGGCAAGACGGTCTTCATCATGCTGACCGGCTCGGCCGACAAGGAGATCGTCCAGAAGGCGGCCGCCCTCGGCGTCAACAATTACGTGGTCAAGCCGTTCGCCCCCGCCGCGCTCAAGGAGAAGATCGAGCGCGTCTTCGGCGAGCTCACCTGACGTCATGAAACGCTTTCCCATCGTGCAGGGCGAATACAAGGTGATCGCCGAGCCGGATGTGATGATCACGACCCTGCTCGGCTCGTGCATCGCCGTCTGCCTGCAGGATCGTGTCGCCCGCGTGGGCGGCATGAATCACTTCCTGCTTGCGGAACCGTCCGGCGACCGCGTCCTCAGCGACGCGGACATGCAATGCTACGGCGTCCACGCGATGGAATTGCTGATCAACGAGATGATGAAGAAGGGCGCGATCCGCTCCCGCATGACGGCGCAGCTTTATGGCGGTGCCAACGTGGTGAGCGGGCTCGGAACGATCGGCCACAGCAACGCGGCGTTCGCGCAGCGCTTCCTCGAAGTCGAAGGAATTTCGGTGCGCCATTCCGACGTCGGCGGGCGCCGCGCCCGCAAGGTGGAGTTCCTGCCCTGGGAGGGAAAGGCGCGCTGCACCTTCGTCCAGGACAGTGTTCCGACCGTCCCCGTGAAGATCCCCGCCGCCGAGGTTGGCGGGGAACTCGAACTGTTTTGATGCGCCAGGCCGCCTTGCCTGAGGAGCTCGTGATGAAGGTTGAAGACATTGAGCACCTGCGGATCCTGAAGGCCGCTCTGGCCGAGGAAATCCGCGACGTGCGCAGGCTGATCGAGCAGATCGCCGAAGTGATCGTCTCCGACGAGGATTTCGCGCTCGCCAATGTCGATCAGCTGCAGGCGTTCGACCTCGCGATCCAGCGCGCCGACGAGAGCGCCGACATGCTCGAGCGCCTGTCGAGCGGCTCCTCGCCGCACTCCGCGGTCGACGCGGTGCGGCTGTCCTGCGTCCAGGATCGCCTGCGCGCGGCCCTCAAGTCCGCGGCCTGAGACGCGCCATGGCCAGCCGCCGCAACGAGCCCACGATCGTCATCCGCAAGGTGAAGAAGAAGGGCGGAGAAGGACACCACGGTGGTGCGTGGAAGGTCGCTTATGCCGACTTCGTGACGGCGATGATGGCCTTCTTCATGCTGCTCTGGCTGATCTCCACGCCCGACAAGGAAAAGCTGAAGGGTCTGGCCGAATATTTCACGCCGGAGGAACCGCATGCCACCGGGTCGACCGGCGAGGCGGCGGGACTCGGCGGGCGCGCCAGCCGCGCCCAGGCCGATTCTCCCGAGACCGCCGGCCAGCCGACGCCGCAGCCGGCGACGTCCGGCACGGCGCGCGGCGGAACGTCGGACGTGCCGGATTCGTCGATGCGGGTCGTCGCCGCCGAGATGCGCATCGCGCTCGAGGCGATTCCGCAGAGCCGCGAGCTGATGGAAAACCTGAAGATGCAGGCCAGCCGCGAAGGCCTGCGCATCAATCTCACCGACACCGCCCAGCGGCCCATGTTCAGGGGCGGCACCGCCGTGCTCAACGATTATGCGCGCAACATGCTGACCAGCATCGCCCGCAAGCTGGTGAAATCCGGATCGCGCATCGCGATCGAAGGCCATACCGACGCGGTCGGCGGCCAGAGCGACGCCAATTGGCGCCTGTCCGGCGATCGGGCCCAGGCGGCCCGCGCGGCGATGATCGCCGCCGGTCTGACCCCCGACCGCTTCTCCGAAGTCGTCGCGCTCGCCGGCTCTCAGCCGATCTACGCGGATCAACCCGACCGGCCGGAGAACCGACGGATCACGATCGTCGTCCTCGCCGAAGCGCCGGCCCTGCCGCGCGACGTCAACTTCCAATTCTAGGATCCGGCGATGCGCAAGTTCCTCCTCCTGCTCTCGGTCTCGATCATTGGTCTCGGCGTCGGCGGCGGCGCCGCCTGGGGCACCTCGATGCTGCTCGGGCCGCCCGCGCCGGCCGAACCTTCCGGCGAGGCCGCCTTTGTTCCGGCCGGGAAGGTGCTCGCCCCGCTCGTCTTCGCAGACGGGCGGCTGTCCGGTTACGTCTCGTTCAACCTCGAGCTCGAGGTGGAGGCGGACAGCGCCGAGATGGTGCAGACGCGCCTGCCGTTGCTGCTCAACGCGATCAACATGCGCACCTACAAGACACCGATGGCAGCCGGACCGGACGGCATGCTGGCGGATCTCGGCGTGTTCCGGAAAGTGGTGATGGACGCTGCCGAGGAGTCGCTCGGCAAGGGTGTCATCCGCCGCGCGGCCATCACCCAGGCGACGCCGGTCTGATGCTGAACCTGACGCCCCCCGCGGATGAGCCGTCGGACGACCGGCGCCAGCACGCCCGTCGCGAGGCGCGGGTCGCCACGGTCATGCTGGTCGCTCGCCTGATCAGCGCCCGGGGCGACCAGCTCTGCCGCGTCCGCAACCTTTCGACGAACGGCCTGAAGGTGAACACCCCCTTCCCGCTCGTCGTCGGCGAGGAGATCCGGATCGAGCTGCGCAACGGCCGCAGCGTCGAAGGAACCATCGTCTGGTCCTCCCCGCCGTTCGCCGGCATGCAGTTCCACAAACTGGAGAATGTCGAGGACCTGCTGTCGACGACGCCGATCGGCGGCGAGGCGCAGGTCGCGCGGCTTCCGCGGGTCCAGGTAAACCAGCCGGTGCTGGTCCATGCCGGCACCCGCATGCTCGGCGCCTCGATGATCGATCTCTCGCAGGGCGGCGCCAAGCTGCGCGTCCGCTCCTCCGTGGAGCCCGGATCGATGGTGTCGCTCAGCGTCACCGGTCTCGGATCGCTGAAGGCGGTGGTCCGCTGGAGCCGGGACGAGGAGATCGGCGTCGCCTTTCACGAGACGATCCCGTTCGACACGCTCTCGCAGTGGCTGACCTCGCGCGAGAGCCAGTGATCCGGCCCGCCTCGCCGCGGCCGACACGCTTCTCACGACGCAGAAAAGCCGGAGCGGCGGGACCGCTCCGGCTTTTCCCGGACTGCGCTTTGGAAGGGGGCTCAGCCCCCGCCGGCGAAGCTCTTGACCAGCGATCCGGCGACGAGCGCCCAGCCGTCGACGAGGACGAAGAAGATGATTTTCATCGGCAACGAAATGCTGGTCGGCGGAAGCATCATCATGCCCATCGCCATCAGCACGGCCGCGACCGCGAGGTCGATGATCAGGAACGGGAGCAGGAGCATGAAGCCGATCTCGAAGGCGCGGCGCAGCTCGGAGATCATGAACGCCGGCATCAGGGTGGTGAGCGGGAGATCGGCCCGCTTCGCCACCGGCTTTCCGGAGAGATCGATGAACAGCTGCACGTCGTCGTCGCGAACGTGCTTCAGCATGAACTGCTTGAACGGCGCCGACGTCCGCTCGAACGCCTGGGTCTCGTTGATCCGCCCCTCGTTATAGGGCGTGACGCCGTTCTTCCAGGCCACCTCCATGGTCGGCGCCATGACGAAGAAGGACAGGAACAGCGCGAGGCTGATGATCACCGGGTTCGGGGGCACGCCGGGCGCGCCGAGGCCGGTGCGCAGCAGCGAGAGCGCCACCACGATCCGGGTGAAGGAGGTGACCGTCATCAGAATGCCGGGCGCGAGGCTCAGCACGGTCAGCATCAGCACGAGCTGGATGGCGCGGCCGGAGACGCTTCCGCCCTCCCCCAGGCTCACCGTCGCCGATTGCGCATAGAGCGCGGCAGGAGCGGCCAGCGCGGCGGCGAACGCCGCCACTCTCAGGAACTTTCGCATGGATCTGGTCTCGGGTTCAGGCGGCCTGGGCCGCAGGCGTGCGGACGGCGGCGGAGATGGGTTCGACGACGGTGCGGCCGTCGGGTGCGGTGACCTTGAGGCGCACGGCGGGACGCTTCGGTTTCGCCGGCGGCGGCGGCGCCACGGCCTCGGCTGCAGCGGGCCGCGCCGCCTTGGCAAGCCTGGTCTGGGCTTTCGCGCCGACCTTCTCGACCAGGGTGGCGAAGCTCGGCTGCGGCTTCGGTGCGCGGGTGACGCCCAGCGCTTCGTCCACCGGCGAAGCGGCCTCGCGGCGCTTGGCGAGGGCCTCCCTGGCCTTCCGACCCGCGGTGCCGACGAGATCGACGAGCGTCGCGAAATCCTGCTGAACCTTCGCCGCCGGCGCGTCGGCCGTGACGGCCTCGCCCTCGCCTTCCTGCGCTTGGTATACGATGCCGGTCTCGATCACCGTCTGGCCCTCGGGAGCGATCATGATCAGATGCTCGCGGTCGTCGCGGCGGATCAGGACGACGGCGCGCTTGCCGTCGATGCCGACCTTCTCGACCAGCGCCAGGCGCCTGGCGGTCCGCGGCCCGGCCTGGCCGGGCAGCACGATGTTGTAGCGGCGGACCGCCCAGAGCGCGCCGACGAGCAGGCCAAGGACAGTGCCGAGCGCCGCGATCGTCCGGAGGAAGGAAAGCAGATCCATCTCAGCGGGCCTTCTTCTTCACGACCTCGGTGATCTCGAGCGACATCTGGTCGCCGTCGACGATCACCTTGCCTTTGGCGACGAGCTGGTTGTTCACGTAGACGCGGGTGGGATCCTCGTGGCTCTGGCCGAGCGGGATCATCGCGCCGCGGCTCATCTTCAGGATCTGGCGGATGGGCAGCTTGGCCGATCCCAGCACGAACTCGAGCTCGACCTTGATACCCTCGACAGCGGACATGGCGTCATTCTCCTTTGCCCATATTGTAGGAGAGGAGTCGCGGCCCTTCCGGTCCAGGTAGGAAAAATTTGCCTATCTGATTTTTCGCGGATCCGACGTCGCTAGGAAAATCTTGCCTATAAGGTGATGGGAGGCCGCCAAGCGCCTCCCCGCCAGGAGACGTCAATGGATTTGAAGAACAGCGTCGAGGTCTCGGCTTCCGGCTTGCGCGCCCAGTCGCTGCGCATGCGGGTGATCGCCGAGAACCTTGCCAATGCCGACAGCGTCGCGACCACCCCGGGCGGCCAGCCCTATCGCCGCAAGGTCGCCAGCTTCGAGTCCGAGGTCGATCGCGCTACCGGCGCCGAGGGCGTCCGCGTCCGCGGCATCGAGGCCGATCAGAGCGCCTTCCAGCGCGTCTACCAGCCGGGCAATCCGGCCGCCGACGCCGCCGGTTACGTGCTCAAGCCCAACGTCAACAGCCTGGTCGAGAGTGCGGACATGAAGGCCGCGCAGCGCGCCTACGAAGCCAATCTCAGCGCGATCGAGGCCGCCAAGGGCCTGACGATGCGCACCATCGATCTTCTGAAATAAGGAACAAGCATCATGTCCATCGGAGCGCTTGACGCGACCTCGGCCTATGGCCGTGTCCTCAGCGGCGGCAAGGCCGCCGGCACCGGCCTCGGCGGCCTCGGCGGCAGTGAAGAGGCGGGCGCGAGCGCCGGCGGCTTCGGCAGCATGGTCGAGACCATGATCACCGATGCCGCGGGCTCGATGCGTGCGGCGGAAACCGCCAGCGCCAAGCAGGTTGCCGGCAAGGGCGATCTGATCGACGTCGTCACCGCGATCGGTGCGGCCGAGATGGCGCTCGACACCGTAGTCGCCGTCCGCGATCGCGTGGTCGGCGCCTACACCGACATCATGCGCATGCAGATTTGACCGATGAACGCGCTCGATGCCATGGAGCTCGGCAAGGCGGCACTGATCCTGGTGCTGACCGTCTCCGGCCCTATGCTGATCGCGTCCCTGATCGTCGGCGTCGCGATCGGTCTCTTCCAGGCCCTCACCCAGGTCCAGGAAGCGACCCTGACCTTCGTGCCGAAGCTGCTCGTCACCGGGCTGGTCATGCTGGCGTCGATGCCGATGATCGGCCAGGCGCTTTCCAACTTCATGGCCGTCCTTTCGGCGCGGATCATCTCCGGCTGAGCCGATGCAGAATTTCCCGGCCGAAGCGACGGCCTTCCTCATCCTGTTCGCCCGCGTCGGCGCGGTGCTGATGCTGCTTCCCGTCTTCTCGGAAGAAGCGGTGCCGCCGCGGGTGCGGCTGCTGATCGCCTTCGGCCTCTCGGCCGGCATGTGGCCGATCATCGCGCCCAAGGTTTCGGCCGCGGCGCAACTCGATGCCGCCCTTCCCGCGATCATCGTCGCCGAGGTGATGGTCGGTCTCGCGATGGGCCTGATGGTCAAGATCATGTTCAGCGCCGCGACGATGGCGGGCTCGATCGTCAGCCTTCAGGTCGGCCTGTCCTCGGTGCTGGTCGCCGATCCGGCGATGGGCGGCATGTCGCCGCTCCTCTCGCGCTTCGTCGCCGTCGCCGCGGCGGTCGTCTGCATGAGCCTTAACGTCCATCACATGTGGATCGGCTCGATCGTGCAGTCCTACGGCACCTTCCCGGTCGGCGGCCTGCCGCCGGCCGAGGATTTCGCCCGCCTGGCGGTGCAGGTCACGACCGACGCGACGCGCCTTGCGCTCAGCCTCGCCGCACCGCTGATCGTCTACGGCATCCTGTTCAACGTCGCTTTGGGCCTCGCCGCCCGCGTCGCGCCGTCGATCCAGATCTTCTTCATCGCCCAGCCGCTGAACCTGCTGCTCGGCGTGGCGCTGTTCGCGACGGTGCTCGGCGTCGTCCTCTCGACGTTCGCCGAAACCATGGCGTCCTTCATGCGCGCGGCCTGGGGCTGATCGATGGCCGACGACGCCGACAAGGATCAAAGAACACACGATCCGACCCAGAAGAAGCTGGACGACGCCCGCGCGCGCGGCGACGTCGCGATGGCGCCGGAGATGCGCCACGCGGCGATGGTCCTCGGCGGGGTCGCGATCCTCGGCGGGCTCGGCGCCACCGGCCTCTCGGCCGTGATGACGATGTGCAAGCGCATGTGGGGCGGCGCCGACGACCTGCGCCTCGAGCCCGAAGGCGCGCAGAACCTCTTCTCCGGCCTGTTGATCGATTTCGGCTGGGCCGTCGGCCCGGTCTTCGCGCTGCTGGTCGCGGCAGCGCTGCTCGGCGGGCTGACGCAGGGCCGTCCGACGATCGCCTGGTCGCGCATCTCCTTCAAATGGTCCAAGCTCAATCCGGCCGCGGGGCTCGGCCGCATGTTCGGCGTTCATGCCCTCGTCGAGTTCGCCAAGTCGCTCGCCAAGCTCGGCGCCGTCGGGATCGTCGCCTGGGTGATCCTGTGGCCCAAGGCGGTCGCGCTCGACCAGCTGGTCGGATCCGGCCCGGAGCGGATCGTCTCGACCGCGGCGGAGCTCAGCTTCGCGCTGGTGAAGACGATCGCCTTCCTGGTCGCGGTCATCGCCCTGTTCGACTTCGTCTGGCAGCGCCGCTCGTTCCTGCAGCGCATGCGCATGACGTTCCAGGAAGTGAAGGACGAGCACAAGCAGAGCGAGGGCGATCCGAAGATCAAGGGCAAGATCCGCCAGATCGCGCTGCAGCGTTCACGCCGCCGGATGATGGCGGCCGTTCCCACCGCGAGCGTGATCGTCACCAACCCGACCCATTATGCCGTCGCGCTGAAATACGATCATGGCGACATGGCTGCTCCCGTGGTGGTGGCGAAGGGGGTCGACGCGATCGCGCTCAAGATCCGTGCGATCGCCACCGAGGCGAAGGTGCCGATCGTCGAGAACGTGCCGCTTGCCCGCGCCCTCTACGCCTCGGTCGAGATCGACCACCCGATCCCGGCCGAGCATTATGCGGCGGTCGCGGAGATCATCAGCTTCGTGATGCGGCTGGCGCGCCGCGCGCGCTGAGCGCGCCCGATCCTTCCGCCAGGAGCTGGCTGCGCAGAGCCAAGCGCTGCCCAGGATCGCCGCCGAGCAATACCGTACCGATTACGGTACCCACTGAAATTACGGGATATTTACTGCCTGCCGACGGAATGGATCCCGTCGCGCTCCTATAAGGCTCCAGTACCGTCTTAATGTGCAGTCCCGAGTGGGGTCGGCGATTTCACATGCTTCTCGGGGTGGGCCTCAGGAGACGCCGGTTGTTGTCCGAAATCGATGAGAACAGGAAAACGTTCGCATGACCCTTCGCCAGAAACTGATCGCATGCCTGACTGGTCTCGCCGCCGCGATCGTCGCGATCTGCGGCATCGCCTTCTATTCCGTGCAGTCCGCCGACGCGAGCTTCGACGACATGATCGCCGCGCGGGTCCTGCCCCTCGACCAGCTCAAGGTCACCCAGGACGCGTACAGTCTCGGCGTCGTCGAGGTCGGGCACAAGGTCCGCAACGAGGACATCAGCTTCGCCGAGGGCATCCGCACGGTCCACGAGAGCCGGATCCGCGGCAAGGCGGCGTTCAAGGAGTATCTCCAGAGCCGCATGGACGGTGAGGAGGCGGTCGTCGCCAAGGAAGCCGAGGCCGCCCTCGCCAATGCGAAGAAGGACCTCGACACGTTCGAGGCGATCCTCGAGCGGGGCAGCATGGACGAGCTGAACGGCTGGGAATCGGAGACGGCCGCCGCGGTCACCCCGATCACCTCGGCGATCGGCAAGCTCACCCAGATCAACATCGACAATGCCCAGAAGGAGGCGAGCGCCGCCAAGGAATTCGCCGGCACGCTGCTCTGGCTGATGCTCGCCCTCGCGGTTGCCGCCTTCGGCGCGATCGCCGTCTCCTTCTTCGTCGTCGCCCGCAAGGTCGCGGCGCCGATCAAGTCGCTCGGCGAGACGATCCACGGCCTCGCGAAGAATCCGGATGCGACCGTGCCCAACACCGAGCAGAAGGACGAGATCGGCGACATCTCCCGCGCGGTCGACGCCTTCCGCACCTCGGTGGTCGAGAAGGAGCGCGTCCGTGCCGCCGAGGCGGCTGCGGTGCAGGAGCGCGTCACCACCGCACTGGCCGACGGGCTGTCGGCGCTGGCCGGCGGTGACCTCACCTATCATCTCGATGTCGCCTTCCCGCCCGAGTTCGAGAAGCTGAAGACCGACTTCAACGCCGCCGTCCGCGAACTGCAGGGCGCGATGGAGACGATCGCCCGCTCGACCGCCAACATCCACGGCGGCTCGGGGGAGATCAGCCAGGCGTCCGACGATCTGTCGCGCCGCACGGAGCAGCAGGCCGCTTCTCTGGAAGAGACTGCCGCGGCGATGACGCAGATCACGACGACGGTGCAGAACAGCGCGGTCGGCGCGAACGAGGCCAACAGGCTCGTGCTCGCCACCCAGGCCGATGCGCAGGAGAGCAGCAAGGTCGTGGCCGACGCGGTCGAGGCGATGGCCGAGATCGAGAAGTCGAGCCAGGAGATCACCAAGATCATCGAGGTGATCGACAAGATCGCGTTCCAGACGAACCTGCTGGCGCTCAACGCCTCGGTCGAGGCGGCGCATGCGGGCGAGGCGGGACGTGCCTTCGCGGTCGTCGCCAACGAGGTCCGGGCGCTCGCCCAGCGGTCCGCCGACGCGGCGCAGGAGATCGGCACTTTGATCTCCAACTCCTCGAAGCAGGTCGAGGGCGGCGTCGCCCTGGTCGGCGAGGCGGGCAAGGCGCTCGGGCGGATCATCGGCTCGGTCGACGAGGTCAGCGGCCTGGTGTCGCAGATCGCGATGGCCGCCGACCAGCAGTCGGCTGCGCTCGCCCAGGTCAACACCGCCATCACCGAGATGGACAAGGTGACCCAGCAGAACGCCGCGATGGTCGAGGAAAGCACCGCCGCCGCACGCAGCCTCTCGGACGAGGCGAACGGCCTCGCCCGACTGGTCGGACGCTTCGACACCGGCAAGGCCGATGATCGTATCGTTCAGATCCCGGCCCCGCGCGCGGCCGCCGCGCCGGCTCCGGCGCGCCGCAAGCCGCGCACCGTCGGCAACACCGCCCTCAAGGCGGAGACGGCGTCGGACGACTGGAACGAGTTCTAAGCCCGACAGGGCAGGAACCGGAAGGCCGGCGGCAGCGATGCCGCCGGCCTTTTTCGTCACCCCGTAATGGCCGCAGCGAGCGCTCTGCAGCGCAGGGTGAATTAACCGATCCTATAATGAAACCGACTGACCTCTAGCCTGGAAGATCCCGTGAAAGTTCAGAACCTTGCCGTCTCGCGAAAGCTGATGCTCGGCTTCGCCGCCGTGATCCTGACGTCGTTGATTTGCAACTTCTTCGTCTACTCGAGCGCGACGGCGATCTCCGACGCGAGCACCTCCAACATCCGCGCCAACAAGCTGAAGATCATGGCTCAGGAGGCGATGACCGCGGCGGCGCATGAGCAGGGTGCACTGCAGGGCCTGGTGGCGACCGGCGACGAAGCCTATGCCGCCGAATATCGCGAGAAGCGCCAGCTTCTGGAGGAGCGAGTCCGCACCTTCCAGTCCACCACGACGGTCGACTCCCAGAAGGAGCGTGCCGGCAAGCTGCTGGAGGCGAGCGAGGCGTTCGGCGCGCGCGCCGATCGTCTGGTGGCGCTCGCCACCAATCCGGCGACCCGAGGCCAGGCCGCCGCCGAGGTCCGCAAGCTGGCGGATACCGCGGAGATCGAGTCGCTCGGCGACGAGCTGCTCGAAGCCTCGCAAGGCCGCATCGACATTCGCACCGCGGAGCAGGAAGACGCCTATCGCATGACGATCATCATGCTGATCGTCGGCACGATCGGATCCGTGGCGATCGCCGCCCTCGCCAATGTCGCCCTCGCCAGGATGATCACCAGCCCGATCGCCAGCATGATCGAGGTGATGAAGCGGCTTGCCGGCGGCGACACCAGCGTCGCGGTGCCCTCCACCGACCGCGGCGACGAGATCGGGGCGATGGCCAAGGCCGTGCAGGTCTTCCGCGAAGGCGCGATCACGCAGCAAAGGTCGGCCGCGGAAAAGGCCGAGGCCGACGCCGCCCAGCAGCAGGTCGTCGCCGATCTGGGCCAGGCGCTCGGCCGGCTTGCGGAAGGCGACCTCACCGTCAGCCTCGCCGATTTCCCTGGCGACTATCGCAAGCTCGAGCAGGACTTCAACGCCGCGGTGAGTGAGCTGCGCGACGCGCTGGAGACGATCGCGCGCTCGACCGCCAACATCCACGGCGGCTCGGGCGAGATCAGCCAGGCGTCCGACGATCTGTCGCGCCGGACCGAGCAGCAGGCGGCGAGCCTCGAGGAAACCGCTGCGGCGATGACACAGATCACGACGACGGTGCAGAACAGCGCCGTCGGTGCGAACGAGGCGAACAAGCTGGTCCAGGCGACCCAGGCCGACGCCCAGGCGAGCAGCAAGACCGTCTCCGACGCGGTCGCCGCGATGGCCGATATCGAGAAGAGCTCGCAGGAGATCACCAAGATCATCAAGGTGATCGACAAGATCGCGTTCCAGACGAACCTGCTGGCGCTGAACGCCTCGGTCGAGGCGGCGCAGGCCGGCGAGGCGGGCCGTGCCTTCGCCGTCGTCGCCAACGAGGTCCGTGCGCTCGCCCAGCGTTCCGCCGACGCGGCGCAGGAGATCGGCGCGCTGATCTCCAACTCGTCGAAGCAGGTGGACGGCGGCGTGGCGCTGGTCGGCGAGGCCGGCAAGGCGCTCGGCCGGATCATCGGCTCGGTCGACGAGATCAGCGGCCTGGTGTCGCAGATCGCGTTGGCGGCCGACCAGCAGTCGGCTGCGCTCGCCCAGGTCAACACCGCCATCACCGAGATGGACAAGGTGACGCAGCAGAATGCGGCGATGGTCGAGGAGAGCAACGCCGCCGCCCGCAGCCTGACCGACGAGGCGACCGGCCTCGCCCGGCTGGTCGGACGGTTCAACACCGGCGCCCCCGCCGGGGTCCCGACCGCCGGCGCGCGGCCGAAGCGCCAGCCGGCGCCGCGGGCGCGGGGCAACAACGCTCTCGCTCTCCAGTCCAGCCTCGCCGCAGCGGTGGACGACTGGAACGAATTCTGACGCCGAGATCCTCGGCTTCAGCAAGGCCGGCGGCAGCGATGCCGCCGGCCTTTTTCGTGGCCGCGGCATCAGCCAGGCCGCGGCCGGACGCCGATCCTGGCGCCTCGGCGGCGCCCCGCCGGAGCCTCATTGTAGATACGGTGCAAAGATATGGTGGAATGGCGCGGCTGGACCGCGATGTTTCCCGCGATTGCTGCATCCACCTGGCCGCTCGGCAATTGCGTTTGCGATAGCATCCGCCCCCGCCACTTCTGCTGCAGCGCACCACCGTAAATCGACCGTTGTTTACGGTCGGACCGACCATTTTCTTGTGCAGCGCAGCAACGCGCCCGACCGGTCGGCTTGGGTCGAACGGCCTCGCCGGCCGGCCGCTCCGGGTTGTTGCTGACGCCTGGCCTGGAAAGAACGGCATCTGCCGCGATGGCGCAGGCCCCGGGATTGCCGGAGTTGAGAACATATCATGAACATCACTGGATGTCAATCCGCACCTGGGGACGGTGTCGGTAGCACAGGACATGTCCGGGTTTCGTTCAAAACGATCCGTCCGTGGGCCGCGCAAGACCCAAAGGCCAAGGCCGTCGGCATCGCTGCCGACGGCCTTGCCGTGTACCTGCAGGTGGATATCCTGCCGGTTCAGCTACCCGGCACGGTCACGGTGAACCGCGCGCCGACGATCACCGCATCCCGAATGCTCGGATCGGCCGACGGATTGAGGATGTACTGCACGTCGGGCTGCACCGTCAGATAGGGGCTCAGCGGATGCGAGTAGGTCAGCTCGAAGCCGGTTTCGGCATGGCCCCACGGCGTCCCCGCGTCGCGGCCGTTGAGCCGGTACTTGCGCGACAGATAGGCCTGGTTGACGCCGAAGGAGAGCTGGGTGCCCTCGCGGCCGGCGAAGACGCCGTCGACCAGGATTCCGGCCTGCCAACCGGCGCGGTACGGCGTGGTGTCTCCGTCCGACAGGCCGAGGCGGACGAAGCCATTGACCTGCCGTCCCGCCTCCCCGCTTCCGGCGAGCCGCTTCTCGGCGAGCAGATAGACGCCCTGCGCGACGTCGCGGCGCGGATCGCCGGCGGCATCCACCAGCCGGATGTCGGGCTGGCGCTCCGTATAGCGCCAATAGCCGAGCGCGAGCTTGCCGTCCGCCGCGATCCCCGCCTCGGCGATGGCGAGCGCGCCGTCGCGCATCTTCAGGTCCACGCCGCCGCGATCTCCGAGCACGCCGGCCTTGGCGTTGAACAGCGCCGCCTTCACGTAGCTGTTCTCCGACGGGCTGACGCGCAGCCGCGCCGCGAGCGCCGTGGAGGGGAAGATCGAGGGGCCGTTCGGGCCGGTCGAGGCAAGCTCGGAGCCGATGCCGAAGGCCGGCGCGATCAGCAGCCCGGCCGCGTCGTTCTGGTAGAAATCGGCGTTGAGATCGGCCATTCCGACGAGCAGCGCGGCGCGGTCCCCGGCGAAGCTCTGCTCCAGCCAGATCTCGTACACCTTGGTGCGGTCGGGCGCCGCCTCGATATTGTCGATGCCCTGCATCGTACCGGCAAGGTTGTTCGGATCACCGCCGTGGACGCTCAGCAGATGGAGCTTCGCATGCGCGCCGGTCCAGCCGAAGCGGGCGAGATCGGCTTCCGCCGTCAGCTCGCCATTGCCGAGCAGGCGGGCACCACGATCGAGACCGCCGCTGACCACGGCGACCGCATCGCCCTTGTACAGGCCTTCGATCTGGATCCACCCCGACGCCTCTTCGGCCTCCTGTGCGCACAGCGGCGCGGCGAATGCCAGAGCCGCGGCGGCCCCGGTCACGCGTACAAAATTGCTCACCCACTATCCCCGTCTCTGCGGTGCGCGTGCGCACCTCCCCGCCGCACCCGATCGGAGCGGCCTCGTCGGTTTATAGAGGCGGCCGCGGCAGCAAGTCGTTGCGGCGGAAACTAAATGCATTTCAAACAAAACCCGACGCTCTACAAGCATAAGTAGTTGTACTTACGTAAATGTTTTCGAAGCATGAGAGCGCCCCTGTTCAGCGAAAAACCATCGCCATGCTGCATCCCCGCCGTTGTTTCGTCCTAGAAACAGGGTGAAGCAGTGGATCGCGTCTCGTGGCGCGCGGCGTGGCGATGGGCGCCCGCCGCGCGAAGGAGCGATCCGGTGCCGATCCTGCGGGACTCGCCCGCGGATCCGTCCAGGCCGGAGGCAGGAAGAGATGACGTTTCTTCAGAACTACAAGATTTCGACCAAGGTGCTTGCCTTGCTCGCCATGCTCGGGGCGCTGTGCCTCGGCATCGCGGTCTATTCGAACTCCGTGCTTCATCAGACCGATGACAGATACACGGATCTGGTCCACAAGCGCATGGGCAGCACGGTCAAGCTGGTGCGCTTTCACCGGCTGACCACCGACATTTCCGCGTCGGGCTTCCGCGCCGTCACCTTCGCCGGCGACACCGCGCGCCTGCAGGCCAACCGTTCCGACGAGGCGGAGGACTTCGCCAGCGCCCGCAAGATCGTCGCCGAGGTTCGCGAGCTCCGACCGGAACTCGCCGAGCGGCTGGACGAGATGACCGACGATCTCGTGCAGATCGACGGCGCCGCCCGGAATGCGATGACCAGCGTCGATCGTGGCGACATCGCAGGAGCGACTGGCATCCTGCGCGCGAACAAGGATCTGCTCGCCGAGCTGGAGGACGACCTCATCAAGATCAACGCCGAGGCCGTTGCCGAAGCCGACAAGCAGTCGGCGGAGCTTGCGGCGGGCGTCAATTCGACCGCCTGGGTCAATCTGGTCGTGTCGATCCTCGGCATCATCGGCGCTCTGGCGATCGGCTGGCTGGTCAGCCGCTTCGGCATCACCGGCCCGATCGCCCGACTGCAGGAGACGATGGTCAGCCTCGCCGGCGGAAACAACCGCGTCGAGGTGGATGGCGTCGCCCGCAAGGACGAGATCGGCGGAATGGCCAAGGCCGTGCTCGTCTTCCGTGACGCCGCCGTGGCGCAGGAGGAGGCGGCGGCCGAGAAGGCGCGTGCCGATGCCGCGCAGCAGCGGGTGGTCGCCGACCTCGGCCAGGCGCTCGGCCAGCTCTCGCAAGGCGACCTGACCGTCAGCCTGCACGATTTCCCGGGCGATTACCGGAAGCTCGAGGAGGATTTCAACGCGGCCGTCGACGAGCTCCGCGGCGCCATGGAGACGATCGCCCGCTCGACCGCCAACATCCACGGCGGCTCGGGCGAGATCAGCCAGGCGTCCGACGATCTCTCGCGCCGGACCGAGCAGCAGGCCGCCTCGCTCGAGGAGACCGCTGCCGCGATGACGCAGATCACGACGACCGTGCAGAACAGCGCGGTCGGCGCGAACGAGGCGAACAAGCTGGTCCAGGCGACGCAGGCCGACGCCCAGGCGAGCAGCAAGACCGTGTCCGATGCCGTCCGGGCGATGGCCGAGATCGAGACGTCGAGCCAGGAGATCACCAAGATCATCGAGGTGATCGACAAGATCGCGTTCCAGACCAACCTGCTGGCCCTCAACGCCTCGGTCGAGGCGGCGCATGCCGGCGAGGCGGGCCGCGCCTTCGCGGTCGTCGCCAACGAGGTCCGGGCGCTTGCCCAGCGTTCCGCCGACGCGGCGCAGGAGATCGGCCAGCTGATCTCCAACTCGTCCAAGCAGGTCGAGGGCGGCGTCGCCCTGGTCGGCGAGGCCGGCAAGGCGCTCGAGCGGATCATCGGCTCGGTCGACGAGATCAGCGGCCTGGTGTCGCAGATCGCGATGGCCGCCGACCAGCAGAGCTCGGCTCTGTCGCAGGTCAACACCGCCATCACCGAGATGGACAAGGTGACCCAGCAGAATGCGGCGATGGTCGAGCAGAGCAACGCCGCCGCCCGCAGCCTGACCGACGAGGCGACCGGCCTCGCCCGACTGGTCGGCCGGTTCGACACCGGCTCGACGGCGGCCGCGGCCGCCGCGCCGGCGCCGGCCCGACCGGCGAAGGCTGCGGCCCGACCGGCCGTCCGCGGCAACACCGCCCTCGCCCTCCAGTCGAACCTCGCCAGTGCGGTGGACGACTGGAACGAGTTCTAAGCCCGCTTTCCGGGGAGGAAGGGAAGGCCGGCGGCAGCAATGCCGCCGGCCTTTTCCGTTGCAGCGGCGGCGCTCACGATCGGCCGCCGCTTCGCGGCCGACCGCCCTCGGTCACGTCCTTCAATTCAGCAGCCAGGTAAGGAGGCGGCTCAGCGGTCGCGTTCGAATTTGGCGATCTCGATCAGGGCGCGCAGCTCGATCTGGGTCTGCAGCCGCGCAAGATCGGGATCCGACGGCGGCTCGGCCTTGCCCGCCCATTCGGCCACCGCCTGCGCCTTCTCCTGACGATCCTCCGGATCGGCCGCCTGATCGAGGGCCTCGAGGGCGTCGAGCCCGGCGGTCGCGGCCGCGGCCATCTGGCGGCGGCGCTCGGCTTCCTCGTCGACCGCGGCGATCGCGAGCAGCATGTCGACCGAGGTCAGCGGCTGGAGCGCGCCGGTCGCGCGCGAGCCTTCGTCGCTCGGCACGGAGAAGCGTGCCCGCGTCGCCTTGGCCGGACGCAGGTCCTTCGGGCGGATCGGTGGCAGGCCGGTGATGCGCACGATATTTCCTTTCGATCGGGGCGAGCCCTTATCCTCATCCTATAAGGAGAAGAGCCACTCATCGCCATTGACGAAGAGAATAATGCGCAAAGCCTTGCTCGCTGCCTCCCTGATCGCCGCTTTCGCGGCCGCCGCACCGGCCTCGGCCGGGCCGCGGGTGAAGGACATCGTCGACGTCGAGAACGTCCGGTCCAACCAGCTCGTCGGCTACGGCCTAGTGGTCGGCCTCGCCGGCACCGGAGACCGCACCCGCAACGCCCCCTTCACCGAGGAATCGCTGAAGGGGATGCTCGGCCGGATGGGCGTCAGCGTCGAAGGCACGCAGATGCGCACCCAGAACGTCGCTGCGGTGATGGTCACCGCCACGCTGCCGCCGTTCGCGCGCAGCGGCAGCCAGGTCGACGTCCAGGTCTCCGCGATGGGCGACGCCTCGAGCCTGCAGGGCGGCACGCTGATCGTGACGCCGCTCAAGGCGCTCGACGGCGAGGTCTATGCCGTCGCCCAGGGTCCGCTCGCCGTCTCCGGCTTCAAGGCGCAGGGCGCCGGCGCCAGCGTCAGCCGCGGCGTCTCCACTTCGGCGCGCATCGCGGGCGGCGGGATCGTCGAGCGCGAGGTGCCGTTCGCGCTGAAATCCGCCCAGACCCTGAAGCTGGCGCTCAAGAACCCCGATTTCACCACCGCCCGCCGGATCGCCGCGGCGATCAACAACGAGGAGCCCGGCAGCGCCGAGGTGCTCGACCCGGCGACCGTGCAGCTGACCCCGCAGGGCGGTTCCGTCGTCGATCTCGTCGGCCGCATCGAGAATCTCGAGGTCGATGCCGACCAGCCGGCCCGCGTCGTCATCAACGAGGCCGCCGGCACGGTGGTGATGAGCGCCGATGTGCGCATCAGCCCGGTGGCGATCGCCCAGGGCGGCCTGACGATCAGCGTCACCGAGACTCCGGTCGCCTCGCAGCCGGCGCCGCTTTCCGAGGGCCAGACGGTGGTGCTGCCGCGCACCTCGATCGACGTCAACGACGGCAACGGCGCCTCGCTCGCCATGGTCGGCGGGGGCTCGTCGCTGAAGTCCCTCGTCGGCGGCCTCAACGCTCTGGGCGTCAGCCCGCGCGACCTGATCACCATCCTCCAGGCCCTGAAGACCGCCGGCGCGCTCCAGGCCGAGATCCAGGTCCAGTAAGGAACACGATATGGCCGACATCCAGCCGATCCCGACGAGCCCGCCCGCCGCGCCCGCGCCGAAGCGCGAGACGCCCGCCCAGGCGACCGCCCGCGAGTTCGAGGCCGTGTTCCTCGGCCAGATGGCGAAATTGATGATGGAGAGCGTCGAGGTCGGCGACGAATTTTCGGGCGGCCACGGCGAGGAGATGTTCCGCGGCGTGCTGGCCGAGACGCTCGGCGCCGAGATGGCGAAGGGCGGCGGCGTCGGCCTCGCGCCCGCCGTTCTCGATCAGATCATCCGCATGCAGGGAGGAGCCGACAATGGTCAGTGAGCTTATCGACCTGGTGAAGTCGCTCTCCGCGCTGATGCGCGAGGAGACCCAGCTTCTCCAGAGCCGCTTCGGCGGCATCCAGGAAATCGCCGGCGCGAAGGCGCGGCTGGTCGCCTGCCTCGACACCAAGTCGGCCGAGCTCGGCCGTCACGATGCCGATTGGCTGGAGAAGCTCGAGGGACCGCAGAAGGACGAGCTGGTCGAGGCGCTGCGCGAGCTGAAGGAAGCCTCCGTGCCCAACGCCGAGGCGCTGTCGCGCCAGATCGATCTCTCGGTGGAGATGCTGGCGGCGGTGACCGCCGAGGCCAAGCGCCTGACCGGTACCCGCCACGCCGTCTATGGCGCCGCCGGCGGCCTCTCGCGGATGGATCTCCCCACCCCGATCTCGCACAACTCGCATTATTGAGCGCCGCCTCCCCCACGGGGGAGGCGCTTTCTCCTTCATCCGCTCCGCCGGCGCAGCGGCGCACCGATCCACTCGACCGCAAAGGCGGCGAGGATGGTGAGGCCGGTCAGCGGATAGAGGATGCCGGCGACGATCATCGCCGCCGCGACCCTGCGCACCGCGCGTGCATCCTCGGCCGCGGGAGGCGCCCGCAACCGGCCGTCGCGCCGCCTTTTCCACCACATCACCGGCGCGCTGACGGCGAGGAGCAGCAGCGCGAGGCATCCGGCCAGCATCACCATCCGGTTCGGCTCGCCATATTGCTGGCCCTGGTGGGTGTAGATTCCCCATTCGATCGCGCGCGCGCCGGCGCCGAAATCGCGCGCGGACACATCCTGCAGCACCTGGCCAGTGGCGGCATCGACGGTGACCACTCGCGCGTCGCCCGAGCGGGTGATCGTCCGGCTCAGCGAATAGGCCGCCCCCGGGGAGCGCGGCAGGTTCAGCGCGTAAGGCGGCGCGAGCCCCCGCGCCGCCACTGCGGCAATCGCGGCGTCCGGGCCGACGTCGCGCATTCCGTGCGACATCGCCTCCGGCGCAGCCTGGAGCGACCAGGGCAGGCTCCGGCGATGCGCCGGATCCTCGTGATGCCCGCTGCCGGCGACGATCTCGGGCGGACGCGGCCGACCGAGGCCCTGCTCGGCCACGAAGGCCTGGAGCCTCGCGCCCCAGAACACCGACCAGGGCAGGCCGGTGACTGCGAGGAACAGGATCACCGCGCCGGCGATCGCCCCGGTCGAGGCGTGCAGATCGCGCCAGAACAGCCGCTGCGCCGGCCGCCCGCGCAGCGCCACCGCGCGTGTCCCGCCACGCGGCCACCACAGGATGAAGCCGGTGAGCACGAGGACGATCGCCCAGCCGGCGACGATCTCGATCAGCGCATTGCCGACGGGGCCAGCGATCACGAGGCTGTGGAGGTTGCGGACGGTCTGCATCAGGCCGCCCTCCGAGATAGTGCCCAGCACGCGCCCGATCGACGGATCGACGAAGGCGGTCCGCCGGGCGCCGCCCGGCATCTCCAGCGTCATGCGCCAGCTTTCGCGGCTCTCCGCGGGGCGCAGGACCTGGACGACGCTGCCGCCGCTCGCCCTCTGCACGCGCTCTACCATCTCGGCGAAAGCGAGCGGCCGCGCCGGCGCGTCGAGCACGATCCAGTCGCGATAGAGGGCGTGCTCGATCTCCGGCTTGAAGAGATAGAGGCCGCCGGTGACGGCGAGCCAGGCGAGCACCGGAAGCACGACCAGCCCGGCGTAGAAGTGCCAGCGCCAGATCGCCCGATAGAAGGATGTCGTCATCACGCCCCCCTCAGAAGCGCGCCCGCACGCCGGCGAAGGCGGCGCGGCGTTCGACCGGGTAGAAGATCGCGGCCGCCGCATCCGCCTTCACGACGGCAGAGATGTCCCCTACCGCCTTGCGGTTCCCGAGGTTGCGGGCGTCGAGGAACAACGTCAGGCCGTCGCGCAGCGCCGCCTCGGCGGTGAGCCCGAGCAGCGCATCGCCGCCCAGCTTCAGCGTGTTGGCGTAATCGGCCCAGGGGCCTTCAGGTACCCATTCCAGGGTGGGCGCGACGTGGAAACCGTCGCCGCCCAGGCGAAGCTCGGCGCGGTACAGGTGCCGCGGGATCACCGGAAGCCGGTTCTCGCCGAATTGCCGGTCGTCGCGGAAGCGGAAGTCGTTCAGCTGATAGGCCTGACGGAGCCGCGCCCAGGATGCCAGATGGAGGGTCAGCGCCGCCTCGATGCCCTGATGAAGGGTGCGGTCCGCGTTGAAGGTCGAGGCGGGTATGTCCGGCCCAACGGTGAACTGCAGCATCTCGCCGCGCAGGCGCGCGCGGTAGAGGCTGAGATCGAACGTGGCGATCCCGATGCGGCCACGCCCGCCGACTTCGGCGGTATGCGCGCGCTGCGCCTCGACCGGCACGAAGCTCGCCACCTGGGCAAGCTCGATGAAGCCGGGCAGCTCGTGCGAACGGCTGTAATTGGCGTAGAATTGCAGATTCCCGCGCGGGTCCCAGAGCAGGCCGAGACGCGGCGAGAACTGGCCGAACTCGGCGCGTGCCCGAACGCCGGTGGGGACGAGCTGGTGCTGCGCACGCATGCCATCGGTGTAGATGCCGCCGGCGATCAGGCTCACCGCTCCGATGCGATAGCGCGCCTCGGCGTAGACGTCGATCGTGCGGGCCTCCTGATCGGCCTGGAAGGTGAGCGCGCCGCGCTTCCCGTTCAGATTGACGGAGCGGCGCGAATCGACGGTGCCGAACCGGGCCGTGCCGCCCGTGACGAGGGCGAGCGGCCCCAGCTCCCACGCGAGCCGCGAATAGGCCCCGTAATCGGTGGACTGCTGGTCGACGACCTGGAAGATCGGATGATGAAGCGCCTTGGCGTTGAGGAAGGCGCCGACATCGACGACCGTGCCGCCGATCGTGAACGTGGTCCGGTTCTGGAGCCGCAGCGACTCGATGTCCCGCGCCTGATCTCCGGCGAAAATTCCCGTCTTCGGACGGGTGCGGACGACCGCGAGCGGCAAAGCGCCTGGCAGGGCCTGATCGATCGTCTGAGCACTGGCGTAGAAGCGTGTCTCCACCAACGGCGTGAGCCTCAGCCCGACGTTCCCGTGAAAGCGCAGCGAGTGCCGCTGCGCATGCTCGCGCTCGCCGTCCGAACGATCGGCGCTCAGGGCGAACCAGGCGTCGCCACGCGAATCGGCATAGCCGGCGGAGGCAAGCGCCCGCACGGTATCGAAGCTGCCGCCATCGAGCCGGGCGGTCACGCCCGGGCTGCTCCGGCCGGTGGGCGTCACGCCGTTGATCGCGCCGCCGAGGGTGGAGCCGCCAAAGCGGAGGCCGCTGGCGCCGCGATACACCTCGATGTGGTGCAGCACGGCCGGATCGAGCTCCTGGAAATCGCCGTTATCGTCGGCGAGATTGATCGGAATCCCATCCTGGAGGAGCGTCAGCCCACGCATGTGGAAACCGCGGCTGAGGCCGGACCCGCGGATCGAGAGCCGCACTTCCTGACCGAAACGCGGCTGAGCGTAGACGCCCGGCGAGAAAGCGAGCGCGTCGCGCAACGACACGGCGGCGCGGTCCCGATAGTCTTCGGCGGTGACGAGATCGGCACCGCCGGGGCGCTGCGCGACCTCCCTGTCGGCATCGACCATGCGTTCGCCGGTGACGAGAATGGGCTCGTCGTCCGGCGCGCGGGTCTGCGCTGCCGCCGGATGGCCGGCGGCGACAAGCGCGCCCAGAGACGCGCCTGCTGCAAAAATAAGCTTCATGATGTCCTTCCCTGGATCGCATACGCCGCCGAGCGGCGGCGGGCGCCGCGCGAGCGGCGTCGAGGATCAGGACAGGAGGGGCGGTCCAGTGGAGGGCGGCGGCGGCGCGGCAAGGCCGCGGCCGAGCGCTACGAAGGTTGCAGGCGAAATTGCGGCAAGCGCGAGGGCGGGCGGCGCGAGCGGCAGCGGAAGATCGGCACCCAGCCAGGGCGCGGCGACGGCGGCGAAAGCGCAGGGTTGATCGGGAGGCGGAGGATCCTTGCCCTTGTCGCCGCCATGGCCGGCATGGGCCGAGACGGCCTGGCCGTCGTGGTGGGGGAGTTCGAGCGCCGGCTGCGGTGCCCGACCGCCGCACAGCTCCAGCCGCACTCCGTGGGCGCCGAACACCGGCATCCAACCCGCGGGCACAAGCACCCTCAGCGCGATCGCGAGGCCGAGCAGCCAGACGAGCACGTGGCGATCACCGAGGTTGCGCGGGAGGGCGGGCACGGCGCGATCATAGCGCAAGGCACCCGAAGAATGAAGGCGAGCAAGCGGCTCAGCGCGTCCTGCCGATGAAGGGGCCTGATCGACACGGGTCCGGGGAACCGCCGCCGCCACCTTCTGTTGGCGGCGCATGCCCACGCCGCCGATCACCCGCCGGTACGGATGATGGCCTGGTCGAGGCGCGATCGTCGCGCCGGCCAGCGCGCGCGGGCTCGATGGCGAGGCCGACGAGCGCGTGGAGCTCCATTGCCGCCACAGCGAGATGGTCAACGATCCCGAAGCGCTCAGCGCGATCGTGCGGCTGCTCGGGCGCTGAGCGGCGGCCGTCCTTCAGATCTCGAACGACGCGAGGATCGGGCACGGCCCTTTCGTCCCCGCGCGGCACTCGCGCGCCAGCCGCTCGAGCACGTCGCGGGCGCGCTGCAGCTCGGCGATCCGCTCGTCGAGCGCCTCGATGCGGCGGCGCGCCATCTCCCGGGCGCGGCTCCGATCCTCGCCCGCGTCGAGCGCGAGCAACTCGCGGATCTCCTCGAGCGTGAAGCCGGCCGCCTGCGCCTGGCGGATGAAGCGCAGCCTTCGCAGGTCCTCCGAACCATAGCGGCGAATGCCGCCGTCGCGCGTTGGCGTATCGAGCAGGCCCTTGCGCTGGTAGAAACGGATCGTCTCCACGCCGACTCCGCCGGCTGCGGCAAGCCTGGCGATGGTCAGCGACTGGGCCTCTTGACTCTGTACCATGGTACGGAAGGTATAGGGGATCCGACTCGTTCACAAGGAGACGTGCAATGTCGGACATCAGCCATCGTCCGCAGGTGCCGGGCAAAGCATTGCTGTACCGCATGGTCATGCCGCACCACATCTGCCCCTACGGCCTCAAGGCGAAGGACCTGCTGAAGCGATCCGGCTACCAGGTCGAGGATCACCACCTCGCCACCCGCGAGGAGACCGACGCGTTCAAGGCGAAGCACGATGTCGCGACGACCCCGCAGATCTTCATCGCGAAGGAGCGGATCGGCGGCTATGACGATCTCCGCCGCTTCCTCGGCAAGCGGGTGGCCGATCCGAAGGCGACCAGCTACCGGCCGGTGATCGCCTTGTTCGCGATGACGGCCCTGCTGGCCCTGGCCGCGAGCTACGCGGTCTCAGGCGACGCGCTGACCGTTCGCGCCGCCGAGTGGTTCATCAGCTTCTCGATGGTCGTGCTGGCGCTGCTCAAGCTCCAGAACGTCGAAACGTTCGCGACGATGTTCCTGAACTACGACCTGCTGGCGCGGCGCTGGGTGCCTTATGGCTATGTCTATCCGTTCGCCGAAGGCCTGGCGGGTGTGCTGATGACGGCCGGCGTCCTCACCTGGCTCTCGGTGCCGATCGCCCTCGTCATCGGCACGATCGGCGCGGTCTCGGTGTTCAAGGCCGTGTATCTCGACAAGCGCGAGCTCAAATGCGCGTGCGTCGGCGGATCGAGCAACGTGCCGCTCGGCTTCGTCTCGCTGACCGAGAATCTGATGATGATCGCCATGGCCGTATGGATGGCGCTCGGCCCCGTCGGCGCCGGCCATGCGCTCTAGCCCGCTGGCGATCAGCGGCCGAAAGCCCTATCTGGCCGGAATGGCTGCTCTCCTGTCCCGGCTGCTGATCCTGCTGGCAGTGCTCGTCGCGCCGTTGACCATGGCCGGGCACGCGGCAGCGATGGCGTCCCCGCCTGCGCCGCAGGCGACCGTCGTGCATCACCGCGCGGCGGAGATGGCGGCGGAGCATTGCGCCGGGGCGAGCGACGAGCGCCCGAAGGATCGGCCCGGGCAGGCTTTCGACTGCGCAATCGCCTGCGCCGCGCTGCCCGCGATGCCGGCGCGCGTCGCCGAGATCTCCCGCATGCCTGCGCCGCTCGACCCGCCGGCCCCCGCCTGCGCGCCCAGAGGCCTCCACCCCGAAGCGGCGACGCCCCCTCCCCGCATCTCCTGAAGAAGAACCCCTTTCTTTCAGGAGACACGACATGAAGACGATGATGGCTGCGGTCGCGCTCGCGATCGCTCTCCCCGCCGCTGCGCACGCCCAGCCGGCCAACCCCGGCGAGAAGCACGAGCATGCGGACGGCAAGGACTGCTGCTGCAAAAGCGAAAAGAAGATGCCCTGCTGCGAGAAGATGCACGGCAAGCATGAGGAAGGCGCCGCCGATCCGCATGCCGGCCACGACATGAGCGGCCACCAGGGCCACCAGCAGCCCCAAAACTGACACCGAGGGAGGCGGGGGACACGCTCCGCCTCCCGCTTCCGCCGCCGCGGGCCGAGACCCGGCGGCGCATGAGGACGACATGATTCACCAGCTCATGCAGCGACGTACGCTGCTGCGCGGGGCGGGCCTGATCGGCGCCGCCGCCGGAATGAACGCGCTGTTGCCGGCCTGGGCCCGGAGCGGAAGCCCGGGCCTCGCGGCCAAGGGCTCCGCGACGCTCGGCGGCAACGACATCAGGCTGATCGTCGACCGCACCATGCTCGGCGTCGACGGCAGGGCAGGACACGCGGTGGCGATCAACGGCACCGTTCCCGCGCCGCTCCTGCGCCTGCGCGAGGGAGAGCGGGTCCGGCTGACGGTCGACAACCGCCTCGACGAGCCGACCTCGATCCACTGGCACGGCCTGCTCGTCCCCTTCGAGATGGACGGCGTGCCGGGCGTCAGCTTCCCCGGCATCGCGCCACGGTCCAGCTTCAGCTACGAATTCGTGCTGAAGCAGGCCGGCACCTATTGGTACCACAGCCATTCGGGCCTGCAGGAGCAGATCGGCCATTACGGACCGCTGATCATCGATCCCGCGGGTGCCGATCCGATCGCGTACGATCGCGAGCACGTCCTCGTCCTTTCGGACTGGACCTTCCTCCACCCGCACACGCTGTTCACGCGCCTCAAGCAGGAAGCGGGCTTCTGGAATCGGCAGAAGACGACACTCGCCGGCCGTGACGGGACCGATCGGATGTCCGACGAGGACCGCCGCATGTTCGCCCGGATGCGGATGGACCCCACCGACATCGCCGACGTCACCGCCGCCGCCTATACCTACCTCCTCAACGGCCACAGCCCCGGAGAGAACTGGACCGGCCTGTTCCGGCCCGGCGAACGGGTTCGCCTCCGCATCGTCAATGCGGCGGCCCAGACGATCTTCAATCTGCGCGTCCCCGGCCTGCGCCTCACCGTGGTCGCCACCGACGGAATCCCGGTGCGTCCGGTCGAGGTCGACGAGCTGCAGATCGGCAATGCCGAGACCTACGATCTGATCGTCGCACCGGACGACCGCGCCTACAGCATCGTCGCCGAGACGATCGACCGCTCCGGCATGGCCGTCGCGACGCTCGCGCCGCGCCTCGGCCTGCGCGCCGCAGTGCCGCCGCTCCGTCCGCGGCCGACGCTGGGCATGAAGGACATGGGCATGGGCGGCATGGACCATGCGGCGAGGGGCCACGGCGCCATGGACATGCGCGACGAGGCTCGGGTCCAATTCCCCGTCGGCCCGGGAGTCGACATGATCGCGCCGATGCCGGCGGACCGCACCGGCGATCCCGGTATCGGGCTCGACCAAGTCGGTCACCGGGTGCTCACCTATCGCGATCTGGTCGCCCTGGAGCCGCGACAGGATCGTCGCGCGCCGACGCGCCGGATCGACATCCACCTGACCGGCAACATGGAGCGGTTCATGTGGTCGATGGACGGCGCGCAATTGAGCGAGAGCCCGGAACCCTATCGCTTCGCCCGGAACGAGCGCGTGCGCCTGCGGCTGATCAACGACACGATGATGACTCACCCCATGCATCTGCACGGCCACTTCTTCGAGATCGTCAACGGCCAGGGCGACCTCCAGCCGCTGAAGCACACGATACGCGTCCTGCCCGGCGGCTATGTCGACCTCGATCTGACCGCCGATGCGCCGGGAGATTGGGCCTTCCACTGCCACCTTCTCTACCACATGCACGCCGGCATGATGCGGGTGGTGACGGTCCGGCCGCTCGACGGAGACGCCGCATGACCCGCTTTCTGATCGCGCTTCTCGCGGCGGGCGCCGCCGCGCCGGCGCTCGCCCAGCATGCCGGCCATTCGGCGGCCGCCGAGGCCCCGCCGGTCGAGGCGCATCAAGACCACGCCGCAGCCGATCCGGCCTGCCCGCCCGAGCATGCCGCGATGGGCCATTGCACCCCCGCGACTCCCCACGGCGCCGCGACGCAGGCGCCGCCGATCGGCCCGGCCCCTGCAGAGGCGATGGCCGGACCCGAGCATGCCGCCGATGCCGTGTGGGACAGAGCGGCGATGGGCGCCTCCCGCGAGACCTTGCGGCGCGAGCACGGCGACATGCCGGTCTCCAAGGTGATGATCGACCGGCTCGAATGGCAGGGCCGGCGCGGCGAGAACGGCTATGCCTGGGACATGGATGCCTGGCATGGCGGCGACGTCGACAAATTGTGGCTGAAGAGCGAGGGGGAAGGCGGCTCCCGGCTCGAGCACGGCGAGGTGCAGGCGTTGTGGAGCCACGCGATCGATCCGTGGTTCGATCTGCAGCTCGGCCTCCGCCAGGATTTCGGCAGCGGACCCGACCGCAGCTGGCTGGCGGCCGGCGTCGAGGGTCTCGCGCCTTATTGGTTCGAGATCGACGCCGCCGTCTTCGTCTCGAGCAAGGGCGAGGTCGTGGCGCGGGCGGAAGCGGAATACGACCTGCGCATCACCCAGCGGCTGATCCTCCAGCCGCGCGCCGAGCTGAACCTTTCGGCGCAGGAGTCCGCGGCGCTGCGCCTCGGCGCCGGCCTCAGCAAGGCGGCGCTCGGCCTCCGCCTCCGCTACGAGCTGGACCGCCGCTTCGCCCCTTATGCCGGCGTCGAATATGAAAGGGCGTTCGGCGATACGGCGGATTTCCGCCGCGCGGCCGGAGAGAGACGGGGCGGGTGGAACGTCCTGATGGGCGTGCGGGCCTGGTTCTGACCGTCCCGCGCACCGGCCGTCAGCGCTCCGGCCGCGTCTCCGGCATCCGCCACAGCACCGGCAGCACGGCCAGGGCGACCGCGGCAATCATCACGCCCGGAACAGCCGGCCAGCCGCTGTGGTCGAGCAGGCGCTGCGCGACATAGGGCGCGAGGCCGCCGAAGATCGCCGTCGCCGCGGTCGCCCCCAGGGCGAGTCCGCTGAGCCGTCCTTCGCCCGGGAATTGCTCGGCGGTCGCGACCGCGCCGACGGCGCTGACGCCGCCCCCGAGCGCGGCGAGGGCGAGGATGCCGAGCCAGATCTGCGCCGGCGATCCTGCGCCCATCCAGACGAACATCAGGATCGGCAGCGATGCCGCGGCGACGCATAGGACGATCAGCACCGGCCTGCGGCCCACCCTGTCGGATAGGGCCCCGACCAGCGGCGTGATCGCGATCACCACCAGCGCCGCGACCGTCGAAAGCCACAGGGCCTGTCCTTCGCCGAGGCCCCCGGCGGCGATCAGGAACGCCGGCGCGTAGGTGATGCCGACATAATAAGTGATCGATCCGAGCGCGGAGATGGCGAAGCCGCGCGCCACGGCCGTCCGGTAGCGCGCGGCGACATGGCGCAGCGGCGCGGCCGGCACCGTCCCGCGCGCCCGCTGGCGCTCGAACTCGGGCGATTCCTCCATGGTCGACCGGGCGATCCAGACGGCAGCCGCAAGCGCCGATCCGACCAGGAACGGGATCCGCCAGCCCCAGCTCTCGAGCGCGGCGCCGTCCAGCGCGGCCACGGTCGCGGCCGAGATACCGACGGCGAGCAGCGCGCCGAGCTCGCTCGCCATGGCCGCAAGCGAGGTCACCAGGCCGCGCCGCGCGGTCGGTGCACCCTCGAGCAGATAGGCGACGACGCCGGTATATTCGCCGCCGACCGAGAAGGCCATGAAGCAGCGGAGCAGGAGCAGCAAGCCGCCGGCGAGCGGACCGATGTCGGCGCGGGTCGGGAGCAGCGCCGTAGCGAGCATCGCCGCGCTCATCATCGCCATCGACAGGAGCATCACCCGTCGCCTTCCGAACCGGTCACCGAAGCTGCCGAACACGGCCGCTCCAAACGGGCGCATCAGATAGGCGGCGGCGAAGCCGGCCAGGGTCACCGCCACCGATCCCTCGCCCCCGCCGAAGAAGATCCTGGCGAGCACGGTCACGAAATAGAGATAGAGGGTGAAATCGTACCATTCGACGATCGTCGAAAAGGCCGCGACGGCCATCGACGCCCGTGATAACCCGGCCTGGCGTGTGTCCTCGGTCAAGCCTCGCCCTCCCCTGCCGGCGCAGCCAAGCATGAAAGGGGACGCTCGGCCAGCGCCGATTGCCCGGCGCGGCTCCGGGCCCTCGCCGGCCCCTTTCGCGCGTCGGGAACCATTCCGGCAGCGACACGTCTACGGACCGGCGGCGACGCATTTCGGAGGTCCCAATGCTCGACCAGGTGGGTATCGCGCGCAGGTCTCCCTACGCGCTGGCGCTGCTGCGCATCGTCTCGGGCCTGATCTTCCTCGAGCACGGCACCCAGAAGTTCCTCGGCTTTCCGGCCGGCAAGGCTTCGGGCGCCGGCTGGGCGCTCGACAATCCCGGCGCCTTCGCCGGGATCTTCGAGCTGACCTGCGGGCTGCTGATCACGATCGGGCTGTTCACCCGCCCGGCCGCCTTCCTCGCCTCCGGAACGATGGCGGTCGCTTATTGGTATGCGCACGCCCCGCAGACCTTCTTTCCGGTGAACAACGGCGGGGACGCCGCGATCCTCTACTGCTTCGTGTTCCTGTACCTCGTGTTCGCCGGACCGGGCGTGTGGAGCCTCGACGAGGTGCGGTCGCGGACGAGCGCCACGGGACCGGCGGCCTGACCGGCGCGCGCCACAATCTCCCTCAATAAGGGGTGGCGCTCGGGTGATCGCCCTCGGGGACCGGCGCGCCGGCCCGGGACGGCGCTTCCGCGACCGGCGCCTGGCGGGGCGGCGCGATCCGCCAGATGGTGTTCGAAAGATCGTCCGCGACGATCAGCGCGCCGCGCGGATCCACGGTGACGCCGACCGGACGGCCGCGGGTCTTGCCGTCGCTGCCCCGGAAGCCGGTGACGAAATCGATCGGCTGGCCGGCCGGACGGCCGCCGCGGAACGGCACGAAGACCACCTTGTAGCCGGACGGCTTGCTGCGGTTCCAGCTGCCGTGCTCGCCGACGAAGACGCCGTCGGCGAAGCGTGCGCCCATCACCGGGCTGGAGAAAGCGACGCCGAGGGCGGCGACGTGCGGCCCCAGGCTGTAGTCCGGCCGGATCGCCGACGCGACCTTGGCCGCATCCTGCGGCTGCGCCCGCGTATCGACGTGCTGGCCCCAATAGCTGAACGGCCAGCCGTAGAAGCCGCCGTCGCGCACCGAGGTGAGATAGTCGGGGACGAGGTTTGGGCCGAGCTCGTCGCGCTCGTTCACCACCGCCCAGAGCCGGCCGGTGCCCGGCTGGATGGCGAGCGCGGTCGGATTGCGGATGCCGGTGGCGAACGGCCGGTGCGCGCCGGTCGCGGCATCGATCTGCCAGATCATCGCGCGATCGACCTCCGCGGCCATGCCGCGCTCGGTGATGTTGCTGTTCGAGCCGATGCCGACATAGAGGAAGCGGCCGTCGGGACTGGCGGCCAGCGACTTCGTCCAATGATGGTTGATCTGCGACGGCAGGTCGGTGACCTTGACCGGGGGACCGCTCGCCCGCGTTTGTCCGTCGGCATAAGCGAAGCGCACCAGCGCATCCTGGTTGGCGACGTAGAGCTGGCCGTTCACCAGCGCCAGTCCGTACGGAGCGTTGAGGTTTTCCGCGAAGACGGTGCGGCCCTCGTAGACGCCGTCGCCGTTCGCGTCGCGCAGCAGGGTGAGGCGGTTGCCGCTCTTCACGGACGTGGTGCCCTTGGCCTTGATCACGCCGGCGATGAGATCCTTCGGCCGCAGCGGCGGCGCGCCGCCGCCGCGACCCTCGGCGACGAGGATGTCTCCGTTCGCGAGGACGAGGGTCTGGCGCGGGATGCCGAGCCCGGTGGCGATGGCGGTGATCGTATAGCCTTGCGGCACGACCGGCCGCTGATCACCCCAGGGCGCGGGATCGGCGATCTTCATGCTCGGGACGAGGCCGCGCTCCTGCTCGGGGAGGTTCGGATTGGCGCCATATTGCTCGGGCGCGGGATCGCTGCCGCAGGCGGTGAGAAGGGCGGCCGCCGCAGCGGCGGAGAGGAGGACGGTCCGGTTCATTTCGTCGCTCCCACGCGAAGGCTCGAGAAGCCGATCCAGACGATTGCGATCGCCAGGACGGTGACGATCACGGACAGGATCAGGCCCTGCGGCATCGTTCCGAAGGCGTCGCGCGCGTGAACGAACGAGTTGATCAGCCCGAGCACGAAGACGACCAGCAGGAGGAGGAAGGAGAGCAGCGGCCAGCCTCGCCGCGGCCGCGCGCGGACGAGGCCGATCAGCGCGCCGAGCAGCGCGAAGCCGGTGAAGACCATCGCCCCGGCGATCAGCCAGGCGGCGAAATTGATCCATTGGATCTGATAGTTGGACGAATAGGCAAGGTCGCTGAGCAGCCCGCCGACGAACAGCGGCAATGCGCCGGCCGTGAGGAACGCCTGCAGCGGGTGGATCGGCCTGTGCGGTCTTCGTTCGGCTTGCGTGGCCACGGCGCGTCCTTCCCTTGCCCGTGCGGCCGCCCGCCGCGATCCGGCCCGGCCGATCGCATCGAAGCGCCCGCGCCTGCCGCAAAAGCGCAGCAGTGCAGGCTGGAGAATGCGAGGGCGCGGGGCTTGTTCCGAAGCGTTCGCGGCCGATCCGCGGCTTTGCTATAGGCTGGCTCGGGCCGGCGGACCTGCAGCCGCCGGCCGTTCCGGAGGTGCCTCTCGTGTCGGTTCCCGTTCTCCTCGCCCTGCTCCTCGCGGGGCCCGCCGCCGGATCGGCGCTCGAACGCTTCTTCACTGGGACCACCGAAGGCGCCGGAACGGTGGACGTGATCGCCTCGCGTCCGCACGCCATGCGCGACCGCGCCCGCGGCCGGATCGACGCCGAGGGCGCGCTCGTCCTCGATCAGATCGTCGAAGAGGCGGGCAAGCCCGTCCGGCGGCGCGCGTGGCGGCTGCTGCGCTCCGGCGGCAACCGCATCACCGGCACGATCAGCGACGTGAACGGCCCGGTCAGCGGCGAAATCGCCGGCGACACCCTCCACCTGCGCTACCGCATGAAGGAGGGGCCGAGCGTCGAGCAGTGGATCACGCTGGATCCGGGGGGACGCAGCGCCCGCAACCGGATGACCTTCCGCCGTTTCGGGCTGAAGGTCGCGACCGTCCAATCGACGATCCGCAAGCTCGACTGACGCGTCGCGCGAGGGCGCGACGGCGCGGGGACGCTTAGCGCGTCGCCGTCTTCATCAGCAGCAGCTGCTTCTTGTAGAGGCTGGTCAGCGCCGTGAAATCGGCCTGGACCTGACCCATCTTGAGCAATTGCTCCTCGAGCGTGACGTTGTTGCCGTCCGGCTTCGTCTCCATCGTGTCCTTGTCCAGGATCACGCCGTTGGCACCGCTCGTCGGCCTGGCGCCGAGCGCGGCCATGCCGCCACTGATCGTCACGCGCGGACGCACGACGCGCGGGCCGCCCTCCATCGCACCGAGCATCTGGCTGAAGTCCGGCGCCTCGACCTCCCGGGCCTTGAAGCCGGGAGTCTCGCTGTTGGCGATGTTCTGCGCGATCACCTTCTGGCGACCGGACATGTGCTGCATCGCCTGCTCGATGCCCTTGAACAAATTCGGGGTTCCGCCGATTCCGCTCACGTCTATTCCCCTTAGAGACCGGTATAAGTGTTGGGACCGCTGAGGCGCGCCAGCGCGTCCTGGTACATGGCGAGCTGCTTCTGCTGATAAGGCGTTCCGCCGCTTCCCGAGGTCGCGCCGTCGACCATCGCGGCCTTGGCGTCGCTCCAGTAGAGCGAGCGGAAGGCGCTCTGCGTCATCGAGATCGCCGATTTGATCCGGGTCAGAGCGTGGCCCGCGTCGGTGCTGGAGGTGAGCTTCAGCGCATCGCTGAGCAGCAGGCTGAAATTGCCGCCCGGCTTAACCTTCGGCGCCTTCTCGTCGGGGATGACCGACGCGGCGAGCAGGCCTGGCTCGATGCCGAGCCTGGCGAGCGCATCCTTGCCCTCCGGGCCGGCGATCAGGCCGATCGAGTGGCCGGCCTTGGCCTCGATGCGGAGCAGCTTGCCGTCGCCGCTGATCGGATTGGTCACCGTCACATTGGTGCCGGCGAGCTTGCGGATGCGATCCGACAGGGTCACCAGCGTGTCCGTGGCGAGGATGGTGATCTTCTTCTCGGTGCCGCCATCGACCTTGAACGAGAATTCGTCGCCGGCACGAAGGCCGGTGGAGGCGACCAAGGTGGCCGAGCTCACCGGATTGAGCGTGCCGCGATGGAAGCCGAGCGCGCCGACGATGCCGGCGCCGCCCGTGGCCGCAGAGACCCGCACCGGCTCGGTGCGGAGCGTCGCATAGCCGAACTGGCGGACCGTTTCGATCGCGCCGCTGGCGCTGTCGATCCGCGCGACGAAGCCGTCGGTCGGCCCGCGCCGCGCCTGGCCGTCGAGCGAGCCGGTGGTGCGGCCGCCGGCATAGATGTCGCCGCCCATGAAGGTGATGCTGTCGATCTCGTCGAGCGCACCGGTCGCGACGTAGGAGATGCTGGCGCCGGTGAGGCCGGCGTCGATCCGCGCCACGAAGCCGTCGCGGCTGCCGCCGACGGCGTTGACCTGGGTGCCGGTGAGCGCCGCGTTGGTGGCGCCGCCGACCGCGATCTCGCCCGTCGCGGAGACGGCGAGCGCGCGGGCATCGGCCGAGCCGAGGCTGATCGCGCCGAGATCGGTGGCGAGCGCGGTGGAATCGAGCTTGCGCACCTTGGCGATGCCGCTCTCGCGCGTCAGGGCGAGCAATTCTCCGCCAGCGCCGAACGCCAGCGCGGTCACGCCGTCGGTGCCGCCGCTGTCGATCGTGCGCCGCTCCTGCAGCGCGCCGGTCGAGGAGAGGCGGGCGACGAACGCGTCGCCGCCGCCGGTGCTGCTCTTGCCGCCGACGAAGATCGATCCGTCGGCGCGGACGGCGACCGACGTCGCCTCCTGGTCGCCGAAGCTGCGCACGGTGGTGGCGAAGGTCTCGTCGCCGCTGGCATTGAACTTCATCACCACCATGTCGGAATCGGTGCCGGTGGTGCCGCCGAACGGCCCGGCGACGGTTCCCGCGACGACCACGTCGCCGTTCGCGGCGACCGTGACCGCGGCGCCCTGGGCCTCGGTCGCGGCGCCGAGCGTGCGCTGCCAGAGCAATTTGCCTTCGCTGTCCACCTTGGTGAGGAACAGGTCCTCGGAGCCGGACAGGCGGTTGTCGCCGAGATCGCCGGCGGCGGTGCCGACGACATAGCTGTTGCCCTGGGCATCGGTGGTGATCGCCCGCGCGACGGTGTTGCCGTAGACGGTGGCGACCTTGTCCGGCGTGGTCGAGGCGGCCTTGGCGAGCTCGGTCGCGTCGGTGTCGACGGCGGCGATCGTGCCGCCGGTCTTCTGGGTGATGGCGCCGGCGGGATCGTCGAAGCGCAGGATCCGGGTGGCGGACGGCGCATCGAGCGCCGTGTGGCCGGTGGCGACCATCAGGGCGTCGGGCGCCCCGACCTGATCGAGCGCGACCTGCTCGAAGCTCGGCGCGCTCAGCGCCATGCGCCATTTGTCGCCGCTCTTCTCGACCAGGAACTTGGCATTGTATTTCGGTATCGGATCGCCGTTCGCGTCGGTCGCGATGGTGCCGTCGGTGCGGCGCATCGGCACGGTGGCGATCGCGGCGTTGAGCGCCTGCGTCACGCTGTCCAGCGTCGGCGGCTGCGGGGTCGAGGCGAGGTTGACCGTCACCGTATCGGTGACGCCGTATTTGGTCAGCTTGATCTCGAGCGTCTCGCTGCCGGTGATGCCCGGAATGGCATCGGTCCGGGCCGCGACGAGGCCCGTCCCGGCCGTGCCGGTGGAGGCGGTGGCGGCGAGCTTCACGCTCTCGGCGCGGCGCGCCATCTCGCCGAACGCCAGCTTCACCTCTTTCGACGGCGCCTCGGCGAGGAAGCCCTGAAGGTCCTCGAGCCCCTTGGAGAAGGCGATCTGCAGCAGGTCGCGGCTCGCGTCGGTCGCGCCCTTGGCAGCGCCGGCCTCGGCCAGGATGCGCAGCCGATCGAGCGCCTTGTAGGCGAGGAAGGTCGTCTGGACGTCCTCGGGAAGCCTGGACTCCTTGAGCGTCGGCTTGTCGATGATCGTCGCCATGTTGCGGATGGCGGTCACCTGGCTGCTGATCGGCAAACGCGACGGCTTCTCCTGCCACGGCGCGACCGCGGCAGGGGTGGTGAACTGCGCCTTGGCGCGGCGCACGGCGGCGGATTCGAAGGCGATTCCGGACGACATCAGGCCGAACACGCTCGTGTTCCCGCTGAGCACCGAAAGGCCGATCAGCCCGTTCGAAAAATTCAACGCCATCTGTTTACCAAACCCCGCGCATCCGCTGCACTCGTTCTATATTAGACGGGTGGAGAGCCGCCGACGCGCGCGGCCGGCCCTTTTTTGGAGTTAGCTGTGACCGCGATGACCGCGATGCCCCTGGCCGAACCGCCCGAGCTCAAGAAATTCTCCGGCATCCAGCGTGCTGCGATGCTGATGCTCGCGCTGGGCAAGGAGCACGGCGCCGCGATCTGGGACCAGCTCAGCACCGACGAGATCAAGGAGCTTTCGGCGACGATCGCCCAGCTCGGCCGCGTCCCGGCCAACGTCGTCGAGCATCTCCTGATCCAGTTTTCCGGCGAAGTCTCGTCGATGGCGTCGCTGCACGGCTCCTACGAGACGACCGAGCGCCTGCTGCAGGGCATCCTTCCCGACGACAAGGTGAAGGACATCATGCAGGACATCCGCGGCCCCTCCGGCCGCACGATGTGGGACAAATTGTCGAACGTGAACGAGACGGTGCTCGCCGCCTATCTCAAGAACGAATATCCGCAGACCGTCGCCGTGATCCTGAGCAAGCTCAGCTCCGACCATGCCGCGCGCGTGCTCTCCGAGCTTCCCCAGGAGCTCGGCACCGACGTGATCATGCGCATGCTGCGCATGGACACCGTGCAGAAGGAGGTGATCCAGGAGGTCGAGCAGACCCTGCGCACCGAATTCATGTCGAACCTGTCGCGCTCGCAGCGGCGCGATCCGCACGAGAGCATGGCCGAGATCTTCAACGCGCTGGACCGTGCCAGCGAGGAAGCGATGCTGGCGGCGCTGGACGAGCGGGCGCCGGAATCGGCCGAGCGCATCCGCGCGCTGATGTTCACTTTCGACGATCTCGCCAACCTGCTGCCGGCGGCGATCTCCGCGATCGTCCGCAGCGCCGACAAGCGCGAGATGGCGCTGGCGCTGAAGGGTGCGCCGGAGCCGATGAAGCAGCTCTTCTTCTCGACCATGACCGAGCGCGCCGCCAAGCTGCTGCGCGAGGAGATGGCCGCGATGGGCCCTGTCCGCGCCCGCGACTGCGAGGAAGCGCAATCGGCGATGGTCCGCCTCGCCAAGTCGCTCGCCGATCGCGGCGAGATCATGCTCGTCGATCCGAAGAGCGACGACGGTCTGATCTATTAAGCGCAGCACGGGGGAAGAGATGGCCAGCGCGTCGCACATCAAGCCGTTCGCCTTCGAGCGCGTCTTCGCCCAGGCGCCGGCGATCGCCGACGCCCGGCCCGATCCGCTGCAGCTGCAGGCGGAGGCCGAGAGCCTTCGCGCGCAGATCGAGCGGCTGGAGCTGGAGCGCGAGATGGCGCTCTCCCAGGCGCGGCAGGACGGCTATGAGGCCGGCCTCGCCTTCGCCCGCAGCGAGCGCGAGGCGGCGATGCTCGCCGCGGTGGACGCGCTACAGGCGGGTGTCGAGCAGATTGCCGAGGAGGTGGACGCCGCCGTCGCCAAGACCACGGCCGAGGCCGCCGAGCTCGCGCTGGCGGCGGCGGACCTGATCGCCGGGCGGGCGCTTGCCGCGGCACCGGTCGAGACGATCGACGCCGCGCTCGGCCGCGTGCTCGAGCAGCTCGGGCGCAATCCCAAGCTTCAGATCCGCGTCCACACCAGCCTGGTCGAGGAGATGGAGCGGATGATCGCGGCCCGCCAGGCCGGCGACCGCCGCCGGATGTTCCTTCACGTCGCCGGAGACGACACGCTGGCGCTCGGCGATACCTTGATCACCTGGGACGGCGGCGGACTGCGGCTCGAGGCCGAGGCGCGCCGCGACGCGGTGCGCGAGGAGCTCGACGGCCTGCTCGGCTGAGGCGACGCGCGGCGCCCCGCAGGGGCACCAGCATCCACAAGACCAACGGGCCGCCCGGCCTCGATCCTGGAGTGAGGCCGATGACCCGACTGGCGCTGGTGATGATCGTCCGCAACGAGGCGCGCAGCCTCGCCCGCTGCCTGGAGAGCGTCCGGGGCGTCGTCGACAGGATCATCGTGCTCGACACCGGATCGACCGATGCGACCGTCGAGATCGCCAGGAGCCTCGGCGCCGAGGTCCACCATGCCCCCTGGCCGAACGACTTCGCCGCCGCCCGCAATGCCGCGCTTGACCTGTCGGACGCCGACTGGAACCTGATCCTCGACGGCGACGAATGGCTGCAGGGCGGCGCGGAGGCGCTCGCCCTGCTGCCGCCCCTGGGCGGCGGCACCCCGGCCTTCGTCGGATGCGGGCGGATCGCCGAGGCCGACAGCTCCGGCGACATGCGAGTCTTTGCCGCGCGCCTGCTGCCGCGCGGCGTCCGCTTCGCCGGCCGCGTGCACGAGCAGCCGGCGACCGATCTGCCGCAAGCCCTGCTGCCGCTGACCATCGGCCATGACGGCTATGCGCCGGCGCAGCTCGCCGCCAAGCAGGGCCGCAACGAGGCCCTGCTCCGCGCCGGCATCGCCGAGAGGCCGGACGATCCGCTGCTCCATTATCACCTCGGGCGGCAGCATTATATCGAGGGGCGGCATGGCGAGGCGGCGGACAGCTTCGTCGCCGCCAACCGGCTTGCCGCGCCCGATTTGCCGATCCGGCTCTCGCTGGTGGTCTATACGATCGTCGCGCTCCGCCTCGCCGGACGGTTCGAGGAGGCCCTCGCGCTGGTCGATGCCGAGCAGGACAATTGGGAGCACGCGCCGGACTTCTTCTACGCCGTCGCCGAGCTTTACCTCGAATGGGCCTATCGCAATCCCGAGACGGCACGCGACGAGCTGCTGCCGGTGGTCGAATGCGCCTGGCTGAAGTGCCTGCAGATCGGCGAGAAGCCGGAACTGACCGGCTCGATCGAGGGCATCGGCAGCTGGCGCGCCGCCGAGAAGCTCGCCCATCTCTACGCGGCGCTCGGGCTTGACGGCGAGGCCGGCCGCTACGCCGCGATGAGCCGCGACATGCGCGCGGGCGCGAAGGTCGCCGCCTGAGCCGGACGAGACTGCGCGCGAGCCTTTGGACTCGCTCTTCTGCGCCCCCGCGACGTCCCGCGACGGAACACCGTCTATAATGGGTAAAGAGGGCGGCCGTGACCTGCCGCACCGCTTGGCGACGTGCCGCGGCGGACCGCGCCTCGGGCAGAGTTTGGGAGTGTGGGTTCGATGACTCGATTGGCGCTGGTGATGATCGTCAAGAACGAGGAACGCAGCCTGGCGCGGTGCCTCGAGAGCGTTCGCAAGCACGTCGACAAGATCATCATCCTCGACACCGGTTCGACCGATCGGACGATCGAGATCGCGCAGAGCTTCGGCGCCGAGATCCATCATTGGGAATGGCAGGACGATTTCGCGGCCGCGCGCAACGCGGCGCTCGCCCATTCCGACGCGACCTGGAACCTGATCCTCGACGCCGACGAGTGGCTCGAGTCCGGCGCCGAGGCGCTTTCCGCCAAGAACCTGCCGCCGCTCCGCGTGCGCGTCCCGAACTTCGTCGGCTGCGTCCGCCTGACCAATGCCCGTCGCTCGGAAGACGATCCCGACAAGCGCATCTTCCTGCCGCGCGTCCTGCCGCGCGGCGTCCGCTACGAGGGCCGCATCCACGAGCAGCCGGTGAGCGGCCTCCCGCGCCTGCTGCTGCCGATCGTCTTCGGTCATGACGGCTACACGGCCGAGCAGATCGAGCGCAAGAAGGGGCGCAACGAAGCGCTGCTCCGCGCCGAGCTCGAGATCAACCCCGAGGATTCCTACCTCTGGTACCAGCTCGGCCGCGAGCTCTACGTGCACGGCGAGCCCCAGGACGCGGCGGACTGCATGGTCCGCGCCTACAATCTCTGCCCGCTCGACAGCGCGGTGCGGCTGGCGATCGTCGTCTATGCCATCCTGCTGCTGCGCCGCGCCGACCGCTACCACGAGGCGCTCGCCCTGGTCGACGCCGAGCAGGACAATTGGGAGGAAGCGCCCGACTTCTTCTTCGCGGTCGCCGAGCTCTATCTCGAATGGTCGTACCTCAATCCCGAGATCGCCCGTGACCAGCTGCTGCCGGTGGTCGAGGCCGCCTGGCTCAAGTGCCTGCAGATCGGCGAGCGGCCCGGTCTCAACAGCTCGATCGAAGGCAGCGGCGGCTACCGCGCCGCCTACAATCTCGCCAATCTCTACAAGGGCCTCAGCCTCCACGAGGAGGCCGCCAAATTCGAGCAGATGAGCCTGGACCTGCGCCAGGCGATGAAGCTCGCCGCCTGATCTTCCTCTTCGGACCGCCTGATCCCAGGCGGATCGCGGGTCGCCACGTGCCGACACCCTCGCGCGCGACGACCCCCCGAGCCCCCCAACGTTAACCATGGAATGACGCGATGATGAGAATTGGTCTCTGCGGTCTGGGATATTGGGGGAAGAACCTCTTCCGCACCCTTTCCAGCAACCCGAACATCGAGCTGGCTGCCGTCGCCGACGCTAATCCGCAGACCCGCGAGAGGCTGGCGGCGTCGCACCCGACGCTGAAGCTGTTTCCCGACGCGATGGATCTGATCGCCGATCCGGACATCGACGCCGTCGTCATCGCCACCCCGGTCTCCTTCCACTACCCGCAGGCGAAGGCGGCGCTCGACCGCGGCAAGCATGTGCTGGTGGAGAAGCCGATGTGCACGACCAGCGCCGAGGCCGACGACCTGATCGCACGCGCCAAGCTCCACGGCCTGACGCTGATGACCGACCACACGTTCCTGTTCCATCCGGCGGTCCGCAAGCTGGGCGAGCTGGTCCGCTCGGGCGCGCTCGGCCAGATCAGCTATTTCGACTCCCAGCGGATCAACCTCGGGCTCTTCCAGCCGGACGTGAACGTGCTGTGGGACCTCGCGCCGCACGATCTGTCGATCATCGACTATCTGTTCGGCGAAGAGCCGGTGCACGTCGAGGCGTCGGGCTATTGCCACGTCAATCCGGGCTCTCCCGACATCGCCTATCTGACCTTCCACTACCCGAATTCGATGGTCGCGCACCTCAACCTCAGCTGGATGTCGCCGGTGAAGGTGCGGCGCATCGCGGTCGGCGGCAGCGACAAGATGGTCGTCTGGGACGATCTCGACCGCGACGAGCCGCTGAAGATCTACGACAGCGGCATCACCGCCCAGCCGCGCCAGGATCGCGAGATGATCCTGCCGAGCTACCGGATCGGAGACGTGACGTCGCCGCGCCTGGCCGGCAACGAGCCGCTCGTCGACGTGATCGAGCACTTCCGCAAGGTGATTCTCGGCGAGGCCGCTCCGATCTCCGACGGTCACCGCGGCCGCCGCGTCCTGCGCACTCTCGAGCGCGCCCAGGCCGCGCTCGACCTCAGCCTCGGGCAGGTCCAGGCGGCCATGCCCGCCGACCACTACACCATAGCCGCGGAATAAGCCGATGACCCTCATCCCAGTGAACAGCCCCTACCCCAACACGCTGGCGGGCAAGCATGTCCTCGTCACCGGCGGCGCCGGGTTCGTCGGCTCCCATATCGTCGATCAGCTGATCGCCCACGATGCCGGGACGATCACCGTCATCGACAACATGGTGCGCGGCCGGCCGGCCAATCTCACCCGCGCGCTGCAGAGCGGGCGAGTCACGCTGATCGAAGGCGACATCCGCGACAAGGCGCGGATCGACGGCCTGATCCGCGACGCCGACGTCGTGTTCCATCAGGCGGCGCTGCGCATCACCCATTGCGCCGCCGAGCCGAGCCTCGCGTTCGACGTGATGGGCCGCGCCACGTTCGACATCCTCGAGGCCTGCGTCACCCACAAGGTCGAGAAGGTGGTCGCCGCATCCTCCGCCTCGATCTACGGCCTCGCGCCCCATTTCCCGACCACCGAAGCAGCCGCGCCTTACGCGGACCGGACGCTCTACGGCGGCTTGAAGATGCTGAACGAGAGCCTGTTGCGCTCGTTCAACGACATGTACGGCCTGCGCTACGCCGCCCTGCGCTACTTCAACGTCTACGGCCCGCGCATGGACATCCACGGCAAGTACACCGAGGTGCTGATCCGCTGGATGGAACGCATCTCGGAGGGACTGCCGCCGCTGATCTTCGGCGACGGCCTGCAGACGATGGACTTCGTCGATGTCCGCGACGTGGCGCGCGCCAACATCGCCGCCGCCCTCTCGCCCGAGTCCGACCGCGTCTACAACGTCGCGATGGGCATCGAGGTCTCGCTCAAGCAGCTGGCGCAGACCCTGCTCTCGATCATGGGCCGCCCGGACCTCGAGATCGAGCACCAGCCGGCGCGGGCGATCAATCCGGTCGAGCGCCGGCTGGCCGACGTCACGCGCGCCCGCGACGAGCTCGGCTTCGAAGCGACCATCACCCTGGAGGACGGCATGCGCGACCTGGTCGACTGGTGGCGCAGCGAGCGCGAACTCGACGGGATCGCCGCGGAATGATCCCGCTGATGAAGCCCGAGATGGGGCAGGCCGAGGCGGATGCCGTCACCGCGGTGATCGCCTCGGGCTGGTTGACCCAGGGCCCGCAGGTCCTCGCCTTCGAGCAGGAATTCGCCGCCTATACGGGCGCCGATCACGCCTGCGCCGTCTCGAACTGCACGACGGCGCTTCACCTGGCGCTGCTCGCGGTCGGGGTCGGAGCGGGTGACGAGGTCATCACCGTCAGCCATAGCTTCATCGCCACCGCGAACGCCGTCCACATGTGCGGCGCGGAGCCCGTCTTCGCCGACATCGAGAATGGCGGGTACAACATCGATCCGGCGGCAATCGAGGCGCTGATCACCCCGCGCACCCGTGCGATCCTGTGCGTCCATCAGGTCGGCATGCCCTGCGACCTCGTCGCCATCGCCCGCATCGCCCGGGCGCACGGCCTCGCGCTGGTCGAGGATGCCGCCTGTGCGATCGGCTCGGAGATCCGCGTCGACGGCACCTGGCAGCGGATCGGCAAGCCGGTCGGCGACGTCGCCTGCTTCTCCTTCCATCCGCGCAAGATCCTGACCACCGGCGAAGGCGGGATGATCACCACCAACGATCCGGCGATCGACGCGAAGTGCAGGCTGCTGCGCCAGCACGGCATGAGCCTCTCCGACCTGGCGCGCCATTCGTCGCGCAAGGTGGTGATGGAGAGCTATGACGAGGCCGGCTTCAACTACCGTATGACCGATCTCCAGGCCTCGATCGGCCGGGTGCAGCTCACCCGCATCGAGGAGATCGTGTCGCGGCGACGGCAGCTCGCCGGGCGCTACGCGGAGCTCCTCGGCGCAATCCCCGGCGTCACGACGCCCGGGCAGCCCGATTGGGCCCGTTCGAACTGGCAGAGCTATACGATCGGCCTGCCGAAGGACGCCGATCGCGACCAGGTGATGCAATCGATGCTCGATGACGGCGTCTCCACCCGCCGCGCGGTGATGTCGAGCCATCTGGAGAAGCCCTGGCGCGATGCCCGACGCGGCGATCTCGCCCGCTCGGAGCGCGTCAGCGGCACGCACCTGATCCTGCCGATGTTCAGCGCGATGACCGACGAGGAGCAGGTTGCGGTGGCCGAGGCGCTCGCCCACGCTCTCGCGGCTGCGCCAGTTAGAAAGGTCGCCTGATGCCGATCGCCGAATCCGTCAAGCTCCACCCGGAAGCGGTCGTCTTCCATCCCGACCTCGTCAATCTCTACGGCTGCACCATCGGTGCGCGCTCGCGCGTCGGCACGTTCGTCGAGATCCAGCCGGACGTGGAGATCGGCGCCGACTGCAAGATCCAGTCGCACAGCTTCATCTGCTCCGGCGTGACGATCGAGGACGAGGTTTTCGTCGGCCACGGCGTGATGTTCACCAACGACCTTCACCCGGCGGCGACCAACGAGGACGGCAGCCTGCAGAGTGCCGCCGACTGGGAGATGCGGCCAACCCGCGTCTGCCGCCGTGCCTCCATAGGCAGCGGTGCGACCATCCTCCCGGTGACAATCGGCGAAGGCGCGCTGGTCGCGGCCGGCGCGGTCGTGACGCGCGACGTTCCCCCTTACGCAATCGTGGCCGGCGTTCCGGCAAAAGTCGTGGGCAGCACCCGCGCGACGAAAGGTGATTCCGAATGACCCAGCAGGCGAATGAGACGGTTCCGTTCGTGGATCTGTCGATCCAGTGGAACCAGGTCCATGACGAAGTCATGCCCGATCTCGAAAAGCTGTTCAAAGCCAGCGCCTTCTGCCTCGGGCCCTGGGCGACCGCGTTCGAGACCCAGGTCGCGGAATATCTGGGTGTCAAGCATGCCATCGCCGTCAGCAGCGGCAGCGCCGCCCTGCACGTCGCGACGATCGCCGCCGGCATCAAGCGAGGCGACAAGGTGCTCGTGCCCGCCCACACCTTCATCGGCACCATCTGGGGCCTTCTCTACGAAGGCGCGATCCCGGTGTTCTGCGACGTCGAAGAGGCGACCGGCACGATCGACCTCGACGATGCCGAACGGCGCATCGACGACGGCGTCAAGGCGATCATCCCCGTGCATCTCTACGGCCAGCCCGCCGATGTGGCCAAGCTGATGGCCTTTGCCGAACGGCACGGCCTGACGGTGATCGAGGATGTCGCGCAGGCGATCGGCGCGCGGTATCAGGGCAAGGCGCTCGGCACATTCGGATCAATGGGCTGCTTCAGCTTCTATCCGGGCAAGAACCTCGGCGGCGCCGGTGAAGGCGGTCTCGTCATCACCAATGACGACGAGAAGGCCGCGATCCTCCGGTCGCTGCGCGAGCACGGCCAGAGCCGCCGCTACGTGCACGAGCGGATCGGCTACAATTATCGCATGGACGGCATCCAGGCGCTCGTGCTCGGCCACAAGCTGAAGCGGCTCGACGACTGGACCGCGCAGCGCAAGGCGATCGCCGCGCGCTACGCCGCGGCGCTGGCCGACACGCCGCTGCGCCTGCCCGCCATCGTCCATGGCGATCACGTCTATCATCTCTACGTCGTGCGCGCCGAGCGCCGCGACGATCTGCGGGCGTTCCTCGACGAGCGGGGCGTGCAGACCGGCCTCCATTACCCGGTGCCGCTGCACCAGCAGCCCTGCCTGGCCGAGATCGTCACGCCTGCCGCCGACGGCTATCCGGTCACCACCGACTGGGCCGAGAACGGACTGTCGCTGCCGATGTTCGCGGGCATGACCGCGGCGCAGCAGGACCGCGTGATCGACGCCGTCCGGAGCCATTTCGAAGGGACGAGGCGATGACCGCCGCGGCTTCGCGCGTGAAGATCCTCTGCGTCCGGCCGAGACTCAATCCCGAGTGCGCGTCGTTCCTGAATGCGCTCGTCGACGAGTGGATGCACGCGCTCGCGTTGCACTGCGACGTCGAGATGATCGAGGAGGATTTCGATCTCATCGAAGTCTACGAGCGCGTGAAGCCCGATTTTCTGCTGTTCGACTCGGTGCATTGGGGCCGCAACCACCGGCTCAACATCGCCAACATCGACGCTTATCCCGAGCTGCCTCGCGCGCTGCTGCTGAACTGCGATCCGCACGATCCGATGCGGCCGCTGATGATGGACTCGCTTTCGACCTACGGCATCGACACGGTCTTCTGCACCGGCATCGAAGGCCCGCAGCAGATGAACGAGCTGCGGCGGTTCGACTGCTTCGTCGTGCCCAAATTCATCGATCCGGCCGTGTTCCGCGATTATGGCGAGCAGCGGACGATCCCCGTCACGATCACCAGCGCGCATCTCTTCCCGTCTTTCTATCCCTGGCGGGCGCAGGTCACGGCCGAGATCCAGCAGGTCATCCCCACCCTGCTCTATACCCATCCGGGCTATAGCGAGGGCGTGGTCAATCCGTTCGAGATCCGCGACGAGAGCTACGCCCGGACGCTGTCGCGCAGCCAGTTCTGCATCTCCGACACCACGGTGCTCGACTACGTCGTGCGCAAGCATCTCGAGAGTCCCGCCGCGGGCTCGGTGCTCGTTGCGCCCGAGTCCCGGGCGCTGAAGGACTATGGCTTCGTCGACCTCGAGAATTGCATCCTCGGCGCGCCGGGATCCGAGCTGTACGCGAAGATCTGGGCGGTCGCGGCCAACCCTGAAATCTACGAGCGGATCCGCGCCAACGGCCATGCGCTGGTCCACCGCCGCTACACCCGCCAGGCCTGGACCCACATCCTCGACTGGTTCGCCTGCCGCCGCGACCTGAAGCCGGGCCAGAAGGTCCAGCAGGACGGCGTGTTCGGCCGCTTCCGGGCCGTGCCGGACCGTGGCCACGTGCCGGCGATCGCCAGGTTCGACGTCTGGGACAACCCGATGGGGGTTCGGCTACGCGCCGCCCGCGAGGCTTTGCTGAACGACGGCGATCTCAAGTCGGCCGCCGAAGGGCTCAACGAATGCATGACCTGGATCGGCCACATCGCCGAGCCGTGGTTCATGCTCGGCCTGATCTCGTTTGCGAGCGGCGATTTCGAGACCGCCGCACAGCTCGTCGCGAAGCGGAGTGCGGCGCAGAGCAAGGCCGGCGCGAGCCTGGGCCTGCTCGATCCCTGCGAGATCGCCTGGCTGCTGCTGCTCGGTTGGTGGCTCGGCGATCGCGACCTTGTGGCGCAGGTGAACGAGGCTGCGGCGGCGACGGCGCATGTCAGCATCCGGCGCGTGCAGTGGCTGATCGACGGCGCGGCGACCATCGAAGACCTCGCGGCGGCCGGCCTCGACGGGCCCCGGCCCGGCGACTGCCTGTCGATCCACTGGCTGGGCGACGAGGATTTCGATTCCTGGACCGGGCTGATCCTGCGCGGCCGTGCCGCGCGGGAGCAGGCGACGGCGCAGGCCGCCTAGCCTCAATGACCGCTCACCAGACCGACGGACGAGGTGCGATGATGGCTTGCAGTTCGACAAATGACCTTGCCGCCCTCCTGGGGCTGGATCGCGCGGCTCTGGAGACGGCCGTGCCGGGGATCGACGCGCTGCTCGCCGACGAGCGCCTGTTCGGCTTGCTGCCGCTGATCGCGGCGAGCGCGCAGCGGGACGGCGCGCCGGTCGCCGACGCCGATCCGGCAATCCGCGCGCAGGTTCTGAAATACCACGCCACCGAGCTGATGACCGACCGGGAGCGCGCAGCGTTCCTCGGCTTGCCGGAAGGCTGCCGCATTCGGGAGCGCGCGAAGATACTGGCCCCGGAGAAGCTGGTCCTCGGCAGGAATGTCTGGATCGGCGAGGGCGCCGTGCTCGACGCCCAGGGCGGGCTGCACATCGGCGACAGCAGCCAGATCGGCCTCGGCGTCATGATCTGGAGCCACAGCAGCCACCTCCAGGCGATCCGCGGCGAAACCACGGTCGGTCGCGACAGCATCGTCTACAAGGAGACCCGGATCGGCAAGAACTGCTTCATCGGCGGCCCTTCGGTGATCGCGGCCGGCGTGACGATCGGCGACGGCGCCATGATCTCGCCCCTGACCTTCGTCGATCGCGACGTCGCCGCCGGCGAGCGGGTCAGCGCGCCCCGTTCGCTCAAGAAGCTGGAGCAGCGCATGGACGCGCTGGAGAAGCGGCTGGCCGCCCTCGCCGGCTGAGCGGAGCCACCCACCCGGCAAAAAATTCCTACCTCCGCCGCCCTCTCCTTCGCCCCGCTCCTACAATGAGGGGGCAGAGGCATCGAGCCTCTGATGGAATTGGGGCGTTGCCTTGAACGGACTGCGTAATCTTGCCGCACAGATCGGCACCAAGCGGCTGATGCTGATGGGAGGCGTGGGCGGAGCCCTGCTGCTCCTGCTCGGATATCTCGCCTTCCGGACACCGGCCGCCGAAATGGGCTATCTCTACACGGACCTCGATCCGTCGGCCGCCCAGTCGATCACCGAGAAGCTGAAGGCGGACGGCGTGCCGTTCCAGATCAGCGCCGACGGGACCGGCGTGATGGCGCCGCAGGATCGCCTGGCCGAGCTGCGCATGTCGCTCGCCGGCGAGCAGATGGGCGGAAAGATCGGCTATGAGGTGCTCGACCAGGAGGAGCCGTTCGGCGTCTCCTCGTCCCGCGCCAAGCTGAACGAGACCCGCGCGATCGAGGGCGAGCTCGCCCGCTCGATCGAGAGCCTGGAGAGCGTGCTCAAGGCGCGCGTCCACATCGTCATGCCCGAGCGCGCAATGTTCGCCGCCGAGGCGCGCAAGGCGAGCGCCGCCGTGACCGTCAAGACTCGCGGCACCCTTCCGTCACAGGGCGTGCAGTCGATCCGCTACCTCGTCTCGTCCGCCGTTCCCGAGCTTTCTCCCGACAGCGTCTCGATCATCGACCAGAGCGGCGCCCTTCTCGCCCGCGCGGGCGAGGGCGGCGGCGCCGCCGGATCCGAGATCGAGGAGAAGCAGGCGGCGATGGAAGCCCGCCTGCGCCAGCAGATCGAGGCGCTGGTCGAGCCGATCGTCGGCGACGGCAAGGTCCGCGTCGAAGTGGCCGCGCTGCTCGACCGCGACCAGAGCCGCGAGGAAGCCAACGTCTTCGATCCCGACAAGCAGGTCGTGAAGCACCAGATCAGCGTCGAATCCGGCGACGAGAGCTCGGAGAGCGAAGCCGACGCCCAGGCGGCGACGGTCGCGACCCAGCTGCCCGAGAATTCGGGCCAGCCGGCCGGCGCCGGCGGCGACAGCCGCCAGTCCCGCAAGAGCGAGAGCTCCGAGGACATCACCTACGACAACAGCCAGAGCCACACCGTCACCGTGCGCGCCCCGGGCAAGGTCAATCGCCTGACCGTCGCGGTGCTGGTCGACGGCGGACCCAAGGGTGTCCCGCAGCCGCAGATCACCCGCCTCACCCGGCTGGTCGAGAATGCGGTCGGCTTCGACGCCGAGCGCGGCGACAGCGTGGTCGTCGAGAGCATGGCCTTCGCCGCGCCCGAGGATCTCGGCGAGGCCGACGGGATGCTCTCCAACCTGCCCTGGGACAATATCTTCGACATCGTGAAGATCCTGATCGTGGCCGGCGTGCTGCTGGTCGGTGCGCGGATGATGCGCGACCGCCGCCGTGCCCCGGAGCCGGCCGACACGGCCGCCCTGCCGGCCCCCGATGGCCTGCCCGCGCTCCCCGCCGGCAGCGAGGCGACCCTCGCCGAGCTGGAGGCGCAGCGTGCGGCGGAGAGCGATCTCGCGATGCTCGATCAGGAAATCGCCCTCGCCCAGGTCGACGGGCGGGTGAAGCTCTCGGCGCTGAAGCGGATCGGAGACGCCGTCAAGGCGAGCCCCGGTGAATCCGCCTCGGTAGTCCGGCAATGGATGAATGCATGATGGAGAAGTTGATGAGCGAGGAATTCGCGCCGCCCCAGCTGGCGCCGATGGAACTGGAAGGCGAAGCGCTCGAGCTGCCGGGTGACGGCCAGCCGAGCGGCGCCGCGACCGCGAGCGACCACCAGTCCGACAGCCTCGAAGCCGTGTTCGACGTTCCGGTGAAGGTGCAGGCCGTGCTCGGCCGCTCCCGGATGGAGATCGGCGAGCTGATGCGGCTGCGGCCCGGCGACGTCGTCGAGCTCGATCGCCGGGTCGGCGAGCCGGTCGACATCTACGTCAACAACCGCCTGATCGCCCGCGGCGAGGTCGTCCTGATCGACAACGCCCTCGGCGTCACCCTCACCGAAATCGTCCGCGAAGACCGATGACGGGAGCACGCATCCGCATGCTGCTCGTCGGAGTCGAGGGCAGCGAGTTCCGGCTGGCGGCCGAGATGGCCCGCGAGAATGGCGCCGAGGTGTTCACCGCCGACGGCATCGAGCCCGCGCTCGAGCGCCTGCGCAGCGACGGCGCCGACATCGTGATGATCGACGTCTGCTTCGACATCGCCGTCTTCCTCGAGAGGATGCGCGGCGAGCGGCTCGGCGCGCCGGTGATCGCCTGCGGCATCGACGCGCCCGCCCCGGTGGCGGTGGCGGCGATCCGGGCCGGCGCGCGCGACTATCTGCCGCTGCCGCCGGAGCGCGCGCTGATCGCCGCAGCGATCGAAACGATCGCCCACCGCATCAGCGGTCCGATCGAGATCGATGCGCTGGTCGGCCACACCGTCGCCGACGTCGAGCGGGAGCTGATCCTCCATACGCTCGAGCGCTGCCACGGCAACCGCACCTCCGCCTCGACCATCCTCGGCATCTCGGTCCGGACGATGCGCAACAAGCTGCGCACGTTCATCGAGGCCGGAATCCCGGTCTCGCCCGCGGCCTGAACTTCGCCACGCGAAACTAGCTGGAGCCTGCAATGCCCCCGCAAATGAACGGCCTGCTGCAGCGCATGGGGTCGGGACGAGACCTTTCGCTCGCCTTCGGCGTCATGGCGATCATCGCCATGCTGATCCTGCCGATGCCGGGCTGGATGCTCGACTTCGGCCTGGCGCTGTCGATCACCGTCTCGGTGATGATCCTGATGACGGCGCTGTTCATCGAGAAGCCGCTCCAGCTTTCGTCCTTCCCGACGATCCTGCTGATCGTGACCATGCTGAGGCTGGGCCTCAACCTCGCCTCGACCCGCCTCATCCTCTCGCACGGCCAGGAGGGGAGCCATGCCGCCGGCGGCGTGATCGCCGCGTTCGGCGAGTTCCTGATGGGCGGCCAGACGGTGATCGGCCTGACGATCTTCATGATCCTGATCGTCATCAACTTCGTCGTCATCACCAAGGGCGCGGGGCGCATCGCCGAGGTGGGCGCGCGCTTCAGCCTCGACGCCATGCCGGGCAAGCAGATGGCGATCGACGCCGATCTCTCGACCGGCACGATCACCGAGGAGCAGGCGCGCGAGCGCCGCACCGAGATCGAGGCGGAGAGCGGCTTCTACGGCGCCATGGACGGTGCCTCGAAGTTCGTGAAGGGCGACGCGGTCGCCGGCCTGCTGATCACCGCGATCAACGTCTTCGTCGGTCTGATCATCGGCGTCGCCATCCACGGCGTGCCGTTCGCCGAGGCGTTCCAGACCTATACCATCCTCACCGTCGGCGACGGCCTGGTCAGCCAAATCCCGGCGCTGATCGTCTCGACCGCGGCGGGCCTGCTCGTCTCGAAAGGCGGCATCTCCGGCAAGACCGGCGAGGCGCTGTTCGACCAGCTCGGCCGCTATCCCAAGGTGTTCGGCCTCGCCGGCTTCCTGATGATCATGCTGGGCCTGATGCCGGGCCTGCCGTTCATCCCGTTCGCCGGGCTCGGCGCCGGCTGCGGCTTCCTCGCCTGGAAGATGAGCGAGCGCGCCGCCCGGTGCGAGGCGCAGGAGCGGCTCGCGCTCGCCAGCGCCGAGATGCAGACGACCGAGGCGGAAGAGCCGATCTCCCGTACCCTGGCGATCGACGCGCTGCGCATCGAGATCGGCTACGCCCTGCTGCCGCTGATCAACGATTCCAGCAAGGATCCGCGGCTCGACGACCAGGTGCGCGCGCTGCGCCGCCAGTTCGCGATCGACTACGGCTTCGTGCTGCCGGCGGTGCGCATCCTCGACAACATGGCGCTGAAGCCGAACGAATATGTCGTCTACGTCAAGGAGACCGAGGCGGCCCGCGGCGAGCTGCAGATCGACAAGCTGCTGGTGATCACGCCGGCCGGCGCCAATGTCGGCCTGCCCGGCGAGGAGACGACGGAGCCGGTGTTCAAGCTTCCGGCATTGTGGATCGACCGCGGCCTGCGCGACGAGGCGGGCTTCCGCGGCGTGACGGTGGTCGATTGCGGCACGATCGTCGCCACCCACCTCACCGAGCTGATCAAGGACAACATCGCCGACCTGCTCTCCTACACCGAGACGCAGAAGCTGCTGAACGAGGTCCACAAGGATTCGGAGAAGCTCGTCTCCGACATCGTCCCGACCAAGATCTCGATCTCGGGCGTGCAGCGGATCCTCCAGAACCTGCTTTCGGAGGGCGTCTCGATCCGCGACATCCCGACGATCCTGGAGGGTATCGCCGAGGCGAGCGCTATGACCGCGAACCTCACCCAGATGACCGAGCACGTCCGCAGCCGCCTGGCGCGGCAGATCTCGGCCCAGCAGTCGCACGAGGGCGCGATCCCGATCATCACGCTCTCGCCGCGCTGGGACCAGGAGTTCGCCGAAAGCATCGTCGGACAGGGCGACGAGCGCCACCTGGCGATGGCGCCGTCCAACCTGCACGCCTTCATCGCCTCGGTCCGCGAGACCTACGACCGGCTGGCCGGCGACGGCGAGATCCCGTGCCTGCTGACCAACCCCTCGATCCGCCCGTTCGTCCGCTCGATCATCGAGCGGGTGCGGCCGGCGACGGTCGTGCTCTCCCAGAACGAGATCCACGCCCGCTCGCGCATACGCAGCCTCGGCGTGGTCGGCTGACCGCACCTTGCCCTTGTTCCCGTCCTATAATGAATTGTTGGGTCGATCCGGCCCGGAGGATGCCGCCGAATGATGATTGCCCCTTCGCCCTTCGCGCCCCCGGCTGCTGCCGGCGCGGCGCCGCCGCTCGCACCCGGCGGAGATGCGGCCGCAACGGCGTTCACGCTCACCCTGCAGTCGATCGCGGCGGGGCCGGACAGCGGCCTGACCGCGCCGGTGATCGCTGCGGCGCCGACGTCGGGCCAGACCCTTTTCACCCTGCCGGCGACGGCCGAAGCGCTCCCGGACCAGCCGCTTCCCCTTGCCGACGGCACCGTGCCGCCGCTGACCCTCGCCGCGCTCGATGCCCCGCGCCTTGCCCAGCCGACGCTCGGCCAGGCCGAGTCTCCGCAGGCACCGGCCGTGCCGGACCTGATTCCGGCCCAAGCGAAGGCTGAAGCCCCGCTCCAGCCGGTCGTCGAGGCCGGCGAGCCGGCGGCGCCGGTCGCTGCCACGGCCGGCCAGCCGCTCCCGCAGCCCGCCTCGCAGCCGCTGATCGCAACGCCGCAGCCGGCGAAGACGGAGCAGCCGGCCGAGGCCGGCGCGAAGAAGTCCCCCAAGGTCCAGCACGCGCAGGCGAAGACCGCCGCCCCCGCCACGGCGGAGACGGACACCGCGCCCCGCCCGGCTGCGGCCGCCGTTCCTGCCGAGTTGCTCGCCGCGGCCCTGCCAGCCGCTGCCGAGGGCAAGACCGAGCCGGCGGTTCCGATGCCCGCCGAGGGCGAGACCCCCGCCGAGGATGCCGCGCTCGACACCGCGGCGCTCCTGCCCGCCGGTGCGCTGGCCGAGCACGCCGCGCCCCAGCCCAAGGCCCAGGTGGCTGCGCCGGCCGCCGCCGATCCGGTTGAAAGCAAGGTGGACCGTGCCGCACTGGCCACCGTGAAACTCGCCGGCGCCGCCGAGACGAGCGCGCCTGCCGCCGCGCCCGCGCCGGCCGCGACGCCGGCCGAAGGCACGACCTTCGCGCTTCGCGCCGAGACGCCCGCCCACGAGGCCGCGCCGGCCGATGTCTCGGCCCTGCCGTCCCCGCTCGTCGGCCAGGCATTGACCGGGACGACGATTCGCCCGGTCAACGTTCACCAGCTTTATCCGGCGCATGCGGCTGCGCCGCCGGCGGGGACCGTCACTGCTCAGCCCGGTCGGATCGGCCGCGAGATGGGCGTGGAGATCGCCCGCCGCGTCTCGGCCGGCCAGGACGAGATGCTGATCCGGCTGAACCCGCAGGAGATGGGCCGGATCGAGGTTCGCCTGTCGTTTGACGATGCCGGCGCGGTCCGCGCCGTGCTCGCCTCGGAGAGCCCGGCCGCGCTCGAGATGCTGCGGCGGGAGACCTCCGACCTCGCCCGCTCGCTGGCCGACGCCGGCGTGCGCTCCGACGCGCAGTCGTTCCGCTTCGATCGCGGCGGCAGCGAGAGCTTCGGCCAGCGCGGCCAGAGCGGCGGCAACCACCACGGACGCGGCGACGCCGGCCTCGCCTTCAAGGGCGGCGCCGACGAAGAAGCGGATGCGTCCGCCTACCGGCAGCTGCGCAGCAGCGGCCAAGTCAATCTCATAGCCTGAAGGATCTTGCGATGACGACCGTCTCGTCGACCAGCAACAACAGCCAGCAGACGCTGCTCAACACGGCCGCGCAGGGCGCGAACGGCGCCGATTTCAACATGTTCCTGAAGCTGCTCACCACTCAGATGCAGAACCAGGATCCGCTCGATCCGATGGACACGTCGGAATACACCCAGCAGCTCGTCCAATATTCGCAGGTCGAGCAGTCGATGCAGCAGACCGGCGTGCTGAAGGACATCCTCGGCCGCCTCAACGCCCAGGACATGGCCCAGGCCTCTGCCTTCATCGGCCGCGAAGCCCGGTTCGACAACAACATCTCGGGCGTCGGCGCCACCAACGGCGCGGCCTGGACGATCGCGCCGGCCAAGAAGGCGAGCGCGATCACGGTCAGCGTCACCGACGCGGCCGGCAAGGTCGTTCACGAGAAGGTGCTGGATCCGGCCACCACCCGGTTCAACTGGGACGGCACGCTGGCCAACGGCGACCGTGCGGCCGAGGGCGCCTATCGCCTGACCGTGAAGGCCACCGACAGCACCGGCGCGGCGATCGACGTGGGCGTGAACGGCGTCGGCGTGGTCAAGGACGTGATCACCGACGGCAGCGGCGTGAGCCTCGGCATCGGCGGGGTTCGCGTCCCGATGGATTATCTCGTCGCGGTCAGCGCCGCCTAATAAATGCTGTCCGACGGAGAGGCCGCCACGGCCTCCCGTCTACAATGAAGAAGAGGCGCGCGGCGCTCCCCCATCACACGCCGCGCGCCTCATCCTTCCCCAGCGCCGCACAAGCGTCGCCACCGGCGAATGCTAGAGCGCCTCGACCTCGAAATCGTCGACGAAGCAGCCGGGCACCAGCGCCGGCGCTGCAAGCATGGCGATGCACTCCGCAAGGGCGGGATCCTCGCGCGGTCCGATCACGTCGTAGACGTCGGCCGGGCGCGAGCCCGGCGACGCCAGCCCGCGCTGGGCTGCCGCGGCCCAGAGCGCGGCCACGTCCGAAACCTTGAGCGTAAGCGTCACCTGATAGCCCGGATCACCCGGGGCGCCGTCGTGCAAAGCCATTCAATCCCCCTCCACGCGATCGGCGCGGCCGCCCGTTTGAACAGGCTCCGCGCAGCGTTGCAAGAGTGGACGGACGGGTGGCGCCCGGGCCGGGAGCGGCGCGTCCCGCGGCAGGGCTGCCGCGCCTGCGCCGCGCGAAGACGGACCGTTTCGTCCGTCGATCAGTGAACCAGGGCGTGGGAGACGGCGCTGCGGGTCAGCGCGCGCGCATGCGGGATGACGAGGCAGAGCTCGGCATAGAGCTTGTCCCAGAACGGCGCCGGGATGTCGATCACCTCGCCGCTCTCGTCCTGACGGAGCACGATCGAGACCTTGGGATCGTGGGTGAGGCTGAGCTTCAGCGCAAAGCTGCCGGCGCAATGTTCGTCGGGCAGGGGATGCGGCAGCGCCAGGCGGGCGGCCATGATGAAGCCGGAGAGCAATTCGCCGCCATAGCCGTCGAGCAGCACGCGCGGCCGCTCCGGCAGATCGTGGCGTTCCAGGACGATCAGGGCACCCCGCGGATGCGGTTCGACGCTGATGCGGAGGCGCATCCCGAAAGGATCTGTAATCTCGCGGATTCGGGACGGCACGAACGATTCTCCTCTCCTTTCATTATAGGCGGCGGGGGGGTCCCAAAGGGCTTTGCGCGACGGTTAATTGGCCGCGGCGGCCGCCGCCGGCGCACCGTTGCGGGGGCGCCGTTACGGGGGCACCCGGACGCAGAAAGGCCGGAGCGGTTTCCCGCCCCGGCCTCCCCAGCGTCGGCTCCGGGCGTGCCCGGAGACCATGCCTTCTCCGATTAACGGAAGAGCGACATGACCGACTGCGGCGCCTGGTTGGCGATCGACAGAGCCTGGAGACCAAGCTGCTGCTTGACCTGCAGGGCCTGAAGCTTCGCCGATTCCTTGGCCAGATCGGCGTCGACGAGGTTGCCGATGCCGCT
>NZ_SPDV01000006.1 GCF_004564275.1 Sphingomonas parva (ex Maeng et al. 2020)
GGGGTCACCGGCGGCCGCGGAGGCGAGGGCGATTTCTTCGTCGTCTCTTCGGGCGCACCCGGCGGGGCCGGCGGGGCGACGCCCGGCGCGAACGGCGAAAACGGCGGCGCCAACGCGACGGCGGGCGGCGGCGGCGGCGGCGGCGCCCATGGCCTGGTTTCGGCGACTCTCCCGACCTTCGCCGTGCAGGGCGGCCACGGCGGCGCGGGCGGATCGCCAAGCTTCATGGGCTTCGTGATGGGCGGCGGCGGGGGCGGCGGGGGCTCCGGCGCCGTCGTCACCGGCACCGGCGATCTCGAGACGCTGACCGTCACCGTCACCGGCGGCAACGGCGGGGCGGGGGGCAGCGGCGGGCCGAGCGGCGTCTCGGGGAGCGGCGGCGGCGGTGGCCACGGCCTCGTCTTCTCGGCAGCCGGCGGCGCCACCGCGACGATCGCTGCGAACGTTTCCGGCGGCAGCGGCGGCGGCATGCTCGTCGCCGGCGGCAACGGCATCGTCGGCGCGAATCTCGATCTCGATCTCTATGCGACCGTCAGCGGCGGCGTGTTCGGCGGGGGCGTGGACCAGCGCTCGGCGGCGCTGCGCTTCACCGGCGGGAACAGCCGGCTGACCCTCGGCAGCGGCTGGGGCCTTGCGGGCGGCATCGACGTGACCGGGACGCTGACCTTCGACCAGCCTACCGATGCCACGCTCGGCGAGACGATCTCGGGCAGCGGCGGCATCGTCAAGGCCGGCGCCGGCACGCTGACGCTGACCGGGACCAACAGCTATTCCGGCGGCAGCAGGCTCGAGGCGGGGCTGCTCCAGATCGGCAACGCCGCGGCGCTCGGCAGCGGGGGGCTCGTGATGAGCGGCGGCGCCCTTCGCTCGACCGTGACCGCCACGCTCGCCAACGCGCTGACCTGGGAAGGCGGCGAGAGCAGCTCGATCCTCTCCGCCGCGGCCGGCCAGACGCTGACCTTCACCGGGCCTCTCGCCGTGTTCAACACGACGGGAGCACCGGCCAGCCTGCGCTTCGGCTCGGCGAC
>NZ_SPDV01000007.1 GCF_004564275.1 Sphingomonas parva (ex Maeng et al. 2020)
ACTCTCCCGACACCTCGAACCGTCACGAAGCGCAGCGCCGCCCTCTTCCGCTGAAGAAGGCGACGCCGCGCACCGACATAGCGATGACAGGCAGGGCTATGCCGCCACCCGGTCGAACAGCTTCTTGGCACGACCCTCCAGATCGAGACGCGCATCCTGCTGGGACTTGCTCCGGGCGAAAGCGGTGATGCCCTGGACGAAGTCGAACACAGACTCGGGCGGGCGGGCCTCTTCGGCCAGCACGGTGTCGATGATCTTGGCGGTCTCGGCCTTGCCGAACCCGCGCTTTCGTAGGAAATCGGTGCGGTCCTCGTCGGAGCGCGCGACGATGCGCTCGCGCGCCTGCCGGATGCCGTTGACGAACGGGAGCGGCGAGGAATCGGCGAACCGGGTCAGCGCCGGTGCCGCCTCATGTGCAAAGCGGTTGGCGGCGTACTTGCTGTGCCGGATGCTGATCTCCTCGAAATCTTCAACGCCCCAAAGGTTGCGGTTCTGGCAGACGGCGCGGAGGTAGAAGCTGGCGATGCCGAGCGTCTTGGCGCCCACCTCACTATTCCAGCAGTAGAAGCCGCGGAAATAGAGGTCGGGCGATCCATCGGGCAATTTGCCCGCTTCGATCGGGTTGAGATCGTCAACCAGGAACAGGAAAATGTCGCGGTCGCTGGCATAGAGCGTGGTCGTATCGACGCTGATATCGACCATAGGATTGTAGATGCCGGTCGACCAATCGAGTACGCCGGGCACTTTCCAGCGCGTATCGCCTGTGCCGTTGCCGGCGATGCGCTGGACGGCGGCAACCAGTTCATGGTCATAGATGCGGCCATAGTCAGGGCCAGTGACGGCGCGCAATTCCATCCTGCCGTCCTCGGTCTCCAGCGTCTTGACCTGCTCGGCGCGGTGGTTGGTGAGGCCATATTGCAGGTTGATGCCGGCGAGGGGTGCCGGAAGCTGACGCAGGTACGCCGCTGGCGCACCGACCAGCGCCGCCAGCTGGCCGAAGCTCCAATGGGTCGGAGCAATCGGCTGCTCGGCGCCGGGCAGGATCAGATCGAGCCGTTCGGCATTGTCGCGGCTGGCTTCGACCCGGACGGCGGCGCTCTCTACCGTCCGCGTTCGGCTGCGCTCGGCCCGGCCTTTCACCGATGCCATTAGCGCATCGAGCGACAGATAGCGTTCATCGGCCGGACGGCTGAACCATTCCGACGATACCCGCCCGATCCGCTGGCCGCGACCGACATCGACCTTGTAGCCACCGCTCCGGTCGGGGCTCGCATCGAGAACTTGAACTTGCGTCATGACTTGTCTCCGCGACGGCCCGGCCGGAAGCCTCTCTCCCGACACTCGAACCGTCACGGCGACAGCCGCCGCCCTCTTCCTCTCATAACGCCAGGTCCTAAGGTTAAGCGCTGCGGCAAAGTCGGTGAACTCTGCCGAAGTACTTTATTGTAAGCCGATGAGTTTGCGATAGACCGCCTTGACCCAGTCAAGTGTGCGTTGGGCCAAACCAATTCTAGACGGCGGCGCGGGCGTGGGTGCTGGCATTGAGGAAGGCACCGGGATTGATGCTGGAGGTCGCTTCAGCCTACGATCCCGCTCTCGTCCCGCCTCGATCGCAAACCGAGACATCCTGTCTGCCCAGAGGATTTCGCCCTGCTTGATCACATAATGTGAAGCACAAGCGAAGTCGTGATTGCCGATCGAGGGCCAGATCGATGCTGCACCCCCTTCCATCGTCAGTCGATATTCGGTGCGCACGAGAGGCGTGGACACTTCTTCCCCGCACCCACATGCGCAATTATGCAGGGCGACGTAGCATTCCTCCGAGACATACAGAATACCGTCTTCGAGGATCTCGGGTATCGCATCCACGAAAACGGTTTTGAGCCTATCGACCCGGGCCATTTACGCGGCCCTGTTCGAGATGTTGTTGCCTTCGATCATGTAAACCGAGTTCACCTCGTTCCGCTCGTCGCGAAAATAGTTCGACCATCGCTTCCATCGCATGATCGCCATGATGGCGTTGAGCGAATTGACGGCCGCGATCTGAATATCCGTGCGATAAAGGTCGTCCTCCTCCTTATCATCGCCGAATGGCAGTAACCGTTCGACTTCGGACCAAGCCATGCCGGGGCGGATGAAGGTTGCTCGGGCGCAACCATCAAGACAATCCTCTTCCAGGCCTACTCCGATCCCTGTGTCGACGAAGGGGACCTCCAACCGAAGCAACCCATTGGCTATCTCACGACGTGAAGACCCCTTATCCACGCAGACGAACACGAAATCGAAGCCTGCCAGCTCGTCCACATTGGCCTCCGTCACCCGAACAGGATGTGGGGTGATGCCGGTATGCATCCGGGCATAGACCTGCGCGTAATAGGCTACCTTGTACGGGAAATCCTTGAGCAGTTCCGGCTCCGGCGAGCCAGGGGACCGGAATAGATTGTGGTTCAAGAGTTGGTCGCCATCATAAAGATGGATTTCGGTGACCCAGGTCTTCGCCAAGAGATCGAGCAGAAAAGATCCGGTTCCTCCCAGACCAATGATCGCGACCCGCCCTTTCAGTTTGCGGTTCACGCCGCCGATCCGATAGCGGGCCGAGGCAGAATCGGGAATGGCGAACGGGCTATCGTCATTGGCGATCATCGCCTTGGCATGAGTCCGGGCGTTGGCCGTCAGATCGAGAGACCGGGCGGCACCGCCGATCAGGCGTTCATAGGCGACCACCTTGTCATAGATATTCTCGTACCGGTGGGTGACCTCGGGCTTGGACGAGAGATAATGATCCACGTCCAATTCGCCGCAGCGCTGTTTCTGGGAATTGTTGATGATGTTTGCCATTGGGGCGCCATTGCGATGGCACGGCGTCCCGCCAGCGAAATACATCGTGTGATCGCCCTGCGGCGTTGCAGTGAGGCCAGTCCCGTCGAGCGACAGGGCGCAGGTGAGGACGCCCCTTGCCAAATTCCCGTCAACCGTGACGTGCGGAACGCTCCGCACGATCAAATGGCTGTTGCACACCTCGATCTCAAAGCCCTCGTCAGAGAGGCGCTTGAGATGGGGATCACGACTTATCAGAGCGGCGGACATTGAAGACCATCCCTTTCTTCACCTGAATGGTCTCGCCTTCGACGAGATCGCCCTCGGCGCCATCGACGCCGTAGAGATAGGTGATCGTGTAGTTGAAGTTCTCAAAGTCGGGGTTGGGGTATGCGATCGCCGCGATCTCCCGGTAGCTGTGCGGGCGCTTTTCCACGGACCTGGGGCGTCCATTGACCTTGATGGTTACCAACTTGGGTTCACGACTGCGGATCCGTTCGACCCCGGCGCCATCCAGCGTCACCTCACCATCGCTGGAGATGACGGCATCGCCAGCGCTGTCGAGGATGAGCTCAAGCTCTTCGTCGATCTCGCCATAGCGATAGAGGTCGGCGGCGAGGATCGTCGGGGAACCCCATTCCCAGCCCCGCTCATTGACGGTGAAGTTGTAGGTGCGGTCGCTGGCGAAAGAGAGAAAGGCCGCGATCTCGCCGTTGGCGAACTTGACCTCCTCCTCGATGCTGATCGAGCGGGCGAGCCCTGCGGCAATCTGGATCAGAACGAAATCGCTGGCGGGTGACAGTCCCGCAATCTCGCGAATCTGGCTACCATCCAAGACTTTATCGTTGGTGCCATGAAGAGCACCGTTGACGGTAAACTGAAATTTTTCGCGGCCTTTGGCCATAACGGTGCTCCATCTTCTGGCGACTCTTGATCCCAACTCCACCTTGGACTAGGATTGCCATCGAGTCCCGATGTGGACCATCTATATCGGGACTTTTTGGCGTTTCAAGTCCAAATTTGGATGAGAGGGAGAATTATGCGTGGCTAAGCTCGAACCCACCGCCCAACCGGGCGAGGGTCGATCTGCGATTCCAGCGGCAATGGAGGCATTCCAGGGGCTGGCGGAATTGTGGCAGCTGTCGACCGAGGACCAGTTACTACTTCTAGGGTCACCCGGCCGATCGACCTTTTTCAAATGGAAGAAGGATGGCGGATCGCTCCCGCGCGACACGGTCGAACGCGTTTCCCACCTGCTGGCGATTCATAAAGCGCTTGAGATTCTTTTGCCCGACGCTCGCGCTGCCGATGGTTGGATTCGCCGTCCCAATGCCCAGTTCAACGGGCAAAGCGCCCTTGATGTCATGCGCTGCGGTCAGGTGATGGATATCTATCGCGTGAGACAATATGTGGATGCGCAACGTGGCGGATGAATTCATCGCGGAAGATATAGAGCAGCCCTTTTTCACGCTCATTCCATCGCGTTTCCCTACCATCGACGTTTTCGCCCGTGTGGCGAATGATCGCAGCGAAGCGCTGGCCGAGATTGAATCGCTGACCAATCCGCGCTTGCGCGAACGGAACCGTCTGATGACCGGGGCGAAAGTCGTGGATGGCAATGGTCCCCTTCTGCAAAACTGGAACCACGCGCCATTCACCTACCCGAACCCGGACGGCACGCGTTTCTTCGACGCGGATCGCCCCGCGCTCGAGTTGGCTGCGGATATGCAGACGGCACTGGCCATCTCGATCCGAAAGCGCGAGACGTTCCTCAGCAAGACTGGTGAAGCACCGATCGGCCTGGAAATGCGCGAACTCTCGCGGCAGGTTAAGGGACGATTTGTCGATGGGCGCGACTGGGATCCGGAGCTTGATCTTGCGGAACGGCGCCGTCGCGGTCGGCAGATCGCAGAAGCGGGCTTCGATGGACTTCTTTTCCGGCCCGCAGAGCGACCGTCAGGCCTTTGCGTGAGTGTGCTTAGGGGCGAGGTGCTGGAGCGCGCCGTTCAACGCGATCATTTCAAGTTCGTTTGGGATGGCAGCCGTGTATGCACCGTTTACTCATTCGGCTCTAGCGTCCAATATTCCCGGGACGACTTGTGCGGGATCGACCAAGTTCTTGCTGCCTAGCGGGGTGTCGACGGGTTCATTGGGCCTAGCTGAAATCCCAAGCCTTGAAAGTACGTCCAGCGAGAACAACGGATCGAACAAATTTTGGAGCTGACTGAAGCCGACTTGCGTTCATCCCGGGCGCTAGACCGTCGACCAATTCGACAGTCTGACGGCAGGTAAACACATCTTGCCTGTTAGCATTGCCGGCCCAAGGTCTGCCTCGTCCAAATGGCGGCTTCCTACAGTGCTAGGTCTTAAACAGATAGCGCATGGAAGAGTGCGCTTACCTAATGTGATCAAGTCGAAAAGCTTTCAGTCGGCTATAAGGTATGCCGATTTGTTGGCGTGTAGGCGTTTATTTTGAAGTCGGCGCCTGGTTTTATCGCGCGGCCGCCAGCGCAGTGCAGCGGTCTGCAATGATCGATGCCATCTGATCCTGGATAACCCGCGCGCCATCGATCTCGGCCGCGAATGCGGGAAGGCGCAAGTGCGGTGTCGCCGCTTGGACTTGTTCGACGAGTTCGGTCAGTGCTGCGTTGGCCTCGCCCTCGGTAAGCCCGATGGTGCGCGCCGCAGCGAGAAAGTCTCCGCACGACAGCCGATCATCTTTGCCATTGAGTTTGAGAGCCATCCGATCACTGCCGAGGCCTGGAAAGACCCGGGTGGTGACAGCATCATAGAGCGGCGCAAAGCGAACCGATGTGAAGACTTTCGCATCGGGCTCGGCGATTTTGAGGAGAGCCAAGTTCTTGAGATGCATGTCGCCATCGGCGATCAGCCAGGCAAAGATCGCACGGCGAAACAGAATAGCGAGGTCGGCGGCTGGATCCGTCGAGAGCGATCGCAATCCGCGTGCCATGCGCTCGATTGTGCCATCATATTTGGCTGACGACGGAAGATCGAGGACCGAGCAAAAGTCTTCCAGCGCAAGTCGGCGCCGGTCATCGTTTCTAAGACGAATATCGAACCGCTCGACGAGGAGCGCTGGGGACATTCCATCCGGCATCGGGGTCAGCGCGATATCGGGTGTTACGAAACCGGCAGCGCGGCCCAGTTCCAGACAGAGCCACTCGACGATCGGCAGCATTTCGAAACCCGCTGTCCCGGCAGGCTTCAAGATATGGGTGAATGGCAGGTCGATGGCCGGAGAGAGCGCGCCGTCGGCTGCGAGATGCATCGGGGCCTTGATCTGAACGCCGGAGAGGCGCGGCGTCTCCGCACGCGCGAAGATCTGCGCGAGGTTCTTCTCGAAACCCCCCTCGATCGCGCCACGCGTCGGCCCGTGGTAGCGGCCAATGAACTGCCCGGCCTCTACGAAGCCGTCCAATCTCGTTGTCAGGACATCCGATGGCAGGGCCGTCAGCTGATCGCGAGCCTCGACTATGTTGACATTGGACATGTAGCGTCTGCCACGCTTGAGCGCTTCACGATCATCGCGCTCATGAAGCACCCGTGCCAACCAGCCTTCTGGCAACAGTGATTCGACGAACGCCGGAAGTTTTCCCGGTTTGGTCTCGCGAACCAGCGGTGGCGCGGATCTTCTCGCTGGCTTCCAGCGCCATTCGAAACCATCATGGGTCAGGTGCCCGAGCGGTTCGCCATGCCAGGCCACGACCAGATCAAGCGCCGCCTTGTTGGCGGGTGCCTTTGCCGCTCCGATCTGCGCCAGCAGATAGCGCGCAGCGCCTTCGCCCTCGCGATACCAGCCATTCTCGCGTGCCAGCGCCCACACCGCATCTGCCGCCTCCTCAGGCGTGCCATGCTCCTCCACGAGCCGCGCGGCCATTTGCGCCCGCATCTCGGCTGTAATCCCGCTGGCATGTTCGCTGCGCAGCCGGAAAGCTTCGAGGAAACGCTGCCGCGGTGAGGAGACGTCGATGCGCAATTCGCCTAAGTCGTCGCCGACCACCGCTGCGGCGGTCGAAGGATGGGGCGGCGCCTCGTTCTGAACGATCTCTAGGCTGCGCAACCGGGTGCGTTGATTGCGGCGACCGCTGATGAACAGCCGTCCATCCGGTGTTGACGCAAGCAGCGCCGCACTGGCTGAGGAGAGATAGGCGTTGGGATAGAGGTAATGCGCAATGCGCACTGCATGGCTGAGGATGGCGGCATCGACATCGACGCCCTGCTCGACATAGATGCCCCGCATGAGCTGGACAAGTTCGCCCGACTGCGCGCGTTGATGCGCGCTCTTTGCATCGATCGTCTCGCCTACCAGATGCATTGCCATAGAATTATCTCGCCTCTCAGATGCGTGATAATTCTATGGTCGATCAAAAGGCAAGGATTATCTCGCATCTCACATGCGCGATAATCCTAAGTAGAAAGAGTGGAGCGCGCCGACCGCCGCCTCGGATCGGCGCGCTCCTTGGACCATCATGCCGAAAGCACGGCATGCAGCCAGCCCTATGACGGCTGGCCTAGCGGGCTCCGAACGGGTTCGCCGCCATCCCCGCCACCGTCCTTGATCCGCCCGACACGACGGCTTCTCCGACGGTCCCGGCGCTTTTGGGTCCCGGTCCCCACATCTTGAGGTGTCAGGTCGATATCGATTGATCTAGCGATGTCGCCTGCACGATAGACCGGAAATTCTCCAGAAACTCAGGATGGCGGCGCGCCAGAAAGCCCTCAATCTCGGGTTTGGAAAGGAGCCGCTCGATAAAACCCGAAGCGACTACGAGGACAAGCATGTCGTCGCCATAGGAGGCTTCGAGTTCCTTATAGTCTTCGCTCACCGCCGCCATCTCGCGCTCAAGCCGAGCCATCTGCTCGGCAGATAGTCCGGTCGCCTTTTTCAACTCATCCGGCTTATGGAGATCCGCCGGCTTCGATGTGGCGAGCAGCGCCTTGGCATAGCTCACCGTGTAATTGTTCGCCGAAACCATCAGTTCTGCTACCTCGAGCTGGCGGATCGGCTTCATCTTGCGCAGCTTCTGAAAGGCATGATGCCCGACTGGCTTGTCCTTGAGCAGCTCCGCGACATCCGGGCAAATCCCGGCCAACAAGTGGCGGCGCTGCCGGATCACCTTCACATCGACATTGAGCGCGCGCGCAAGCTTCTCCTCGGGCACGCCTCGATCAAGCGCGCGTACGATCATATAATGCTCCTGGATCGTGGCGAGGCGATTCACCCGCTTGTTGTATGTGAACGACTCATCGTCATCGGCCACAACACAAGGTGCCTCGGCAGTACCCAGCGATCGCAGGGCGTCGAGGCGCATATGGCCGTCGAGAAGCAGATAGCTCCCATTCTTCTGCCGGGCGATCGACAAGGGTTCAATCAGGCCCACCTCAGCCACAGAGGCCGCAATCCGACGGTATTTGACCGTCTCGCGGACGCCGGCCGGTAGTGCCTTGGTCGGTAGCAGCTCGGTGATCGGCAAGATCAGGACCTTTTGTTCGAAGGCGATCTTCACAAGTTCAGACATGCTGCACCTATGCCGGCTCGATGCGCTCGGCGAGCGCGCGCGGAAGCGTGCTGAGGCCTTCGGCGCGCAGCAGCGTCACGAAATGCTCGTCTGCGAGGAGGCGGCGCATCGCATTGGCAACGAACAACAGGCGGCTTCGCGCCAGCGAAGCGCGTTTGATGAGGAGCTTCTGCCTTTCGGTCTCACGCTGATAGGCGCGTATCAAGTTCTCCGAGGTGACTGGCCTTGCGACACGGCCCACCCTTGACCCTTGCTTATGAAGCTGTTTGCCACTGGTGTTACGCTGGTCGATGATCTTTCGGATGGCGAGCACCTGATTGCCTGGGATCGTCTTTTCCTCATAGGCTTGTGCAAGCGCGCGCTGGACCTCGCCATCCTTGGCCCGGGCTATCTCCATGGCGATTGTGTGCGGTATCACCCCTCGCTCGACCGCAGCGATCAGCTTCTCTTCTCCATTGTCGAGCAGCAGACAGATGGCGCTTACATACTCAACCGAGAAATCCACCTTCGCGGCGATCTCAGCGTAAGAATAGCCACGCGCATGGAGCGCGCCAATGGAATGGACCAGCTCGAGCGGGCTGTGCTGACGCCGCGCGAGGTTCTCGACGAGGCTCATCACGAAACAGTCTTCTTCAACCGCATTGACCACGATCGCCGGAATTTCTGTCTGACCAAGAGCGATGAACGCCTCAAGGCGGCCTTGGCCGCAAACCAGATCGTATCGTGCCTTCCCCGGGCGTTGGCTCACGGTAATCGGCTTCTTGAGCCCAAGATGAGCGATGCTGTTCACGAGTTCCTGAAAAATGCGTTTGTTGCGCACCCGAGGATTGAGGATCGTGATTAGATCGATCGGGACTGACCGAATTTCTGGGGTAACCTCGGTCATGCCGCAACCTTGAGCGGCACCCGCCGAGACAGTTCAAACAGCGCGTCGAGTGTGTCGAACCGATAGGCATCGAGGAGAGTGCCGTTTTCTGGGGCGAGCCGCAGATTGGCGGATGAGCCGAAATCCAGCCAGGGCAGGAGGTAGAAGTCGCGGATTGCGCGATTATCTTCGTCCATCCGCGCAACGATCGTGATGCTGGGGCGCAGCCCGCCGTCGAACCGCACTTTCCAACGCGAACCGCCGGCACCGGTCATGTTGCAACGAGCAATCACCAGCGAAGCGCTGAACTCCTCGTTGATGTAGAGAAGATCGGTGGCTGGGTCGCGACGCACCGATCCACCGGCCGCAACAATATCCTCAACCACTTGAGCGACGACATCCGGATGAAGCGCCCGAAGCGCCCGGTTCGTCTCAATGTAGCGATAATCTCGCGACGGGGTGTAGCCGACCAGTTGGTAGGCCCGAACGAGGCTTCCGAAGCGATGTCGAAAAGTTGAACTCGACGGCATATCCTCGATCTCGTCGATGACGAGCCCGGATAGCCAACCCTTGTCGGCAAGTAGGGCCGACAAACGGCTCAATAACTCTTCATCTGTGAAGCGCCGGCTGCGCTCCTGGATAATGCGTTGGGCCGCTTCGAAAAAATCGCGCTCCACGATTGCTTCGAACGCTCCGTCACTGCGGACCCACATATCGGGGGTGTTCACAACACGCTTGGCCTTCAGCTTGAATGAGGCACGGTTATAGACGTTGTTCCCGATATACTTCTCGTTGGTCAGCACTTGATGGACGGTCCCTCGTGTCCAAGGGCGGCCCAGATCGGTGAGGATGCCTTCCTCATTCAGCACCTTGGCGATCTCGGTTTCGGTGCGCCGCTGCACCACGAACATCCGATATAGCCGCCGCACCACTTCCACCTCTTCGGGCGGCCCAGGCTTTAGGATCACGCGGTCGGTTTGTAGGCTTTTCTGCTCGCCATGATTGAGTACGGCCTTGGTTTGGCGATGCTCATCTACGAGGTAGCGCCGCAATCCAAACCCCGCAGCGCCGCCCTGCCGAAAACCAAGGCGGATCAGACGGCATTGGCCAGTAAAAACCTTTACCGACAGTTCGCGGCTGTATTCGCCCGCCATCGCTCGTTTCATGCTTTTGATGATTGTGGCGCTCAGGCTGCCATCATTTTCGAACTGTTCGGCACAGTAGTGGACTGCGATCCCAACCTCCCGGCAAATGAACTCATAGTAGGCGCTCTCGTCGGCATCCTGAAAGCGACCCCAGCGGCTGACATCGTAGACGAGTATAGCCTTGAAGTCGGTCTCGCCGCTTCGCACGTCAGCGATCAATTGCTGAAGTGAAAGACGCCCGTCCAGGCGTAGGCCGCTCTTGCCCGAATCTTCATATGTTTTGACGATCTTGAATCCGCGGCGCGCGGCATATTGGGCGATGACTTCAGCCTGATTCTCGGTTGAGTACTTCTGATGCTCGGTCGACATGCGGACATATTGTGCGGCGCGGATCGGTTCGCGCGGCACAGAGTCAGCAGAGGTCGGTTCCGGCAAATTCATTACGCATGCTGCTTTCGTTGACCTCAAGCGGACTGGTTCGAATTCCCGCCAATCTTATTGGGAGTGCGAGCGAATGTCGTTTTCCAAAAAAGACCGAAAACTTCAGCCCAAAACCGGAAAAACTTTTCCTTCGTCGATCAAGGACGAGCCGTTGGCGATCGCCATCGCGGCAGCGCTCAGGGAGGAGTTTGGCGATACGCCGTCCGCCCTCAAAACGATTGCACGCCTGACCCGGTCGAATGAGCGTGCTGTGCGTAACTGGTTTGAGGGCAAAAACAGCCCCAGCGCAGCGAACCTCGTCATTCTGATGCGCAATTCCGATCGCATTTTGCGGACGGTTCTTACGCTTGCTGACCGGCACGATCTTGTCGTGGCGGCAGGCTTGGCGGGGCTCAGGAGGCAACTCTTGGATGCCGTCGCGGCGATCGATGGGTTGCCGGTCGGCGGGTTCAGCAGCGGTTCGCACAATGCGGAATCCGATACGACCTAAGGAAATTGGAAGTTTGCTATAAGCAAGATGATCTTTGCAGCAGTCTCATGGTGCAGCGCGACAGCCGTCCCCGCTGGACAAGCGCATGCGAACTCATATGTTCACAGATACGACATAGGCCGCCATCTGCGCGAAAAACGGTGATTACCCGGTGCTTACTTCAGCAAAATCTACTGATGCAATGTCGAAGTTTTTTCACATAATATCAAATATATATGCCGAATTCGTAACCAAGGTATGGTATTTCCGCTACCGCAGAGCGTGAGACGCGAAAGGGCCGTGAGATGCGAAAGGCAATCGCCGGACTGCTGCTGATCCTCGCCGCCGAGGGGACGGCGCTCGCCTGCTCCTGCCTGCGGCCCGGGACCCCGGAGCAATCGCGCAGCCATGCCCGCGAGGCGGTGAAGCGGGCGGTCGCGATCGTCCAAGCCGAGGTGCTGAGCGAGTATCGCCCAGGCGGCCCCGGCGAGCGGGTGCGGGTCGACAAGGTGCTGTGGGGCGAGTCGCCGGCCGAGCTGCGCATCGCGCGCGGCGAGTTCGCCAGCGGCGCATCGTGCGACCTGCTGCTCGGCGCGGGCCAGCGCAAGGTGCTGATCCTCTACGATCCCGGCGACGCGCCGCACCGGCTTGACGACCGGCGTGCCCCGGCGGGCAGCTACGCGATCCAGAGTTCCTGCTCCGACTATCTGGTCAGCGAAGACGAGTTCCTCGCGGTGACGCTCGACGAGGCGCGGCGGCGAGAAGCTTTGCCGGTCACGGGCGAGCGGGGCTAGACGCGCTTCATCCTCCCCTTGCAGGGGAGGATGAAGCTCTACCGTGCCGGAACCAGCCTCAGCAACCGGGCCCCGTCGCCGTCCTCGAGCAAATAGACGGAGCCGTCCTGGCCCTGCTCGACCTCGCGGATGCGCTTGCCCATCGGGAAGCGCTCGGCCTCGCGGGCAGAGTCGCCGCTGAAGCTCACCCGGATCAGCGCCTCGCTGGACAGGCCGCCGATCAGGGCGCTGCCGCGCCACGCCGGGAAGCGATTGCCGGTGTAGAAGATCATGCTGGAGGGCGAGATCACCGGCGTCCACCACGCTTCCGGCGCGTTGAATTCGGGCCGGGTCGGGTGGTCCGGAATGTCCTTGCCGTCGTAATGATCGCCGTTCGAAACGATCGGATAACCGTAGTTCGAGCCGCGCTCGATCCGATTGAGCTCGTCGCCGCCCTTCGGCCCCATCTCGTTGGTCCAGAGCCGACCGTCGGGTGCGAAGGCGATGCCGAGCAGGTTGCGGTGGCCGAGCGTCCAGACCTGGGCCGCGACCCCGCCCTGAGCCGCGAACGGATTGTCGGCGGGCACCGAGCCGTCGTCGTTGAGGCGGATCACCTTGCCGAGGTTCTGGTTCATGTCCTGGGCCGGGGTGAACTTCTGCCGCTCGCCGCTGGTAATGAAGAGCTTGCCGTCCGGGGCGAAGGCGATGCGATGCGAGAAATGGCCGCGCCCTTCTACCTTGGGCGACTGCCGCCAGATCACCTGTAACCCGTCGAGCCGCGCCGCACCGCCGTCGCGGACCAGCCGGGCGCGGCCGACCACGGCGCCGCGGGTGTCGCCGTCGCCCGCCTCGACCCAGCTCAGATAGACGAGGTTGTTGGTGGCGAAATTCGGGTGGAGCACGACGTCGCCGAAGCCGCCCTGGCCGCCGTAATCGACCCGCGGCACGCCGGCGACCTCGATTCGCGACGCGCCGTTCGGCGCCAGCAGGATCAGCTTGCCGGCTTTCTCGGTGACCAAGGCGTGGCCGCCGGGCAGGAAGGTCATCGCCCACGGCTCTTCGAAGCGAGCGACCTCCTCGATGGCGAACGGGCGCTCTCCGGTCGCCGCCGGAGCGGCGCCGTTGCCGCTGGCCAAGCCGTCGCCCTGGGCGTTGCATGCCGCCGCGCCGAAGGCGAGGACGGGAAGGGCGAAGAAGCTGAACGCGCGCATCGGGGCCTCCTGTAAGTGTCGTCCCGAGCCCTGCGCACCGGGCGCGGATGCGTCAAGCGGCCTTTGTAAGGGGGCGGGCCGAGTTGCTCCGCAGCGGAGCTTTGGCGGCTTGTGGTCTCCTGCGTTCACGCCTATATGGCCTCCACCTTCCTCGACATCGTTAAAGTGTTGAGGCTGGTCCCGGGGGTTCGGGGCCGGCGCGGGGAAGCATTGTTTTTGGGAAAGACCGGATGGCGGATCTCGCCGCATTGCAGGAACTGATCGAGCCCGCGGCGCGCTCTGAGGGGCTGGCGCTGGTGCGCGTCAAGATGATCGGCGGCACCTCCGATCCGACGCTGCAGGTGATGGCCGAGCGCCCCGATACGCGCCAGCTGACGCTCGAGGATTGCGAGCGGCTGTCGCGCCGGATTTCCGATATTCTCGACGAGACGGACCCGATCGAGCACGCCTACCGGCTCGAGGTCAGCTCCCCGGGCATCGACCGGCCGCTCACCCGGCTCCAGGACTTCGCGGACTGGAAGGGCCATCAGGCCCGGGTGACGCTGAAGGAGCCGCTCGCCGGCCGCAAGCAGTTCACCGGAGACCTGATCGGCACCGAGGGCGAGACCGTGCTGATCGAGGTTCCGGGCATGGGTCCGACCGGCCTGCCCTTCGCCGGCCTCCATTCCGCCAAGCTCGTCATGACCGACAGGCTCATCGCCGCGACCGCCCCGCTGTCCGCCGAGGGCGCCGATCGAATTCAAGTAGAGGAAGACTGACCATGGCCACCGCCGTTTCCGCCAACAAGGCCGAGCTGATCGCGATCGCCGACGCCGTCGCCCGCGAGAAGCTGATCGACCGCGGCATCGTCATCGAGGCGATGGAGGACGCGATCCAGCGCGCCGCCCGCGCCCGCTACGGCGCCGAGAACGACATCCGGGCAAAGCTCGACCCGCAGTCCGGCGACCTGCGCCTGTGGCGCGTCGTCGAGGTGGTCGAGGAGGTCGAGGACCATTTCAAGCAGGTCAGCCTGAAGGACGCGCAGAAGCTGCAGAAGGGCGCCGATCTCGGCGACTTCATCGTCGATCCGCTGCCGCCGATCGAGTTCGGCCGCATCGCCGCCCAGGCCGCCAAGCAGGTGATCTTCCAGAAGGTTCGCGACGCCGAGCGCGAGCGCCAGTACGAAGAGTTCAAGGACCGCGTCGGCGAGATCATCACCGGCGTCGTCAAGCGCGTCGAGTTCGGCCATGTCGTCGTCGATCTCGGTCGGGCCGAGGGCGTCATCCGCCGCGACCAGCAGATCCCGCGCGAGGTGGTTCGCGTCGGCGACCGCGTGCGCTCGCTGATCATGTCGGTGCGCCGCGAGAACCGCGGGCCGCAGATCTTCCTCTCCCGCGCCCATCCGGACTTCATGAAGAAGCTGTTCGCGCAGGAAGTGCCCGAGATTTACGACAACATCATCGAGATCAAGGCGGCGGCGCGCGACCCGGGGAGCCGCGCCAAGATCGGCGTGATCAGCCACGACAGCTCGATTGACCCGGTCGGCGCCTGCGTCGGCATGAAGGGCAGCCGAGTCCAGGCCGTCGTGCAGGAGCTGCAGGGCGAGAAGATCGACATCATCCCCTGGTCCGAGGACCTCGCGACCTTCGTCGTCAACGCGCTGCAGCCGGCGACGGTCAGCCGCGTCGTGATCGACGAGGAAGAGAGCCGGATCGAGGTGGTGGTGCCCGACGACCAGCTGAGCCTGGCGATCGGCCGCCGCGGCCAGAACGTGCGCCTCGCCTCGCAGCTGACCGGATCGGCGATCGACATCATGACCGAGGCCGACGCCAGCGAGAAGCGCCAGCGCGAGTTCGTCGAGCGCTCGCAGATGTTCCAGGAAGAGCTGGACGTCGACGAGACCCTCGCCCAGCTGCTGGTCGCCGAAGGCTTCGGCGCGCTCGAGGAAGTCGCTTATGTCGAGCTCGACGAGCTCGCCTCGATCGAGGGCTTCGACGACGAACTGGCCAGCGAGCTGCAGAGCCGCGCCGCCGAAGCGCTCGAGCGCCGCGAGGAAGCCTCGCGCGAGGAGCGCCGCGCGCTGGGCGTCGAAGACGCGCTCGCCGAGATGCCCTACCTCACCGAGGCAATGCTGGTGACGCTCGGCAAGGCCGGCATCAAGACGCTCGACGACCTCGCTGATCTCGCCACCGACGAGCTGGTGCAGAAGAAGCGGCCCGAGCAGCGCCGCCAGCGCGAGAGCAACCGTCCCGAGGACAAGGGCGGGATCCTCGCCGAATACGGCCTCTCGGACGAGCAGGGCAACGAGATCATCATGGCTGCCCGCGCGCACTGGTTCGAGGACGAAGGGGAGGACGCGGTTGCGGACACCTCCCAATGAGAGCCTAGGACCCGACACCTCCTCCCGTCCGCGGGAGGGGAGCCACGTGCCCGAGCGCAAGTGCATCCTCTCCGGGGAGCATGAGCCGCGCGCCGATCTCATCCGCCTCGCTCTGGGACCAGACGGCCAGGTGGCGCCCGACGTGCGCGCCAAGGCTCCCGGCCGCGGCGCCTGGATCGGTGTGGACCGGGCGACGCTCGAGCAGGCGCAGGCCAACGGCAAATTGCGCGGCGCGCTCGCCCGCGCCTTCAAGGGACCGGTCGCCGCGCCGGCCGATCTCGGCGCGCGGATCGAGGCGGCGCTCCGCCAGGCCGTGCTCGACCGACTCGGCCTGGAAGCGCGCGCCGGCACGCTGATCACGGGCAGCGAGAGAATCGAGGTCGCCGCGCGCAAAGGCGACGTCCACCTGCTCCTCCACGCGGCCGATGCCGGCGAGGACGGCAACCGCAAGCTCGAACAGGCGCTGCGCGTCGGCGGCCAGGACGAGGACGGCAACCAGATTCGCGAGGCCCAAGGGCTGGTTTTTCCAGCGGATAGGACCATATTGTCGTTGGCCCTGGGGCGGCAGAATGTGGTACATCTCGCGATGATCGATCGCGCTGCCGCTCAGCGCGTACGCCATGCGCTCCAGCGCTGGCGCGATTTTATTGGGCAAGAGGTCGGGGCAAGCGCCGCATCGGCGGGTACGCCGGGTGCGTCGGCTATGGATGTGAACGAAGGATAGTAATGAGCGATACGACTGATAAGCCGAAGCTTGGAGCGCGCGCGCCGCTGGGCCTGAAACGGACCGTCGAGACCGGCAAGGTGAAGCAGAGCTTCAGCCACGGCCGTTCGAACACCGTCGTCGTCGAAGTGAAAAAGCGCCGCGTCCTGGGACGCCCGGGCGAGGAAGCGCCGCGCACCGAGGAAGCGCCCGCCGCGGCTGCGCCCGCGCCGGCTGCCGCCGCCCCTGCGCCGAAGCCCGCCGCCCCGGCCGCACGCCCGGCGGCCCCGGCCCGTCCGCCGGTGAACGACGCCGCCTCGCGCCGCGAGCTTCAGGAGCGCCTGCTCCGCGAGGCCGAGGAAGCACGCCTGCGCTCGCTCGAGGAAGCGCGCCGCCGTGAGGATCGCCAGGCGCAGCAGGCCTCCGAGGAGGAGCGCCGCCGCGCCGAGGAAAACCGCCGCGCCGAGGAAGAGGCGCGCCAGCGCGCCGAGGCCGAAGCCGCCGAGGCTGCCCGCCGCGCCGCGGAGGAGGCTGCCGCCCCGGCCCAGTCCGCGCAGCCGGCCGCGCCCGCCGCGACTCCGGCAATCCCGCGCAACACCGACGAGGACCGCCGCGGTCCCGCGCCGCGCCCGAAAGCGCCCGCGCCCGCTCCGAAGCGCCCCGAGCCGGCCCGCCCCGGCCGCGGCCGCGATGATCGCCGCCACGCCGGCAAGCTCACCGTCACCCGCGCCCTTTCGGACGACGACGGCCGCGCCCGCTCGCTGGCGGCGCTGCGCCGCGCCCGCGAGAAGGAGAAGCGCTCGCACCAGCAGTCCGGCCCCTCGGCCAAGCAGGTCCGCGACGTCGTCGTGCCGGAGACGATCACGGTCGGCGAGCTCGCCAACCGCATGGCCGAGCGCGGCGCCGATCTGGTGAAGTCGCTGTTCAAGATGGGCATGGTCGTGACCGTCAACCAGGCGATCGACCAAGACACCGCCGAGCTGCTGGTCACCGAGTTCGGGCACAACATCAAGCGCGTCTCCGAAGCCGACGTCGAGATCGGCATCGGCGGCGAGGACGATGCGCCCGAGACGCTGCAGTCGCGTCCGCCCGTGGTCACGATCATGGGTCACGTCGATCACGGCAAGACCTCGCTGCTCGACGCGATCCGCGGCGCCAACGTGGTGTCCGGCGAGGCCGGCGGCATCACCCAGCATATCGGCGCCTATCAGGTCCAGTTGCCCAACAAGGCGAAGATCACCTTCCTCGACACGCCGGGCCACGAGGCGTTCACCGAGATGCGCCAGCGCGGCGCCAACGTCACCGACATCGTCGTGCTGGTGGTGGCGGCCGATGACGGCCTGAAGCCGCAGACGGTCGAGGCGATCAACCACACCAAGGCGGCCGGCGTGCCGATGATCGTGGCGATCAACAAGATCGACAAGGACGGCGCCCGTCCGCAGCGCGTCCGCGAGGAGCTGCTGCAGCACGAGATCGTGGTCGAGGATCTGGGCGGCGACGTCCAGGACGTCGAGGTCTCCGCGCTGAAGAAGACCAACCTCGACGGGCTGCTCGACGCGATCGCGCTGCAGGCCGAGATCCTCGAGCTCAAGGCGAACCCGGACCGGGCCGCGGAAGGCGCCGTGGTCGAGGCCAAGCTCGACAAGGGCCGCGGCCCGCTCGCCACCGTGCTCGTCCAGCGCGGGACCCTGCGCGTCGGCGACGTGTTCGTGGTCGGCGCGGTGCCGGGCAAGGTCCGCGCGATGATCGACGACAAGGGCCGCCAGGTGAAGGAAGCCGGCCCGTCGGTTCCGGTCGAGGTGCTCGGCCTGTCCGGCGTTCCGTCGGCCGGCGACGTGCTCACCGTTGTCGAGAACGAGGCGCGCGCCCGCGAGGTCGCCGACTATCGTCAGGGCCTGCTCGACCGCAAGCGGACCACCTCCGCTCCGGTCAGCCTCGAGAACATGTTCGCCTCGCGCGCCAGCCAGACCAAGGAATTCCCCCTGGTTATCAAGGCCGACGTGCAGGGCTCGGCGGAAGCGATCGTCAGCGCGGTCAACCGCATCTCGACCGAGGACATTCGCGCGCGGATCCTCCATTCGGGAGTCGGCGGCATCACCGAGAGCGACGTGATCCTGGCCAGCGCGTCCAAGGCGCCGATCATCGGCTTCAACGTCCGTCCGAACGCCAAGGCGCGCGAGATCGCCGAGCGTAACGGCGTCGAGTTCCGCTATTACGACGTCATCTACCACCTCACCGACTGGGTGAAGCAGGCGATGGCGGGCGAGCTCGGACCGGAGATCGTCGAGACCGTGCTCGGCCGCGCCGAGGTCAAGGAGGTCTTCCCGGCCGGCAAGAAGGACAAGGCCGCGGGTCTGCTGGTGCTCGAGGGCGTCATTCGCAAGGGGCTCCACGCGCGCCTCACCCGCGACGACGTCATCGTCTCCAAGACGACCATTTCGTCGCTCCGCCGGTTCAAGGACGACGTCGCCGAGGTCCGCGCGGGCCTCGAGTGCGGCGTGCTGCTGGCCGACACCAACGACATCAAGGCCGGGGATCACCTCGAGGTCTTCGAGGTCGAGGAGCGCGCCCGCACGCTGTAAGGCGTCCGCCGGCATCAAGCTCTCTCCCCTTCAGGGGAGAGGGTTGGAGAGGGGCAGTCTCCAATTTCTCAGTGGTCGGCGAGACTCCCCTCTCCCGGCCTCTCCCGCAGGTTCCATCAAAGTAATACTTTGATGAGGTCCCTTGTTGGGGAGAGGGGAAGATGAAACGCAACGAGAGCCCCGAGGGACGTTCGGTCCGCCTGCTTCGCGTCGGCGAGCAGGTGCGCCATGCCCTCTCCGACATATTGATGCGGGGCGACGTCCATGACGCCGTCCTCGCCAGCCACCTCGTCTCGGTGACCGAGGTGCGCATGTCGCCGGACCTGCGCCACGCGACCGTGTTCGTGAAGCCGCTGCTCGGCCAGGACGAGGCGACCGTCCTGAAGGCGCTGAGGACCAACACCGCCTATCTGCAGCGCACCGTCGCGCAGCGGGTGAACACCAAATATGCCGCGAAGCTGAAGTTCATCGTCGACGAGAGCTTCGACGAGGGCAGCCACATCGACCGCATCCTGCGGTCCCCGGTGGTGGCGCGCGACCTCGGCGAGCAAGACGAACCCGCAGGGGAAGAGTGACGCTCGGCGATGTCATGCAGGACGGCCTGCTCCGACTGGAGCCCCTGGCCGAGCATCATCGCGCCGCGCTGAAGGCTGCCTGCGCTGAGGATCGCGAGATCTGGGCGATCTACGCGACATCCTACGATCCAGAGCATTTCGACGCGAGCTTCGACAGGATTCGCGCGCGGCCCGACTGGCGCTGCTTCGCGATATTCTCCTACGAGCGACTGATCGGGATGAGCTGCTTCCTCGGGATCGACGAGGAACGCCGCGTGCTCGAGATCGGCAACACCTATTATGTGCCGGACGTGCGCGGCACCGGCCTCAACCGCAGGATCAAGGATCTGATGCTCGGCCGGGCTTTCGGCTGCGGTTTCCGCCGGGTCGAGTTCCGGGTCGACGCGCGCAATCGCCGCTCGCAGGCGGCGATGACGAAGATCGGCGGCGTGCGCGAAGGCGTGATCCGTCAGGACCGCATCACCTGGACCGGTCATGTCCGCGACACCGTGCTGTTCTCGATCCTCGCCGACGAATATGAAGATCGCCGTGCAGAGCGATAACATCGTCTTCCGGATCGCGACCTGGCTGGTGCCGCTGGTCATCGCGATCGTGCTCCACGAGATCTCGCACGGCTGGGTGGCGAATGCGTTCGGCGATCCGACCGCCAAGGAGCGCGGCCGGCTCAGTCCCAATCCGATCCGTCACGTCGATCCGCTGGGCACGGTCATCCTGCCGCTGGCGCTCGCCGTCGTGGGCGCGCCGGTGTTCGGCTGGGCGAAGCCGGTTCCGGTGGTGGCCAAGCGCCTGCGCAACCCCCGCGTCCACATGATGATCGTCGCTTTGGCCGGGCCGGCCATGAACCTTGCCCTGGCCCTGCTCGCGGCGCTCGGCCTCGCCGCCGTGGTGCCGGCGGCGGAGCAGGGTTCGACGGCGATGGCGTTCGTCGCGGCGAACCTCGCCAATTTCCTGATGATCAACCTGTTCCTCGCGATCTTCAACCTGCTGCCGATCCCGCCGTTCGACGGCAGCCATGTCGTGGAGGGCCTGCTGCCCCGCTCCGCCGCGAGGCGCTATCGCCGGCTCGGCCGCTTCGGCTTTCCGCTGCTGCTGTTCCTGCTGGTGATCCTGCCGACCATCGCGCCCGATGCGAACGTCGTCGCCCGCCTGGTCGTGCCGCCGGTCCGCGCGATCGCCGGCTTCCTGTTCGGCCTCGTCGGGCTCGCCTGATCTTCCTGGCTTCCGGCGCGGCCACCAGCCGCTAAAGAGAGAGGCATGGCAAAGCTCTATTTCTATTATGCGTCGATGAACGCGGGGAAGTCGACGATCCTGCTCCAGACCGACTTCAACTATCGCGAGCGCGGCATGGAGACGATGCTCTACACCGCCGGAATCCACGACCGATCCGGTTTCGGCATCATCGACTCCCGCATCGGCATCACCGCCAGGGCCAATACCTTCGATCCGAAGACCAACATCCGGGCGGAAATCGAGGCCGAGCTGGCGAAGCGGCCGCTGCATTGCGTGCTGATCGACGAATCCCAGTTCCTCAGCCGCGAGCAGGTGCTGCAGCTTGCCTCGGTCTGCGACGAGCTCGACGTTCCGGTGCTCGCCTACGGTCTCCGCACCGATTTTCAGGGCAATCTGTTCGAGGGCAGCGCCACTTTGCTCGCCCTGGCCGACAAGCTCGTCGAGCTGAAGGCGATCTGCGAATGCGGCCGCAAGGCGACGATGAACCTGCGCGTCGACGCCGAAGGCCGCGCGGTGCGGAGCGGTGCCCAGACCGAGATCGGCGGCAACGACCGCTATATCGCCATGTGCCGCCGCCACTTCCATGAGCGGCTGCGTGAGGCGGAGGCCCGGCAATTGCCGCTGCAGCTGGCCCAGACCGGACGCGCCTGACGTGCACGGCTGGCTGGTGATCGACAAGCCGGTGGGCCCCGGCTCGACCGACGTCGTCTCGCGCGTGAAGAGGGCGTTGCGTGAGGGCGGCTATCCGAAGACGAAGGTCGGCCACGGCGGCACGCTCGACCCGCTCGCCAGCGGCGTGCTGCCGGTCGCGCTCGGCGAGGCGACCAAGCTCAGCGGGCGGATGCTCGATGCCGACAAGATCTACGACTTCACAATTGTGTTCGGCGTGGAGACCGACACGCTGGATGCCGAAGGCCGCGAGGTCGCCGCCTCGGACGTGCGGCCGACGCGCGCCGCCGTCGAGGCGGTGCTCGGCCGTTTCACTGGCGAGATCGACCAGGTGCCGCCGGTCTATTCCGCGCTGAAGGTGGACGGGAAAAGAGCCTACGATCTGGCCCGCGCCGGCGCCGAAGTGGAGATGAAGACGCGGCGGGTGACGGTGCACGAGCTGCATATCCTCCCTGCAGGCGGGGAGGATCGAAAGGAACTGGAGGAGGTCACCCTCTCCGCCCGCGTCTCCAAGGGCACCTACATCCGCAGCCTCGCACGGGACATCGCGCATGCTCTTGATAGCGTCGGCCACGTCACCATGTTGCGCAGGACCAAGGCGGGCCCGTTCGTGCTCGATCAGGCGATTTCTCTGGACAAATTGGGCGAAGTCGCTAAGGCCCGCCAGCTTGAACAGACACTCTTGCCGTTGACGGCGGGGCTGGACGACATCCCGGCTCTACCCGTCACCCCCGATCAGGCAAGGCTGCTCCGCCAGGGGCGGGTTTTGATCGGGATCGCCGCACAACAAGGCCTCCATCTTGCGACCGACCAGTCTGTTCCGGTTGCGCTCGTGGAAGCCGGCGGAGACCCTCTCCGCCCCGAGATCCGGGTGGTGCGCGGCTTCAACCTCTAGTTTGAAAGGATAGACGATGTCGGTTACCGCCGAGCGCAAGCAGGAAATCATCAGCGACAACGCCCGTGGCACCACGGACACCGGTTCTCCCGAGGTCCAGGTCGCGATCCTGACCGAGCGCATCACCAATCTCACCGAGCACTTCAAGACCCACGCCAAGGATAACCACAGCCGTCGCGGTCTGTTGATGCTCGTCAACAAGCGCCGCTCACTCCTCGACTATCTCCGTCGCAAGGACGAAGCGCGCTACCAGGCACTGATCACGAAGCTCGGTCTTCGCAAGTAACACAAAGCGGCCCCACGGGGCCGCTTTGCATATCGGGCGCCTGCAATCCGGCAGCGCCCGATCGGGCCATCGAGGTCCATCAAGACGGGCGATAGCGCCCGCATGGCTCCGGCGGACAAGCCGAGCCGCACAGGCCCCGGCCGCATAGGGCGGCCGGACGGAAGGAAACCACATGTTCGACACGAAGAAAGTAGAAATCGAGCTGGGCGGAAAGACCCTCACGCTCGAAACGGGGCGCGTTGCCCGCCAGGCCGACGGCGCGGTGATCGCGACCATCGGCGAGACCGTCGTCCTCTGCGCAGTGACGGCCGCGAAATCGGTGAAGCCGGGGCAGGACTTCTTCCCGCTGACCGTCCACTATCAGGAAAAGTTCGCCTCCGCCGGCCGCATCCCGGGCGGCTTCTTCAAGCGCGAGCGCGGCGCGACCGAGAAGGAGACGCTGACCAGCCGTCTCATCGATCGCCCGATCCGCCCGCTCTTCCCGGAAGGCTTCTACAACGAGATCAACGTCATCGCCCAGGTGCTGAGCTATGACGGCGAGAACGAGCCGGACATCGTCGCGATGATCGCCGCCTCCGCCGCCCTCACCATCTCCGGCGTTCCGTTCATGGGCCCGATCGGCGCCGCGCGCGTCGGCTACAAGGACGGCGAGTATCAGCTGAACCCGAGCCTGGAGCAGACCAAGGAAGGCGAGCTCGACCTGGTCGTCGCCGCCACCCACGAGGCCGTGATGATGGTCGAATCCGAAGCCAAGGAGCTTTCGGAAGAGGTCATGCTCGGCGCCGTGATGTTCGCGCACGAGGCGAGCCGCAAGGTCGTCGAGGCGATCATCCGCCTCGCCGAGCAGGCCGCGAAGGAGCCCTGGGAGCTCGAGCAGGGTCCCGACCAGTCGGCGCTCAAGAAGAAGCTCAAGGACCTCGTCGGCGACGATATCGCCGCCGCCTATCGCACGACCAGCAAGTCCGAGCGTTCGGGTCTGCTCAACGCCGCGCGCGACAAGGCGAAGGCCGCCTTTGCCGATGCCGAGCCGCAGGAGCAGCTCGTCGCCCAGAAGCTCGTCAAGAAGCTCGAGGCGGAGATCGTCCGCGGTGCCATCCTGAAGGAAGGCCGCCGCATCGACGGCCGCGACACCAAGACGGTTCGTCCGATCGAGGCGATCGTCGGCTTCCTGCCGCGCACCCACGGCTCGTCGCTGTTCACCCGCGGCGAGACCCAGGCGATCTGCACGACCACGCTCGGCACCAAGGACGCAGAGCAGATGATCGACGGCCTGGAGGGCCTCTCCTACCAGCGCTTCATGCTGCACTATAACTTCCCGCCCTATTCGGTCGGCGAAGTCGGCCGCTTCGGCGCTCCGGGCCGCCGCGAAGTCGGCCACGGCAAGCTCGCCTGGCGCGCGCTGCACCCGGTGCTGCCGAGCCATGAGGAGTTCCCGTACACGATCCGCGTCACCTCCGACATCACCGAGTCCAACGGCTCCTCGTCCATGGCCTCGGTTTGCGGCGGTTCGCTGTCGATGATGGACGCCGGCGTTCCGCTCAAGCGGGCGGTGTCGGGCATCGCGATGGGCCTGATCCTCGAGGGCAAGGACTTTGCCGTCCTCTCCGACATTCTCGGCGACGAGGATCATCTCGGCGACATGGACTTTAAGGTGGCCGGCACCTCCGAGGGCATCACCAGCCTCCAGATGGACATCAAGATCGCCGGCATCACGCAGGAGATCATGAAGGTGGCGCTCGAGCAGGCCAATGCCGGCCGCGCGCACATCCTCGCGGAGATGGCGAAGGCGCTGGGCGAGACCCGCACCGAGCTTTCGGCGCACGCCCCGCGCATCGAGACGATGACGATCGACAAGTCGAAGATCCGCGACGTCATCGGCACCGGCGGCAAGGTGATCCGCGAGATCGTCGCCACCACCGGCGCCAAGGTCGACATCGACGACGAGGGCGTGATCAAGATCAGCTCGTCCGACCTGTCGCAGATCGAGGCGGCGCGGAAGTGGATCCAGGGCATCGTCGAGGAGGCGGAAGTCGGCAAGATCTACACCGGCAAGGTCGTGAACCTCGTCGATTTCGGCGCTTTCGTGAACTTCATGGGCGGCAAGGACGGTCTCGTCCACGTCTCGGAGATCAAGAACGAGCGCGTCGAGAAGGTCGCCGACGTTCTCTCCGAAGGCCAGGAAGTGAAGGTCAAGGTCCTCGAGATCGATCCGCGCGGCAAGGTCCGCCTGTCGATGCGCGTCGTCGACCAGGAGACCGGCGAGGAGCTGGAGGACACCCGTCCACCCCGCGAGGAGCGGCCGCGCGGCGAGCGCGGTGACCGCGGCGATCGTGGCGACCGCGGCCGTGGCCCGCGCCGTGACGGCGAAGGCCGCGGCGGACGTGACCGCGGTGACCGCGGTGATCGCGGCGGCCGCGAGCGCGGAGATCGCGGGGACCGCGGTGACCGCGGCGATCGCGGGCCCCGTCGTGAGCGCGAAGGCGGCAACGAGGGCGGCGATCCCGAGTTCGCCCCCGCCTTCCTGACCCGCAACGACGACTGATCCTCGGATCTGCGAAAGCAAGAAGGGCTGCCGGAGCGATCCGGCAGCCCTTTTTCGTGCCCCGGATGGAGCACGGAAACGCGAGCGTTCCGTTATTCCGGCGTCGGGAAGGGGATCACGATGCGCGAGGTCCAGCCGCCTTCGGGCCGCTGCTCCGTCTCGAGCCGCGCCGCTTCGCCATATTGCATGGCGAGGCGTTCGCGGGTGTTGGTCAGGCCGATGCCCATCCCGGTCACATTGGAGGGGCGATCCTCGGCTCGTGCTCGCCCGTCGTCGGAGATCTCCAGAACGGCATTCTGCCCCGCGACGCGCGCGGAAATCGTCAGCGACACGGGACCGGGGGTGGGGGCGACCGCATATTTGATCGCGTTCTCGACCAGCGGCTGAAGCACGAAGTTCGGGAGCCTGAGCTGGTCGGCGAGCGAGGGATCGATCTCATAGCCGACGTTCAGCCGCTCGCCGAAGCGCACCATCTGCATGCCGAGATAGGTCTCGATCGTCGCCAGCTCGTCGTCGAGCGTCACCAGCGTGTCGTCGCTGGTCTCGAGCGAGCCGCGCAGGAAGTCCGACAGCAGATCGATCATCTCGTCGGCCTCGCGGTGGCGGCCGACCGTGATCAGGCTCGAGATCGAATTGAGGGCGTTGAACAGGAAATGCGGATTGAGCTGTAGCCGCAAGGCGCCGAGCCGCTCCCGATCCGCCGCGGCCCGCGCCTCGGCCAGGGCGACCGCGCCGTCCGCGGAACGCCGCACCTGGACGATGAAGGCGATCAGCGCGACGTTGGCGAAGGTGATGTACAGGTGCCCCTGGAAATTGCGCGAGAAGCGCTGCCGGATCAGGTCGAAATGGTCCGCGCTCAGCGCCGGGATGACGCCCAGGATCCGGTTTTCGAACATGTTGACGACGCTCTGGGCAAAGGAGATCAGGAGGCAGGCCACGCCGAGCACCGCCCAGCGCTCGACGGACGTGCGCCGTCCCAGCGCCAGAACCAGAGGATAAGCCGGCAGCACCAGGGACGCGACGATCAGAACGGCGACGAAATCGATCGGGAAATCGGCGAGGAACCCGTAACGCCCGGCGATCAGCTCACCGACGCCGTACGCGAACAGGACGAGCAGCCAGAGGCTGAACGTCATCCAGGCCGACTGACGGAAATCACGATCCTGCCAGAGCAATGCATCCCCCCAAGACACCGGCCCCCGCCGGCATGCGACATCCTGATCGCGTCCCCGGCCGCCCCCCGGCGCCGGGCTGCCGATCGCCATCAGTCTGCGCCGCGAAGATGCGGAAGGACTGGCGGACGCGGCCGTGTTCGTGCCTTTGCACGCGGCACCGCCGCAAGATCAAGCCGGAGAAGAGCAGCGGCCTGCTGCAGTACCCTTCACGGGATCGGGAACGCCGGGCCTATTGCGCCGCGTTTCCGGTCATATTGCCGGCGTCCTCGGCAACATTGCCGGCCTGACTGAGGAGGGCATTGGCCTGGCTGTCGAGCGGCGCCACCGCGGCGTCGACATCATTGGCCGCCTCCGCCTCCAGCACCTGCGCCTTGTTCTCGAGGCTGCGCGACAGATTGTCGGCCTTGGTCTGGATGTTCTCGGGCTCCTCGCTGCAGGCCGCGAGCGCGCCGAGGATCAGCAAGGGAAAGAGTGCGCGCATCATCAGGAGCTCCGTGGTCGTTCACGGGCGATCAAAGCATGACGGCGCGAAGGAACGCAATCAGGCGCCGCGCGGCCCGACCTCAAGCAATTCGATCGCATCGGCTTTGCCGGCGAAATCGGCCGTGTCGCCGGGCGCCGCGCCGAGCAGCGCCCGGGCGAGCGGCGCCGAAAAGGCGATCACGCCGTTATGCGGATCGGCCTCGTCGTCGCCGACGATCTCGACCGTCTTTACCTGCCCATTGAGGCGGAAGGTAACACGGGCACCGAAAGCCGCCTCCTCGCCGTCCGGCTCGGGCATCAGCTGGGCGGTAGCTTGGCGGGTGCGCCAGTAGCGCAGTTCGCGTTGGGCGGCGGCAAGCGCGTCCTCGTCGAGCGGCTGCTGGACCCGCGCCTCGAGCTCGGCAACCCTGGTCTCGATCGCGGCGAGGCCGCGAGCGGTGACGAGATTCGGGCCGGGCGGGAGCGGAAGCTCGAAACGGGGCTCCTTATGCTCTTCGTCGCTCTCGCGGCGGAAGGCTACGCTCACTTCGTCTCTCCTGACATCGTTCAGCGCCGAGGATACGCCCGCACGGCTCCGGCGACAAATCGCCGGGGGTGCAATTGCGACGTCGCGGGAAGAAGTGGGGAGCTTCTGTTGCTCGGTGCTCCCCGTACCGCCGGAATCCGCTTCTGTTGCCCGGTGCGGCCCGAACCGCGCTTTTGTCCTTAGTAACTCAGTCCGTGAGGACCAGGTTACGCGGCAATCGCGAGCGCCTCGTTATCGTTGGCACTTGTGGTTTTGAGCCTTTTACGGGTTACTCAGCCCGGGCAAAAACAGCGCGTTTCAACACACGTCGATCCTAGTTCGGCCCCATCAGCTGAGCCGCTCGGCCGGCACGCTTGCGTGCTGGTCGGCGGATCAAGTGGTGGAGCCGCCGGGTACCGCCCCCGGGTCCGCTGCGCCTATTAAACGCTGCACTTTATCGCCATAGCCGGCCGAAGCCGGCACGACCCATATAGGCCATTCGCGCGGATTTTAAAGGGCGCTCCCGTTGCGGAGGCGGATCGAAGCCCCTACGTCCGCAGCCAAGATAAAGGGGAGAGCCGATGAAGAAGTCCCTGATGAGCGCCTTCCTGCTGCCCGTTGCCGGCGTGTCGCTGGCCGGTTGCGGCGTGAATTCGGTGCCCACGGCGGAGGAAGAGGCGAAGGCCCGCTGGGCCGACGTCCAGGCCGCCTATCAGCGCCGCGCCAGCCTGATCCCGAACCTCGTCGCCACCACCAAGGGCGCTGCCGCTTCCGAGCAGCAGATCCTGACCAATGTCACCGAGGCACGGGCCAAGGCAGGGTCGATCCAGATCACCACCGACGATCTGTCGGATCCTGCCAAGCTGCGCCAGTTCAGCGAGTCGCAGAATCAGCTCACCCAGGCGCTCGGCCAACTGCGCACCGTCGTCGAGGCCTATCCGGACCTCAAGAGCCAGCAGAATTTCCAGAGCCTGATGCAGCAGCTGGAGGGCACGGAGAATCGGATCAACATCGCGATCCGCGACTACAATTCGGCGGTGCAGGCCTATAACACGCGCATCCGCACCTTCCCCGACGTGATCGGCGCCAAGGTCTTCTACGGCGCCGAGCCGATGGCGACCTTCCAGGCGACCACGCCCAATGCGGACCAGGCGCCGACGGTCGACTTCGGCAACTCGGGCGGCTGACCGGCTCGCGTGCCGAGAGTCCTCCTCCTTTCGCTCCTGCTGCTCTTTGCGGCGCCCGCCGCCGCGCAGGACTTTCCGCCGCTCAGCGGCCGCGTCGTCGACCAAGCCGGCATCATCCCCGATGCCGAGGAGGCGCAGCTGACGCAGAAGCTGGAGGCGCTGCAGAATGCCAGCAGCCGCCAGCTGGTCGTGGCGACGATCAAGGATCTCCAGGGCTATCCGATCGAGGATTACGGCTACCAGCTCGGCCGCCACTGGGGCATCGGACAGAAAGGGGCGAACAACGGCGTGATCCTGCTCGTCGCCCCGAATGACAGGCGGGTGCGGATCGAGGTCGGCTACGGACTGGAGCCGATCATCACCGACGCGCTGTCGAGCACGATCATCAATCAGCAGATGCTGCCGGCCTTCAAGGACGGCGACTTTCCACGCGGAATCAGCGCCGGCGCCGACGCGCTGATCCAGCAATTGGGCGCGCCGCCCGAGGAGGCCGAGAAGCGCGCGCTCGAGGCGCAGCAGCAGCAACAGGCGCGCGCGGCGGAGGAGAGCGACGGCGGGTCGATCGTCCCTCTGCTCTTCTGGGTCTTCATCCTGTTCTTCGTGATCATCCCGATGCTTCGCGGCCGGCGCGGGCGGCGCTATCGCCGCCGCCGCGGCGGCGGCGTCTTCATCTGGGGACCGGGCCTTGGCGGCTGGGGCGGTGGCGGCGGCGGCTGGGGCGGTGGCGGCGGCTGGGGCGGCGGCGGCGGCTTCTCCGGCGGCGGCGGCTCGTTCGGGGGCGGCGGCGCTTCGGGGGGATGGTGACCATGCCACTGAGCGAGGCCGAGCATCAGGCGGTGAGCGCCGCGGTGGCGCGCGCCGAGCAGGCGAGCGACGGCGAGATCGTCACCATCGTGGCGCCGCGCTCCGACGCCTATCACGACGTCGGCCTTCACTATGCCGTGCTGGCGATGCTGCTCGTGCCCTGCGCCCTCGCCGTGCTGCCGCAAGCCTGGATCGACTGGGGCCTCGGCCTGGTGTTCGGCTGGAACGCGGCGCCCGGCCGGGCGGCGCTGATGGTGCTGCTGTTCGTGCTGATGACGGTCAAGTTCCTGGCGGTGCGCTTCCTGCTCGCCTGGATGCCGCTGCGCATGGCGCTGACGCCGGCGATCACCAAGACCCGCCGGGTGCGGCGGCGCGCGATCGAGCTGTTCCGCGCCTCGGCCGAGCAGCGCACCGCCGGCCGCACCGGCATCCTCCTCTACCTCTCGCAACTCGAGCATCGCGCCGAGATCGTCGCCGACCAGGCGATCCACAGCCGGGTCGATGCCGATGCCTGGGGCGAGGCGATGACGGAGCTGATCGAGCAGGTGAAAGCGGGGCAGACCGGCGCCGGCATGGCCCTCGCTGTCGAGAAGATCGGCGCGGTGCTGGCCGAGCACCTTCCCGCCTCCCACGAAAATCCTAACGAGATACCGGACAGGCTGATCGAATTGTGAGCGACAAGACAAAGGGCGAAGGCGAGATCGTCTGGCAGGGGCGGTTCATTGCCGCCAAGAAGCTGGGCACCTGGGAATATGTATCGCGAACCCGCGACGTCACCGCCGCGGTGATCCTGGCGGTCCACGACGGCGAGGTGATCCTGGTCGAACAGCACCGGGTGCCGGTCGGCGGGCCCTGCCTCGAGCTTCCTGCGGGCCTGGTCGGCGACGAGCAGGAAGGCGAAGAGCTCGAGATCGCCGCGGCGCGGGAGCTCGAGGAGGAGACCGGCTATCGTCCCGAGCGCATCGTCCGTCTCGGCAAGTTCTACGCCTCGCCGGGCATGTCGGCGGAATATTTCTGGCTGGTTCGGGCGGAGGGCCTCACCCGGGTGAGCGAAGGCGGCGGCGTCGAGGGGGAGGACATCATCGTCCACCACGTCCCTCTCGCCGAGGTGCCCGCCTTCGTCGAGCGCAAGCGGGCCGAAGGCTATGAGATGGACGTCAAGCTGCTGCTATTGCTCGGCGCCGTCCTTCTTCAGCCAGGGAGCGCTGCGGGCGACTGATTCGACGGTGAACTCCGGTTCCTCGTCCTGCATCGCGTGAGACCAGCTGCGGCCGCTCAGTTTCTCCGCGAGACAGCGCTGCTCGGTGATACGGTGGCCCGCGCCTTCCGCCCGGACCATATGGATGCGAACGTCGCCGGCGGCGACCTCATAGGGTCCTTCGACCGCATCAAAGGCTTCGCCGCGTGCCGCCGCGACCATGGTCACGAGGCGGGCGCGGCAGGCGGCCGAATCGGCGAAGCTCTCGCCGCTCGCCTCGAACGGCACCTCATCTTCGGCACAGACAAGCAGGAGGAATGGAAGCGGGAGAAGCGCGCGGATCATTGTGAGAGGGTGCGCGTGGCCCCGTGAATGGGCTGTGAACTTCGTCCTTCGGCCAATCCCCAGCCCGTCATCCCGGTGAAAACCGGGATCTCAGCGAGGCCTCACGCCGGCGGTTGGGGCAGGCGCTGAGCGAAGCCTCCCTGAGGTCCCGGCGTTCGCCGGGACGACGAGTTTGCCACGAACGCGCTGCGCCGTTGCACCTATTTGAAATTGTCGGCGTAGCTCTGGATCTTGAGCGTGCGCTGGGTCGGCGGGACGAGGTGGTAGGGGATGGCGTTGCGCTCGGCATAGGCCTTGGCGGCGTCCATCGTCGGGAAGCGCAAGGTGACCTGCGACTGGGTGTCGCCGCCGCCCGACCAGCCGGTCAGCGGATCGGGCGTGTGGGGCCGCTTCGATTCGAACTGCAGGATCCACTCGTCGGCCGTCGCCTTGCCCGACTGCATGGCGTTCTTGGACCGCTGGAAAATGCGCGCTGCCATCTGATTCTCGCTCCTGAACTTGGCTAGGCGCCTGCAATAGCTTGGCCAAGGAATCAACCGCTGCGGTGGCGGGTGGTTGCCTTCTTGGTCCTCAGCGTCGGATCGGCCGCAGCCGGGTCCTCGGGCCAGGGATGCCTCGGATAGCGGCCGCGCATCTCCTTTGCCACCTCGGCCCAGCTTCCCGCCCAGAAACCGGGAAGGTCGCGCGTCGTCTGGATCGGCCGTGCCGCGGGCGAGGTCAGCGACAGCACCAGCGGCACGCGCCCGCCGCCGATCGAAGGGTGGGTCGAGAGGCCGAAGAAGGCCTGGACCCGGGCGGTGACCGTCGGCCCGGCCTCCGCCTCATAGTCGATCGCGTGGCTGCTGCCGGCCGGAGTCTCGAAGCTGTGCGGCGCGAGCCGATCGAGCGACTTGCGGCCATCCCAGCCGAGCAGGGCATCGAGCACGCCGGAGAGGGCCGAGGAATCGACCTCGGACAGCCGGCGCCGACCGGCGACGAGCAGCGGCAGCCACTGGTCGAGGCTGGCGAGCAGCGCCTCGTCGGAGAGATCGGGCAGCGACGGATCGTGCGTCCGGGCAAAGACGGCACGCTTGCGCAACGCCTTTGCGCCCTCGCTCCACGGCAGGAGATCGAGGCCATGGGTGCGGACGCCATCGACCAGCGCCGCGGCCACTTCCTCGGGAGAGGCCTTCATGTCCTGTCCCTGGCTCAGGGTGATCGCGCCCAACCGGCGGCCGCGGCGCGCCAGAACGTTTCCGGTCGCGGGATCGAATCGAACCTGCGCTCCGGTCTCGATTCGATCGGCAAACAGTCCGAGCACCGCCTCCTCTGCGATCGCCGCGGCGGAGAGGATCCGCGCGCCGGCGGCGCTGCCGCTGACCTCGGCGACCGCCAGCCAGGCCTCGCGGGCGAGCGGCGAATGAGGATCGAGCCGGAAGCCCCGGCCGCCGACCGAGATCCAATCCTCGCCGGAGGCGGAGCGACGTTTGGCGACGCGATCGGGGTAAGCAAGGGCGACGCACAGGGCGGTCGCCTCGTGAAACTCGGTCGATGATGCCGAGGGGGCGGCCCCTTGACCGCGAACCAGCTGGTGCCATCTTCGCGCCAGGCCGCGCGAGGCCTCGGCCCGCTTGCCGCGATCGGAGCGCCAGCGGCGCAGGCGAAGCTCGAGGTCCGCGTCGCTGCCCCCGAGGCCGCGCTCGGAGAGCAGGACGGCAATCTCGGCGGCAGTGCGGCCGTGGCCCCGCGCCTCCGCCTCGATCAGCATGTGCGCCAACCTCGGCGGCAACGGCAGAGCGGCAATCGCCTTGCCGTGCGGCGTCGGCCGTCCATCGGTGCCGAGCGCGCCGAGCGACGTCAGACGCCTTCGCGCCTCGTCCACCGCCGCCGGGGGCGGCGGATCGAGCCAGGCGAGCTCGCGCGGATCGGCGACGCCCCAGAGCGCGCAGTCGAGCAGCAAGGCCGAGAGATCGGCTTCGAGGATCTCCGGCGGATCGAAGCGCGGCAGGGCGGCGGTCGCCGCCTCCTCCCAGAGACGGTAGACGGTGCCGGGCGCCTGCCGGCCGGCGCGGCCGGCGCGCTGGGTGACCGCCGCCTGGCTCGCCCGCTCGGTCACCAGCCGCGTGATGCCGGCGGCACGATCATAGCGCGGGCGGCGGGCGAGGCCGCTGTCGACGACGATTTGGACCCCGTCGAGGGTGAGGCTGGTCTCGGCGATCGAGGTCGCCAGCACGACCTTGCGGCGTCCCGGAGGCGCTGCGGCAATCGCAGCGCGTTGGGCGCCCGGCTCGAGGCTGCCGTGCAGCCGGTGGAGATCGACGCCGGCCGGCAGCGTGCCCTCCAGTCGCTCGGCAGTCCGCTCGATCTCGGCCACGCCGGGGAGGAAGGCGAGCAGGCTGCCCTCGGCCTCGGCCAGCGCGCGGCGGATCGCCGCGGCCATCTCGTCCTCGATCCTCTTCTCGGACGCGCGGCCGAGGTGGCGAAGGTCGATCGGATGGCTGCGCCCCGCGCTCTCGATCACCGGTGCAGCCTGACCCGCACCGGCCATCAGCGCGGCGAAGCGTTCCCCGTCGAGCGTTGCCGACATGGCAAGGATGCGGAGGTCCGGCCGCAACGCGCCCTGCGCGTCCAGCGCCAGAGCGAGGCCGAAATCACTGTCGAGGCTGCGCTCGTGGACCTCGTCGAACAGCACCGCGGAGACGCCGGCGAGCTCCGGATCAGCCTGGATGCGATTGCGGAAGATCCCTTCGGTGACCACGGTGATGCGGGTCCGCGCCGAGCGCTTGCTGTCGAGCCGCGTCGCATAGCCGATCGTCTCGCCCGGACGTTCGCCGGCGAGCTCGGCCATACGTTCGGCGGCCGCGCGGGCAGCAAGCCGGCGCGGCGAGAGCAAGAGGATCTCGCCGACGCACCAGGGCTCGGCGAGCAGGGCCGGCGCCACCGCGGTCGTCTTGCCCGCCCCCGGCGGTGCAACCAGCACGGCGCACGAGCCGCCCCGCAGGGCGGCGAGAAGGTCGGGCAGGACGGCGTGGATCGGCAGCGACACGCGAGGCTTCAGCCAGAAGACCGAACCGAGGGGAAGCCTTTTCATTCCTTCCGGCTCGGGAGGAATCGGGACGGCGTCTCGTGGACAGGCTTACAACCCGCTAGAATGAATGGATGATCGTGATCGCTGCCCTGCTCGCCTTTGCCGTCCCGGCCGCGCCGCTGCGTGTCTCGGACCTCGAATCGACGTTCGAAGTGACGGTCGCCCCCGGCAGATCGGGCTGCACCATCGCGTTCGACCGTCGCCGCTTCGACCGGCAGGGCTACGAGGAGGAGCTGGCGCGCTTCGTCAGGAAGCGGGGCGCAACGCGTGCGGTAGTCCGGTCCGACCGTCGGACACCGCTTCTTTGCCTGCAGGATGTCGTGGAGGCGCTGACCCGCGCCGGCGTTCGCGACGTCAGCGGAGTCGAGGACGAGCCCCGCTAGGTGAGATCAGCTCCGGCGCTGGACCGGGCTGTTCCGCGTATCGATAATGCCGCCGTCGGGCAGCTTCACCTCGCCGCTGCGCAGCTGCGGTGTCTTGCCGCCGGCGGCGACGCACTGGGCGACCACGACCGGATAGTCGACGTCCGACTGCGACGGCAGCACGGCCTCGGTGGCGGCGGTGCAGGCCGCCTGGCTCTCGTAGCGCGCGTCGAGAGTACGCACCTGCGTGCAGGAAGTGTCGCCTTCGCCGCAGCCAAGGATTGCGATGATGAAGATGCCCGGTCCCATGATCTGCCAAACCCTTGGGACAAAAGGCCGTTCCAATAGTTTCACCGGCGTACCGGTGGATGTTCTTGGTTCGGCCGGGCAGTCTCACTACCTTAGGAAGACATGCGTCCACTCGAGAATTCCGACACCTCGCCCAAGGCCGGCTGGTCGGCCCTGCGCCGCTTCCTGCCCTATCTCTGGCCCGCCGGAGAGCCGGCGCTGCGCGCGCGGGTCCTGATCGCCGTTCTCCTGGTGTTCGTCGCCAAGGGCGCGACGCTGATCATGCCCTTCGCCTACAAGGCCGCGATCGACCGCATGTCGGCGGGCGCGGAGGCCGGAGTGGGCCTCGCGATGGCGCTTGTCATGGCCTATGCCGGGGCGCGGTTCGGCGGCGTGCTGTTCGACAATCTGAGGAACGCAATCTTCGAGCGGGTCGGCCAGGACGCGGCGCGCCGGCTGGCCGAGACGGTGTTCCGCCACGTCCACCGCCTGTCCCTCCGCTTCCATCTCGAGCGACGCACCGGCGCGCTCACCAAGATCGTCGAACGCGGCACCAAGAGCATCGACATGATGCTCTATTTCCTGCTGTTCAACATCGCCCCGACGATCATCGAGCTCACCGCCGTCTGCATCATCTTCGGCGTGAAGTTCGGCCCCGGCCTGGTGGTCGCGACGCTGGTGATGGTGGTCGCCTATATCGTCTTCACCCGGGTGGTGACCGAATGGCGCAGCAAGCTGCAGCGCCAGATGAACGAGGTCGACAACCAGGCGATCGCCCGCGCCGTCGATTCGCTCCTCAACTACGAGACGGTGAAATATTTCGGCGCGGAGGAGCGCGAGGCGCGGCGCTACGGCGATGCGATGCGGACCTTCGCCGGCGCGGCAGTCAAGAACGAGACGTCGCTCGCCTGGCTCAACATCGGCCAGTCGCTGATCACCAACCTGATGATGGCCGGCGCGATGGCCTATACGGTCTGGGGGTGGAGCCGCGGCGCCTTCACCACCGGCGACGTCGTCTTCGTCAACACCTTCCTCGCCCAGCTCTTCCGGCCGCTCGACATGCTCGGCTGGGTCTATCGGACGATTCGCCAGGGGCTGATCGACATGGAAGCGATGTTCGGCATCGTCGATACGCCCCAGGAGGTGCGGGACGCTCCGGACGCGCCCGATCTCCAGGTCTCGGCCGGCCACATCCGCTTCGAGGACGTCCGCTTCGGCTACGAGCCGGAGCGCGAGATATTGAAGGGCATCGACCTGGAGGTGAAGCCCGGGACGATGGTGGCGGTGGTGGGGCCGTCGGGCGCCGGCAAGTCCACCCTGTCGCGCCTCCTGTTCCGCTTCTACGAGCCGACCGGCGGCCGCATCCTGATCGACGGCCAGGACATCAGCGAGGTCAGCCAGGCGAGCTTGCGCCAGGCGCTCGGCATCGTCCCGCAGGACAGCGTGCTGTTCAACGACACGATCGGCTACAACATCGGCTATGGCCGGGACGGCGCAAGCCAGGACGAGATCGAGGGCGCGGCCCGCGGCGCGGCGATCCACGACTTCATCGCCGCCCTGCCGCAGGGCTACGCTAGCCAGGTCGGTGAGCGCGGACTCAAGCTCTCCGGCGGCGAGAAGCAGCGGGTGGCGATCGCCCGCACCCTGCTCAAGAACCCGCCGATCCTGATCTTCGACGAGGCGACCAGCGCGCTCGACAGCCGCACCGAAGCGGCGATCCAGGAGACCCTGCGGTCGGTGGCGGCGCGCAAGACCTCGGTGGTGATCGCGCACCGGCTCTCGACCGTGGTCGATGCCGACCAGATCGTCGTGCTGCACGAGGGCCAGGTGGCCGAGCGCGGCACCCATGCGCAATTGCTGCGCAGGAACGGCCTCTATGCCGAGATGTGGAACCGGCAGCAGAGCGAGCGCGACGAAGAGGCCGAAGCGGCCGAATAGCCGTCTCGACCGCCTCCCTCCCGTCGGTTAGGGCAATTTCGTGGTCTCCCCCCTCGACATCCTGCACGACACGTTCGGTTTCCCCGCGTTCCGCGGCGTTCAGGAGGACGTGATCGGCCGGGTGATGGACGGCTGCCACACGCTCGCCGTGATGCCGACCGGTGCGGGCAAGTCGCTCTGCTATCAGGTGCCGGCGCTCGCCCGCGAAGGGACGGCGATCGTCATCTCGCCGCTGATCGCGCTCATGCACGATCAGATCCGCTCGGCCGATGCGTTCGGTATCCGTGCCGCTTCGCTGACCTCGGCCGACAGCGATGCCGACCGCCAGCAGACGCTGCAAAGGCTGAAGGCGGGCGAGCTCGACCTGCTCTATGTCGCGCCGGAGCGGGCGAGCAGCGGCCATTTCCGCGAGCTGGCGAGCCGGATCAAGCTGTCGCTGGTGGCCGTCGACGAGGCGCATTGCGTGTCCGAATGGGGCCACGATTTCCGGCCCGACTATCGGCTGCTTCGGCCGCTGCTCGACAGCTTCGGCAACGTGCCGCGATTGGCGCTGACCGCCACCGCCGACCGGCAGACCCGCGCCGACATCCTCGTCCAGCTCGGCATCCCCGAGGACGGGCTGATCGTTGCCGGTTTCGACCGGCCCAACATCCGTTACCACATCCGCCCGCGCGACGGAGTCAGCACCCAGCTCAAGGGGCTGCTTGCAGAGCAGGAAGGCGCCGGCATCGTCTATGTGCCCAGCCGCGACAAAGCCGAAAGGCTCGCCGAGCAGCTCGGCCAGAACGGGCGGCGGCGCGTTCTTCCCTATCATGCCGGCCTCGATCCGCAGGTCCGCGTCCGCAACCAGGCCGCCTTCGTGAAGAGCGAGGACATGGTGATGGTGGCGACGATCGCGTTCGGCATGGGCATCGACAAGCCGGACGTGCGCTTCGTCGCCCATGCCGGCCTCCCCAAGTCGATCGAGGCTTATTACCAGGAGACCGGCCGCGCCGGGCGGGACGGCGACCCCGCCGAGGCCTGGCTGTTCTGGGGCGCCGAGGACTTTTCGCGCGCGCGGCGCCGCATCGAGACCGAGGTGCCCGACGATCGCCGCGGCGGCGAGCGCCAGCGGCTGAATTCGCTCGCCGCCCTGGTCGAGACCGCCGACTGCCGCCGCGCGATCCTTCTCCACCATTTCGGCGAGGACCCGCCGGCGCGCTGCGGCAATTGCGACAATTGCCTCGCGCCGCCCTCCACGGTCGATGGCACCGAGACGGCGCGCAAATTGCTCTCGGCGGCCTTCCGCACCGAGATGCGCTTCGGCCTCGGCCATCTCACCGACGTGCTTGCCGGCCGCGACACCGACAAGGTGCTGAACTTCGGCCACAACCGCCTCTCCGTCTTCGGGATCGCGACCGAGGACGAGCTGGCTCTGGTCAAGCCGGTGGCGCGGGCGCTGATGGCGCGCGACGCGCTGCGCGCCGACGATTTCGGCGGCCTCTCCTTCGGGCCGGGCGCGCGGCCGGTGCTGAAGGGCGAGGAGGAGGTGCGGATCGTCCTGGCGCCGAAGAAGAGCGGGCGGCGCCGGCGCGGCGGCGATGCCGCCGACCATCCGCACGATCCCCTATTCGAGGCGCTGCGCGCGCGCCGGCGCGAGCTCGCCGCCGAGGCAGGCGTGCCGCCCTATGTGATCTTCCACGATTCGACGCTGCGCGAGATGGCCGGCCTTCGGCCGACGACGCTCCACGGCCTCTCGCAAGTCGCGGGCGTAGGCGTCGCCAAGCTCGAGCGCTATGGCGAGGCGTTCGTCGAGACCATCCGCAACTTCGAGGAGAGCCCCGCATGATCCGGCAGCTGGATGAAGGAATGATGGTGGGCGGGCAGCTCTATCCGGAGCGGATCGCCGGGCTCGACGTGAAGATGATCGTCAACAATCGCCCCGACGGCGAGGAGCCCGGCCAGCCGACGTCCGAGGAGATCGCGGCGGCGGCGAAAGCGGCGGGGATCGCCTACCGACACATTCCGGTCGCCGGCCTGTCGCAGCCGCTGGTGGCGGAGATGGAGGAAGCACTGGCCGCGGCGGAGGGGCCGGTGCTCGCTTTCTGCAAGTCCGGCACGCGCTCGGCCTTCCTCTGGGCGCTGGCCCGGGCGCGGATGGGCGACGATCCCGACGCGCTCGCAGAGAAGGCGGCGGCGGCGGGCTACGATCTTACGCCGATCAGGGCCTATCTGGGCTGAATTCGATTGGGCGCCGCCCGCGGCCGGCCTAGATACCGGCGGCGAGCACCCTCTTCGCCTGGGCGAGATCCTCGTCGAGGACCATCAGGCGGATCGGGATCAGCCCGCCCATGCCTTCCCATGTCATCTCGGTGTCGAACAGCACGGCACCGATGCCTTCCGCCTCCAGCGTCGAACGCGCAAGGCCGGCCTCGAGGCTGTTCGAGAAGCGAGCGGCCTCGAGCAGCATCAGCGGGTCACCAGGGGACGACCTCGCCGGCGGCGAGCTCCTCAGGACGGGGTGCCCTTCCGAGAATGGCGTTGCGATGGGGGAAGCGACCGAAGCGCTCGATCACGTCGTGGTGGAGACGGGCGAAGCGCAACTGCTCCGGATCTCCCAGCGCGGTGAACAGCAGGACCGATCTCTGCTGGTCGACGAGCTCCTCGCTGTGCTGGAACGGCATGTAGAGGAAGCCGCGCTCCTGCGGGGTCAGCGCCTCGTCATAGCCGCGCTCGATCGCCTCCTTGGCGACGGCGAGGGCGAGCGTGTCGGTGGAGAATTGGTCGGCGTGCGCGCGAAACATGTGGCGCGGGAATTGATCGAACAGGAGCACCGCGGCGAGGGCCTCCTGCGCCGAGCCGAGGAAAGCCTGCGGCGGGAGCGGCCGTTTCTCCTTCCAGAGCCCGCCGAAGCGTTCGGCGATTTCTCCGTCGAGGCTGCTGTCGCGCCACCATTGCTCCGGGCGGAGCGAGAACCAGTAGCGCCGGACCGCGTCGGCCCAGTCCTCCGCCGCCACCATCAGGCGGCGGTGCCGCCGACGGTCAGGCCCTCGACCAGCAGGGTCGGCTGGCCGACGCCGGCCGGGACCGACTGGCCACCCTTGCCGCAGATGCCGATGCCCTCGTCGAGCGCCATGTCGTTGCCGATCGCCGCGACCTTGGTCAGCACCGTCGGGCCGTCCCCGATCAGGGTCGCGCCCTTGATCGGCGCGCCGAGACGGCCGTTCTCGATCCTGTACGCTTCGGTGCAGGAGAAGACGAACTTGCCGGACGTAATGTCAACCTGGCCGCCGCCGAAGCTCTTGGCGTAAATACCATTCTTCGCCCGCGCGAGGATCTCGCCCGGATCGTCCTTGCCGCCGAGCATGAAGGTGTTGGTCATCCGCGGCATCGGCGCGTGGGCGAAGCTCTCGCGGCGGCCGTTGCCGGTCGGCGCGACGCCCATCAGCCGTGCGTTCAGCCGGTCCTGGATATAGCCCTTGAGGATGCCGTCCTCGATGAGGGTGGTGCATTGGGTCGGCGTGCCCTCGTCGTCGATGCTGAGCGAGCCGCGGCGATCGGCGATCGAGCCGTCGTCGACCACGGTGACGCCCGGCGCGGCGACGCGGTCGCCGATCCGGCCGGAGAAGGCCGACGTGCCCTTGCGGTTGAAATCGCCCTCCAGACCGTGGCCGATCGCCTCGTGGAGGAGCACGCCGGGCCAGCCGGGGCCGAGCACGACCGTCATCTCGCCCGCGGGGGCGGCGACGGAATCGAGGTTCACCAGCGCCTGGGCGAGGGCGATGTCGATCGCGCGATTCCAGGTCCCCGGATCGAACAGGCCGTCGTAGAGATAGCGGCCGCCGACGCCGTGGAAGCCGGTCTCGCGGCGGCCGTTCTGCTCGACGACGATCTGGACGTTGAGGCGAACGAGCGGCCGCACGTCATGAGCGACGAAGCCGTCGGCGCGGACGATTTCGATCACCGACCAGGAGCCGGAGAGGGAGGCCGAGACCTGGACGACGCGCGGATCGCGGGCGCGGGCAGCGGCGTCGATCTGCTGGCAGAGGGCGACCTTCTTCGCGAACGGCACCAGGCTCAGCGGATCGGAATCGGTGTAGAGCGTCGCGTTGGTGCGGCGCGGCGGGGCGGCGCGGCCCGCTCTGGACGGATCGAGTACCGACATCGTCTCCGCGGCCCGACGGATCGCCGCTTCCGAGAGCTCGTTGGCATGGGCGAAGGCGGTGGTCTCGCCCGAGACTCCGCGCAGGCCGAAGCCCGCCTGGGTGTTGAAATCCGCCGTCTTTAGCCGGCCGTCATCGAAGCCGAAGCTCTCCGAGGCGGTGTACTGGAGGTAGAGCTCCCCGTCGTCGCAGCTGTTCAGCGCCTCCGCGGTGAGGCGGAGGGCGGAGTCCGGGGTGAGGGCATCGCTCCGGTAGAGGAAGCGGCGGGGATCGGCGGTGAAGGTCATGGCCTCGATATAGGCGGCCCGGGAGCAATGTCTAAGGGCCTGTCGCTCGCATCGCCGCGCGTGCGGAGCGCCCTGAGCCGCGCCTGGCGCTGGTCGCGGGTGAGGGCGAGCGCCCAGGTCCAGGCCGCCTCATAATCCTCCGGCCCGGGGATCCGCCGCTCGATCGCCACCATGCGATCGGCGAAGTCGCGGCCGTAGAGGTCGGTCCAAACGTCGTAGAGGAAAAGGTAGAGCAGGCGATGGTCGTCAAGGCCGCCGCGGGACGGCAAGGTGAGCGCCAGCCGATGGCCGAGCTCGTGGACCAGCGTGGCCTTCTTGTAGGCAGGGGAATAGCCGGCGCGCAGGCGGATCGTGCGGCCGTCGAACGTCGTCATCGGGCTGCCCTCCGAGACGATCACGTCGATTCGCGCCGCCGGGAAGGTCAGGCCGCTGGTCTCCTCCAGCAGGGTAGCGATGCGCGATCCGTCGGCGCGCCAGAGCGCCTCATACTCCGCCGAGGCGGCGGCGAAGCGGGAATCGACCGGCGCGAACGAGACCGGTGGCGCCGCCGCGCACAGCAGCATGGCCGCGAAGGTCACCGGCAGCGCAGCGAGCCAGCCTTTCATGCGCATGCGCCGATCCTCCGTTCGCAGAATGGCGAGCGGCTCCGGCGCCGGCAATCGAAGAGTGGATAGAACCTCGGCCGTGACGACCGGGCAAGCGGTCAGACCTGGCTGCCGCCCTGGTCGGCCGGGCCGCCCTTCAGCACGAAGCGCTTGTCGCAATAGCCGCAGTCGACATAGCCCTTCTCGTCGATCTGCAGGTAGACGCGCGGATGGCCGAGCGCGGGATGGGTCTCGCTCGCTCCGTCGCAGGCGACGCGCGGCGTCGTGACGTAGCTGATTTCCGGCGTGAAGCGATCGGTCTGCATGGCGCCGCCCTTAGCAACGGCGGCGGCGGGCGGCAACGGCCACCTATCTGGGCGCCAGGGCGAAATCGACGCGGATATTGACCTCGCTCTCGTTCATGCCGGCGCGGACGATAGGGCCGGTGGCGACCGGCGGCGGCGCCGCCTGCTCCGCGGCGACGGCATCGCCGACGGCATAGGGAAAGGGACGCGGAATGCCGCCCTCCTGCGCGTCGCGAATGACCAGCACCCGCGCGACCTTGAGACCGGCGGCGGCCGCATAGGCCTCGGCGCGAGCGCGCGCCGCTCTATAGGCCTGGGCGTAGGCCGAGCGGTTGCCGGCCTCCTGATCGGAGACCACCAGATCGGGGCCGCTCAGCACGTCGGCGCCGGCCTCGGTGGTGCGGCCGATCGCTTCGCCGGCACGTTCGACGTCCCGCATGCGGATTTCGATCATGTTGTTGGCCTGAAAGCGGCCGCGATTGGGGCCGTAGCCGATCCGCGAAAGGCTGACGTTGCGGGTCTGGACGTCGTCCTTGCGCACGCCGAGCGGCTCGAGCGACGCCAGAACCTTGTTGATCACCTCGCTGTTGCGGCGGCTCGCCTCGCCCGAACTCGCGGCGATCGTCTCCACGCCGGCGACGAAACGGGCCTGGTCCGGCCGGGTGTCGGCGCGGCCGCTGGCGACGATCTGGACGAGAACCTCGTCGTGGGCGACACCCCGCGGATCGCGGTCCCGGTGCCCGCACGCGGCAAGCGCCAGGCATGTCGCCAGCAGGAAGCGCTTATGGTGCATGGCCTCTCCCCTTCCCGGCCATCCTAACCCTCGTCCGCGCTGCAGGACAATCGGCTGCGAGGCGGCGCTTGAACGACTCCGCCGGCCATGATCAACTCCCCCAAAACGAGGGGGGAGACTGATCATGAAGGGACGTGCTTTTGCCTTTTGCCTGCTCCTGGCGACGCCGCTCGCGGCCACTGCGGTCCTGGCCCAGGACGCCGAGACCGACGCGCTGCTGAAGCAGATCATCAACGTCCCCTCGCCCAAGGCCTTCAGCGTCCAGGGCATGAAGCCGGCGCCGAAGGTGCGCAAGGACGGGACGGTGCAGGGCGGAGAGGCGCTTCGCATCTCGGTGCCCGGCAAGGGCGCCAACGCCTGGGACATCGCCGTCTCCGATCCGATCCAGAAGCCGGTCAAGGCCGGAGACCGGCTCGTGCTCGCCTTCTGGGCGAGACTGGAGAAGGGCGCGGACGGGGCGACGACCGCCACGCTTCCCTACAACGGCATCCAGCTTTCCAGCCCGCCTTACAGCGCGCTGCTCAGCGCGCCGGTGGAGATCGGGCCGGAGTGGAAGATGCACGAGATCCGCGGCGTCGCCGACAAGGATTATGCCGCCGGCGCGCTCGGCGTTACCATCCACCTCGCCACGGCGAAGCAGGTCGTCGACATCGGCCCGATCTTCGTCCTGGACCAGGGGCCGAAGCCCTGACCGCTTCAATCGCGGGTCGGCAGTTCCGGCGTGCCGCGCCCCGGCACGTCCTTGTCGGGCCCTGCCGCAAGGATCGTCTCGCGCGCCGCGACCAGCTCGCGCATCGCGGAGGCCGTGGCGGCGCCCCAGACGATGTGAACGCCGATCATCAGGAAGTTGCGCCGCTTCGGGTGCTGCGTCGCTGGCTCGAGCACGTTGAGCGCCGGAATCCAGCCCATGTAGCTGGCCAGCCAGACGGCCGTGCCGGCGAGCGCCCCGCTCTTCTTCGACGGCGTCGGGTTCATCACCGAGATCAGGGCGCCCATCGCGGCGCCGTAGGCGAAGTGGCCGATCGTCGTCAGATCCTTGGCAGTTTCGTCGGGCAGATCGACCTCGGCCGCGTCCGCGACCGAGTCGACGATCTCGCGCGGCGTGAGCGGATAGCGCTCCTCCTCCGGCAGGCGGCGGTGGAGCCGCTGCATCGCCGAGGTCATCGCCATCGTGCCGACGAAGCCGGCGATGCCGCCGATCAGCAGCCTGGTGCCGAGCTTCAGTCTCTCGTCTTTCAAAAATGGATCTCCGGTCGGGTGATCATCAGCCAGAAGATGGCGAGCACCGCTGTAAAGGCCGGGAAGCCGAATGCGAACCACCATCGGAACAGCCGGTGATATTCGGCCGGCAGCGGCGTGCCGCCGGCGGCCGCGGCGGCGGCGAGATTGCGCATCCGCGCCTGCATCCAGACCACCGGCAGCCAGAAGGCACCGGTCAGCAGGTAGAGCGCGATCGACGCGACGATCCATCCCTCAGCCAGCGAATAGCCGGTGGTGCGGGCGAGCAGCACGCCGGTGATCGGCTGGGCGACGACGGCAGTGGCGGTGAAGACCCAATCGGCGATGACCACGATCCGCGCGACGCCGGCGATCACGCGGACCTCGCCGGTGCGGTGCGCCATCAGCATGAAGAAGGCGATTCCGGCGCCGGTGCCGAGCAGCACGGTCGATCCGATGACGTGGAGCCATTTGAGGAAGAAATAGGTCATCATCTTTCGTCCAATATGGCCAGGCACAGGAAGTTCAGGGCGAGGATCGGCCAGACCTTCATCATCGGCCCGAGCGGATCGCGCCAGAGCTCGGGGAGCAGGATCGATCCGGCGATGATGTAGAAGACCGAAAGCAGGACCGCCGCCCAGAGGCCGAGCCGGGTGGTCGGCCGCCACACGATCGCGCAGAAGACGCCGATGTCCGCCAGCGCCCCGGCGACGACGCTCGGCGCGCTCAGCGGCCCCGCCCCGGCACGCATCATATAGGCCTTGGCGAGCTCGTAGCCGGGTCCGAGCGAGATCAGGCCGGTCATCAGCCAGAACAAGGCGAAGGTGACGAACGCGAGCGGCTTCAGGAAATAGAGCCTGGCGAACCATCGTTCCTGGACTCCGGCCGGGCGGGCGGCGAGCGCCTCGGTGAGGCCCTGCGGCGCGAGGCCGGTCGCCGCGCGCCAGGGGGCCGCGTCACCCGTCGCGCCGCGGACGATCTCGCGCCGGCCGGTGGTGCGGATCGCCGGCCGCCAGCCGAGCCAGGCGACGGCGTCACCCGCCCGATAGGCGAGCCCCATCAGCCAGGCGGGGAGCGAGACCAGCCGCGCCGGGCGCCAGCCGAGCCAGCGGCGATAGGCGGCAATCACCTCGTCGAAGCCGAGCCGTTCCGGGCCCGGGAGATCGAGTGCGATACGGCCCGGCGAGCCGGGGCGCAGCAGCCGCACCACCGTCTCCGCGACGTCGGAAAGCTGGACGACATCGACCGCGCCCGCGTCCGGCATGCGCGGCAGCAACGGCAGCGCGGCGAGGCCGCGGAACAAGGCGCTGCCGCCGTACGCCGCGTCGCCGACAACGATGGAAGGGCGGAGGATGACGTAATCGAGGCCGCTGGCCTCCAGCGCGGCATCTCCCTCGGCCTTGGTCTCCGAGAAGCGCGACAGGGCGCCGCGATCGACTCCCATCGCCGAGAAATGGATCACCCGGCGGACCCGCGCATCGCCGCAGGCCTGCCAGAGCGCGGCGGGCGCGTCGCGATGCACGCGCGCGGTGGAATCGCGGACATTGTCCTGCAGGGTGCCCGCGCAATTCACCACCGCATCGATGCCGGCGAGATGTGGCGCCCAGATGTCCGGAGAGGTGGCGCGGCGAAGGTCGATGGTTACCCATTCATCGGCCGCCACTCGTCCGGGAGCGGGGCTGCGCGCCACGGCGACGACATGATGCCCCTCCCCCTTCAGACGTGCGGCGACTGCCGATCCAATCAGGCCCGTCGCTCCGAGCAGCAATATCCGCAATCCGCGCTCCCTTCCCCGCTTGAACAGAGCGGGAAAGGGAGCGTTCCGCCAGCCCTATTCGTAGCGCAGGGCGTGGATTGGGTTGGCGCGGGCGACCTTCAGAGCGTGGCTGGCGATCGTGCCGAGGGCGATCACCAGGGCCAGCATCCCCGCCAGCAGGAACGGCGTCGGCCCGAGCGCGATCCGGCTGTCGAAGCCGTTCAGCCAATCGCGCATCACCCACCAGGCGACCGGCCAGGCGATGAGGTTCGCAACGATCACCGGTTTCGAGAATTGCCAGGCGAGAAGGCGGACGATGTCCCGCGAGCGGGCGCCGAGCACCTTGCGGATGCCGATCTCCTTCGTCCGGCGCTCGGCCGTGAAGGCGGCGAGGCCGAACAGGCCGAGGCAGCCGATCACCACCGCGAGGATCGCGAAGGCGCCGAACAATTGTCCGCGCGCCTCCTCACGCTCGTAAAGCTCGCGCAGGCGATCGTCGACGAACTCTGCATTGAACGGGACATCGGGGACCAGCCGCTTCCAGATGGTCTCGATGTCGGTCAGCACCTTCTTCGGCTGGTTGCCGACGTAGCGGACCATCAGCGCATTGTGGAAGTTGCGGGCGTAATAGAACATGATCGGCTGCAGCGGATCCCGGACCGAGCGGAAGCGCGCGTCCTTCACCACCCCGACGATCGTGGTCGGAACCATGCCGAACTCGGGATAGGTGAGGCCCGAGTTGACCTGCTTTCCGATCGCTTCCTGCGGCGTGTAGCCGAGCCGCTCGACCGCGCTGCGGCTCATCACCACGTTGATGCCGCGCTTGACGATCGCGCGCTCCGCATCCGGATTGACCGGGAACGGAGTGGTCGCATCGTCCATGGCCACCGCCACATCGAAGTTGCGTCCGGCGAGGAGCTCCATCCCCATGGTCGAGAAGAAGTCCGGATCGACGCCGTAGGTGCCAAGGTCGATCGACTTGGGGTTGCCCGGCAGATAGACGCTGGTCACGGAATTGTTGCCCGGATTGACGCCGATGCCGGTGCGGGCGACGGCCTGGACGCCATCGACCTTGCCGATCTCGCGCTTCAGCGTCTCCATGATCGGCTCGATCTCGCGCGCGCCGACGTTCTGGATCTGGAGCAGGCCCTCGCGCTTGTAGCCGGCGTCGGCGGTGCGGGCGTAGAGCGTCTGCGCATAGATCACGCCGGTGCAGATGATCAGGCCGATCGACACTGCGAATTGCGAGACGACGAGGATGTTGCGCAGGCTGCCGGTGCCCTGCGCCTCGGCGGCCGACTTGTTCGCCTTCAGCACTCGCGCCGGCTGGAAACGCGACAGATAGAAGGCCGGGTAGAGCCCGCCGACTCCGCCGACGATCAGCACCAGCAGCACGATCGGCAGGAGGAGGCCGCCGCTGCCCACATAGGTGACCGCGATGTCCGCATCGAGGAAGTTGTTGAACACGGGCAGGGCCAGCTCGACCATCGCCAGCGCGAGCAGCATCGCGATCGCCACGACCAGGACGGATTCGCCGAGGAACTGAACGATCAGCTGCTTGCGGTTGGCGCCGAGCACCTTGCGCAAGGCGACCTCGCGGGCCCGCTGCGAGGCACGGGCGGTGGCGAGATTGGTGAAGTTGACCACGGCCATGCCGAGGATGAGCAGGGCGATGACCGAGAAGGTGACGATCGTCCGCCGATCGTTCCCCGGGGTCATCGAGGCACGCTGCCCTTCGCCCATGTGGATGTCGCGAACGTTGACGAGACGCCAATCCTGGGTTTCGCCGGGGTTCGTCACTTCGCCGCCGGCCGCGGCACCCTGGGTGTCGTCGGGGATGTTGCGCTTCTCCCAGGCGGGGAGCTGGCGGTTGATCTCCGCGACGTCCGCGCCGGGGCGGAGCTTCGCATAGACCCAGCCGCCCTGACTGTTCCAGCTCGACAGGAAATACGGATTGTCGGCGAAGAAGGTCTTCGGGTCGAAGCGGGCGACCACGCCGAGATCGAGATGGCTGTTCTTCGGCAGGTCCTTGATGACGCCGGTGACCTTGTAGTCCCAGCTCTTGCCCTGCGCCATCAGGGTCAGGGTCTTGCCCATCGGATCGGCCGAGCCGAAGCGCTTGGTCGCTTCCTCCTCGGTCAGCACGAGCGAGCTCGTGTCGGCGAGGGCGGTCTTCGGATCGCCCTTGACGAACGGCAGCTGGAGGATCTCGAATATGTTGCCGTCGACGAAGTTGAACCGGTCGGCGAAGCTCGCCTTGCCGTCCTGCTTGATGACGGCGCCGCAGGAGCAGACGTAGACCGCCTTCTCGACCTGCGGGAAGTCCTTCAGCAGGGCGTCGCGCGAGACGAACTCCGTCATCTGGAGCTTCATCTCCTCACCGCCGCTTTCGGACGGCTTGTACCAGGCCTGGAACTGATAGGCCCGGTCGGCCTCCGGCATCCAGCTGTCGTAGCTCATCTCGTACCGGACGTAGAGCAGGATCAGCAGGCACGCGGCGAGGCCGAGCGCGAGGCCGAAGATGTTGATGAAAGCGTAGGTCTTGTTCTTGGCGAGCGCCCTGAGACCAACGGTGACGTAGTTCCTCCACATCGGCTGTTTCCTACTCGTATCTGAGAGCGTGGATGGGATTGAGACGCGCAACACGTAGAGCGTGGCCGGCTACGGTGGCGATCGCGATGGCCAGCGCCATCGCTGCGGCGACGACGAACGGACCCGGCGTCAGCGCGATGCGGACGTCGAAGCCGTTCAGCCAGTCCCGCATCGCCCACCAGGCGACCGGCCAAGCGACGAGATTGGCGAGCACGACCGGCTTGGAGAATTGCCAGGCGAGCAGCCGCACGATGTGGCGGACCTTGGCGCCCAGCACCTTGCGGATGCCGATCTCCTTGGTCCGCCGCTCCGTGGCGAAGGCGGCGAGGGCGTAGAGGCCGAGGCAGGCGATCACCACGGCGAGCGCGGAGAAGGCGGCGAACAGCGCGCCCCGTGCGCGATCGGCGGCATAGACTTCCGCCACGATCTCCTCGGCGAAGCGGCCCTGGAAGGGAATCTCCGGCTCGAACTTGCGCCAGACGCGGTTGAGCCCGGCCATGACGTCGCTGGGCCTCGCGCCGGCATAGCGAACGACGACCATGTAGGTCCGATCGGGATCGTAGCCGTAGATCAGCGGCTCGATCGCGTCGCGCGCGGTGCGGATGCGGGTGTCCTCGACGACCCCGACGATCGTCGAGGGGACGAGATCGCCGCCGTCGATGCCGACGCGGATCGTCTTACCGATCGCCGCCTGCGGCGTCGCATGGCCGAGGAGCGTCGCGGCGTGGCGGTTCACCACCACGTTGACGCCGCGGGTCGCGAGCCCCGGATCGGTGTCACCTTCCTCGGATCGCACGATACGGTCTCCGGCGTACCGGTCGCCGAGCATCCGGCCGGCGAGGAGCCGCGCCTCGATCGTCTGCAGGAAATCGGCGTCGATGCCGTAGAAGCCGATCGAGAGCCCTTCCGGCGCCCCCGGCGCTCGAACGGCGAGGATCGTCTTGTTGGTCGCGGCGACGCCGATGCTGGTGCGGCCGACCCCGACGACGCCGGGCACCTTGAGCAGCTCGCGATGCGCCGCTTCATATTCGTTGCTGTCGCCCGCGAGGCGCCAGGCGGAATCGATCTGGATGAGACCGTCGCGCCGATAGCCGGGATCGACCGTCTCGACGTGCCGGGTCTGCGAATAGATGACCGACGTGCAGACGATGAGGCCGATCGCAATGGCGAACTGGACGAGGACGAGCGCGGTGCGCACCCTTCCGCTGCCGGGAGTCTCCGCGCCCGAGCGGTTGGCGCGCAGCACCTGCGCCGGCCGGAAGCGGCTGAGGAACAGGGCCGGATAGAGCCCGCCGAGCAGCCCCGCCGCGAGCATCAGCGCGGCGGCCGGCAGCAGCACGCCGCCACGCCCGAAATAGCCGACCTCGAGATCGGCGCCGATACGCCCGCCGATCCACGGCGCCGCCAGCTCGACCACGCTGAGGGCCAGCAGCATCGCCGCCGCGGCCATGGCCACAGCCTCGCCCAGGAGCTGAACGACGATCTGCCGGCGGCGCGCGCCGAGCACCTTGCGCAAGGCGATTTCGCGGGCGCGCTGGGTGGCGCGGGCGGTGGTGAGATTGACGAAATTGATCACCGCCATGCCGAGGGTCAGCAGGGCGACGACAAGGAAGGTGGCGAGCGCACGCGGATCGCCGCCGGGCGAGAGAGCCCCGGCCTGGGCAGGACCGAGATGGACGTCGGCGATCGGCACCAGTGCGAGATCGAGAATGTCGGCCTGCGACGAGGATCTCCCGTCGATCACCTGCGGCGCGATCGTGCGCTTCTCCCAGGCGGGGAGCGCCGCGTTGATCGCGGCGGCGTCGGCACCGGGGCGCAGCTTCACATAATGCTGCTGGTTCATATTGCCCCAGCCGGCATATTCGGGTGGGGGCGCCTGGGCGGGATCCCGGCGGAAGATGACGGCGAGGCTGAGGCTGGAATTCTTCGGCAGATCCTCGAGCACGCCGCTCACCGCATAATCGCGTTTCCCCTCCCCCGCGCCGAGGCTCATCGTCCGGCCGAGAACGTCGGCGGTGCCGAACTGGCGGACGGCCTCCTCCCGGGTGAGCACGATCGAGTTGGTGTTGGGCAGCGCCCGCGCCGCGCTGCCGTGAAGGAACGGGAGCTGAAAGACGTCGAAGAAGCTCGCATCGACCGTTGCCGCATCGAGGAAAATCGCCTGGCCGTCGCGCATCGTCACGGTCCGGCCGCTGTCGAGCACGGTCAGCGCCTCGATCTGCGGAAAGCCGCCGGGAAAGCTCTCCCGGACCGGATAGGGGCTGGACTGTGAGCGCGTGACGGGCTGGCCCGGTTCATGCCAGGTCGACTGGACCTGATAGATGCGGCCGCTGTCCGGCAGCCAGCCGTCGTAGGAGGATTCGTAGCGGACGTAGAGGAGGATCAGCAGGCAGGCAGCGAAGCCGAGCGCGAGCCCGCCGATGTTGATCGCCGCATAGCTCTTGCTCTTGCCGAGAGCCCGGAAACCGACGGTGACATAGTTTCTCCACATCGGCCGTTCCTATTCGTACCTGAGGGCGTTGATCGGGTTCGACCGCGCGACGCGGAAGGCGTGGCCGGCAATCGTGCCGAGCGCGATCGCGAGGGCGGCGCCGCCTGCGAGAAGGAAGGGCGTCGGCCCGAGATCGATCCGGCTGTCGAAATGGTTGAGCCAGTCGCGCATCACCCACCAGGCCGCGGGCCAGGCAATCAGATTGGCGACGATCACCGGCTTGGAGAATTGCCAGGCGAGCAGTCGGACGATGTCGTGGGTACGGGCGCCGAGCACCTTGCGGATGCCGATCTCCTTGGTGCGCCGCTCGGCAGTGAAGGCGGCGAGCCCGAACAGGCCCAGGCACGCGACGATCACCGCCAGCAGTGCGAAGCCGGCGAAGCTCGCCGCCCGCGCCTGCTCCGCCTGGTAGAGTTCGGCGACGATCTCCTCGCTGAACTGGGCGTCGAACGGCACGTCGGGCGCCAGGCGCTTCCACACCGCCTCCACGCGATCGCGCACCGCGGCGGGATCATGCGAATCGTAGCGGACGACCAGGGCGTTGAAGCCGCGCTCGGAGAGGCGGAAGACGAGCGGCTCGATCGGTTCGCGGATGGAGCGAAGGCGGCTGTCCTTGACGACGCCGACCACGGTCATCGGGACGAGCCCGGCCTCCTCGGCCGCAATCGAGATGCCGAACTGCGCGCCGATCGCATCGGCGGGCGTGCGATAGCCGAGGCGCCGTGCCGCGAGCTCGTTCACCACCACGTTGACGCCGCGGGCGACCAGCGCGCGATCGTCTTCGAGCGTGGGCTGCCAGGGCCGCGGATCGACGTCCAGCTGCCGACCGTGATCGAGGCCGCGGCCAGCGACGATCTTCATTCCCATCGTCCGGAAGAAGCCGTCGTCGATCGTATAGCTGCCGAGGTTGATAGGCTCCTGGCGCCCCGGAATGCGTGCGCCGTTGTTGTTCTGGCTGCGGGTGGCGATTCCGATCGCGGTCCGGCCGACGCCGGTGACGCCCTCCAGCCGCGCGACCTCGCGCGCCAGCGTCTCGCTGCCTCCGGGCACGGGGCGCGCGCCGATATCGACCTGGAGCAGACCCTGGCGCGCATAGCCGGGATCCGCGGTGCGCGCATGGACGGTCTGCCCATAGACCACCGCCGTGCAGATGATCAGGGCGATCGAGACGGCGAACTGGCCGACGACGAGCACGCTGCGCAGCCGGCCCGAGCCCTCGGCCTCCGCGGTCGACTTGTTGGCCTTGAGGACCTGCGCCGGCTGGAAGCGCGAGAGATAGAAGGCCGGATAGACGCCGCCGGCCGCCCCCACGAGCAGGACCAGCAGCAGGATCGGGAGCAGCATTCCGTCGGCGCCGAAATAACGCATGGTCAGATCGGCATCGAGGAAGTGGGCGAGCAGGGGCAGCAGCAGCTCGACCAGGGTCAGCGAGAGCAGCATCGCGAGTCCGGCGACGAGCACCGATTCGGCGATGAACTGGCTGATCAGCTGGCGGCGGGTGGCGCCGAGCACCTTGCGAAGCGCCACCTCGCGTGCGCGCTGGCTGGCGCGTGCCGTAGCGAGGTTGGTGAAGTTCACGCAGGCCATGGCCAGGATCAGCACGGCGACCACCGCGAAGGTGGCGATGCTGCGGTGATCGTTTCCGGCCGTCATCGCCCCGCCCTGCGCGCGGCCGAGATGGACGTCTCGGACCGGCACCAGATCCCAGTCGCCGACATCGCCCTGGTTGACGGTGCGATCGCCGAACCTCTGGTCGGGAATGTTGCGCTTCTCCCATTGCGGCAGCGCGGCGCGGATCGCATCGACATCGGCGCCGTCGCGCAGCACCACATAGTTCCAGCCTCCCATCGTGCCCCACTGGCTGAGGAAGCCGGGGTTGGTCGCGAAGGCCGTCTGGGGATCGAACCGCGCGACGAGCGTGAACCGCAAATGCGAGTTGCGGGGCAGATCGCGCATGATGCCGGTGACGCGATGATCGGCCTTGTCGCTGCCGTTGACGAGGGTGAGCGTGCGGCCGATCGGGTCTTCCGCCCCGAACAACCTGCGCGCCTCGCTCTCGCTCAGCACGACCGATCCGACGTTGCGCAGCGCCGTCTTCGGATCGCCCTTGACCAGCGGCAGCGGCAGAACGTCGAAGAAGAGGTTGTCGACCTGGATCGCATCCTCGATCGGGATCGCCTGTCCGCCGCGAAGCACCACGGGGGAAGCCCCGAGCGCGTAGACCTGGCGCGCGATCTGCGGGAAATCCTTCGTCAGCGTCCTGCCGGTGACGTAGGGCGACATCTGCAGATCGTCCCGCTCGCCCGTGTCCGGATCGCGGAACGTGGTCTGCACCTGGTAGACCTGCTCCGCATTGGGCAGCCACGCATCGTAACTGCGCTCGTAGCGCACAGAGAGAAGGATCATCAGGCAGGCGGCCATGCCGATGGCCAGACCGATGATGTTGATGAACGCGTAGGTCCTGTTCTTCGACAGGGCGCGAACACCGACCGTGAGATAGTTACGCCACATGGCCCGTGGACTTCCTATTCGTAGCGAAGGGCATGGATGGGGTTCAGCCGGGCGACGCGGATCGCATGGCCGGAGACGGTGCCGAGCGCGATCGCGAGCGCGATCAGACCGGCGAGAAGAAAAGGCCCGGGACCGAGCGGAATGCGCGCGTCGAATCCGTTCAGCCAGTCGCGCATCGCCCACCAGGCAATCGGCCAGGCGACGATGTTGGCGAGCATCACCGGCTTGGAGAATTGCCAGGCGAGCAGCCGCACGATGTCGCGCACCCGGGCGCCGAACACCTTGCGGATGCCGATCTCCTTGGTGCGCCGTTCGGCGGTGAAGGCGGCGAGCCCGAACAGGCCGAGGCAGGCGATCAGCGCTGCGAACAAGGCGAAGCCGCCGAAGGCCTGAGCCCGCGCCTCGTCGGCGCCGTAGAGCGCGGCGAGCTCTTCCTCGGCGAAGCCGGCATCGAACGGCAGGGTGGGCAGGAGGCGGCGCCAGATTCCCTCGATCGCATTCCGCACGGCGGCGGGATCGGCTCGCTCGAAGCGCACGGCGATGTAGCGGTAGACCCCGTTATCGTAGTAGATCGCGGGCGCGACCGGATCGCGGACCGAGCGGAAACGCGCGTCCCTGACGACGCCGACGATGGTCGCGGTGGCGTTGCCATAGTCCTCGCCGAAGATCGGAATACCGATGTGCTTGCCGACCGCGGCAGCGGGTGCGCCGAAGCCGAGCTGGCGCGCCGCGCTCTCGTTGACGACGACGTTGAGGCCGCGGGCGACGATCGCGCGCGCTGCGGCTTCGGCCGCATTCTCGTCCAGTTTCTGGTCGATGGCGATGCTGTCGGCGGCATGCGTGCGCGACAGGATGCGTCCGGCGACCCGATCGATCTTCATCGTGTCGAAGAAGGCCGGATCGACGCTGTACCAGCCGAGCTCGACCGGCGCCGAGCGGCCGGGCACCACGACGCTGTTGAAGAAGGTCGGACCCTCGGCGGGAACCAGCCGCGTCGCCGACGCCGCGGTGACGCCGGGCACCTTGGCGATCTCGCGCAGCAACGTCTCCTGCACCGCCTGCGCCTCCGGATTGCGCAGGCCGCGGACGGTGAGCAGGCCGTCGCGCTGGTAGCCGGGATCGACCGTGCGGGCGAAGACCGTCTGGTGATAGACGATCGCCGTGCAGGCGATCAGGCCGATAGAGACGGCGAACTGGCCGATCACCAGCAGGTTGCGTAGGCGCGCGCTCCCCGGCGCGTCGGTCGACGACTTGTTCGCCTTGAGCACCGCGCCGGGCTGGTAGCGGGAAAGCTGGAAGGCGGGGTAGAGGCCCCCCAGCAGGCCGACGAGCAGGGTGAAGCCGACGATCGGAAGCAGCAGGCCGCTGCCGCCGAGATAGGCGAGATCGAGATCGGCATCGAGGAAGCGGGAGAAGGCCGGCAGGGTGATCTCGACCAGCGCCAGCGCGATGGTCATGGCGATCGCCACGACGAGCAGGGATTCGCCGAGGAACTGGCCGACGAGCTGGCGCCGCTTGGCGCCGAGCACCTTGCGCACCGCCACCTCGCGAGCGCGCTGACCGGCCCGGGCCGTGGCGAGATTGACGAAGTTGATCACCGCCATGCTGAGGATCAACAGAGCGACGATGGTGAAGGTCACGATGGTGCGCATGTCATTGCCGGGACGATCGCCGCCCTGGGCGGGTCCGAGGTGGATGTCGCGAACGTTGGTCAGACGCCAGTCGGTGGTGGCGGCGATGTCGCGGCCGCCGATGTCGCGTGCCGGCACATTGCTCTTCTCCCAGGCCGGCATGCGGGCGTTGATGCTCGCCGCGTCGGCGCCGGGCTTCAGCTTCGCGTACGCCATGCCGTTGACACAGCCCCAGGGGCAATCCTCCTCCTCGGCCGAGTTGAAGCGGCGCACCATGGTGAGGTCGAGATGGGTGTTGCGGGGAAGATCCTCGAACACGCCGGTGACGCGCAGATCGAACTTCTCGCCGCCTCGCGCGGTGGTGAGCGTCCGGCCGACGACATCGGTCGTGCCGAACAGCCGCATCGCCTCGGCGCGGCTGAGGGCGACGCTGTCGGTGTCGCGAAGCGCGCCCCGCCGGTCGCCGGCGATGAACGGCAATTGGATGATGTCGAAGAAGCTGGCATCGGCCGCCGCCGATTTCTCGACGCCGATCGCGTTGCCGCCCTGGAGCACGACCGCCGGATCGGTCTCGAGCTTGGCGATCGATTCGATCTCGGCGAAATCGCCGGCCAGCGCGTCTCCGATCGGGCGGGTGACCGCCTGCATCGCGATGTTCTGGCCGGTTTCCGGATCGGTTCCGAACGTCTGGATCTGGTAGACGCGGTCCGCTTCCGGCAGCCAGGCGTCATAGCTGGTCTCGTAGCGCACGTAGAGGAGCAGGATGAGGCAGGCGGCGAGGCCGATCGCCAGGCCGACGATGTTGATCGCCGCATAGGTGCGGTTCTTGGTCAGCGCCCGATAGCCGACGGTCAGGTAATTGCGCCACATCTCGACCATTCCCCTTCGTCCTTGCCCCACAGGCCTCCCCCTGCCGCTCGCGCGGTTCCCCGCCGCGGCGCCAAAGGGATGAGCAAGGCAGCCGCGGCGAGGATGGGTAAGCTCAATCGGCGCGCGTCACTTCGCCGCCGCCGTCGACGACGACCGTCTTGTGCGGATCGCCCCGGTAGACGACGTTGCCGCCGCCCTTGATCGCCGCCGCCAGCGACTGCTGCGGGTTCGTCCTGATCACGCCGCCGCCCTTGATCGAGGCGGCGACCGCCTGTGTCCGCATCGCATCGGCGTCGATCACGCCGCCGCCGGTGATGCTGGCGGCGAGCGCCTTGCGGGCCGGGAACGCGCCTTCCGCGACGATCGAGCCGCCGCCGGTGATGGCGAGCGCGTGGACGTCGGGAGTCACGATCTCGACGACCAGATCATAGTCGCGGCACGTTCTGGTGCAGGCGCGGATCTCAAGGCCGCCATTGCGGACGGTGAAGCGGCTCGTCTCGAGGTTCCCGCGCAGCAAGGTGACTTTCTGCGCCGCGCCGTGACGGATGCGCACCTCGCCGCCGCCGGTCAGCGCGACGGCGTCGAACCTGGCGACCGGTACGACCGTTTCGGCCGAGGCGGGCACTGCGACGGACAGGAACAGCAGGGCTGCGGCGGGCCGGATGCGCATCGTCTTCCTCCCTGGACCCGATCAGGCCGCGCGGCGCCGCTCGATCAGGATCTTCCCGTCGAGCATGTTGACGACGCGGCCGGCGTAATCGGCGTGCGACGGCGAATGGGTGACCATGACGATGGTCGAGCCCTCGCGGTTGAGCTGCTGCAGCATCTTCATGACCTCCTCGCCATGCTGGGTGTCGAGGTTGCCGGTCGGCTCGTCGGCGAGGATCAGCTTGGGGTTGCCGACCAACGCGCGGGCGACGGCGACGCGCTGCTGCTGGCCGCCCGAGAGCTGGCTCGGCCGGTGCCGTGCGCGGTGGGCGATGCCGACCTTGTCCATCACTTCCTCGACGCGGCGGCGGCGCTCGGCCGAGGCGACGTCGTGATAGAGAAGGGCGAGCTCGATGTTCTCGCGCACCGAGAGCTCGTCGACCAGATTGAAGCTCTGGAAGATGAAGCCGATGTTCTGCTTGCGGACGTCGGCGAGCTTCGCCTCCGGGAGGCCGGCAACCTCCTGGCCGTCGAACACGTAGGAGCCGCTGGACGGGCTATCGAGCATGCCGACGATGTTCAGCAGGGTCGATTTGCCGCAGCCCGAGGGGCCCATGATCGCGACGAACTCGCCGTCTGCGATCTCGAGGTTGATCGAATCGAGCGCCGTCGTCTCGACGGTGTCGGTGCGGTAGACCCGCGACAGTTCCCGCATGGTCAGCATAGCAAGTGGCTCCTCTCTTAGCTGTCGAGGTCCAGCCGATCGCGATCGGCGAAACCGGTGTAGGGCGAGGTGATGACGCGTTCTCCGGCGTCCAGGCCTTCGAGCACCTCGATGTAATCGGCATTGCGGCGGCCGAGGCGGACGTTGCGCTTGACCGCGCTGCCGCCGCCCGGGGCGACCACAAACACCCAGGCGCCGCCGGTCTCGTTGTAGAAGGCGCCGTTGGGGATCAGCAGGGCGGGCGTCGGATCGCCGAGCGTCAGTCGCACCTGCAGCGTCTGTCCGCGCTGCAGCTCCGGCGGCTCCTGACCGATGAAGTGAAGGTCAACCTCGAACGCGCCGTTGCGCACCTGCGGGTAGATCTTGGCGACCTTCGCCCTGTAGCTCTTGCCGCCGGTATCGACCGTCGCTGTCTGCCCCGCCTCGACCCGGCCGAGATAGAATTCGTCGACGCTGGCGACGAGCTTGTTGCGGCCGGCGCTGTCGATCTGGCCTAGGCGCTCGCCGCGGTTGAGCGACTGGCCGACCTGGATCGAGAAAGCGGTTAGCTGGCCGGAGACCGGCGCGCGCAGATTGAGCGCGTCGAGCGTGGCACGGGCGATATCGAGGCTGCCGCTCAACGAGGCGTTGGAGGCGCGCAGCTGGGCGAGCTGGCTGCCCTGCAGCCGCTGGTTGATGCCCTGCGCCCGGCGCAGCGCGTCGACCCGACGCTGGTTCGAGACATATTCGTCGCGGCTGTCCTGGAAGGTCTTGGCCGGGATGAAGCCTTTCTCCATCAGCGGCTTCTGCAGCTCGTACTGCCGGCGCGCCTTGTCGGCGGCGAGCTGCGCCTCGATGACCGCGCGTTCGTCCTGGATCTGGGTCTGGGCGAGCGCGAGCTCCTGGCTGCGCATCGAGTTGACCTCGCGAGACACGTCCGACTGGCGGGCGAGCAGGTTCAGCTGAAGATCGGAATTGGAGAGGACGGCGAGCAGCTGGCCCTGCTGGACCATGGCGCCGTCCTCGACCAGCACCTTCTCGACCCGGCCGCCTTCGACCGCGTCGAGATAGACGGTGAGCAGCGGCGTCACGCGGGCGCGGAGCGGCAGGAAGTCGTCGAAGCGGCCCTTCTCAACGGTCGAGACGGTCAGTCTGTCCGAGGCGACGTTCTGCGTGTTGGCGCTCGGGGCGAAGACGTAGAAGAGGATCGCCGCGAGCAGCACGGCAGCGGCTGCGATCGCGATCTTAGCGTTCTTCGGCAGGCCCTTGCGGACCACCACTTTGTCCATCGCACCCCCGGTCGGAGGACCGGCTGGCTTGTCGGTCGACTGCATCGATACCACGCTCATCTTCACCTCACGCTCCCGGCGCAGCAATCATCGTGCCAAAAGCCGACACCCGCCGGCGCGAGCCGCAGAATGGCGCCGGCGCCCTTCTCTGTCCGGAAACGGACAGAGACTGTACGGCGCCGGACAGGCTGCAGCTCACAGGCTGCTCGTCTCACAGAGCAGGGACACGCTGGCGGCGTCGTTCGCGCAGGCGGCGGTCGCCGCCTGGGCGAGGCGGTCTTGAGCGTGGAGCTCCACCGGCTCGAGAGCGGCGAACATCATCGTCACCGAAATCGCCATCCACACGGCGCTCCCCAAGATGGTCTCGAACTTCTGCATTGTCAGTCTCCCTGAAAGACCAATCCCCTGTCGAAGGGAGACGGAGCAGGAGGCGTGCCAAGCGGCAGAAATGGCGGATTTCCGCCGTTCCCGCAGACGATGCGAGTGACCGATTGTTCGTTATCGCACAGAAATGACCGCCCGCGGACGCTTCGTGTTCGCCGACGGACGCAAGTGGCACGATTATTGTTTGTCCGATTTCGTTCAGAGGATAGGAGTCGGAACGTGGTACGGGAGGGGAAGCCATTCGCGCGGTGCGTCGTGATCGACGACGATCCGGACATCCTGTTGTCCGCACGGCTGCTGCTGCGCGATCTTTTCCATGAGGTCGCGACCTTTCAGAGTCCAGAAGAGGCGTTGCCCTCGATCGACGGCGAGGGCGCCGACGCGATCCTGCTCGACGCCAATTTCGGCCGCGGCGCGACCAATGCGGCGGAAGGGTTCCACTGGCTGGGCGAGATCCTGAAGAAGGACCCCCAGGCGGTGGTGGTGATGATCACCGCCCATGGGGGCGTGAACATTGCCGTGGAGGCGATGAAGCGGGGCGCGACGGACTTCGTCTCCAAACCCTGGGCGAACGAGCGGCTGCTCGCCACCGTTCGGACGGCGGCGTCGCTGCGCAGCTCCCGGCAGGCCGTCGCGCGGGAGCGCAAGCGTGCCGTCGCCATCGCCGCGCCTGCCGCCGGGGCGGAGACCCCTTTGCTCGGCCACAGCGGCGCGATGCGCCGCGTCTTCTCGTTGATCGAGCGGGCCGGCCCGACCGAGGCGAACGTGCTGATCCTCGGCGAGAATGGCACCGGCAAGGAGCTCGTCGCGCGCGAGCTCCATCGCCGCTCGCGCCGCGCCGACAATGTCATGGTCTCGGTCGATCTCGGCGCGGTGGCCGAGAACCTGTTCGAATCCGAGCTGTTCGGCCATGTGAAGGGCGCCTTCACCGACGCCCGCGGCGACCGGGTGGGCCGGCTGCAGGCAGCGGACGGCGGCACCTTGTTCCTGGACGAAGTCGGCAACCTGCCGCTTCACCTCCAGCCCAAGCTGCTGACCGCGCTCGAGCAGCGCCAGGTGGTGCCGGTCGGCGCCAACCGGCCGGTGCCGATCGACGTCAGGGTCATCGCTGCGACCAACCTGCCGCCGGAGCGGCTGGCCGACGAGGGCCTGTTCAGGCCCGACCTGCTGTTCCGCCTGAACACGGTCGAGATCGAGCTGCCGCCGCTTCGCGAGCGCCGCGAGGACGTACCGGCGCTGATCGAGCATTATGTCGCGCTGTTCTCCAGGAAGTACGGCAAGCCGGTGCGGTTGCTTCCGCCCGACGTGATGGCGGCGCTCCAGGCCTATGACTGGCCGGGCAACGTCCGCGCGCTCCGCCACGCCGCCGAACGGGCGGTGATCCTGGCCGCCGACGAGGTCTTCACGGTCGAGGATTTCTCGCTTTCCCGCTCGCCGGCGCCGCGCGCCGCGGTCGCCGCGCCGCCAGCGCTCGGCGCCGACCTCAACCTAGAGCGCGCCGAAAAGCAGATGGTCGAGCAGGCGCTGAAGAAGCACGCCTACAACATCTCGCTCGCCGCCGCCGAGCTCGGCCTCACCCGCGCCTCGCTCTATCGCCGCATGGACAAGCATGGGCTGTAGAGTGGGAGAGAGCCGGCCGCCGATGCCCCCTCCCCTCCCCCGTAAAGGCGGAGGGAGTCCCACCGGCATGCGGCGCGATGGCGTTTAAGGCGCGCTTCCTCGCCGGGCTGGCATGGCGGGCCCTGCTCTTGCTCGCCACGGCCTTCGCCTTCGTGGCGACGATTGCCATGCCCGGATTCGGCGCGGCGCGGCTGCTCGCCGGCGGGCTTTGCGCCTGGGCATTGTGGGCGTTGTGGCGCTACATCCAGCGCACCAACCTGGAGCTCGCCCGCTACCTCGAGGCCGTGCGCCTCGGCGACCTTTCGCAGAGCTTTTCCCAGCGCACCGGCGGCAGCGGCTTCACCGAGGTCGGCGAGGCACTCGAACAGGGTATCCGGCGGCTGCGGGAGGAGAGGCACCGCCATTGGGACGCCAGCCGCTTCTACGAGGCGGTGCTCGACGATGCCCCCACCGCCCTGCTCACCGTCGATTCCGAAGGCCGGATCGAGCTGGCCAACAAGGCCGCCCGCCGCTTGTTCATCCGGCACCACGGAGTCCGGCTCGAGGATTTCGCCGCTTATGGCGAGACCTTTGCCCAAGCCCTGATCGACGACGCGATCGGCCGCCCGCGGCTGGTACCGCTGATGCTCGACGCGATGCCGCAGACCGCGATGCTCAGCGCCGCTCTGGTCCACCGTCTGGGCGGCACCGTACGAGTCATCGCCGTCCAGCCGATCCAGGGGGAGCTCAACGCCGTCGAGATCGCCGCCCAGTCGGACCTCGTGCGGGTGCTCACCCATGAGATCATGAACTCGATCACCCCCGTGACCTCTCTGGCCCGGACGGCCGCCGATCTGATCGCCGAGATCGATACAGGGAGCGATCCCGCGATTTCCGACGCGCGCGCCGCGGTCGAGACGCTGGCGCGCCGGGCCGACGGCGTGATGCACTTCGTGGAGAGCTACCGGCAGATCAGCCGCACTCCGGAAGTGCGCCGCAGGCTGTTCGCCGCGGCGCCCTGGGCGCGGGAGCTGGAGGCCCTGTTCCGCGCCGGCGACGTCTCGCAAGGCGTTCGCCTCAGCCTCTCGGTCTCGCCGGAGACGCTCAGCATCGACGTCGATCCGGACCTGATGTGCCAGGTGCTGATCAACCTGCTGCGCAACGCCGCCGAAGCCGCGCGCGGCCACAGCGACAGCCCGCACGTCGACCTTTCCTTCTCGCTCATCCCGGGCGGGCGGGTGCAGATCGAAGTCGGCGACAATGGACCGGGTGTCCCCGACAGCCTGGCGCAGGACGTCTTCCTGCCCTTCTTCACCACCAAGGCGAAAGGCACCGGCGTGGGGCTGAGCCTGGCGCGTCAGGTGGTGCTCGCCCACCGCGGATCGATCGGGCTCGATACCAGCCCGAGCGGCGGGGCGCTGTTCCGGATCATCGTCTGAGCAGCCGGCTCAGCCGGCCTCGCTCGCCATCGAAAGCGTCTCGTCCCGCTGCGCCGGATCGTCGGCGAACTGATCTGCGGGAATGGCGTCGGCAAGGGTGAGCCCGTCGAGGATCCGCGCCGTCTCGTCGCGGACCATCAGCATCACGCGATGCAGCCGGCATTTGTCCTCGGTCACGCAATTCTTGCACGGTTCATAAGCGAGGCGGCTGGCGCACGGCAGCAAGCCGAGCGAGCCGCGCGTGAGGCGGACGATTTCGCCATAGCTGATGTCGGAGGCTGGGCGGGCCAGCCAATAGCCGCCTTCTCGGCCGCGACGGCTGGCGACGAGCCCCTCGCGGATCATCTGCGAGAGCATCACCGTCAGGAACTTCGGCGGAATGTTCTGCGCCTCGGCAATCTCGCTGAGCTGCACCGGTCCGGCACCGGTCCGGTCTGCCAGGTGAAGCAAAGCGCGAATTGTATACCGCGTCCGTTGAGAAAGCATGAGACCTCATGAACCCTCACCGCGCGAATCGCAACCGCGCGGGTGTCCTTCCGGCCTCGCCTCTCTTTCCCTGCAGGCGCCTATCGGCAGCCTACTCGCGGAACGCGGTCTCGGTCAGGCGGGTGATCGGCGTCAGGATGTACTGGAGCACGGTGCGCTTGTCGCCGAGCAGGCTGACGTTCGAGACCATGCCCGTGCCGATCGGCAGCGATCGGCCGCTGCGATCCTTGAGCGCATTGGCCGTGGTGCGGACCTGGACGGTGTAGAAGGTCTCGCCGGTCCGCTCGTTCAGCACGGCATCGGGCGAGATCGCCACGACGACGCCGCTGAGCGACCCGTAAACCGAGGGATCGTAGGCGGTGATGTCCACCTTCGCCTTCTGGCCGATCTTGACGAAGGCGATGTCCTGCGGCCGCACGTGCGCCTCGACCAGCAGGCTCTCCTCGGAGGGGACGATCTCGACCAGCGGAGCACCGGGCGCCACGGCGGCGCCGACCGTCGTCACCAGCACGCGGTTGACCCGGCCGGGAAGCGGCGCCTTCACCGTGGTCCGCGCGACCCGCTCGGCCAGCGCCGGCAAGGTGGAGCGGCGGGCCGAGAGCTCGGCCTGGGCCGTGGCGAGCTCGTTGCCGGCGAGGGCGCGCCAATCCTGGCGCTGCTGGTTCAGCGCGGAGACCGCCTCGCTGACCGCGGCACGGGCGCGGGAGATGGTGGCGGCGGAGGCCGAAGCCTCGCTCTGCGCCACGGCATAATTGCTCTCCGCCTGCATCAGCGACAGGCGCGGCTCGATGCCTCGCTCGACCAGCGGCCGCAGGATGCGAACCTCACCGGCGCGCGCGTCGCGGGCCGCGACGCGGGCGGCGTAGGTCGCCTCCGCTTCCTGCACGGCACGCTGCGCCTGCTGGATGCGGGCGTTGCCGGCGTTCACGACGCTCGCCAGCTCCGCCATGCGCGAGGCGTGGAGCGCGCGCTCGATGGTGATCTGGTTCTGGGTGACCGCATCGCGGGCCGGCGGGTACGCGGGCTCGCGCCCGGCGACTTCCGCCTGCAGACGGGCGATCTTCACCGCCAGCGCATTGGCCGAGGCTTCGCCGCTGCCGAGTTCCGAGCCGGTCTGGGTCTGATCGAGGCGGATCAGCTCCTGCCCCGCCTTCACCTGCTGGCCGGTGCGGACGAGGATCGCCTCGACCACGCCGCCCTCCAGGTTCGAGACGGTCTGGAGCTGGGAAGAGGCGATGACGCGGCCGGAGCCGCGAACGGTGCGATCGAGCTCGGTGAACGCCGCCCAGATCACGAAGATCAGGACGAAGGCGAGGATCGCCCAGAGCAGGATGTTCGAGGCGGTACGCGGCCGCAGGCGGTCCGCATAATCCTCGAGGTGGCGCATCTCGTTCATGTCAGGCCGCCTTCGGTCGGGTGATCTGCTTGAGCACGTCGTCGCGCGGTCCGTCCGCCGCCACCCGGCCCTTCTCGATCAGGATGATGCGGCTGACCAGCTGCAGCAGCGGCGGACGGTGCGTGATCAGCAGCGTCGTCCGCCCGGCGAGCTCGGTCTCGAGGCGCTGGATCAGCGCCGTCTCGGTCTGGGCGTCCATGGCGCTCGACGGCTCGTCGAAGACGACGATCGACGGGCGGCCGGCGAGGGCGCGGGCGATGGCGATCGACTGGCGCTGGCCGCCGGACAGCCCCTCGCCGCGATCGGCGAGGCGCAGATCGTAGCCGTTGGCGATCTGCCCCATGAAGCTGTGGGTGCCGGAGAGCTCCGAGGCGCGGAGCATCTCGGCATCATCGACGCCTTCACGGCCGAGCACGATGTTCTCCCGCACCGAGCCGGTGAGGAGCACGCTTTCCTGGAGCGCCACACCGATGTTCGCCCGCAAATCGAGAGGATCGAGCTGGCGTATGTCGCTGCCGTCGATCATCACCAGCCCGTCCTCGGGCGGATAGAGACCGAGGACGAGACGGGCGATCGTCGATTTGCCGGAACCGACCCGTCCGAGCAGCGCGACGTGCTCGCCCGGCTCGATGGTGAAGCTGACCTCGTCGAGCGCCTTCTCGGGCGCGCCGGGATAGCGGAAGCTGACGTTGCGGAACTCGATCCGACCCTTGAGGTCGCGCAGCTTCAGCGCCTCGCCCTGCGGCCCTTCCGGCGGCATCGCCATCAGCTCGTTGAGCTGGCGATAGGCGGTCCGGGTGGAGGTGATGCGCGAGAGCAATTGCGAGATCTGGGCGAGCGGGGCGACCGCGCGGCCAGCGAGGATCGAGCAGGCGATCAGCCCGCCCATCGTCATTTCGAGCGCGGCGATCTTCTCGACGCCGACGATGACGACGCCGGCGTAGGAGACAGTGCCGGCGGTCGTGGCGGTGGTGATGCCGATGCTGGCGATCAGCCGCTGGCGCATCGAGCTGTCCGAATGCTGGACCTGGGCGCGCGACCAACGGTTGGAGAGCAGCGCGCCGGCGCCCGACGCCTTCACCGTCTCGAGTCCGCCGATCGTCTCGACCAGCACCGACTGCTTGGCCAGTCCCTCGCCCATCGCGCGCGAAGAGAGACGGTCCATGGCCGGCTGGGTGAGCAGGCCGACGCCGATCACGATCGGGATGGCGAGCAGCGGCACGAGCACGACCGATCCGCCAATGACCCAGACGACGAGCAGGGTGAGCAGGATGAACGGAAGATCGACCACCGCGGTGAGCGTCGCCGAGGCGAAGAACTCCCGGAGCGCCTCGAGCTCGCGCATCAGCCCGGTGAGCGCGCCGGTCGACCCCTTCTTGAGGTCGAGCCGCAGATTGAGCAGGCGGTGGAACAGGGTCTCGCCAACCTCCTTGTCGATCGCGGCACCGGCCATGTCGACGAAATAGGCGCGCAGCAGCTTCAGCATGAAATCGAAGATGACGACGATGGCGAGGCCTATGGTGAGGCCGATCAGCGATGAGGTGGCGTTGTTGGGCAGCACCCGATCGTAGACGGTCATGCTGAACAGCGCCGTCACCAGGCCGAAGATGTTGATCATCACCGCGGCCAGGGCGACCTTCATGTAGGTGCTGCGGTTGCGGCGCATCGGCTCCATGAGCCAGGGCGCGAACCGCGGCTTTGGAGCGGCGATGTGGAGATCGTTGTTCACTTCTGTCCTCCCACGGTCGCGGGATCGATGGCGAGCGCGTCGAGCAGCCCGCCGGTCCTGGAAAGCAGCACGTAGCGGGCCGCGTCGAGCTCGCTCAGCGCCTGGATGAATGCGGTCGCCGTCTCGAAATAGGCGTCCTCCGCCTGGACGACGTCGAACAGGTCTCCACGCGAGTTGATGAACCGCTCGAGCAGGACGTCGCGCGAGCGGCGGCTGGCGATGTAGCTCGCCTCCAGGGCCTGCAATTGCTCACGCAGCGCCTCGACATCGGACCAGGCGATCGACGCGTCGCGCGCGGCCTCCTCGCGGACGCGGCTGGCGCGGGCATCGGCCTGCTCGACCCGCGCCTCGGCCTGGGCGACGCGCGCCTCGGTGCCGCCGAACAGCCGCTGGCGCATCGTGACGCGGCCGCGGATATCGTAATCGCGATCGTTCTCGAACACGCCGTAGCGACCGGCGTCGATGCCTGCGCTGATCTGCGGCATCCGGTCCGCCTTCACCGCTTTGGCCTCCTTGCGCGAAGCGTCGGCCGCCGCCTGGGCGGCGCGGGCCGCCGGGGTGCTGAGCGCGGCGAGGGCGGCCGCGTCGCGCGTCATCGCCGGCAGCTGGGCCACGGGCGCCCGCTCGAGATCGGGCGGCGGCGGCGCGCCGGTCAGCTCGGTATAGCGCGCCTCGGCATTGGCGAGCAGCCGGCGAAACCGAGCCTGGCGGGTCTGCGCCGAAGCGAGGTAGCTCTCGACCCGGGCGGTATCTCCGGGCGCGGAAACGCCCTGGCGGATCCGCTCCGCGACGGCGTCGCGAAGCTCCTCCTGATTGGCGATGAAGCCATGGGTGACGGCGACCACCGCGCGGGCCGCGAACACGTCGTACCAGGCCCCGACGGCGGCCAGAGCGATACGGTCGGCACCGGCCTCGGCTTCGGCCGCGGCGCTGCGCAGCCGGGCGCCCGCTGCTGCAACCCGCGCGCCGCTGGCGCCGAAATCGAACAGTGTCTGCGAGACGTTGAGGATGGCGTCGGTGCGCTGGTCCGGGCGCGAGCGTTCGATGATGTTGCTTGGGTCGTTGGAAAAGTCGCGTGCGATCACCTTGTAGGAGGACACGCTGACGTCGATCGACGGCAGCCGGCGTTCCTCGGCCTCGGCATAGAGTGCCCGCGCCTCGGCGCTCAGCGCGCGATTCTCCAGCGTTCCCGGGTGGCGCGCGACCGCAGCGCCGATCACCGACCGGAACTCGGCCTCGGGGGCCTGGCTTTGCGCCATCTGCAGGATCGGATCCTGGGCGGGATCGATCGCCAGCGGATCGCTGGTCGGCCCGGGAAGCGTGGCCGGCGGTCGCGGCGACTGCGCAAGGACGGGGGCACCCGCATGAAGCGAGACGATTAGCGCGATCGCCTTAGCGGCCGAAGACCTCATGCCCTATTCCCCCCTGCCGGGGATTAGCCGCGATCGTCGGGCAAGACTAGAAAAACTTCACGGCGGCAAGGGATTGGGCCGGCCCCCGGCCGCACCTCAGCCGGAGTTGCGCAGCGCCGTCGCGACGGCGTTGATCGACAGCTCGATCCCCTCGCGGATCCGGGGATCGCTCTCCCCCGCACGATGTCGCTTCAGGAGCTCGATCTGGAGCAGGTTCAGCGGCTCGATATAAGGCAGGCGGAGCCGGATCGACGCGTCCAGCGCGGGCTTCCTCTCGAGCAGGCGCGACTGGCCGGTGATCGACAGCAGGCAGTCGTGCGTCCGCTGCCAGCCGTCGCGGATGCGGCCGAAGATGCCGGCGCGCAGCGCGTCGTCCCGCACAAGCGCCGAGTAATGCGCGGCGATCGACATGTCGGACTTGGCGAGCACCATCTCGAGATTCTCCAGCGTCGTCCGGAAGAACGGCCAATGCTCGTTCATCTCGCGCAGCAGCTCGACGTCGGCGAAGCCGCTCAGCGCCTCGCCGGTGCCGTACCAGCCCGGGAGCATGACCCGCGCCTGGGCCCAGCTGAACACCCAGGGAATCGCGCGCAGGTCCTCGATCCGACCGGAGGTGGTCCGGCTGGCCGGGCGCGAGCCGATCTTCAGACCGGCGATCTCGCCGATCGGAGTCATTTGCCGGAAGAAATCGGGGAATCCCGCCGTCTCGTAGACGAGGCCGCGATAGCTGCGAAAGGCCGCGCCGGAGATCTCCGCCATCGCCTTGTAGAAGGTCTCGCGGCGGCGCTCGGACCTCTTCTCCAGGCTGGCGAGGATCGTCGCGGAGGCGATCGCCTCGAGATTGGCTGCCGCGCTGTCGCGCGTACCGTATTTGGCGGCGATCACCTCGCCCTGCTCGGTGATCCTGATTCGGCCGCGGACCGTGCCGTTCGGCTGCGCGCGGATCGCCGAGAAGCTCGAGCCGCCGCCGCGCCCCACCGCGCCGCCGCGGCCGTGGAACAGCTGCATCGCGGCGCCCGCCTCCTCGAACACCCCGGCAAGCGCCCGGCTCGCCTGGTGCAGCGACCAGACGGAGGTGAGATAGCCGCCGTCCTTGTTGGAATCGGAATAGCCGAGCATCGTCTCCTGATGGCCGCGCGCGGCGGTCGCGCCGGCCACCTCGGGCAAGGCGAGCCATTCGGCCATGACACCAGGGCCTCGCTCGAGATCGCCGATCGTCTCGAACAGCGGCACCGCCATGATGTCGGCTTGCGCGGGATCGCCCGGATGCCACAGACCGGCTTCCTTGAGGAGGATGTTGACCTCCAGGAGATCCGAGACGCTGTCCGCCTTGGAGATGATGTAGGCCGTAATCGCCGCAGGGCCGTAGAGCTGGTGCGCCTCGGCCGCGGCGCGGACGATGTCCAGTTCCGACCGCGTCTCGTCCGAATAATCCGCGAAGGGGTTGGCGAGCAGCCGGCCGCCGGCAAGCTCGTGGCGAAGCAGCGCGACGCGCTCGATTTCGCCAAGAGCAAGATAATCGGACTCGACACCGGCGACGCGAAGCAATTCGGCGACGACCCGCTCGTGAACGTCGGAGTTCTGACGAAGGTCGAGCGTGGCCAGGTGAAAGCCGAACGTATCGACGGCGCGGATCAGGCGCCCGAGGGCACCGGTGCCGGCGAACAGGCCCGATCCGGTACGCTCGAGCGAATGGGCGATGGCGGCTAGATCGCGACGGAGCTCAGCGGGCTGCCGATAGGGCTCCGCGGCGACGCTCGCGGCGCGGACCGGCTCCCGACCGGCGAGGCTGCGATAGGTCGCGGCAAGCCTGGCGTAGATACCGGTAAGCGCGCGGCGATAGGGTTCGTCGGACCGGGCCTCGGACGGGTCGTGCGAGACGTTGGCCAGCGCGGCGACCTCGGGCGTGACCTCGGCGAGTTCGGTCGACAGCGAAAGTTCGGCGCCGAGGGCGTGAACCTGCTCGAGATAATAAGCCAGCACGGTCTGGCAGGCGCGGCGAAGAGCATCGCGCAGAGATGCCGCGGTGACGAACGGATTGCCGTCGCGATCGCCGCCGATCCAGCTGCCGGGCTTCAGGAAGCTCGGCGGACGGCTGCCGAGCACGCGCTCCCAGCGCGCATAGAGCATCGGCAGCACCGGCACGAAGACGTCTCGCAGATAGGCGAGCGCGGTTTCCACCTCGTCGGCGACATAGAGTTTCTCGCGGCGGAGCGGCCGCGTCTGCCAGAGCAAGGCGATCTGGCGAAGCAGCGCCTCCTCCACCAGCTCGCCGTCCCGCGTCTCCTGTCGACCGGCATCGCGCTCGCTCATCAGCTCGGCGATGCGGTTGCGGTGATCGATCATGCTCTTGCGCCGCACCTCGGTGGGATGGGCGGTGAGCACGGGGACGATCAGCGCCCGTTCGAGCATTGCCGCCACGGCAGCCTCGTCGAACCCTTCGCGTTTGAGGATGGCGAGCGCGTCCTCGACGCTGGCGCCGGGCTCGCGCGTGATGCCCTGGCGATCCTCGGCAAGGTTGGCGAGCATCGAGAAGAGCATGAACCCGCGGACGAAGGCGAGCGTATCGTCGAGGCTCAGATCCTCGAGCCCGAGATCCGCGCCCGGGGCGATACCGCGGTGGCGGTCGACCGAGGCGGAGCGGATATGCTCGATACGCCCGAACAGGACCTCGCCGCCGTATGCACGAATGACGTCGCCGAGCAGCTTCCCGAGATAGCGTATGTCGGGGTTCTGCTCGATCGGCGGAGCTTCGCGAAGCGGCCGGTGCTCGTTCAATCAGCGTCTCCTCGGCCCCATGAACGTCTCAAGCCGCTCGTTGGATCTCGGCGGAGAGGAACGCGTCGACCCTTTCGGCGCATTCCCGGCCCTCGCGGATCGCCCAGACGACGAGCGACTGCCCGCGGCGCATGTCGCCGCAGGCGAAGATGCGCGGGGTCGAAGTCTGGAAGCCGCCGAAATCGGCCCGCACCGCACCCGAAGGGGCGAGATCGACGCCGGAATCGGCGACGACCCCTTCCCTGCGCGCGCCGGTGAAGCCCATCGCGAGCAGCACGAGATCGGCCTTGATCTCGAACTCGCTGCCGGGCACCGGCTGGATGATCGTCCGCCCATCCGGCCCAGGGACCATTTCGGAGCGGGCGCAGCGCACACCGGTCACGCGGCCGTCCTCGCCGACGAATTCGGTGGTGACGACGGAGAAATCGCGCTCGGCCCCTTCCTCCTGGCTGGAGGAGGTGCGCAGCTTGAGCGGCCAGTGGGGCCAGGTCAGCGCCTTGTTCTCGCGCAGCGGCGGCTGCGGCATGATCTCGAACTGGGTGACGGAAAGGGCGCCCTGCCGGTTCGAGGTGCCGATGCAGTCGGATCCGGTGTCGCCGCCGCCGATGACCAGGACGTGCTTGCCCGCGGCCGAGATCGTCCCCTGCGGCGCCGCCCGCTCCTCCGCGTCGCCGGCGTTGCGCTTGTTCTGCTGGGTGAGGAAATCCATTGCGAAATGGACCCCGTCCAGGTCGCGGCCCGGCACCGGCAGGTCGCGCGGCTGCTCGGCGCCGCCGGCAAGGACGAGGACGTCGTAATCGTCCATCAGCCGCTCGACCGAGACGTCGACGCCGACGTTCATGCCGCAGCGGAAGATCACGCCTTCGATCTCCATCTGCTGCATGCGCCGGTCGAGATGGCTCTTGTCGAGCTTGAAATCGGGAATGCCGTAGCGGAGCAGGCCGCCGATCCGGTCGTTCTTCTCGAACACGGTGGGGGCGTGGCCGGCGCGGGCGAGCTGCTGGGCACAGGCGAGCCCGGCAGGGCCGGAGCCGACGATGGCGATGCGCTTGCCGGTACCGCGCCGCGCGGATTGCGGCTTGACCCAGCCCTCGCGCCAGGCGTTGTCGGCGATCTCGCACTCGATCGACTTGATCGTGACCGGTGCGTCGACGAGGTTCAGCGTACAGGCCGCCTCGCACGGCGCCGGGCAGATCCGGCCGGTGAATTCCGGGAAGTTGTTGGTCTGGTGGAGCCGGTCGATCGCGGCCTTCCAGTCCTGCTTGTAGACGAGATCGTTCCAGTCGGGGATGAGGTTGTTGACCGGGCAGCCGCCGTGGCAAAACGGGATTCCGCACTCCATGCAGCGCGACGCCTGCTTGGCGACGACGTCCTTGCCCGGCTCCTCGACGAATTCGTCGAAGTTCCTCAGCCGCTCCTCGGGCGGCACGGCACCGCGGTCTCGGCGGTCGACTTCCAGGAAGCCGGTCGGGTTACCCATCGTGTAGCTCCACTTATTCCGCGGCGACGGCGGTTTCGAGTTCGAGATCGGCGAGGGCGCGGCGATATTCGCTCGGCACCACCTTGACGAAGCGCTCCAGCGCGGCCGGCCAGTCTTCCAGCAGCGCACGTGCACGAGCGCTGCCGGTGGCGAGGTGATGGCGCTCGACCAGGATGCGCAGGCGCTCCGCATCGTAGCGCAGAGGGTGGCCCATGCCGTTGTCGTGTATGTCGACGGCTCGCTGGCGCGGCGCGCCTTCGCCGTAGGACGAGCCAGCGGGCGCGATGCGCTCCAACTCCACGCCGGCCTTGTTGCACTGCGCCTCGAGCGTTCCGTCGGGATCGTAGACATAGGCGATGCCGCCCGACATGCCGGCCGCGAAGTTGCGGCCGACCGGTCCTAGGATCGCGACGATGCCCCCCGTCATATACTCGCAGGCGTGGTCGCCGGCGCCCTCCACCACCGCCACGGCACCGGAATTGCGGACGGCGAAGCGCTCGCCGGCGACGCCGTTGAAATAGGCTTCGCCTGCAATCGCGCCGTAGAGGACGGTGTTGCCGACGATGATGTTGCTCGCGGCATCGCGGGTCGCCTGCGCCGGCTGGCGGATGACGATCCGGCCGCCGGAGAGACCCTTGCCGACATAATCGTTGCCGTCGCCGGTCAGCTCCAGCGTGATGCCATGAGCCAGGAAGGCGGCGAAGCTCTGGCCGCAGGTGCCGGTGAGACGGATGGTGATGGTGTCCGACGCCAGGCCTTCGTGGCCGAGACGCCGGGCGAGCTCGCCGGACAGCATCGTGCCGACGCTGCGATGGATGTTGCGCACCTCGCGCTCGATCAGCACCGGCTCGCCCTTTTCGAGGGCCGGGGCGGCAGCCGCGATCAGGTCGCGGTCGAAAACGCGGTCGAGCCCGTGCATCTGATATTCGCTGTTCCAGCGCGCCGCCTGCGGATCGACCGCGGGGACGTGGAGCAGCGGAGCAAGATCGACGCCCTGCGCCTTCCAATGCTCGAGCGCGGGCCGGGCGTCGAGCAGCTCGGGCCGGCCGATCATTTCCTCCAGCCGGCGAACGCCGAGCGAGGCCATGATCTCGCGCAGCTCCTCGGCGACGAAGAAGAAATAGTTGATCACGTGCTCCGGCTGCCCGGTGAAGCGCCTGCGCAGCAGCGGATCCTGAGTAGCGACGCCGACCGGGCAGGTGTTGAGATGGCATTTGCGCATCATGATGCAGCCGGCGGCGATCAGCGGCGCGGTGGCGAAGCCGAACTCGTCGGCGCCGAGGATCGCGGCGATGGCGACGTCCCGGCCGGTGCGCAGCCCGCCGTCGGCCTGGACCGAGATGCGGCCGCGCAGCCCGTTCAGCACCAGGGTCTGCTGGGTCTCGGCCAGGCCGATCTCCCAGGGAAGGCCGGCATGGGTCAGCGAGGTCAGCGGCGAGGCGCCGGTGCCGCCCTCGAAGCCGGAGATGGTGACGTGATCCGCCATCGCCTTTGCGACGCCGGCGGCGACGGTGCCGACGCCGACTTCGGAAACCAGCTTGACCGAGATTCGCGCCCGCTCGTTGACGTTCTTCAGATCGTGGATCAGCTGCGCCAGATCTTCGATCGAATAGATGTCATGGTGCGGCGGCGGCGAGATCAGCCCGACGCCGGGCGTCGAATGGCGGACCGCGGCGATATGCCGATCGACCTTGTGGCCGGGCAGCTGGCCGCCCTCCCCGGGCTTTGCGCCCTGAGCGATCTTGATCTGCAGATCGTCGGCATTGACCAGATATTCGGTGGTCACTCCGAAGCGACCGGAGGCGATCTGCTTGATCCGGGAGCGCATCGAATCGCCGTTCGGCAGCGGCTTGAAGCGGTCCCGTTCCTCGCCGCCCTCGCCGGTGTTGGAGCGCGCGCCGATCCGGTTCATCGCGACGGCCAGCGTGGTGTGCGCCTCGCGGCTGATCGAGCCGAAGCTCATCGCGCCGGTGGCGAAGCGCTTGACGATCTCGCTCGCCGGCTGGACTTCTTCGAGCGGCACCGGCGCCTGGGCCGGCTTGAGCTCGAGCAGGCCGCGCAGGGTCAGCAGCCGCTTGCTCTGTGCGTTGATCTCGGCGGCGAACGCCCGGTACTTCTCCGGGATCTCGCCCCGGACCGCATGCTGCAGGTTGGCGACGCTCTCCGGCGTCCAGGCATGGTCCTCGCCGCCGGTCCGATAGGTATAGGTACCCGCGATCGGCAGCGCCTCGGCTGTGCGGCGGGCAAAGGCCTCGCGGTGGCGCCGCGCGGCTTCCTCGGCGATCTCGTCGATGCCGGCGCCCTCGATCATCGTCGCGGTCCCGGTGAAGTATTTCTCGACGAAGGCGCTCGACAGGCCCACGGCGTCGAAGATCTGGGCTCCGCAATAGGATTGGAAGGTGGAGATGCCCATCTTGGACATCACCTTCAGCATGCCCTTGCCGGCCGCCTTGACGTAGTTCCGGCGCACCTCCTCGGCGGACAGCGCCACCTCGCCCTTCGCCCGCAGCGCCTCGAGCGTCTCGAACGCGAGATAGGGGTTGATCGCTTCGGCGCCGTAGCCGGCGAGGACGCAGAAATGATGGACCTCGCGGGCCTCGCCGGTCTCGACGACCAGGCCGGTCTGCATGCGCAGGCCCTGGCGGATCAGGTGATGATGGACCGCGCCGGTGGCGAGCGCCGCCGGAATCGGCACCCGGTCCGGGCCCACGCTGCGATCGGACAGGATCAGCACGTTGATGTCGGCCAGCACCGCCTCGGTCGCTTCCCAGCAGAGGCGCTGGACCGCCGCCTCGAGCGCCTTGCCGGTGCCGCCCTCGGGCCAGGTGGCGTCGAGCGTGCGGGTGCGGAACGCGCCGTCGAGCACGTCACGGATCGAGCGGATCTTCTCCAGATCCTCGTTGGCGAGGATAGGCTGCGAGACCTCGAGCCTTTTGTGGGTGCCGGCATGGTGGCCGAGCAGGTTCGGCCGCGGGCCGATCATCGAGACCAATGACATCACCATAGCCTCGCGGATCGGGTCGATCGGCGGGTTGGTGACCTGGGCGAAGTTCTGCTTGAAATATTCGGTGAGCAGCTTCGGCCGTCGCGACAGCACGGCGATCGGCGTATCGGTGCCCATCGATCCGATCGGATCGTCTCCCTGCCGCCCCATCGGCGCGAGGAAGAGCTTCAGATCCTCCTCGCTATAGCCGAACGCCTTCTGCAGTCGGGCGAGCTCGTCGGAATCGTGGCTGGGCGGCGGTGCGTCCTCGCTGGCGGGCAGGTTCTCGAGCCGAAACTGCGTCTCGCGCAGCCAGTCTCCATACGGATGTGCCTTGGCGAGCCGGGCCTTGATCTCCTCGTCCTCGACGATGCGGCCTTCCTCGAGATCGATCAGCAGCATGCGGCCGGGCTGGAGCCGCCACTTGCGCGCGATCCTCTCTTCCGGGATCGGCAGCACCCCGCTCTCCGAGGCCATGATGATCCGGTCGTCGTCGGTGACGGTGAAGCGCGCGGGGCGGAGGCCGTTGCGGTCGAGCGTCGCGCCGATCTGGCGACCGTCGGTGAAGGCGATGGCGGCGGGCCCGTCCCACGGCTCCATCAGAGCCGCATAATATTCGTAGAAGGCGCGCCGCTGCGCATCCATCTGGGCATTGCCGGCCCAGGCTTCCGGGATCAGCATCATCACCGCATGGGGAAGCGAATAGCCGCCGGCGACGAGCAGCTCGAGGGCGTTGTCGAGGCTGGCGGTGTCCGACTGGCCGTGCGGGATCAGCGGCCACATCTTGTCGAGGTCGGCGCCGAGCAGCGGCGATTCGAGCGTGCGGCGGCGCGCGTTCATCCAGTTCACATTGCCGCGCACCGTGTTGATCTCGCCGTTGTGAGCGATGAAGCGGAACGGATGGGCCAGCTTCCACGAGGGGAAGGTGTTGGTCGAGAAACGCTGGTGAACGAGCGCCAGCGCCGATCTGGTCAGCGGATTGACGAGATCCTTGTAGAAACTGCCGACCTGGGTGGCGAGCAGCAGCCCCTTGTAGATGATCGTCCGGCTCGAGAAGCTCGGGATGTAGAAATCGGCGAGGCCGGGTAGATCTCGCTTCTCGGCGAGCTCGGACAGCGGATTCTGGGTCTGCTTTCGGATGGTGAGCAGCTTGCGCTCGAACGCGTCCTGATCCCTCACGCGAGGGCCGCGGGCGACGATCGCCTGGCGGATGACCGGCATCGCCGCCACGATCGTCGGGCTCATCCCCTTCGGGTCGGTCGGCACGTCTCGCCAGCCGAGGAGCACCTGACCCTCGATCTCGATGTAGCGCTCGAGGCGGGCGATCGCCGCTTCCCGGCTCTCCGCATCGCGGGGCAGGAAGCACATGGCGACCGCATAGTCGCCCGGGGCCGGGAGAGCGATGCCCTGGGCCTCGGCCCAGTGGCGGAAAAGATCGTCGGGAATCTGGATCAGGCAGCCCGCGCCGTCGCCGATCAGGGGGTCCGCGCCGACCGCGCCGCGATGGTCGAGATTGGCGAGGATCTGCAGGCCGTCGCGAACGATGTCGTTGCTCTTCTCGCCCTTGATGTTGGCGATGAAGCCGACGCCGCATGCGTCCTTCTCGTTGCGCGGATCGTAGAGCCCCTGCTTTCCCGGCGCCTTCACCATCAGATACCCGTCCGTAGCTCATAGGCCCGGATCGCTGCCTCACTGGCGAGCGTCAGGGCGATTTCATCAAGGCCCCCGAGCAGGCAGTCCCGCCTGAAGGGATCCAATTCGAAGCTGAAGCGGTCCTGGAGCGGCGACGTTACCGTCATCGTCTCCAGATCGACCGTGAGGGGCAGCTCCTTCGCAACGCTCAGAAGCCGGTCCACGGCCGCCTGAGGCAGGACTACCGTCAGGATCCCATTTTTGAAAGCGTTGCCGGAAAAAATATCCGAGAAGCTCGATGCGATCACGGCGCGGACGCCGAGATCGGCCAGCGCCCAGGCGGCATGCTCGCGGCTGGATCCGCACCCGAAATTGTCGCCGGCAATCAGGATAGGCGCCCGCGCAAAGGCAGGATCGTCGAAGACATTGCCAGCCTGGGCCCGGATCGACCCGAAGGCGTGGCGGCCGAGGCCGGAGCGCTCGATCGTCTTCAGATGCTCGGCGCCGATGATGACGTCGGTATCGACATTCGGGCGGCCGAGTGGAATCGCCCGACCCTCGACCCGCGTGAACGGACTCATCGCAGCAGCTCCCGCACGTCGGCGAGGTGGCCGGTCACCGCCGCTGCCGCCGCCATGGCCGGCGAGACCAGATGTGTGCGGGCGCCGGGGCCCTGGCGCCCGACGAAGTTGCGGTTGGAAGTGGATGCGCAGCGCTCGCGGGGCGGTACCTTGTCCGGATTCATCGCCAGACACATCGAGCAACCGGGCTCGCGCCACTCGAATCCCGCCTCCCGGAAGATTCGGTCGAGCCCCTCCGCCTCGGCCTGCCGCTTGACCAGCCCGGAGCCGGGAACGACCAGCGCCTGCTTGATCCGATCGGCGACATGGCGGCCGCGGACCACGTCCGCTGCGGCGCGCAGATCCTCGATCCGGCTGTTGGTGCAGCTGCCGATGAAGATGTGCTCGACCGGCACGTCCTGCAGCGCGGCCCCGGCCGTCAGGCCCATATATTCGAGCGCCTTGCGCGCCGCTTCCTGCCGCGCCGGATCGGCGAAGCTCTCCGGATCCGGTATCGTGCCGGTGATCGGCGCGACGTCGTCGGGGCTGGTGCCCCAGGTGACGGTCGGCGCCACGTCGGCCGCGTCCATGATCAGGGACCGGTCGAACCTGGCGCCCTCGTCGGTGGCCAGCTGCCGCCAGCGCGCGATCGCCGCCTCCCAGGCGGCGCCGCTCGGCGCCATCGGCCGGCCCTTCAAATAGTCGAACGTCTTCTCGTCAGGCGCGAACAGGCCCGACCGCGCGCCGGCCTCGATCGACATGTTGGCGACGGTCAGGCGTCCCTCGACGCTCATCTCCGAGAAGGTCGAGCCGCGATATTCGAGGACGTAGCCCGCACCGCCGGCGGCGCCGAGACGGCCGATGATCGCCAGGATCAGGTCCTTGGGCGAGACGCCGAAGCCGAGCTTGCCGTCGACGCGGATCTCCATCGTCTTCGACGGCTTGAGCAGCAAGGTCTGGGTCGCCAGGACGTGCTCGACCTCGCTGGTGCCGATGCCGAAGGCGAGCGCGCCCATTGCGCCATGGGCGGCGGTGTGGCTGTCCCCGCAGACCACAGTCGTGCCCGGAAGGGTGAAGCCCTGCTCCGGCCCGACGACGTGGACGATGCCCTGCTCGGCTGCGGTCGCCTCGATATAGGGCACGCCGAAATCGGCGACGTTCGCCTCGAGCGCGGCGAGCTGGCCGGCGCTGGCCTGATCGGAGATGGGCAGCCGCATGCCGTCGCCGTCGACGCGCGGGGTCGTCGGCAGATTGTGGTCGGCGACCGCCAGGGTCAGCTCCGGGCGGCGAACCTGGCGGCCGGCGAGACGAAGACCTTCGAACGCCTGGGGCGAGGTGACTTCATGGACGAGGTGCCGATCGATGTAGATCAGGCATGTGCCGTCCTCGCGCCGTTCGACGACGTGCGCGTCCCAGATCTTCTCGTAGAGGGTGCGGGGAGCGGTCACGCGCAGCAGCCCCGGTTGATCGCGAGATGCTCGATCATCGCCTTGTGGCGCGCCAGCCGCGCCTCGAGTCTCTCGCGCACCTGGGCGCCGAAGCCGGAACAGCGCGCATCGCCGCCGAGATCGGCGGTGCGGACGCCGTCGACCAGCACCTGCTCGAGCGCATTGTTCAGCATCGCGGCCTGCTCGGGGAGGCCGAGGCCGAGTTCGAGCAGCATCGCGGCGCTGGCGATCGCTCCGGCCGGATTGGCGATGTCGAGGCCGGCGATGTCGGGCGCCGAGCCGTGGATCGGCTCGAACATCATCGGTCCGTCCTCACCGCGGCTGGCCGAGCCGAGCAGGCCGATCGAGCCGCCGATCACCGAAAGCTGGTCCGACAGGATGTCGCCGAAAAGGTTCTCGGTCAGGATGACGTCGAACCGGCCCGGCGCTGCGACCAGGGCCATGGCCGCGGCATCCACATACATGTGGTCGAGAGCCACGTCGGGATATTGCGCCGCCACGTCTTCGACCACGCGCCGCCACAATTTCGAGGTGGCAAGGACGTTGGCCTTGTCGACCGAGGTGACCTTGCCGCCGCGGCGTCCCGCCTCGCGGAACGCGACATGGGCGATCCGTTCCACCTCTTCCCGGGAGTAGGTGCAGAGATCGGTGGCCACCTCGCCTTCATCCGTCCGCGCTCCGAAATAGAGACCGCCGGTCAGCTCGCGCACCACCAGCACGTCGGCGCCGGCGGCGACCTTCGCCTTCAGCGGGGAGAGGTCCTCGAGGCCTTCGATAACGCGAGCGGGCCGCAGGTTCGCGAACAGGCCCAGCGCGCTCCTGAGGCCGAGCAGGCCGGCCTCAGGGCGCTTCTCGGCCCTGTCCCACTTCGGTCCGCCGACGGCGCCGAGGAAGATCGCGTCGGCGTTGCGGCACGCCTTGAGCGTGCTCTCCGGCAGAGGATCGCCGCACGCGTCGATCGCCGCGCCGCCGAAAGGATGTTCCTCGAAGCGGAAGCCGAGATCGAAATGATCGGAGAGCAGATCGAGGCAGGCGACCGCCTCGCGAGTCACTTCCGGTCCGATGCCGTCCCCCGGCAGGATGATGATCTTGGTCACGTTCTTTCCTTCGGGTCAGGCGGCGCGAGAGCCGGCCGAGAAGCTGCCGCGCACGGCACGGACCGCTTCGGCATTGGAGGCGGCGTCGATGTAGGCGGAGACGCAGCAGGGCAGGATGTCGCGGGCGCGGGCACGGCCGGCGAAGATCTCGCCCTCCACCTCGATCTGGATCTCGACGAGAACGTTCGCGCCCTGGCCGTCGCTCGCCGGCTGCTCGGGATCGGCTGCGATATATTGCATCTCGAGCGCGTGGACTCGTGCCGGCACGCGGATCATCTGGCTGACCGCGGCGAAGGCCGCGTCGAGGGCGCCGGGCGCGCTGGCGATATCAGTGACGCGGCCGCGCTCGCCATGTTCCAGCTCGACCCGTGCGACCGGGTGCGACTTGCTCGAGACGGGCGCGCGGATGTCGACCTTGGAGAGGCTCCACAGCCGCTGCGGCCGGCCGCTTTCCTGCTCCGCGAGCAGCGCGAGCAGACGGGCGGTATCGACGATCCCGACCTCGTCGGCGACGGTGCGGAAAGCGGTGAAGGCGCTCTCCAGCTTCTCCCCGGTCAGGACATAGCCCAGCGCCTGCGCCCGCGCCGCGAGGGCGTGGCGGCCGCTGTGCTTGCCGAGCACGATCGCCTCGGTCGCGAGGCCGATGTCTTCCGGCTTCATGATTTCATAGGTCTCGCGATTCTGCAGGATGCCGTGCTGGTGGATGCCGGATTCATGCGCGAAGGCGTTGGCGCCGACGATCGACTTGTTGCGCGGCGGCGGCGTGTTGGTGATCTGGGCGAGGATACGGCTTGCGGCCATGATCCGCGTGGTGTCGATCGCCGTTTCGGCCTGGAAGAAATCGGCGCGGGTCTTCAGCGCCATCACGATGTCCTCCAGCGCGCAATTGCCGGCGCGTTCGCCGATGCCGTTCATCGCGCATTCGACCTGCCGGGCCCCGCCGCGGATCGCCGCCAGCGAATTGGCCACGGCCATGCCGAGATCGTCGTGATTGTGGGCGGAGAAGATCGTCTCGTCCGAACAATCGACGTTCGCGGTGAGGAAGCGGAACAGATCGTAGATCTCGTCCGGCGTGGTGTAGCCTACCGTGTCGGGCACGTTCAGCGTGGTGGCGCCGGCCTCTGCCGCGGCCGAGAGGCATTCGACCAGATAATCGCGCTCGGTGCGGATCGCGTCCTCGGCCGAGAATTCGACGTCGTCGGTGAAGCCGCGGGCGTAGGCGATGGCGGTGCGGATGTTCTCCAGCACCTTCTCGCGGCTCATGTGCAGCTTGAACTCGCGGTGCAGCGGGCTTGTGCCGATGAAGACGTGGATGCGGCGGCGCGGCGCCGGCGCGAGCGCAGCGCTGGCGGCGAGGATGTCGCCGCGGGTGGCGCGCGCCAGCGAGCAGATCACCGGGCCTTCGACCTGGCGGGCGATCTCCGCGATCGCATCGGCGTCCCGCTGACCCGAGGCAGCGAACCCCGCCTCGATCACGTCGACGTTGAGCGCGGCGAGAGCCTTGGCCATGCGCAGCTTGCCCTCCGGAGTCATCGAGAAACCGGGAGCCTGCTCGCCGTCGCGCAGGGTGGTGTCGAGAATGCGGACCATCGTCATTGGGCTACACCTTGGATGCAGGTTACGTTGCGGACGTCGTGGAGACGCTGGAGCTGGCCGGCGACCGTGTCGAGGCTGCGGCTGGCGTCCCGGGCGCGGACGTCGAGGGCGAGGGCGCCGCGGCCATCCGCCGCCTCCGTCATACGGATGCCGCGGACCTCGAATCCACGCCGCTCGACCAGGCCGAGGACGCGCAGCACGGCGCCCTCGTGCAGATCGAAATCGATGGTGAGCTGCCCGGTCACTTGGCTTTCTCCAGCATCTGAACGTTCGAGCTGTTTGGCGGGACCAACGGCCACACGTTGGCGCGCGGATCGATCCGCACGTGGCAGAGGATCGGACCGTTGGTGGCGAGCAGCCGCTCGATCGCCGCCGGAACTTCGTCGCGATGATCGATGGTGAAGGCCTCGATCCCGAACGCCTGGGCGAGATCGGCGAAGTCCGGATTGTCGCTGAGGTCGATCTCCGAGAAATTCTCCTCGAAGAACAGTTCCTGCCACTGCCGGACCATGCCGAGCTGCGAATTGTCGATCAGCACGATCTTCAGCGGCAGGCGATAGCGCCTGAGCGTCGCCAGCTCCTGGACGTTCATCATGATAGAGCCGTCACCGGAGATTGTGATGACGGTCGCGTCCGGATCGGCGATCAGCGCGCCGATGCCGGCAGGCACGCCGTAGCCCATCGTGCCGAGACCGGCGGAGGTCAGGTGCGCCTGCGGACGCGAGAAGCGGCAATGCTGCGCCACCCACATCTGGTGCTGGCCGACGTCGCAGGTGAAGACCGCGTCGTCGCCCGCCGCCTCGGACAGGTCCTTCAGCAAGGCGGGCGCGTAGATCCCGCTTCCCGGCGCATCGTAGGACATCGCCCACATCGCCTTCTGGCGGCGGCAGAGCGCGGCCCAATGCTCGCTGTGCGCCGGCCTGGCATCGAGCGCGTCGAGGATCTTCGAGATGTCTCCGGAAATGCCGACGGCGGCGCGGCGCAGCTTGCCGATCTCGGCCGGGTCGCCGTCGATGTGGATGACGGTCGCACCGGGCGCGAACGTGTCCAGCTTGCCGGTCGCGCGATCGTCGAAGCGGGCGCCGACGCAGATCAGCAGATCGCATTTGTCGATCGCCATGTTTGCGGCGCGCATGCCGTGCATGCCGAGCATGCCGAGGAAATCGGGATGATCGGTGGGAATGCCGCCAAGGCCCTTCAGCGTCGCGACCGACGGCATGCCGGTGCGCGCCGCGAAGTCGCGCAACGCCCGCTCGGCGCGGGCGATGGCGATACCGCCGCCGAAATAGAGCACCGGGGCCCGCGCCTCGGCGATCAGCGCGTTGGCTGCCGCGATCAGCTGCGGATCGGCCTCGGGATGGGCGAAGCGCTCGACCGAGACCGGGTTCGGCACCGCCGCGCCGACGCCCATGTCTTTCGGCAAATCGATCAGCACCGGACCCGGACGGCCGCTTCTCGCCAGCTCGAATGCCTGGGCGAAGACTTGCGGAATCTCGGCGGTGCTGCGGATCACGAAGCTGTGCTTCACGATCGGCAGGGTGATGCCGAAGATGTCGACTTCCTGGAAGGCGTCGGTGCCGATCAGCGAGGTGGCCACCTGGCCGGTGATCGCGACCATCGGCACGCTGTCCATGTAGGCGTTGGCGATTCCAGTGACGAGATTGGTGGCGCCGGGGCCGGACGTGGCGATGCACACGCCCGGCTCGCCGGTGACCCTGCCGTAGGCGTCGGCGGCGAGCGCCGCCGCCTGCTCGTGGCGGACCAGGATGTGCCTGAGGCCGGAGCCGGTCAGCGCATCGTAGAGCGGCATGATCGCCCCGCCCGGATAGCCGAAGACGGTGCGCACGCCCTCGCGCTCCAGAGCCTCGACGACGAGCCGGGCACCGGAGACCGGAGCCGTATCCGGCACCGTGCTGGGAGCGTGCGCCGCCACGGCTCAGGCCGCCTTGGTGTCGGGCCGGCTCTGCAGCCAGGCCATATGCTGGCGCATCCGCGCCCCCGTCTTCTCGATCGGCAGATCGAGATCGGCGGCGAGCATCGCGTCGTAATTCTGCTTGCCGGCCTCGTTCTCGGCGATCCAATCGAACGCGAACTTGCCGGTGCGGATGTCGCGCAGGACCTCGCGCATCCGCTCGCGGGTCTCGGCATTGATCACCCGCGGACCGGCGACGAAGTCGCCATATTTGGCCGTCTCGGAGATGAACTGGTGCATCTTCGCCAGGCCGCCCTCGTAGAGCAGGTCGACGATCAGCTTCAGCTCGTGGAGACATTCGAAATAGGCGACCTCGGGCTTGTAGCCGGCCTCGACCAGCACCTCGAAGCCCGAGTTGACGAGCTCGCTGACGCCGCCGCAGAGCACGGCCTGCTCGCCGAACAGATCGGTTTCGGTCTCTTCGGGGAAGGTGGTCTCGATCGCTCCGGCGAGGGTGCCGCCGAGGCCCGAGGCATAAGCCAGCGCCTTGGCGCGGGCGCTGCCGGATGCGTCCTGCTGGACGGCGAACAGGCAGGGGACGCCGCGGCCGATCTCGAACTCTCGGCGGACGAGATCGCCCGGGCCCTTGGGCGCGACGAGTACGACGTCGATGTCGCGGCGCGGAACGATCTCGCCGTAATGGACCGAGAAGCCGTGGGCGACGAGCAAAGCGGCGCCGGGGGCGAGGTTCGGCGCGATGTCCTTGGCGTAGACGGCGCGATGGCTCATGTCGGGGGTGAGCAGAGCGACGAGAGAAGCCTCCTTCGCCGCCTCGGCCGGAGAGACGACGCGGAAGCCGTCGTTGCGGGCGCGGCGCTCCGCGGTTCCGCCGGCGCGGGCGCCGACGACCACGTCGAAGCCGCTGTCGCGCAGGTTGCGGGCATGGCTGCGCCCCTGGCTGCCGTAACCGATCACGGCGACGGTGCCGCTCAGTGCGGATCGGTCGGCGTCCTTCTCGGTATAGATCGTCTCCACTGGGATTCTCCTTCGTCGCGCAAAAGAAAACCCCCGCTCCGGCCGGGGAGCGGGGGTCTGGTTTCCGGTCGTATGACCTTTACTCAGAGCCGGCGGCCGCTCCTCTATGTGGGCAAATAAGTACAAGAAGGGTCGTGCGGAGGGTGGCCCCCGTCAGTTCGTCATCGATCAGCGCGCGATTCGGCTGCACGATAGGGCCCTTGCCTAGAGAATCGTCCCGGGAGCACCACTTGGGATCCCGTATGAAGCTCTTCTTGCTGCATCGCGGGATCCAAATCAAGCCAGAATCGTGTTGCAGGGGCTTTTTTGCTGCTTATTGTGCGCCAAACGGTGTCCCAAGCACCGAAGATTGTATCCCATTCAGCCCAGGAACAGACAGATGCCCCGCCTGCCTTCCCGCGATTTGGTCGAAGGGCCCGCCCGTGCGCCCGCACGCGCCATGCTCCACGCCGCCGGCTATGATGAGGAGGCGCTGGCCAAGCCGCTGATCGCGATCGTCAACAGCTGGTCGACGGTGACGCCGTGCAACGTGCACCTGCGCGATCTCGCCGACCACGCCCGCCGCGGCATCGAGGAAGCCGGCGGCACGGCGATCGACTTTAACACCATTGTCGTCACCGACGGCATCTCGATGGGCACGCCCGGCATGCGCGCCAGCCTGATGTCGCGCGAGGCGATCGCCGATTCGGCGGAGCTCGCGGTGCGCGGCCACTCGCTCGATGCGGTGCTGTTCCTGGTCGGCTGCGACAAGACCAGTCCCGCCGCGGCGATGGCGGCCGCGCGGCTCGATCTCCCCAGCGTCGTCCTCTACGGCGGATCGATCATGCCGGGCCGCCTGCGCGACAAGGCGCTGACCATCCAGGACGTGTTCGAGGCGGTCGGCGCGCACAGCAGCGGCACGATCGACGACGGCGAACTGAGGGCGGTCGAGAAAGCCGCCTGCCCCGGTGCCGGCGCCTGTGGCGGCCAGTTTACCGCCAACACGATGGCGCTGGCGCTGAGCTTCCTCGGCCTCTCGCCGATGGGCCTCAACGACGTTCCTGCCGTCCATCCCGACAAGCCCGGCGCCGCCTACGAGGCCGGATGGGCGGTCGTCGATGCGGTGCGCGCTGGCCGCAACGCGCGCAGCCTGATCACGCCGGAGAGCCTGCGCAACGCCGCCGTCGCCGGCACCGCGACCGCGGGATCGACCAACCTCGTGCTCCACCTGCTCGCGATCGCGCGCGAGGCCGGTATCGGCGCGGACCAATTCGGCATCGACCTGTTCGACGAGGTCTCCCGAGCGACTCCGGTGATCGCAGACCTCAAGCCGGGCGGCCGCTTCATGGCGCCGGACTTGGCGGCGGCGGGAGGCACGCCGCTGCTCGGACGCCGGCTGATGGACGCGGGGCTGATCACCGACACGCCGACCGTCACCGGGCAGTCGCTCTTCTCCTATTTCGCCGATGCCCAGGAGGCGGAGGGCCAGGAGGTGATCGTGACCGCGGCGGCGCCGATCAAGGCCCGCGGCGGCTTCGGCATCCTCTACGGCAACATCGCGCCGGACGGCTGCGTCGTGAAGCTCGCCGGCCACGGCAAGCTCCGCTTCGACGGACCAGCCAAGGTGTTCGACGGCGAGGAAGCCTGCTTCGAGGCGCTCACCCACGGCGGCATCGAGGCCGGCGACATCGTCGTCATCCGCTACGAAGGTCCGGTCGGCGGGCCAGGCATGCGGGAGATGCTGGCGATCACCGCGGCGATCCAGGGGCGCGGCCTCGGCAACGACGTCGCGCTGGTCACCGACGGCCGCTTTTCCGGAGCGACCTACGGCTTCATGGTCGGCCATGTGACTCCCGAGGCCGCCAAAGGCGGCCCGATCGCGCTGCTGCGCAGCGGCGATCGCATCGTCATCGATGTCGAGCAACGAGTGATCCAGACCGACGCCGATCTCGACGCGCGTACCGCTCCGGAGTGGCGGCCGTCACGCGAGGCGACCGGCGCCTATCGCAAATACGCCCGCCTGGTCGGCTCGGCGAGCGACGGAGCGATCACCAGCGGGATGTAGCCGAGAGGTAGCGGAACCCGACGGCTCGGAGCAGCCGCGTTCGGTGCTGCTCAGGATCGAGACGCGCGGGCGCGGCGTCCCTCGCCGAGCCGCACGAGGATGCTCATCACCGCCATGCCGAGCAGCAGCGCGCCGAAGAACGGCAGGACCTCGGCGGCCGCTACGCCGGCGTGGCGCTCGCCGACCTGTATCGAAGCGATGCCGCCGATCATCAGCGGCAGGGTGAACCGGCTCCAGTTGCGCCGGTCGGCCGCGCCGCGGGCAAAGACCACGTCGTAGACGGCGAGAAGGAAGATGGCGGCGTCCACCGCCAGCATGAGGATCAGGATCGGCTTCATCGCTCGCTCCGTTCAGGACGGGTGGACTGTCTCACACCGCAGGTTCGCGCCGCAACCGCCTTCGAAGCGGCCAAACGCGCAAGATTCGTCAAGCCGGCGCCGCTACGGCTGTTGACCGGCAGCCCGTCATCCTAGCCAAATGCGCAGAGCCAATCTGGGGAGGATGTGATGCGCAAGTCGTTCCTGATCTTGTCGGCGTTCCTGCTGACCGGTGCCGCGACGCCGGCCCTGGCCGACGCGGCGGCCCAGAGCCCGGCCACCGCAATGCCGCAAGCCGCAAAGGCCCGCTACGGGACATGGGGCGCCGACCTCGGGGCCATGGACAGGAGCGTGAAGCCGGGCGACGACTTCTGGCGCTACGTGAACGGCAATTGGGACAAGAGCACGCAGATCGCGGCCGACCGTACCAGCGCCGGCGTCGGCGTGCTGCTCGTCGACCAGGCCGAGGCGCAGGTGAAGGCGATTGTCGAGGACCTCGCCCGCGACCCCGCGAAGTCCGGCCAGATCGGCCGGCAGCTCGGCGACTTCTACGCGAGCTGGATGGACGAGGCGGCGATCGAGGCGCGCGGCATTGCGCCGCTGAAGCCTTACCTGGCGCGGATCGATGCGGTGCGCAGCCGCAGCGACCTGATCAAGCTGTTCGCACGGCCCGGGTACATGAGCCCGATCGGCATCGGCATCCTCCCCGATCCGGCCGATCCCACCCGCTACATCGCGGCCGCCGGTCAGGGCGGCCTGGGCCTGCCGAACCGCGACTATTATTTGCTCGAGGGTGCGAAATACGACGCGATCCGCAAGGGCTATCGCGACTATATCGTGAAGATCCACCAGCTCGCCGGCCTGCCCGACGGAGAGACGAAGGCCGACAGGATCATCGCGCTTGAGACCGCGCTCGCCAGGGTCCACTGGGACCCGGCGCGTCAACGCGACATCAAGCAGATCTACAACCCGATGAACCGGGCCCAGCTGACCGAGCTCGCCCCGCAGCTCGAATGGCCGGCCTTCCTCGAGGCGTCAGGCCTCGCTGGCGTCGACACTGTCATCGCCGCCGAGAAGAGCGCCATCACCGAAACGGGCAAGCTGCTCGACACCATCCCGCTGCAGACCTGGAAGGACTATTCGACCTTCCACTTCATCAGCGCCAACGCGCCGTATCTGCCCAAAGCGTTCGACCAGGCGAATTTCGACTTCTATTCGAAGACGTTGCGCGGCGTGCCGCAGCAGCGAGAGCGCTGGAAGCGCGGTGTCCAGCAGCTCAACACCTTTCTCGGAGAGGGTGTCGGCCGGGTCTATGTCGAGCGGCATTATCCGGCCGAGAGCAACCGGCAGATGACCGAGCTGATCGCCAACCTGCGTGCCGGGCTGGAGACGCGGCTCGCCGCCTCGACCTGGATGGACGAATCGACGAAGGCGCAGGCACGCGCCAAGCTCGCGGCGTTCGATCCCCGGATCGGCCATCCGGCGAAATGGATCGATTACAGCAGCCTGAAGGTCGATCGGAACGACCTGCTCGGCAATGCCATCCGGGGCAACGAGTTCGCTTGGAACCTGCAGCTCTCGCGGCTCGGCAAGCCGGTCGATCGTGCGCTCTGGGACATGAACCCGCAGGAGGTGAACGCTTATTACAACCCCCTGATGAATCAGATCACCGTCCCCGCGGCCATCCTGCAGGCGCCCTATTTCGATCCGGCGGCGGATCCGGCGGTGAACTACGGCGGGATCGGCGCGATCATCGGCCATGAGATCGGCCACGGCTTCGACGATCAGGGCCGCCAGTTCGACGCCAGCGGCAAGATCCGTGACTGGTGGACGGCGACGTCGGGAGAGCAGTTCACCGCCCGCGCGGCGAAGCTCGGCGCCCAATATGACCAGTACGAGGCGATCCCCGGCACGAGGATCAACGGCAAGCTCACCATGGGCGAGAATATCGGCGATCTCGGCGGGCTCGAGATGGCCTACGCCGCGTACCGCCGGCACGTCGCCCAGCATGGCGAGCCGCCGGTGATCGACGGCATGACCGGCGATCAGCGCTTCTTCATCGCCTACGCACAGGCGTGGCGCTCGAAGATCCGGGAGGATGCGCTGCGCGAGCGGCTGCTCACCGATCCGCACAGTCCGCCTTATTATCGGGTCAACGGCATCGTCCGGAACGTCGACGCCTGGTACAAGGCGTTCGACGTCAAGCCGGGCGACAAGATGTACCTGCCGCCCGAGCAGAGGGTCAGCATCTGGTGAGCGGGAGGGGGAGCCGCGGCTCCCCTTTCCATTTTACGAAGCGACGAGCGAGAGCCGCGCTGGATGGCCGGCGGAGCTGCTTGTGCGCTGCAGCAAAATACCGTATAAATACGTACGACTCAACGATATCTCGCGACGGGGACAGGCATGCGACTCTACGCGTTCCGTTACGGGCAGCGCGACAATGCGCGCACCGAAGAGCTCTACTTCCGCGACGACCGCTCGGCGCTCGATTATGCGATGCCGGCGGCTGCCGGCGGCGGCGTCGAGATCTGGCAGGACGAGACGTTGCTCGTCTGCATGGAGAAATGGGGCGACGCAGCCTGAGCGGTCTTTGCGCCCGCCATTCCCCGGGATTCACCAATTATCGTCTCGCACTCCGTCCCCTCCCGCAGGAGGGGACCGAAGCCGCCAGTCAGCGCGCCGGCGCGGAGATCGTCAGGCTGCTCAGCGTGGCGCTTGCCAGCGTCGGATTGGTCCGGGACTGATCCAGCGCCAGCTCGATCTGCGGCCGAGCGCCTTTCCAGGCGTAGGTGTGGCAGGACGCTTCCTGGACATAATCGCCGGCAGCGCTGCAGACGAAGCGGACCGCACCGGATACCCGCCGCATCAGCGCCTTTTCTCCGGCAGGCGTCGCAAGGTCGAGGTCGTTGAAGGCGACCACGCGGGTCGCGCGGCCCTCGTGATCCGCCGCGGGGCGCTGCCCGGTCACCACCGGCTCGGCAAAGGCCGGGGAGATCGCGAGCGTGAGAAGGGCGGCGGCGCAAAGGGGAGATGTGCTCTTCATCGCTTTTCTCCTGGGCCGGGAACGGGCCCGAGTTCCTGTCTCCCCGATCCTGGAAGCGCCCGCACGCGCGTTGCGACATGGGTCAGGCCAGCGACGATCAAGCGCGAAAATCTCGACGAAGGTCCTGATGGCGTCGACGAACGGCGGAAGGCTTGCGTCGCTTCGCATGCATGCAGGTGCCCGACTCGCATGGTCGGCGTTTCGACTGCCCGTTGCGGTTTCGCGACATTTGCCGATCGGCATGCGACGCAATAGGCACTCTCCGGATGTTCGCAGCCCCGCCCGATCCGCACCGACACCGCCGCCGGCTGGCTTCGATGCTGCTCGTGGGCGTGCTGCACGCGGGTCTCCTGTTCCTGCTGTGGGCGCTGGCTCCGTCGCCGATGCGGCTGCTCGAGCCGAAACGCGGTGCGACCCTGATCACGCTGGTGCCCGAGGCGGAGTCCGAGGCGCCCGCGCCCACGCCGCAAGCGGACCGCAGGCAAGCCCCGGCGTCGGCTCAGGCCGCCTCGGCGCGCGCCGAGGCAGCGCCCCCGCCACCGAGGGTGCAGCTGCCGGCTGCCGCGACCCAAGGCTGGTCTTTCGAGCTGATGCCAGGAATGGAGAAGTTCGACCTGGCATCGCTACCGCGGGCCGCAGCACCTCCGGGAGGCGGCGCGGGGGCCGGGGAAAGTGCCGCTGCGGACATCGGCGGCAAGGTGCCCGGACGGGATCGGCTGTTCCCGGCCCAGTGGCAGCGCAAGCCGAGCCGCGCCGAGCTCGCCGCCTATCTTCCGCCCGGCCTCCGCCAGACCGGCTTCGGCATCATTGCCTGCCGAACGGTCGAGAACTTCCGGGTCGAGGATTGCGAGGAGCTCGACCAGTCGCCCGGCTCCGGTCTCGCCGGCGCCGTCCGCCAGGCGGCGTGGCAGTTCCGCGTCCTGCCGCCGCGCGTCGGAGGCCGCTCGCTGGTCGGCGCCTGGGTGAGGATCCGCATCGACTATAGCGAAGGCCAGCCCGAAGCCTGACGTCCGGCTCGCCGCCGGCACGGCGCGTCGACGGTGCCGGAACCGTGGCCGCGCGCAAGGCGCTGATGGCGGCATGGAAATCGCCGGTTTCGACTGGACTGCAATCGAAAGCCTCGGCGCGGCTCTGGCCTTCGCGGAAAGCGAGGCCGCCGTGGCCGGCGCCTTCTTCCTGGGAACCACGGCGCTCGTCGCCTGCTGCGTACCGGGCGGCATCGCCGCGATGGCGATCTCCGCCGCAGCCTTGCTCGAGACCTGGCTGGCGATCCCGGCGGTCGCTTTGGGCGCCCTCGCCGCCAGCCAGATCCTGTTCCTGGGGATACGCCGCATCGACGGCGGTCGAACCCGGGCGAGGCTCGGCGCGCGGCTGCAGACGTTCGAGCAGCGCTTCGCCCGCTACGGCCCCTGGTACATCGTCGGACTTCGCATGTTCGGCGCACCGCATTTCCTGGTCACTGCGGCGAGTGCCCTCCTGCCGCTGCGCGCGGGCGTGTTCGCCGCCGCCACGATCGCCGGCTTCCTGCCGGGGATCACGCTCGCCGCGGCGGCGGGATCGGCGCTGTAGCCGATGCCGGTCAGGCGGCGGCGCGGCTCTCCCCGTCCAGAGCCTCGGCCAGAGCCGCCAGCTCCGCCGGGACGGTGGACTTGCGCGCGACGCGGCCGAGGATTGCCGCCAGGGCGGGCGGCGCCTCGACCGGCGCGCCGATCAGCGGCTCTATGGCCTCGGCGAACTTGAACGGATGGGCGGTGGCGGCGGCGATCCACGGACGCGCCGCCTGTTCCTCGGACGACAGCCGCGACCAGGCCTCGGCCGCCGTCGCCGAATGCGGGCACCAGACGTAGCCGGTCCTGTCGAACTCGGTCTTCACCCGCGACCGGATCGCCGAATCGGTGACGAGATCGACGCGGATGTCCGAAGCCTCGGGCGACAACGCGCTCAGCCGCTCGAAATTGCTCGGCGTGCCGACGTCCATGGCGTTGGCGATGGTGGCGATCGAGGCGCGGGGCACATAGGCTCCGCTCGCCCACCAGTCCGCCAGGGTTCGGTTGGCGTTGGTGACGAGCAGCACCGGGCCGATCGGCAGGCCGAGCGCACGGGCATAGAACGTGGCGAAGCCGTGGCCGAGGTTGCCGGTCGGAACGACGAAGCCAGGCTTCTCCCCCGTCTCCGCGAACAGGCGGAGAGCGGCATGGCCGACATAGGCCATCTGCGGCAACAGCCGGCCGATGTTGATCGAGTTGGCCGAGGTCAGGCGGTGGCGATCGCTCAGACCGCGGTCGGCAAAGGCGGCCTTCACCAGCCGCTGGCAATCGTCGAAATCGCCCTCCACCTCGAGAGCGCGCACCGGCGCACCCCAGCAGGTGAGCTGCAGCTCCTGGAAGGGCGACACGCGGCCTTTGGGAAAGAGGATCAGGGCGCGCACCGCCGCACGACCTTCCGCAGCGCAGCCGACCGCACCACCGGTGTCCCCGGAGGTCGCGGCGAGAACCGTCAGCGGATCCGCCGGATCGCCGATCCGATCGAAGCAGGCCATCAGGAAGCGCGCGCCGAAATCCTTGAAGGCGCCGGTCGGGCCGTGGAAGAGCTCCAGGGCGCGCAGGCTCGGCCGCGCCGCGTCGGGAGTCACCAGCGGCACCGGAAAGTCGAACGCCTCCGCACAGATCCGCGGCAGCTCGGGCTCGAGCGGGTCTCCCTCGAAGAACGGGGCGAGCATCGCGGCGGCGAAGCCGGCGAGATCCATGCCGGGATCGAGCCGGGTCACGTCGAGCGCCGGCAGCGTCTCGGGCATGTAGAGGCCACCGTCCGGCGCGGCGCCGTTGCGGATCGCCTGGCTGAGCGAGACGGCGGGGGAGCTCCGGCGTGTGCTGACGAACCTCACGCCACTTCCTCGCTGACCCGTTCGACGCGAACGCCCTGGGAGGCGACCGGCGCACGATAGGCCCGGGCGGCGATGCCCGCCTCTACGAAGCTCCAGGACATCGCATCCTCGACCGCATCGGCGTCCTTCTCCAAGGCCCAGGCGAAGACCGACGGACCCGAGCCGGAGAAGGAGCAGCCCAAGGCGCCCGCCGCCAGCGCCGCTCCCTTGAGCTCGGGCAGAACGGGGAGGAGATGCTGCCGCTGCGGCTCGACCAGCACGTCCTCGAGTCCGGCGCGGATCAGGCCGAGATCACCGGCCGCGCAGCCGGCGACGAAGGCGGCGACCCGCCGGCTGTGCTCGACGACCAGCGGCATCGGCACCTCCTTGCGAAGAATGCCGCGCGCCATCCTGGTCTCCACCTTCACGGCGGGGTGCAGGACGATCGACACCACGCCCTTAGGCACCGGCAGCCTCTGGACCAGAGGCGGATCCTCGCTGGCGGCGAGCACCAGTCCGCCGAGCAGGCTCGCCATGACATTGTCCCAATGCGGCGGATCGGACGCGATCCGCTCCCCCTCGAGCGCGAAGGGAAGCAGCTGCGCGACCGAAAACGGCTCGCCGAGCAGGGCGTTGGCGGCGGCGGCGCCGGCGACGGCGGAGGCCGCCGAGCCGCCCATTCCGGCGGCGAGCGGCACGCCCTTGTCGATGTCCAGCCGCATGCCGTGCGGCGCCCCGGCGGCATCGAGCACCGCCTGGGCGGCGGCAAGAGCGGTGTTGCTGGAGGGGCTCGGGGGAAGGCTCGCGACCAAGCCCGAGACGGAACCGAGGCGGACGCCCGGCGCATCCTCGCGCACCGCCGTCACCCGGTCGCGCGCGGCGTCGAAGGCCTGGCCGAGGATGTCGAAGCCGACCCCGACATTGCCGATGCTGGCGGGTGCGCTCGCAGAAGCCTGCATCACCGATCCCTTCAGGCCAGGAGCTTCAGCGACACCGGGGCGGGGAGATCCGCCGGCACCCGGCCGAGCAGCGCCCGCTGCGCGTCCATCACGTCTGCGAACACCGCCGTTGCCGTCGGCCATCTGCCGGCTCCCTTGCCGAATACCTGATGCACCATGCCGCTGCCATCGGTAACGAGGAAGCGGTTTTCCTCGTTGCGGGCGCCGGCGAGCGGATGCGCCACCGGCAGCGCGACGACGCGCACCTCGGCCTCGATGCTGCCGTCGGGAAGGCGGCGGCATCGGCCGACCTGCTTCAGCACCTCGCCGCGGGCGAGCGCCGCCTGCGCCGCCTCCGGCGTCACGTCGCGCAGGCTCTCCTTGGCGATGCGGTCGGGCAACAGCGCCACGCCGAATGCTTCGCGGATCAGGATCGAGAGCTTGTCGGCGGCATCGTGGCTGTCGACGTCCGCGGCGGGATCGGCCTCGGCATAGCCGAGCTCCTGCGCCTGAGCGACGGCATCGTCGAAGCTCCAGCCTTCACCGAGGCGGCTGAGCAGATAATTGCACGTGCCGTTCATCACGCCTTCCAGCGCGACGACGTCGCCGTCAAGCCGCTTCAACGTCTCGAGGATCGGGGCGCCGCCGCCGACCGCGGCAGAATAGCGGATGGCGCCGCCGCCCGCCTCGGCACAGGCGTGGAGCGGATCGTAATATTTGGCGACCGCCGCCTTGTTGGCCGTGACCACCTGCGCGCCGTGGTGGAGTGCCGAGAGCATCAGCTCGGCCGGACGGTCGGCGCCGCCGAGCAGCTCGATGACCAGATCGGGATTCCCTGCCAGCGCCTCCGAGAGCTGGGCGGTATAGCGGCCGGGATCGCCATATTTGGCGGGGCGGCGGACCAGCACCGGATTGACCTCGAAGAGGTCCGGCCGCGACTGGAGATAGGCGAGAACCCCGGCGCCGACGGCGCCGCAGCCGAGCAGCGCGACGCGGAGCCGCTCCGGCTTCGGCGGCCGCGCCTTTCTTGCGGGCACATGGGCGATCGTCGTTGCCTCGGCCGAGCCCAGCGCCGCCACCTCGATCAACACGTCCTCCTTCTCCGCCGCCCGGATCGCCTTTGGCTGGATCAGCCCGGCGCTGGCGGCCTCGGCCTCGGCATAGCGCATCTGCGAGAACCGCTCGGCGGCGGGATTCCTGGCAGGATCCTCGGCATAGACGCCGTCAACGTCCTTGATCAGCCTCACCCGGTGGGCATCGAGCCGCGCCGCGAAGAACACCGCGCTGAGGTCGGTGCCGCCACGGCCGAGGGTCACCACGCCATGCTCGGCGTGGCGGGCCGTGAAGCCGGGCACGACGACCACGTCGTGCGCGGCGAGCTTCGCCCGGACCGCCTCGGCGTCGAGGCCGACGAGGTTGGCGTCGAGCGCTTCCCCCTCGGCGACCAGCCCCATCTCCTCCGGATCCATGGTACAGGCCCGCACGCCCACCTTGGCGAGCGCGAGCGCCATCAGCGCGGCGGAATGGAGCTCGCCGCAACGGGCGACCCGGGCGACGAGGGTATCGGGACCGCCGCTGCCGACGCGCTCCGCCTGGTCGAGCAGCGCGTCGGTCTCGCCGGCGAGCGCGGAGACGACCGCCACGACTTTCTCTCCGTCGCGCACGTGCCGGTAAATCTCGAGGGCGACCGCCGGATAGTCGGCCTCGGTGCAGAGCACCGAACTTCCGAATTTCAGGACGCAGAGACGCTGGTTGTCGTCGGTCATCGAAATCGCCTTCAGATCTGATGTGGAACGGGACATTGGGATAAAAAAAACCCGCTCACCTTGGGGGGGAGCGGGTTGAAAGCTCGGATCTCTCGGATCGTCAGCCGCTCGCCCCCCGGAACCGGGTGGTGATGGTGATAATCGTCGTCATCATCGAGCACGCAGCACCGCCCGCCGTGCCTGGGGCACGCGTGAGAAACGGGTTGGCGCTGCGAAGGGACAATGCACGATACCTCGGTTTGGGATCCCATATGTGCCGGGCAGAAGCCGAGTCGTCAACCGCAAAAAGGGCGCCTTCGTAGAATTGCGATCGAAACGTATGATTTGGGATACAATCTACCTCGCGTAGCCTCTCCCCCTTTCGAAGAAGGCGCGAGCGACGGAACGCGGGCCTCTTGCTACGGCCGGGTCTGGCCGGTGCCGCGAACGACATATTTGAAGCTGGTGAGCTGCTCCGGTCCGACCGGTCCGCGGGCGTGGAGCTTGCCGGTGGCGATCCCGATTTCCGCACCGAAGCCGAACTCGCCGCCGTCGGCGAACTGAGTCGAGGCGTTCCAGATCACGATGGCGCTGTCGACGCGGTCGAGGAAAGCCTCGGCCGCAACCGGATCCTCCGCCACGATCGCTTCGGTGTGGCCGGTGCCGTAGCGGGCGATATGGGCGACGGCCCCGGCGACTCCGTCGACGAGCCGGACGGCGAGGATCGGCGCGAGATATTCGGTCGCCCAGTCCGCCTCGGCGGCGGCGGCCATAGGTACGATCGCGCGGGCGCCCGCGTCGCCGCGCAGCTCGCATCCTTGGAGCGCCTCGGCGAGGCGCGGCAGCAGCACGGGCGCGGCGGCGCGGTCGACGAGCAGGGTCTCGGTCGCGCCGCACACCGAGACGCGACGCAGCTTGGCGTTCGCGACGATCTCGGCGGCCATTACGGGGTCCGCCGATTCGTGGACATAGGTGTGGCAGACACCCTCGAGATGGCCGAGCGTCGGCACCCTGGCGTCGCGGCTCACCCGCTCGACCAGGGCCTTGCCGCCGCGCGGGATGATCAGATCGATCGCGCCGGACAGGCCCTCGAGCATCATGCCTACGGCCGCACGATCGGCGGTGGCGACGATCTGGACCGCGCCGGCGGGAATGCCGGTCTCGGCGAGACCCGCCGCCAGCGCGCGATGGAGGGCGAGCGCGCTGCGCAGCGCCTCGCTCCCCGAGCGCAGGATGATGGCGTTGCCCGAGCGCAGGCAGATCGCCGCCGCATCGGCGGTGACGTTGGGCCGGCTTTCGTAGATCATGCCGATCACGCCGATCGGCGTGCGCACGCGGGCGATGTCGAGGCCGTTCGGCCGCTGCCAGCGCGCGATCTCGGCGCCGACCGGATCCGGCAGATCGGCCACTGCCTCGACCGCGGCGGCGATCCCCTCCAGCCGCGCGTCGTTCAGAAGGAGGCGGTCGACCATGGCCGTGGCCGCGCCGACGTCCGCGGCATTGGCGGCGAGGATGGCGCCGGCCTCGGCCCGGATGTGGCGGGCCATCGCCCGAATCGCCTCGGAGCGCGCCTCGGCCGACAGGCTGCGCAGCACGTCCGCCGCCAGCCGTGCCTGACGGCCCATTTGGTTCATCATGTCCTGCATCAGACCAGCACCAGATCGTCCCTGTGAATCAGCTCGTCCGGGCCACTATAGCCCAGCCGCTCCGCGATGGCCGCGCTGACGCAGCCGGCGATCGCCTGCGCCTCGGCCGAGGTATAGGCGCTGAGGCCGCGTGCGACCTCGCGCCCCGCCGGATCGAGCACGCGCAGGCAAACTCCGCGTTCGAACACGCCGCCCACCGCGCGAACGCCGGCCGGCAGCAGGCTCTTGCCGCCCGCCAGGGCCCGAACCGCGCCCTCGTCGATCGTGACCGAGCCCGCCGGCTCCAGCGTTCCCGCGATCCACTGCTTGTACGCCCCGGCGGGCGAACCGGAGGCCGCGATCACGGTGGCGCGGGCGCCGTGCTGAAGCGCGCGGAGCGGATTGGCCGCATGGCCGTGCGCGATGATCGTGGCGCAGCCGAAGCCGCGCGCGATCCGCGCCGCGGCGATCTTGGTGCGCATGCCCCCGGTCCCGACCCCGGCGCTCCCCGCCCCGCCGGCGAAACCCTCGATCGTCTCGTCGATCGCATCGAGGAAGGGGAGATGCTCGGCACCGGGCTCCCGAGACGGATCGGCGGTGTAGAGGCCGTCGACGTCGGACAGGAGGATGAGGACGTCGCTGCGGATCATCTGGGCGACCCGGGCCGAGAGCCGATCGTTGTCGCCGTAGCGCAGCTCCTCGGTCGCGACGCTGTCGTTCTCGTTGACCACCGGCAGGGCACCCTCGCGCAGCAGCACTTCCATGGTCGCCCTGGCATTGAGCCAGCGGCGGCGCGATTCGGTGTCCTCGACGGTGAGCAGCAGCTGCGCCGTCGGGATCCCGGCACGGGCCATCGCCGCCTCCCAGGCCGCCATCAGCCGGGGCTGCCCGGCCGCCGCGGCCGCCTGCTTGAGATCGAGCCGGGCCGACCGCTTGAGGCCGAGCTTGCCGCGTCCGAGCGCGACCGCGCCCGACGAGACGACGACGGTGTGCTTGCCCGCAGCGCGAAGGGCGGCGAGGTCCTCGGCGACGCTGTCCAGCCAGGCACGGCGAACATCCTCGCCCTCGATCAGCAGCGAGGAGCCGATCTTCACGGTGACGCGCCGCGCCGCGGCGATACGCCCCGCCGCGTCGTTCATCCCGCGCTGTTCGACTCCGCTCATGCGCGCGAGCCTAGGAAGCGCTGTTGCGCCGCACAACAAAGATTGTATCCCGAGTTGTGGACGGGGACCCTGCCTCCCAGCTATGAGGCTGCGCGAGAGAGCGGGACAACCCCCCGTTCGGGACCGGAGAGAGCGTGGAAAGCCCCGTAGCGCAGCGTATTCGTGAACTGATCGTCGAGGGCACGCTTGCCCCCGGCACCCGTGTCGCCGAAGCGGCGATCGCCGAGCGGCTCGGAGTCTCCCGCACGCCGGTGCGCAACGCGCTCCCCGCTCTCGCGATGGAAGGCCTGCTCGAGCCCGCCGGCAAGCGCGGCTGGGCTGTCCGCGGCTTCAGCGTCGAGGACAGCTTCCGAGGCACCGAGATTCGCTGCCTGCTCGAAGGCTATGCGGCGCGCGAGCTTGCCGCCCGTCCCGACCGCGGTCCGGTCGTCGCCGAGCTGCGCGACTGCCTTGCCGAAGGCGACGCGATCTTCGCCAAGGGCCATGTCGTCAAGGAAGACGAGGAGGCCTATGGCCGGATGAACCGCCGCTTCCACGACACGATCAACAGCGGCGCGCGCGATCCCCTGCTCTCCGATCTCATCCACCGCGTTTACGCGGTGCCGTTCGTCGCACCGGCCGTGGTCGCGTTCAACCGCGTGCCGCTCGAGGAGATCTTCCCGATCCTCGTCTCCGGCCATCACCAGCACCACGCCATCGTCGACGCCATCGAAGCCGGCCAGCCCGACGTCGCCGAGACGCTGATGCGCGGCCACAGCTCGCCGGCGCGCCGCAGCCTGGGACTCGACAAGCTCCCCGAGATCGCCTTGCCCGACGTCTGACATCGGATGCGAAGAGGCCCCGGCAGCCTCGACCCGGGCGCGACGCTCTTGCGGAGAGCCCGTACTTGACCTGTTAAGCCCGCGCGCCGTAAGGAGGGGCATCGGACGCCCAGCGTCCGTGCATCAAGAGTGGGTCATCTCGACCCACGCCAACCTGCCCAGCCCGGGCAAGGTGGCGGTCCCAGCGGGACGATGCGGCCGAGACGGCAACGAACCGGGTCTCTCAGCCACATCTCCCGAGCGAAGGTAGGAAGATGGAACTGAGTCTCGATCCCGTCCCCGGCATCGTCCCCGCGCCCGCTGCGCGTGCGATGGCGCGGCCGAAGCTCGGCCTTGCATTCGGTGGACGAGCCGAGGAGGTGGGCGGCGGCACGGAGCCCCTGTTCCTCGACGTCGAGGTCCCGCTTCCCGCCGCCCTCGCCCATCTCGGCGGCAGCACGCGGGCCACCGCGACCGGCAACCCGAAAGGCAAGACGGTGGTCGTCCTCGGCGGCATCTCCGGCAACCGTTTCGTCGCCGGCTCCGGCGACGGCGCGCCGGGCTGGTGGCCCGGTCTGGTCGGCAGCGGGCGCGCCGTCGATCCCGCGCGCCACCTGATCGTCGGCCTCGATTTCGCCGCGGATTCCGCCGGCCGCGTCGCGCCGACCACCGCAGAGCAGGCGCAGGTGCTGCTCGCCGCGCTCGACCGGCTCGGCCGCGCGCGGGCCGACGTGGTGATCGGCGCCTCCTACGGCGGCATGGTCGCGCTCGCCCTGGCGGAGATCGCCCCCGCGCGGGTCGGCAGCCTGATCGTGATCTCCGCCGGCGGAGAGCCGCATCCGCTCTCGACGGCCAATCGCGAGCTCCAGCGCCGCGTCGTCGCGCTCGGCATCGAAAGCGGCAAGGCCGACGAGGCTCTCGCCATCGCCCGCGGCATGGCGATGCTGACCTACCGCACGCCGGACGAATTCGCCGGGCGGTTCGAGGGCGGGATCGATGCCTGTTGTCCCCATACGGCATCGGCTCCGGGCGCCTATCTGCGCGCCCGCGGCAGCGCTTTCCGGGCGGTGATGTCGCCCGAGCGCTTCCTCAGCCTCTCCGGATCGATCGACCGCCACCGGGTCGATCCGTCGCGCATCGCCTGCCCCGTGCTGCTGATCGGCGCCGACAGCGATCAATTGGTCCCGCCGGACCAGATGCGCGCGCTGGCCGGACGCCTCGCCGGGCCTTCCGAGCTCCACCTCCTGCCTTGCCTCTACGGCCATGACATGTTCCTGAAGGAGGCCGAGGCGGTCGGGCGGATCATCGCTCCCTTCCTGGCGCGCTGAGATGGGCGAGACCCGCAAGCCGGCGACCATCGTCGCCGCCGCGCATGTTGCGCGCGACCCGGGCTTTCGCGGCGTCGTCCCCCCGGTCGTCGTCTCCGACACCTATCAATGGGAGGATTCGGACACCAAGCCGGACTATGATTACTCCCGCACCGTCAGCCCCAATCGCGATCTGGTGATCGACGCGCTGGCGGCGCTCGAGGGCGCGGCCGGCGGAGTCGTCACCGGCAGCGGCCAATCGGCCGCGCTCCTCGCCCTGCTGATCCTGCCGGCCGGCGCCCATGTCGTCGCGCCCCACGATTGCTACGGCGGGACCTATCGGCTGATTAAAGGTCTGGAGGACCAGGGCAAGCTGCGGGCCAGCTTCGTCGACATGGCCGATCCGGCCGCGCTCGCCGACGTGCTCGACGGCGGCGCGGACCTGCTGTGGATCGAGACCCCCAGCAATCCTTTGCTCCGGGTGACCGACATCGCCCGGGTGGCGGCGGCCGGACGCTCGGCAGGCGCGCTGGTCTGCGCCGACAACACGCTCGCCACGCCGCTGCGCCAGAGACCGCTGGCGCTCGGCTGCGACCTCGTCATGCATTCGACGACCAAGGCGCTGAACGGCCATTCGGACCTGTTCGGCGGCGCGCTGCTCGCCGGCGATCCCGCACTGGTCGAGCAGCTCCAATGGTGGTCGAACGCCGCCGGGCTCAACGCCTCGGCCCAGGACAGCGCGCAATTGCTGCGCGGGCTGCGCACCCTCAATCTGCGGCTCGACCGGCAGGAAGCGAGTGCGCGGCGAGTCGCCGAGTGGCTCGCGGCCCATCCCAAGGTGCAGGGGGTGAACTATCCCGGTCTGGCGGATCATCCCGGCCATGAGGTCGCCGCTGCCCAGCAGGACGGGCCGGGCTTCATGATCAGCTTCCGGGTGCGCGGCGACGCTCCGGCGTTCCTCGCCGCGCTCGAGCTCGTCACCCTCGCCTCCTCGCTGGGCAGCTTCGCGACCTTGATCTGCAAGCCCGCGACGATGACCCACCGCGGCATGCCGCCCGAGGCACAGGCCGAGGCTGGAATCGCGCCCGACCTCCTCCGCCTCTCGGTCGGCCTCGAGGATGCCGACGACCTGATCGCGGACCTGGAGCGCGGCTTCTCCCGCCTCTGAGCCGTCGAGTTTCCTGCGCCGGGCTCGCCACCTGAGGCGCCGAAGACACTCGAGCGGACGCACAGGACGGTCCCGTGTCGAAACGGGCGGCAGCGTGAACCGGACGCTGCTCACCAAGATCACCGGCTGCGGTGGCAAGTCGGCGCGTTGCCGGTGGATAGATCGTGGCATACACTCCCGAAGATCGGCCAGGCGATTCGACGACGCGAGATCGTGCGGCCGGATGTGCGCGTTCGTTTTCGCGCGGGACCGAAGGCTTCGAATACATCTCGTCTTCCGCGGCGGGCGCTGATTGCTTCAACCGACTCTTCGAGGAGGCGAGCCATGGCCACGCAGGAGCGAGCGCGCAACGTCGCCGACATCCGCTGCGAGAAGGATGCCAACGGCAGGAAGATCCCCACCTTCGATGCCAATGGCGACGTCATCCACGAAATCTACGGGCGCAAGCCGCCGGAATATGCCGTTTATCGTGCCTGCGGGCGGGTGATGGTCCATTTCGCGGACGCCGACACGGCCGCCGTGCGCCAGCGGCGCCACCTCGCCTCGCTGGCGCAGCTCCGCGACGAGATCGAGGGGCTGGTCGCCAGCTGGCGCAACAGCGATCGCGGCTTCTTCGGCCTCACCAATCCGGACCGGCTGAAGGCCAAGGCGGAATGCCAGGACCGCCGCGTCGGCGGCGCGCTGATCCAGGCGCTCGAGGACCGGCTGCCCTGCGCGCAGGCGGTACTGGAAAAGGTGAAGACCGACCTGCTCAACGAGCGGATCGCCTGGGCGCGGTTCGAATATCTGCTGACCGCCTTCGCGACCTTCCTGGCCCTGATGTTCGTCGGCTGGCTGCTGACCCTGATCCTGCCGGGAACCGAGGGCATCGCCGGCATGGAGAGCCGGATCCGGACGGCCGGCGTCATCCTGCTCCTGCTCTGCGGCACCGGCGCGGCGGCGATCGCCACCGCCGAGCACCCCAAGCCCGCGATGCGCGCCGGCCTGCTGTTGCTTGCCGCCGCGATACCGATCGGGGCGGTGCTGATCTCGCCGCGGATGTCGATGGCGCCGGTGGACCCGCTCTACGAGCCCGCGCTGCACGTCGCCCGCGGCGCGATTGCCGGGGCGCTCGGCGCCTTCTTCTCGATCTCGCTCGCCATCCGCAAGCGCACCATCCTCCCCGACCTGCTGCGCACCTCGAACATGATGGATGCCGTGCTGAGGGTGACGATCGGCTTCATCGCCGGCGCGGTGCTCACCGTGCTGGTCAAGTCCGAGATGATCCAGTTCAGCTTCGGTCCGCAGGGCACCAAGGAAGGCGTCCTGTTCGTGCTGACCCTCGGCTTCGTCGCCGGCTTCGCCGAGCGGCTGGTGCCCGACCTGCTCGAGAAAGCGAACGCCAAGCCGCTCGACCCGAGCGCAACGCTGATCGCGGTCTCGACCGACGCCACGCGCGACACGCGGGGCACGGACCATCGCCCCGCGAAGGCCCAGGAGCGGCCCGCCGAGGCGGCGAACGGCGAGGCGAACGGCAAGCGCCGGCGCCCGCACGCTCCGGCCGGCGCCGCCGAGCTCCCCGCCTCGCTGCGCCCGAAGCCGGAGCCGAGCGACTCCTGACGCACACGCGGACGAGCGGCCCGCAGCTTGCGCAACGGGTCGCTCGTTCCCTGGTGTCTGGCGCCTTTCGCTCCTCGCGGAGCCCGGCGGCGGACCGGGATCAGCCGTGCGGGGTCGCTACACCCGAACGGGCGGAGAGGCGGCGCCTCTCCCGCGGATCATCGACAATGTGGAAGCTTGTCGGCAGCCTCAGTCTCGCGCGGACCGTTGGCAAAGCGCTCCGGCTGGAGACGGACGATGGCGCCCCCGGCGCCCTGTTCCCCCATGAGACTGAAGTAGGCCATTACACTGCCTCCTGTCGTTCAGGTTGAACAAGGAACGTCCGCGCAAAGGATGGGGTTCCGTAACGAGCAGCGGGAGCAGTCCACGCCCGTCCCCCGCCGCCCGCAAAGCGCTAAGGCGCGCGCAAACCGCGCCGGCGGCGTCCTGCTTTCGGCGCAAAGTACCACTTTGCGACGAGGCACTTATGACCGCTGTCGGCCACGACACCCTTCAGACCCGCACCTCCCTCAACGTCGGCGGCAAGAGCTACGCTTATTACTCGCTGGCCAAGGCCGCGGCGCAGCTCGGCGACGTCTCGCGCCTGCCCTTCTCGATGAAGGTGCTGCTCGAGAACCTGCTCCGCTTCGAGGACGGCGTCACGGTGTCGCGCGACGACGTGCAGGCGCTGGTCGACTGGCAGAAGGAGCGGGCCTCGACTCGCGAGATCCAGTACCGCCCGGCGCGCGTGCTGATGCAGGATTTCACCGGCGTGCCGGCGGTGGTCGATCTCGCCGCGATGCGCGACGGCATCGCCAAGCTCGGCGGCAATCCGGAGCTGATCAACCCGCTGGTGCCCGTGCACCTCGTCATCGACCATTCGGTGATGGTCGACGAGTTCGGCACGCCCAAGGCGTTCGAGCAGAACGTCGCGCTCGAGTATGAGCGCAACATGGAGCGCTACCAGTTCCTCAAGTGGGGATCGTCGGCCTTCAACAACTTCAAGGTGGTGCCGCCGGGCACCGGCATCTGCCACCAGGTGAACCTCGAATACATCGCCCGCGCCGTATGGTCCTCGGCCGACCAGAAAGGCGAGGAGGTCGCCTATCCGGACACGCTCGTCGGCACCGACAGCCACACGACGATGGTGAACGGCCTTGGCGTGCTCGGCTGGGGCGTCGGCGGCATCGAGGCCGAGGCCGCGATGCTCGGCCAGCCGGTGTCGATGCTGATCCCCGAGGTCGTCGGCTTCCATCTCTCGGGCAACCTCAAGGAAGGCATCACCGCCACCGACCTGGTGCTGACCGTCACCCAGATGCTCAGGAAGAAGGGCGTGGTCGGCCGCTTCGTCGAATTCTACGGCCCCGGCGTTTCCGAGCTCTCGGTCGCCGATCGCGCGACGATCGCCAACATGGCGCCGGAATATGGCGCGACCTGCGGCTTCTTCCCGGTCGACGCCAAGACCCTGGACTATATGCGCCTGACCGGCCGCTCCGAGGAGCAGATCGCGCTCACCGAGGCCTATTGCAAGGCGCAGGGCCTGTGGCTCGATCCGTCGATCGAGCCGGTGTTCACCGACACGCTCAGCCTCGACATGGCCAGCGTCGAGCCGTCGCTCGCCGGCCCGAAGCGCCCGCAGGACAAGGTGACGCTGGCCAAGGTGGACGAGGAGTTCATCGCCAATTTCACCAAGGAGTACGGCCATGACGCCGCGACCCTGGGCAACCGCGTCCCCGCGGACGGCCACGACCTCGGCCATGGCGACGTCGTCATCGCCGCGATCACCAGTTGCACCAACACCTCGAACCCGGCGGTGCTGGTCGCGGCCGGCCTCGTCGCCCGCAAGGCGCGCGAGAAGGGCCTGACCCGCAAGCCCTGGGTGAAGAGCTCGCTGGCGCCGGGATCGCAGGTGGTGACCGACTATCTGGTCGCCGCCGGCCTGCAGGAGGACCTCGACGCGATCGGCTTCAACCTCACCGGCTATGGCTGCACGACCTGCATCGGCAATTCGGGACCGCTCCCCGAGCATATCTCGAAGGCGATCAACGAGAACGATCTGGTCGCCGCCTCGGTGCTCTCGGGCAACCGCAATTTCGAGGGCCGCGTCTCGCCGGACGTGCGCGCCAACTTCCTCGCCTCGCCGCCCCTGGTCGTCGCTTATGCGCTGAAGGGCACGGTGACGAGCGACATGATCGAGGAGCCGATCGGCAAGGGCAAGGACGGCAGCGACGTCTATCTTCGCGACATCTGGCCGAGCAACGCCGAGGTCCGCGACCTGATCGACCGCTTCGTCACCGGCGAGATGTTCCGCACCCGTTATGCCGACGTCTACAAGGGCGATGCGCGCTGGAGCGGCATCCCGGTCACCGGCGGCGACACCTATGCCTGGTCGGCCGGTTCGACCTACATCCAGAACCCGCCCTATTTCGAGGGCATGTCGATGACCCCGACGCCTCCGGGCGACGTCGTCGGCGCGCGGCCGCTCGCCATCTTCGGCGATTCGATCACCACCGACCACATCTCGCCCGCGGGCGCGATCAAGGTCGACAGCCCGGCCGGCCGCTACCTCAACGAGCACCAGGTCGCCCGCCCGGACTTCAACAGCTACGGCGCGCGCCGCGGCAACCATGAAGTGATGATGCGCGGCACCTTCGCCAACATCCGCATCAAGAACCGCATGACTCCGGGGATCGAGGGCGGCGTCACCAAGCACATCCCGACCGGCGAGGTGATGGCGATCTACGACGCGGCGATGCGCTACAAGGAGGCGGGCACGCCTTTGGTCGTCATCGCCGGCAAGGAATATGGCACCGGCTCGTCGCGCGACTGGGCAGCGAAGGGCACCAACCTGCTCGGCGTGCGCGCCGTGATCGCCGAGACCTACGAGCGCATCCACCGCTCCAACCTGGTCGGCATGGGCGTGCTGCCGCTGCAGTTCATCGGCGACGTCCCGGCGTTCGACGGCACCGAGATGTTCAGCGTCACCAACATCGCCGACCTGAAGCCCCGCCAGGACGTGGAGGTCGTGGTCAGCAAGCCGGACGGATCGTCCTTCACCTTCACCGCGCGCTGCCGGATCGATACGCTCAACGAGCTCGAATATTTCCGCCACGGCGGCATCCTGCACTTCGTGCTGCGCGGCCTCGCCCGGGGCAAGGCGGCCTGACCGCCACGGAGCTCCTGATCGAGGTTGCCGGCTGGTCCGGCGCCCTGCTGATCCTGGCCGCTTACCTGCTCCTCTCCTTGGGGCGGGTGAGCGGCCAGTCCGCTTCCTATCAGTGGATGAACGTCGCCGGCGCGAGCGGCTTCGTGGTCAACGGATGGTGGCACGGCGCCATCCCGTCGGCGACCCTCAACGTCATCTGGCTGGCGATCGGCGCAGTGGCGCTGTGGCGCATCGACCGGCGCAAGAGGACGCCGGAGCCGCGGCCGGCGGCGGACTGAGCGCCCGCGTTTGACAGCGACCCGCCGGCCCCTAATCTGGGCCCGGGGAGGGCCGAATTCTGCCGTTCACGATGCTGTTGATCGCCGCGGCGCTCGCCGCCGGAAGCGCCGCACCGGACCAGGCAAGGGCGAGCGCGCCGCCCGCCGCCGCAAAGGCCCCCGTGCGACGCGTGCTGCCGCCGCCCGTACAGGTGGGCGGTCCCAAGACGAGCGCTCCCGGCCGGGTCTATCGCGGCCGGCTTCGGCAGCCGGCCGAGCGGACGCCGCTTCGCTACGAGACGGCGAGCGGCCACATCTTCTTCAGGGTCGCAGCCAACGGGCAGGAGACCTGGGCGCTGCTCGACAGCGGGGCCGGAATGGCCCTGATCGACCTTGGCTTCGCGAGGTCGATCGGCGCCGCGCTCGAGGCCGCGCCAAGCGTCTCGCAGACCGCGTCCGACGGCACGGTCCTTCCTGGTACGCTGGCGCCGGACGTCGAGATCGTCGCGCCGCACCAGTTCGAGACCCGAATGCCGCTGGTCGCGCTCGACCTTACCGACGCCTCGCGCGCGCTCGGCCGCCCGATCGGGATTGTCATCGGCGCCTCGCTTCTGAACCACCTCGGCGTCCACATCGATCCGGTGCGCCGGGAGCTCGGCTTCACCCGGAAGGGAACGAAGCTGGGCAGCGACTTCACCCCTTTGCCCCTCCACGAAGGACGATTCGTCGAGATGACGATCGGCAAGACGGGCGTGCGGCTGGCGGTCGACACCGGCTCGGACGGTGCGATCAGCCTGACGCGCGCCGCCTGGGCGCGAAGCGGCGAAACGGCGCCGGCGCTGGGGACGACCACCGCCCGCGGCGCCGGGGCGGGCGCGCTTCGCGGCGTCTACACCTTCGTGCCGCAGGTGACGATCGGTCCCTTCACCGAACGCGCGGTGAAGGTCGACATCGGCGACTGGCCGACGGCGGCGCAGGACGGCGCCCTCGGCATGGGCTTCCTCGGCCGCTTCACAATCGTGCTCGATATCGGCGGCGGCACCCTGTGGCTGAAGCCGAACGGCAGCGGCGCGGCGCCGGCGGCGGCGGAGGCGGGTGCCTCCTCACCCGACGCGGCGGCGCGCTGAAGGCCGGACAATGGGATTGATCGTCCAGCACATCTGGATGCGCTGGACCAAGCGCTCGCGCGGCGCGAATGCCCCGCTGACGCGGCCGCGGCTGCAGGAGGCCTATCGGCTGCCGGCCGACCAGGCAGGGGCGCTCGCGGCGGGCGTGGCGTGGGTGCACGAGATCAAGGCGGTGGAAGCCGACGGCTTTGAGATCCGGGAGACTTTCCGCGCGGGCAGCGACAAGCCCGGCGTGGTCGATCTGGGCGTGCTCAAGGCGACGCCCGGGATCGATTATTGGGTGAGCCTCCACGATCCGAGCCCGTACCGCCGCCGGACGAAGTGGCCGGCCAAGCTGCCGTCTCCTCTGTTCGAGCTGCGGCGCGGCCACGTCGCGCGTATCGACTGGAACGGGCGGTTCCGCATGTCCACGATGGGATCGAACCTTTCCTATTATTTCGAGCAGCACATTTACTGGCTGAAGATCGTGGGCGCGCCGGAGCACGATCCGTTCACCGGCGTGGTGCCGTGGAAGCACGTCGACCTGCGCACCGAGATCTATTGACGGTGGATCAGACCGGGGCGCAAACGCGCGTCTCCGAATGCCGGGTCTCATTATGGATCCGCTCCGTCCGCCACGCGCAGCGGCGGAACAGGGCCTGGTGGCCGTCCCCCGCGAGGCGCAGCCGCCCGTCCCCCCGGAGGGCGACGTGCCCCTCCTGCACCAGGCGCCAGTAGCTCTCGCGCAGCGGATCGTCCTCCGGGCAGGCGACCAAAATGGTGTCGATCGTCCGGCCCCCGCTCGGATCGGGGGCGGCAAAGGCCCAGTCGTTGCATCCGTCGCGGCCGCCGGCGACTCTCCCGCCGGTGATCGAGACCCGAAAACCTTCGGCCGGGCGGCCGTCGATCGTGACGGCAAGCCAGCTCCCGTCCTCCTCCGGCGCGAGCAGGGCGATCCAGGGACGCCAGCGGCCGGAGGGATCGGTGAGACCGAGCAGGGAAAGGAGCAAGGCTCCGAGCAGCAGGGCGGCGACGAAAACGATCCGCCAGTTCCGTCCGCCCTCTCGACCGGCCATCGCGTTCAGCCGCAGGCAGCGAGCGCGCGGGCGCGTTCGAGCGTGGCCTTGTCGAGCGCGGGCGCGTCCTTGCCGCCATAGGCCTTGAGCGCCGCGTAGCGCGTCACGAACTCGGCGCCCGGCCGGTCGATCAGCTCGGCAAGCGCCGCGTCGCCGCCCTCCGCGACGATCGCCCGCGCCATCACATAGCCGAGCGGGTAGAGGATCTCGTCCCCGTAGAAGCCGAGGCCGTAGATCGCGTCGTAATCGGCCTCGGGATCGGTGGCGAGGGCATGGGTGGAGAGGCGGAGCAGGGTGACGCTGCGGCCGATCATGTTGACGCCGCGCTGGCTGCGCTTGCGCGCCTCCTCGACGGGCGCGTCGCCGGCGGGCAGAGCGAGGACGTCGCCGACGTAGCTGGCCGCCCCCTCCTGGAGCAAGGAGTCGAACAGCCGGGCAAGGTTGGCCCCGCCGGGAAGCTTCGCGCGGCAGGCGGCCGCACCGGCGGCGGGCTTGCGCGAAGCGGCGGCGAGCTGCTGGACCCCGTGATAGAGCTCGTGCGCCAGGATCGTGCGGGCGAGCGGCGCCGAAGGGAACATCGCCACGTTCAGGTAGAATTTCGGCTCGTCGAACGCGAAGCCGCCCGACGTGCCGCCCGCGATCAGATAGCCGCCGACCTCGCCGCGAACCCGCGCCGGCGTGAAGGCGAGGATGCGGGTGCGAACGTCGGCGAGTATCGCGGGATCGGCGAGATAGTCGAGCGTCTCGCCGATCGCCGCCGCATTGTCGCGCACGCCGACGAAACGGTAATTGGCATCGACGTCGCCGCCGCTGCCGCCCTTTGCCGCGGCGAGCAGGGCGTCGGCGAGCTTCGCTTCGTCAGCCGGGCGATCGTAGCTCAGCACCTTGCGGATCAGCCCGGCGTTGCCCGGCAGCCGGGCGAGCGCGAGCGCCTCCTCGCGGGTGAGCGCCGGGTTGGCGAGCGCCTTCAGCACGCCCCTGGCGCTCTCCGCGTCGAGCGTCACCCGGAGCGGCGCGGCGGGCGCGGCGGGCGCCGCGGCAGCGGGTGCAGCGAGCGCCAGCATGGCGGCGACAATCAGCTTCATCATGATTCCTCCCCTTCCCTCTGCTCTAGCAGCAGTGGACCGGCGGCGCACAAGCGCCGTTTCCGCGTGATCGCGCCGCAGGCCCGAGCCACGGCGACGCCTCCAGGCCGGCGCGCTTGCGCTCGCCGCGATCCTCGGCTCTTCTCGAGCGCAGGAGGATTGGCATGATCCGAGCTTTGCTGTTCGCCCTAGCACTGGCCGGGGGAGCCCCTGCGCTCGCCCAGCCCGCCGCACCGAAGACGGTCCCGCTCTGGACCGTGGGGGCGCCGGGCTCCGAGGCGCGGCGTTCGGAACCCGAGCAGGCGCAGGATTATTGGGTGAAGAACGTTCACAATCCTTCGCTCACGATCTTCCCGGCCGATCCCGCCCATGCCAACGGCGCCTCGGTGATCGTTATCCCGGGCGGCGGCCACCGCCTGATCGTGTGGACGACCGAAGGACTGAACGTCGCGCGCGCCCTGAACCGGATGGGGATCACCGTCTTCGTGCTGAAATACCGCCTCGCCGGTGAGGAGGGCAGCCGCTACACGGTCGAGGGCGATGCCGCGGACGACGCGCGGCGAGCGGTACGCTGGGTGCGGGCGCATTCGGGCGATTACGGCCTCGATCCTGCCAGGATCGGCGTGATGGGCTTCTCCGCCGGGGGCGAGATCGTCTCGCTGATCGCCGACAGCCCCGAACCCGGCCACGCCAGGGCGCACGATGCCATCGACCGGGTGAGCGCCCGTCCCGACTTCCAGATCCTCGTCTTCCCCGGACCGCGTGCGGCCGAGGCGCGGGCGCCGGCCGCCGCCCCGCCGGCCTTTCTCGTCGCCGGCTCCCGCGACGAATGCTGCGCGGCGCCCACGGTCGCGCTGTACGAGCAGCTCCGCAAGGCCGGGATCTCGGCCGAGCTCCACATGTATGCAGACTCCGGCCACGCCTTCAATCTCGACGAATCGAACCGGATCTCGATCGTCCACTGGCCCGATCGGCTCCACGACTGGCTCGCCGACGGTGGCTGGCTCGACGACCGCAGCCGGAGGACGGCGCCCACGACCCGGTCGCGGTAACCCGTTCAGCCCGCCGCCGCGCGGCTGCGCCGGGCGACGCGGGTCTGCCAGATCGCAAGCGCGGGGACCACGCCGAGCTCCATCGCCAGTCCGAACAGATGTCCCGCGCCCGGCGGTCCCGAGGCGAGCAGGGAGAGCAGCCGGGCGAGGCCGCCGGCAACCACGACGACGGTGAGTCCGCGGAACAGCAGGCCCATGGCCTCGATCCGGGGCACGCAGGCGGCGAAGGCGATGCCGATCCCGAACAGCAGGCCGGAGAGATAGCGGAAGTGGCTGTCGAGGTCCGGTGTCCAGGGCGGGCCGACATCCTTCAGCATCGCGGTGCTGAGCACCACCCCGGCACCGCCCGCGGCGAACGGCACGAGGCAGGCGATCGCCACGGCGATCTGCAGGAGGCGGCCTTCGCGTTCGGGAGTCATCGGGTCTCCATGGCAGATCGTCGCGCATCAGGCGTTCTTCCCGGAACCCGCTCGCAGGGCCGCCGGTTTCCTCGAGCAAAGGAGATCAGCCATGAGCAAGAACCTGCACAATGCCGATTCGACCGACCGGGCGCTGAACCAGAACAACCAGATGTCGGACGATCCGGGCGACGGCAGCCGCAATTCGTTCATCCTCGGCAAGGACGGCAACACGCCGGTCGAGAAGGCGCCCGAGCAGGACCAGCAGGACCAGTCGACGATCGAGGCGTTCGGCGAGGAAGGCGCCGGAGTCGCGCCGAAGGAGTAATATCCCCGGGGGCGCCGCAGGACCACGCCCCCGTTCTTCCGCGGCCTTTCGGCAGCGGTCACGGATTTCCCGCGCTCTTCCGGAGCCTCTCAGCGATCGCGCTGATCGCCGGATCGCGACCGGCCGCATAATCGGCGAAGCTCGTTGTCGCGAGGACGTGCGGATCGAGCCCGTCGATGCTGCGGTCGAGGCACCAGATGCCTTGGGGGCAGGGCGCCGGCGAATAGGAATGGAAGCCGTTGGCGAAATGGGCGTCGTAGCCGGAGTAGGGCAGCGGGATGTTGCCGCCCTCGGCCCAGAAATCGAGCCGCTCGGCGATAGGTTCCCCAACGAAGGTGACGCCGGGCCTGCGCCAGGGCAAGGCCGCCGACATCCCGGCCGAGAAAGTGGCGCGGCCGACGATCACGAAGCGTTGCAGCCCCTCGGTGCGGCGGACCAGAGCCTCCATCAGCGCCTCGGCATAATGCATGCTGCCGCCGGTGTTGAAGCGAAGGTCGAGGACGAAGGCCCGGGGCCTGCGGCGCTCGAGCGCGTCGAGCAGGCGCTTGCCGAACGCCTCGGTGGTCTCCCCCTCCGCCTGCTCGGAACGGTTGCACTGCAGGTAGAGGATGCCGTCCGTCTCGTCGAACCAGTAATTCGCTTCGTTGCGCAGGTAGAGCGGAAGCGCCGCTGCTTGCGCATCGAGAACGTGCGCCCAATCGGTGCCCGGCGCACGGAAGCGCGGGGAGAGATCCCACCAGGCCTCGACCGGCGCACGCGACCGGGCCAGCGGCAGCGGCGCGAGCGTGCGGACGCCGGCCGCGGGGCAGCCGGCGAAGCGGAAGGCGATCCGCTCCATGTCCGGGGCCAGTCCGATACCGTGGAGGGTCTCCGGGCTGGTGAGCGAATAGACCGTCTTGTAGTCGATCCAGCCGCTGGTGCCGGCGAACAGCGGCGCGGCGCGATCGCGGGCGTTGCGCGCCGGAAGTCCCTCGATCGCCTCGACACGGCAGCCGAGCAGGTCCTTCTGCGCGGCCGCGGCGCGGACGACGAAGAGGCCGTCGCTGAACCACCACAAGCGGATCGGCAGGCGGCGCAGCTCCTGGCGGTTGCGGAGCAGATAGAGGCGGGTGTGGCCGTTGCCGGCGAGGGCGACGGCAGCCGCCATCCGCGTGGTGATCTCGGCGTCGTCGAGCCGCGGCAGATCCTGCCGGATCGCGTCGAGCGCTTCCCGGAAGAGCATCGCCTCGCCCGGCGAGAAGCTGCGGTCGGCAGCGAGGAAGCGCGTCGCGAGCGTATCGAGATCCTGCCGCCAGCCCTCGAGGCGGTCTCGAGGAGGAGGCAGTTGCGGCACTGGCCGGAGCCGGAGCGGCCAGGAGACTCCGTCGACCACCGCTTCTCCGACCAGCGCCTGCCCTTCGAAGCGAGCGCGGACGACGATCGGATCGGCACCGGCGGTCGCCACCTCGATCCCGCTCGCGCTGCGCGAGGCGCGGGCGAGATCCAGCCGCCGGCCGAGCAACGAGAGCCGGCCGGCCAGACGCCCAGCCCTCTCTTCGACCCGCAGGTTGAGGAACAGCGGCCATCCGCGGGGCTGATCGGCCTCGCCTTCCCACTCGCCGACGAGGCGCGGCGTCGCCTCGCCCGCGGCCGGGGGCTGCGGCGCGCGGGACGCGGCAAGGGCGGGGGGCGCGAGGCCGAGCAGGGCCGCGGCCAGAAGCTGGCGTGTCTTCATCCATTGTCTCCGATCCCGCGGGTGAGGAACCCGCCGAGCCAATGCTGCTACAAATGTAGCAGGTACGCAATCGGTGCGGCCGGGATGCGCAATAGCGGGCAACCTTTCGCCCGTAGCCGCGCGCCCGATCCTCGGAACAGGAGCGATCGGAGGTGGTTGGTCGCGACGAAAAGGAGACCAGGATGAGCGACACCGAGACGATCGACATGATCCATGAGGACGCGCTGCCCGGACACGAAAGCCGGATGCGCGACAAGCCGGACTGGGAGCCGCGCTACCCCGGCTCCGGACGGCTTCAGGGCAAGGTGGCGCTGATCACCGGCGCCGACAGCGGCATCGGCCGCGAAGGCGCCGACGTGGCGATTCTCTATCTGTGCGAGCATGACGATGCTGCGGAGACCAAGCGGATCGTCGAGGCGGAAGGGCGGCGGGCGCTGACCGTCGCCGGCGACGTCGGCGACAAGGCGTTCTGCGAACGCGCCGTGGCCGAGACGGTGAAGGCGCTCGGCCGGCTCGACGTGCTGGTCAACAACGCCGGCGAGCAGCATCCCGACAAGGACATTCGCGACGTCACCGAAGAGCAATTGAAGCGGACGTTCCAGACCAATTTCTTCGGCTATTTCTTCATGGTCCAGGCTGCGCGCCCGCACCTCAAGGCCGGCGCGGCAATCGTCAACTGCACCTCGGTGACGATGTACCAGGGATCGAGCGAGCTGCTCGATTATTCGTCGACCAAGGGCGCCATCACCGCGTTTACCCGCTCGCTTTCCGAGAACCTCGTCGGTGACGGTATCCGGGTCAACGCCGTCGCCCCGGGGCCGATCTGGACGCCGCTCAACCCGTTCGGCGGCTCGACGCCGGAGAAGATGGAGACGTTCGGCGAGAACACGCCGATGGGGCGGCCCGGTCAGCCGAACGAGGTGGCGCCGAGCTTCCTGTTCCTGGCCTGCGAGGATTCGAGCTACATGTCCGGACAGGTCCTTCACCCGAACGGCGGGACGATCGTCAACGGCTGAGGCCGCGCCTGCCCCTTCTGGCGAGGCTGCGGCTTTGCTATGCTGCCCGAAAGACAGAACAGGGGGCAGGAATGGTGCGTATCATCGGTGGTCTGGTTGCAGGATTCGTCATCGCCCTGGTGGCGATCTTCGGCGTCAGCTGGGTCAACCAGCTCCTCTATCCGGCGCTCGGCACCGTCTCGATGGCGGATCGGAACAATTTCGGCGCGATCATCGAATCCTCCGGGGTCGGCGCCCAGCTGATCTTCGCCATCTCCTGGTTCGCCGGCGCCTTCGTCGGCGGCTGGGTGGCCGGGGCGATCAGCGGCCGGCGCTGGGCGCTGTGGACGATCGCCGGACTGATCCTGCTGAACGCCGCCGCCAGCGCGCTGCTCGGCCGCTATCCGCCCCTGCTCCAGGTTTCCGCCATCATCGCGCCGCTGCTCGGCGGGTGGCTGGCCGGCGCGCTGCTCCGCCGCACGCCGTCGGCGGGGATGGGCGCGCCGGCGTGAGCCGGCCCGCGCAGGAGGCGCCGGTGCGGCTCCGGCGCTTTGCGGACTTCTGGCCGCATTACCTGCGCGAGCATGCCCGGCCCGGAACCCGGGCGCTCCATTATGCGGGCACCGCGTTGGTGATCCTGCTCGCGGTCGGCGCAGTGGCGAGCGGCGACCTGCGGCTGATGGCGGCCGTGCCGATCGCCGGCTACGGCTTCGCCTGGGCCAGCCATCTGCTGGTCGAACGCAACCGGCCGGCGACCTTCACTCATCCCCTCTGGTCGCTCGGCGCCGATTTCCGGATGTTCTTCCTCTGGCTGAGCGGCCGGCTGGGTCCGGAGCTGCGCAAGGCGGGGATCGCGGCCGACGGCACGTTCGAGGCCGGGGATGGCGCCTGAGGCGCAAGGCCTCGACCGCGCGATCGCCAAGCTGCGCGCCCGCGACATCGTCTCCGAAGAGGAAGAAAAGGTGTTCGTCGCCTCGGTCTCCGACGTGGTGGAGATCGCGGCCGGACGCACCATCGTGCGGGCCGGCGCCTCGCTTACCCATTCTACCGTGCTCCTCGACGGCTTCGCCTGCCGCTACAAGGACCTTGCCGACGGGCAGCGCCAGATCCAGGAGATCCATGTCGCCGGCGACTGCATGGACCTGCACGGCTTCCTGTTGAAATCGCTCGATCACCATGTCGGCGCGCTCAGCGGGGTCCGCATCGCTTTGATCCCGCACGAGGCGCTCCGCGAGATCACGGAGAATCACCCGCACCTTGCCCGGCTGCTCTGGTTCGCGACCTTGCTCGACGCCTCGATCCAGCGCGAGCACGTCCTCTCCGTCGGGCGCCGCAGCGCGCTCGCCCGTATCGCGCACCTGTTCTGCGAACTGCACCTGCGCCTGCAAGTGGCGGGGGAGAGCAACGGCACGACCTACCGGCTGCCGCTGACCCAGACCGATATCGCCGACGCGAGCGGCCTCACCGCCGTTCACGTCAATCGCATGCTGAAGAAGCTGCGGGACGACGATCTCCTCACCTTTCGCGGCGGCGAGGTGGTGATCCATGACCGGGACCGTCTCGAGCGCGCCGCCGAGTTCGATCCGGCCTATCTGCACCTGGAGCGACGCCCGCGCTGAAGCGGCGACTCCAGGGTCAGAGATCCACCACCTCGAAGCGCTCGCGGTCGAGCATGCGCTCGGCGAGCATGGCGCGATGGCAGCCGGCCGCCTCGCGCTCGAAGCAGAGCAGGGCGGCGCGCCGCTCCCCGGCTTCGGCGAGCGCGCGGACGAGCGCGAGCTCGGCTTCCGGCGTCTCCAGCTGATCGGCGTAGATGGCGCGCATCTCGGCGGTGCGACCGGCGCGGGCCGCCTGGCGGCCGGCGGCCGGCGTGCCGAGCGGACGCAGGTGAAGATAGCCGATGCCGCGCTCGGCCAGGGCGTTGGAGAGCGCGGTCTTCGAGAAGCCCGGCCGGCGCGATGCGGCGACGGCGCGGACGTCGATCAGCAGCTCGACGCCGGCCTGCTGCAACTCGCCGAGGAACTCGTCGACCGTCTTGCCTTCGTAGCCGATGGTGAACAGCGTCCGCATCAAACCGGCTCCCCGAGCCATCTGAACAGCGGCGCCCGGGCACGACGGCCGCCCATCAGTCGAAGATTTCCTCGAGCCAGCTCTTGCGGCGCTTGTGGTGGCCGTGGTGGCCATAGCCCTGCTGGCCATAATGCGGCTGCGACCATGGGCCGCCCTGGGGCGGCTGAGGCGCTTGCGGCGGCTGAGGCGGCTGCGGAGCTTGCGGCGGCTGCGGCGGAGCCTGGGTGGCGCTGCGCTCGATGATCTTGTCCAGCTCGCCGCGGTCCAGCCAGACGCCGCGGCAGGTGGGGCAATAATCGATCTCGATATTCTGCCGCTCGCTCATCACCAAAGGGGTGCCGTCGACCGGACAGGCCATCGGGCCGCTACGCGTGACCATCTCTCTCTCCTCGTTGTTCGCTCTGACCTAGGAACGGAACCGGGGAACGACAACCGCAGCGAGGCCCGCTCGCAGCGTCCGCTTCTGGAGCGGCGCGTCGCACGCGGACACTCTCGTCCGATAACGAACACCAATTGTCGGGAAGCTTTGCTGATAGTTGGCGCGCAGATTTCTGCGCTATTCGCCCCCTTCATCAGAAAAGCGCAGTTTTCCGCCATACGTACAATTTGGCATGGTCGGTGCAATGTTTCCGATACCAACGGCCGCTAGGGGCCCGCGGACCAAAAAGGGAGCAAGACCATGACCTTCAATTCGAACCTTCAGCAGCTCGCCATCTCGGCCATCGGCGCCCTCTTCGCCGCCTCGCTGTTCATCACCGCCGCCGTCGGACCGGCCGGTCAGTTCATCTGACCGCCGGCTCCGCCGAGCCACTGGATCCACTTCATTCTAGGATCATTGCCATGTCGTCCTTCGCTCTCGACAAATCGAACGCCAGGATCATGGGCGTCTGCTCCGGGCTCGCCCGCAGCACCGGTATCGACCTCACGCTGATCCGCGTTGTCGCGGTTCTCGTCACCCTGGCGGTCAGCGGCATCACGCTGCCGCTCTACCTGATCGCCGGCCTGGTCGCGCCCCAGCGCTGAACCGGCCGCGGGCGGCCGCGCCGCCCTGCCAACCGATCCCCGCCAGAGCGGGCAAAGCAAGGAGGCGGCCTTGGACGCAGTCTATCGCGCCTGGATGAAGCGCCTCCAGCTGTTCCTCGCGACCCGGCCGCGGCCGGCGTCAGACCCGGAGCGAACCCCCGCCTGACCTCCGCCTGGCGCGTCGCTGCGACAGACCGCTTGCGGTACGCGGGGGTTTCCCCGAGGATGCGCCGATGCGTGCATTCCTTCTCCTTCCGCTTCTTCTCGCCGCCGGCTGTGCCGGGCCCGGCCTTCCGCGTCTCGGCAGCGGCGAGTTCGTCGCCAGTGACGTCAACGGCGTGCCGATCGTCGGCGGCACCCGCCTGACCCTGGTCCTTGGCGAGGACGGCCAGGCCAGCGGCAACGGCGGCTGCAACAGCTTCACCACCACGTACAGGCTGCAGTCGCAGGAGCGGATCGACTTCGGGCCGATCGCATCGACCCGAATGGCCTGCGCACCCGATCGGATGGAGCAGGAGACCCGCTATTTCGCCATCCTCGACGCGGCGGGCAGCTACAGCGTCTACGGCAGCGGCGCCGTCTCGATCATCGCGCCCGACGGGCGGGCGATCCGCTTCCGGCGCTAGGCTCGTCGCGTGGTCGCGGCGCGCGCCGGCCGTCCCTTCTGGCGGACGCTCTACTTTCAGGTCCTGGTCGGTATCGCCCTCGGCGTCCTCACCGGCTGGCTGTTCCCGAAGACGGGGCAGGCGCTGAAGCCGCTCGGCGACGGCTTCATCAAACTGGTCAAGATGATCATCTCGCCGGTGATCTTCCTCACCGTCGTCACCGGCATTGCCGGCATGTCGGACCTCAAGGCCTTCGGCCGGGTCGGGGCGAAGGCGATGGCCTATTTCCTCACCTTCTCGACCCTTGCGCTCGCCGTCGGGTTGATCGTGGCCAACATCGTCCGCCCCGGCGACGGGCTGAACATCGATCCTGCCAGCCTCGATGCCCACGCCGTGGCGACCTATGTCGGCAAGGCGAAGGAGCAGAGCGTCACCGGATTCCTGCTCCACATCATCCCCGACACGCTGGCCAGCGCCTTCACCTCCGGTGAGATCCTCCAAGTCCTGTTCGTCGCCATCCTGTTCGGAATCGCCCTGGCGATGCTCGACGCGCGAGGCGAGCGATTCCTCGGCACGCTGCGAACCCTGACCGCGATCGTCTTCCGTATCGTCCACATCCTGATGTACGCGGCCCCGATCGGCGCATTCGGGACGATGGCGTTCACGATCGGCGCTTATGGCATCGGCACGCTCGCCAATCTGGCGGGGCTGATCGCGACCTTCTATCTCACCTCCTTGCTGTTCGTGGTCGTCGTGCTCGGCCTCGTCGCGCGCGCCGCCGGATTCTCGCTCCTCGGCCTCGTCCGCTACATCAAGGACGAGCTGCTGCTCGTCCTCGGCACCTCCTCGTCCGAAAGCGCGATGCCGCTTCTCATGGAGAAACTGGAGCGCGCGGGCTGCCCCAAGCCGATCGTCGGCCTGGTCGTGCCGACCGGCTATTCGTTCAACCTCGACGGCACCAACATCTACATGTCGCTGGCGGCGCTGTTCATCGCCCAGGCGACCAACACCGAGCTCAGCCTCGCCGACCAGCTGCTGCTGATGGCGGTGGCGATCCTGAGCTCCAAAGGGGCCGCCGGAGTGACCGGCTCCGGCTTCATCGTGCTGGCGGCGACACTCTCGGTGGTGCCGGCGGTGCCGGTCGCCGGCATGGCGCTGATCCTCGGCGTCGACCGCTTCATGAGCGAGTGCCGGGCGCTGACCAATTTCACCGGCAACGCGGTCGCGACCATCGTCGTCGCGCGCTGGGAGGGCGCGCTCGACCTCGCACGGCTTCGCGCCGCCTTCGCCGGCGCAGGCGGGGACCTTAGCGAGGCCGAGAGCGACGCGCTGCAGATCGAGGGACGGAGCGACGTGACCCCGGCCGCTGCCCGCGAGGATCTCAGCGGCGCTTGATCGGCAGATGCTCGCTGCGGATGCGGATAGCGCTCATCGCCAGGCGGATCTCCCAGAGGAAGAGGATCAGGCCGATGATCAGGAACAGCATTGCCGTGATGAACAGCAAGGCCACCGGCGTGCCGAACTTGATCTCGGCGAGATCGGCGACGAACAGCAGGGCGACCACCAGGCAGACGAAGAGGGCGCTGGCCGTGCAGGCGCTGATCGCGTGATTGACGACGTGCATGCGGCGATCGAGCAGACCGAGCTCGCTCGAGGCGCGATCGCGATGATCCGGCTGGAAGTCGGCGAACTCGGCCTCGAGTGCGCGCGCCCGATCGACGACGCGGGCGAGGCGCTGGGCCAGAACGTTGAGGATCGCGCCGATGCCGGCGAGCAGGAAGACCGGCGCGATCGCGAGCTGGATGAGGTGGGCGATCTGCGAGACGGGCGTGGTCTGATCCATCGCATGATCTGAGCGGATCGGGGCGCGAAGATCAACCGCGCGATCTCTCGTCGCGCCCTGCGCGGCCTTCCTCCATCGGACGACTGCGGCTGGAGGCTCGGGATGGCCGCAACCCGGTCCTCGGCCGCGTCGGCGCTGCGCGTCTTTCTGAGCTCGGAAGCGGCGGGGGCCTGGTGCCGATGGCGGCGGCCGCGCTTGCCATGATCGTCGCCAGCTCGGGCTGTTCGTCGGCAAGCAGACGGGCATCTTCGGCGCGGTATGGCCCTGCGTGCGGCTCGGCTTCGCGCGCCGGCTGCGCGGCGCCACCTGGATGCAGGTCTGGAGCGTCGACCTGCTCTGCGCCATCGGCTTCACGATGGGCCTCTTGATCGGCGGCCTCTCCTTCCCCGGCGAGCCGGAGCGGGCGGAGGAAGCCAAGATCGGCATATTGGCGGGATCGTTCCTCTCCACCCTCGCCGGCTGGGCGATGCTGCGGCTTGCCCCGTGCGCGCCGAGTCTGCAGGATGAGGAGGAACGACAGAACGCCGAGATCGCCGGCGACGGCGACGTCATGGGGTTGGAGGAACGATGAGGGTTCTGCTGGCGCTGCTGGCGGCGGCCCTGCTGAGCGGGTGCGTCGCGCACCGGCCGGCAGGCGACAGCCTGGACGAGATTGCCAAGGACTATGTCCAGCTGCAGCTGGAGATCGGCGAGCGCGAGCCCGGGTATGTCGACGCTTATTATGGGCCGGCCGAGTGGCAGGACGCGGCCAAGGCCGCACCGCGATCCCTCACCGAGCTCGCCACGGCGGCCGCGGACCTGTCGCGGCGCACCAAGGCGCTGGACGCCGGGCGGCTCGAGCGAATGGAGCAGCGACGCCGCGCCTTTCTGGCCGCCCAGCTGCGTGCCGCCGAGACCCGCCTCAGGATGCTGCGCGGCGAGAAGCTCCCCTTCGCGGACGAGGCCGAAGGCCTTTTCGGAGTCCGGCCGCAGCTGAAGCCGCTCGCCGATTACGATCCGATCCTCGCCCGGATCGAGAGCCTGGTGCCCGGCGCGGGTCCGCTCGCGGAGCGGGTGGATGCCTTCCAGGACCGTTTCGTCATTCCCAAGGATCGGCTGGAGCCGGTGTTCCGCGCCGCGATCGCCGAGTGCCGCCGCCGGACCGTGGCGCACATCCCGCTGCCCGCCGAGGAGCGCTTCACCCTGGAGTTCGTCACCGGCAAGAGCTGGTCGGGGTATAATTGGTACAAGGGCAACGCGACCAGCCTCATCCAGGTGAACACCGATCTGCCGATCCGCATCAGCCGGGCCGTCGATCTCGGCTGCCACGAAGGCTATCCGGGCCATCACGCCTACAACATGCTGCTCGAGCGGGAGCTGGCCAAGGAGCGCGGCTGGATCGAATATACCGTCTATCCGCTCTACTCGCCGCAATCGCTGATCGCGGAAGGATCGGCCAATTACGGCATCGAGCTCGCCTTCCCCGGTGAGGAGCGGCTCGCCTACGAGACCAGGGCGCTCTATCCGCTCGCCGGCCTGCCGACGACCGATGCCGCGCGCTATCTGGCGTTGCTCGAAGCGATGAAGGCGCTGGCCGGCGCCCGCTTCACGATCGCCGCCGACCTCCTAGAGGGGCGGATCGACAAGGCGGCGGCGGTCGGGCTCACCCAGAAATACCAGCTCGTCTCGCGCGCTCGGGCCGAACAGTCGATCGCGTTCACCGAGCAATATCGCTCCTACGTGATCAACTACGGGCTCGGGCAGGACATGGTGCGCGCCCATGTCGAAGGCGCGGGCGTGGGACCGGCCGAGCGCTGGCAGGCGATGGCCGCGATTCTCTCCGAGCCTACCCTTCCTACCGATCTGACGCCGCATTGATGCGCACCTTCCATTCCCCGCTGCAGCGCCGCCATGCGCCGGAAAAGGAGCTGCACAACGGCGCGTTCGTGCCCTTCGCCGAGCATCCCGGACGGATCGACGCCATCCTGGAGGCGCTCGGGCCGGCCGAGGCGCCGCGCGACCATGGCGAGGAGCCGATCCTTCGCATCCATCCCCGCGCCTATGTCGACTTCCTGAAGTCCGCCTTCGGCGAGTGGCGGGCGGCCGGGCGGCCGGGTGATGCCGGAGCCTATGTCTGGCCGGTGGTCGGGCGCCGGCCGCTCACGCTCGACCGCGTCGACGCCCGCCTCGGCCAATACAGTTACGACGCCAGCACGCCGATCGCCGAAGGAACGTGGGAGGGCAGCTATTGGTCGGTGCAGTCGGCCTTGTCCGGACTCGATGCGGTGCTCGGCGGTGAGGCCGCCGCCTTTGCTCTGTGCCGCCCGCCGGGCCATCATGCCGGCGCCGATTACATGGGCGGCTATTGCTATCTGAACGCCGCTGCGGTGGCCGCTGAAGTGGCCATCGCCGCCGGACGCCGGCGCGTCGCCATTCTCGACATCGACTATCATCACGGCAACGGCACCCAGGACATCTTCCTCGATCGCGGCGACGTCTTCTTCGCGTCGATCCATGCCGATCCGAAGACCGATTATCCCTTCTACTGGGGGCATGCCGACGAGCGGGGCATCGGCGCCGGCGAGGGCGCGACCCTGAACCTGCCGCTGCCCCGCGGTACGGCTTTTCCGGCGTTCGAGACGGCTCTCGAGCGCGCGCTGACGGCCATCGCCGGCTTCGATGCCGAGCTGCTGGTCTGCTCGTTCGGCGCCGATACCTTCGTCGGCGATCCGATCAGCTTCTTCGCACTGGAGACTGCGGACTATGCGCCGATCGCCCGCCGCATCGCCGGTCTCGGCCTGCCCACTCTGGTGGTCATGGAAGGCGGCTACGCCGTCGAGGCGCTCGGCGCCAACGTGAGGAGCGTCCTCAGCGGCTTCTGAGCGGCGTCACTCCGCTTGCGTGACGACGGGCCGCTCCTCCTGCGGGGCCTTGCGGCCGATCAGCGGGTCGCAAAGCTGGACCAGCAGATCGCCGGCGTGGCGATCGTCGGCTGGCCCGAGGCCGAAGCGGAGCCGCTGGACCGACGCATGAGGCAAGCGGCGATAGGTACCGAACACCCGGTCCCAGAGCGTCAGCGCATCGCCGTAATTGCTGTCCGTCTCCGGCTGATGGGCGGAGTGGTGGACGTGATGGAGGGCGGGCGTGAACAGCAGCACGCCAAGCAGCCGGTCCACCGGCTCCGCAAGCCGATGGTTGGCGTGCGACCACAAGGACAGAGCGGCGGCAGCGATCTCGTAGCCGGCAAGGGCGGCCGGCGACAGGCCCAACCCCGCAGCCAGCGCCGCCGCAGCGAGCGCGACATAGAGGACCTCGATCGGGTGATGGCGGAAGCCGGTCGAAAGATCGACGGCGGTGTCGCGATGGTGGACCCGATGGAACCGCCAGAGCAAGGGAACGCGATGGGCGAGCCGGTGCACGCCGTAGATCAGGAGGCTGCGCGCCGCGATGGTGAGAATCGCCGCGGCCACCGCCGGTACGCCCAGCGCGGGCAGCAAGCCGAAACCCTGCCCCCGGGCCCATTCGGCCGCGGCGACCGAGCCCAGCGGCAGCAGCAGGACCATCAGCAGATTGATCAGCCCCAGGCCGAAGTTGGTGAGGAGACGGCCACGGCGCTCCGGCTGTGCCCGATGGAGCGGCCGCAGCACCTCGAGCCCCGTCAGCAGCGCCAGCATCGCGAGGGCGCCGGCGATCGGCAGGGCGGCACGAAGCACGTCCCCGCTTCCTCCATCGATCCAGCCGCTCACATCTTCGTCCCCTCGCGGTCCGCCTTGGTCGCTTTCTCGCTTGATTCCTCTGGCCCCACAAGCAAGCTCTGCCGCGGCCGCTTCGGCCCAATATGTCAGGAGGAAAAGAATGGCGTCTCTCGCGAACACCATCCGTGCCGCGTCCCTTGTCGGCGTGACCGCCCTGGCGGCGGCCGGGCCGGCCTTTGCCGGCGTGACACCCACCCCGGCCCCCGTCCTCGCCGCCGGCGCGCCCGCGCTCGCCGTATTCGGCGCCGGCTATTATCTGATCCGGCGCATGCGCCGCCGCTAAGGCTTCGGTGACCATCGAAACGCTGCGGCCGGGCGAGCTCGGCCGCAGCCACCTCTTCTTCGGCGTCTGCCTGATCGCCACGCTCAACGGCTTCTTCGGCCATGCGCTGCGCGCGGTCGAGGAGCGCGGCATGGCCGCGGCGGCGATGGACCTGTTCGGGGTCAGCGCCATCCTCTGGGTCGCGCTGGCGGCGGGTCTCGCGCTCCTGGCGGGAGATGGGGATCGCCGGCCGCTGCGCCGCGAGGACCTGCCGATCGCCTTGCTCGCAGGCGGCGCCGCCCTGTTTCCCGCTGCGACCGCGAGCAGCGCCGCGCTGGCGCTCGTCGCCGTCTGGACGATCGCGACCAGTGCGCCGCGGGCGCCGCTTCGTCGCGCCGGCATCATCTTCCTCGCCATCACCGGCGCACTCTTGTGGGGGCGGCTGATGCTCGCGACCTTCAGCGGTCCGCTGCTCTCGGCCGACGCGCTGTTCGTCGCCAATCTGATCGGCGCCGAGCAGCAGGGCAATACGCTGTGGATCGGCGACCGCTGGAGCGGTATCGTCGTCGCGCCGGGCTGCTCGTCGATGCAGGGCATGTCCCTTGCGCTGGTCTTCTGGGCCAGCGTGAACCAATATTTCGACGTGCCGTTCGGCTGGCGCCCGGCGCTCTATTGCCTTGCCGCCCTTGCCGCAACGATCGCGGTCAACGTCCTGCGGATCGGGGCGATGCTTCGCTGGCCGGAGCATCTCGAGGAGATTCATCACGGCTGGGGCTACCACATCGCGATGTGGACGACCCTGCTGCTCGTCGTCGCCATATGCTTGTTCGGAGCGCGCCGTGCCGTCTTCCGTCCGCTTTAGGCTGATCGTCGGAGCCGCCCTGCTTCTCAGCCTGGGCGGCAAGGCGGCGCTGTCACGCACCGCGCCCGATGGCGGCAATGCCGATTTCGTCTCGGCCGCCGTCGACACTCTGCGGCAACAGGGCTTCGTCGTCACGCGCGAGGTCCGTCCGTTCGCCACCGTCATCCATGCGCAGCGCGGCGACTGCCGGCTGCTGGCCGCCGAATATCGAGCCCACGGCACCATGGCCGAGCCGCTCGCCGCGCTGGCGACACCCGTCGGGCCGCTGCGCTTCATCTGGCGGGGCGAGACACGGGAGGCGGCGCCTAAGATCGCGCCGCTGATGCACTTCTACGTCCGGCGCGAGCTGCGGCGAATCGGCTTCGCGCCGGACCATCTGCCGATCACGGCGGTGGCGGCGAGCCGCGGCTGCAAGGATCCGGTGGACTGGGGAGCGCTCGCGGCGCTCCCCGCCTGATCAGAGCTTCTCGGTCAGCTCCGGCACCAGCTTGAACAGATCGCCGACCAGGCCGATGTCGGCGACCTGGAAGATCGGCGCGTCCTCGTCCTTGTTGATCGCGACGATCAGCTTCGAATCCTTCATGCCGGCAAGGTGCTGGATCGCGCCGGAGATGCCGACGGCGACGTAGAGTTCCGGAGCGACGATCTTGCCGGTCTGGCCGACCTGATAATCGTTCGGCGCATAGCCCGCATCGACCGCCGCGCGGCTGGCGCCGACGGCCGCGCCGAGCTTGTCGGCCAGCGGATCGATATATTGGTGGAACTGCTCGGCCGAACCGAGGGCACGGCCGCCCGAAACGATGATCTTGGCGCTGGTCAGCTCCGGACGCTCCGAAGCGGCGATCTCGGCCCCGACGAAGCTCGACAGGCCTTGGTCACCCGCGCCCGAGACGCGCTCGACGGTCCCCGATCCGCCCTCGCGCGGCGCCTTGTCGAAGGCAGTGGCGCGCACCGTCAGCACCTTTTTCGCGTCCGAAGACTTCACCGTGGCGATCGCATTGCCCGCGTAGATCGGGCGGACGAACGTGTCCTCGCCCTCGATCGCGATGACGTCCGAGATCTGCATGACGTCGAGCAGCGCCGCGACACGGGGTGCGATGTTCTTGCCGGTCGTCGTCGCAGGCGCGACGAACGCATCGTGGCCTTCCATCAGCGAGACGGCGAGCGGCGCGACGTTCTCCGCCAGCTGATGGGCCAGCGACGCATCCTCGGCGAGGTGGACCTTGCCGACGCCCGCGATCCTCGCGGCGGCTTCGGCGACGGCGGCGGCACCCGCGTCGCCGGCGACGAGGAGGTGAACCTCGCCGAGGCTGGCGGCCGCGGTCACCGCGGAAAGCGTGGCGTCCTTCAGATCGCCATTCTCATGTTCGACGAGTACGAGGGTCTTCATCCGATCACTCCCACGGTCCGGAGGCGGTCGATCAGCTCGTCGACGGAGCCGACCTTGACGCCGGCTTCACGCTTCGACGGCTCGCGCACCTGCAAGGTCGTCAGGCGCGGCGCGATGTCGACCCCGTAATCGGCCGGGCTCTTGGTCGCGAGCGGCTTCGACTTCGCCTTCATGATGTTCGGCAGCGAGGCGTATCGCGGCTCGTTGAGGCGAAGATCGGTGGTGACGATCGCCGGCAGCTTCAGGCGCACCGTCTCGAGCCCGCCGTCGACCTCGCGGGTGACGCTGACCGCCTCGCCCTCCACCTCGACCTTCGACGCGAAGGTGCCCTGCGCCCAGCCGAGCAGCGCGGCGAGCATCTGGCCGGTCTGGTTGGAATCGTCGTCGATCGCCTGCTTGCCCAGGATCACCATGCCGGGCTGCTCCTCGGCCGCGATCTTGGTCAGGATCTTGGCGACGGCGAGCGGCTCGACATTGTCGTCGGTCTGGACGAGGATCGCGCGGTCGGCACCCATCGCGAGGGCGGTGCGCAGCGTCTCCTGCGCCTTCGCCGGACCGATCGACACGACGACGATCTCCGTCGCGACGCCCTTCTCCTTCAGGCGGATCGCTTCCTCGACCGCGATCTCGTCGAAGGGATTCATGCTCATCTTGACGTTGGCGAGATCGACGCCGGTGCCGTCGGCCTTGACCCGCGGCTTCACGTTATAGTCGATCACCCGCTTCACCGGGACGAGAAGCTTCATGCTGTCCTCTCCTCAAAAGCCCCCTCCCCTCGAGGGGGAGGGTTGCGCAGCCTTGGCGAGCCTCTTCGGCGAGCTTAGGCGAAGCTGGGAGGAGGTGACAGACGCGGCGAGTCACCGCCGACGGTGTCACCCTCTCCAACTCCCCTAGCTCAGCTTCGCTTCGCCAAGGCTTCGTGTCCTCCCCCATCCGGGAGAGAATGAACGCGACGCCAGTAGCTTGACCCTTACGTTAACGTCAAGCAGCGTCCTTCACCGCCGCGACGATCTTCTGGGCAGCGTCGCCGAGATCGTTCGCGGGGACGATGGCGAGGCCGGAATCGGCGAGGATCGCCTTGCCTTCCTCGACATTCGTGCCCTCCAGACGGACGACGAGCGGCACCTTGAGATCGACCTCGCGCGCCGCGGCGACGATTCCGTCGGCGATGATGTCGCAGCGCATGATGCCGCCGAAGATGTTGACGAGGATGCCCTTCACCGCAGGATCGGAGAGGATGATCTTGAACGCCGCGGTGACCTTCTCCTTGGACGCGCCGCCGCCGACGTCGAGGAAGTTGGCCGGGAAGGCGCCGTTCAGCTTGATGATGTCCATCGTCGCCATGGCGAGGCCGGCGCCGTTCACCATGCAGCCGATGTCGCCGTCGAGCTTGATGTAGGCCAGATCGTACTTGGACGCCTCGACCTCCATCGGATCCTCCTCGGTCTCGTCGCGCAGCGCCTCGACGTCCGGGTGGCGGAACAGGGCGTTCGAGTCGAAGCTCATCTTCGCGTCGAGGACCAGGAGCCGGCCGTCCTCGGTCTCGACCAGGGGATTGATCTCCAGCATCGCGCAGTCGAGCGCGAGGAACGCCTCGTAAAGCTTCTTCGCGAGCGCCTGGGCCTGCTTGTTGAGATCGCCCTGGAGCTTCAGCGCGAAGGCGAGGGCGCGTCCATGGTGCGGCATGAAGCCCTGCACCGGGTCGATCGTGATCGTCGTGATCCGCTCCGGCGTATCGTGGGCGACGGCCTCGATGTCCATGCCGCCCTCGGTCGAGACGACCATGGCGACGCGGCCGGTGGCCCGATCGACGAGTAGCGCCAGATAATATTCCTTGGCGATGTCGACGCCGTCGGTGACGTAGAGGCGGTTCACCTCCTTGCCCGCTTCGCCGGTCTGGATGGTGACCAGGGTCTTGCCCAGCATCTCCTCGGCGTTGGTGCGCACCTCGTCGACCGACTTGGCGAGGCGAACGCCGCCCTTGGCGTCCGGTCCGAGCTCCTTGAACTTGCCCTTGCCGCGGCCGCCGGCGTGGATCTGCGCCTTGACGACGTAGAGCGGCCCGGGAAGGCGGCCGGCTGCGGCGACGGCTTCCTCGACGGTGAGAGCGGCATGGCCGGCGGGAACGGGGATGCCGTGCTTGGCGAGCAGTTCCTTCGCCTGATATTCGTGGATGTTCATGGGGAGGGGAGCTTCCTCGTAAGGTGGAAGGGTTGGCGGCCCTTAAGCACAGGAGAGGGCGGAATCCAAGCGCACCGGCTCAGGTCGAAAGCGCGCAGCCCACCCCCGCCCGGGCGATCACGGCATAGACTTCCGGATCGAGATCGGAGCGATGGGCGAGAAGGAATGCGGGAAGCCCCATCTCCTTCGGCCGCTCGCCGGCCTTGTCCTTGAGCCGGCTGATGCTGCGCAGCTGCGCGATCGAGAGCTTGTCGACCATGCGCTCGGCGATGCAGCTCGAAACCGGCCTCGAGAGCCCGGCGTCGGTCAGTGCGGTCTCGATCCGGTTCTCCGCCACGGCCCCGCAGCCGGCGAGCGAGAGGCAGGCGGCGGCAGCAAGCAGGGCAGTGCGCATCATCTCTCCATTCCCGATCCGATTTCGAATAGCCGGCGATACGCTGCGGAACAACGCCGGCCCGGACCGATTGGATGCCGCGATGCCGACGAACCTCGCCGAATGGACGATCCGGATGGTGATGCTGGTCCTCGCCGGCCTCGTCACCCTGTCGATCCTCGGCTCGCTTGCCGCCGTGTCGAACGATGCCGCCTGGGCGCCGCGCGGCTTTTCCTCCGAACCGAACGAGGCCTCGACGCCTCCGTCTCAAGACCGCCCAGCCTCGCAGGTGCCCGAGAGCCAAATGGAGCGGACAGCCGAGCGGAACGCCGCTCCGCCGGCGTCCACCGAGGGCGGTGGCGTCCGGAGCCCGGCCTCGGCAACGCCGGCGGAGACCACCGGGCAGGACCGCTGGCTGGAGGCGATCGCTTATGCCTTGCTGGCCCTTGCGGGACTGCTCGCCCTTGCTATCCTCCTGCTCTGGCGGGGGCTTCGTCACATGCGCCGGATCGCCGACGCAGCCGAGGGGCGGCTGCGCTACTGAATCACGCGCCCGCGCGCCGGGCGGCAACAGGGAGAGACCAGTGACCCTCAAGCCGATCCTCGTCCGGGCCCTGCCCGTCGTCGCTTTTGCTGCCGCGGCCGTGGCAGCCGCACCCGCCGCGGCGCAGGCGCAGGACTCGGAAGCTTTGCCCGACCGGACGAGCGACCGTCCTGCGGACCGCAACAGCCTGACCATCGGCGCGGGCGCCGCCTATATCCCGAGCTACGAGGGGTCGGACGATTACATCGTCCAGCCGATCGGCGTCGCCATGGGAAAGGTCTCCGGGATCAGCTTCATCACCCGCGGGCCGGGGATCGCCATCGACCTCATCCCCGATGCCGAGGATGCACCGATCACCCTCGAGCTGGGACCGGTTGCCTACGTCCGCCTGGACCGCACCGCCAGGATCAAGGATGCCCAGGTTCGCGCGCTCGGCGAGATCGACACGGCGATCGAACTCGGCTTCCAGACAGGGATCGCGAAGCAGGGGGTTCTCCACCAATATGACAGCCTCGGCATCCGCGCGACCTGGCAGTACGATCTGACCGACACCCACAAGAGCGCGGTTTTCAGCCCCTCGATCGAATACAGCACTCCGCTCAGCACGCGGACCTATGCGACTCTTAGCGCATCGGCCGAGCATGTCGGCGACGGCTACGCCCGCACCTATTTCAGCGTCAGCCCGGCGGGCTCGCTCGCCAGCGGCCTTCCCGTCTACAATGCGAACAGCGGGTGGAAATCGATGCGGCTCGGTCTGTTCCTCGCGCAGACGCTGACCGGCGACCTGCGCAATCCGGGTCTCTCCCTGTTCGGCGCGGCGGCCTATTCGCGCCTGCAGGGGGATTTCAAGCGCAGCCCGATCGTGTCGATTGCCGGCGATGCGGATCAATTCTCGGGCTTGCTGGGGCTGGCCTACACGTTCTAGCCTCCACGCGGGAACCTCCCGCGTCTCCGGGACTTGAGACATGTTAGTAATCTGGGAGCGTCTCTGCGTGTTGAGAGGATGTTCTGGACTGGTGGTCGCCGGACTATGCCTTACTGCGGCTCTTCCCGCGAATGCGCGGAAGCCCGGGCCGGAACCTCAATCGCCTCTAGCCGCGGCGCGGGCCCATGAGGCTCTCGTCCTCAGCGGGATCGGCCGGACCAGGCATGCGCGTGCGCTTCCCCTGGTACCGATGGCCGGCGTCCGCGACGCCGGCGACAGCCTCGGCGACCTGCGCACCGCGCCTCCGCAGACGCGCATGCTGCGCAGCCTTCCGCTTCACGAGCAGGTGGATGTCGGCCTGGGCCTTTTCGCGGTCACCGGCGCGACGGTGAAGGAGCGCGAGCTCGGCCGCACCGATCCGATCCGCGACGTGGCGCCGCGAACCAGCCGCGTCGCCGGCGCAGGGCTTCGCGTCAACTTCTGATCGCCGGACACGAAAACGCCCGCCCCGGCGTTGCCGGAGCGGGCGCCTCCTTGAAATGGGCAGCCGTTACGGCGTGACCGGAACTTCCTCGTCATCGTCGTTGGTGAGCAGGACCACGGCGACGACAAGCGCCACGATCACCGCCAACGGCAGGATGAAGCCGCCGCGAATCTCGCTGTCGGCCTGAACCGACTCGGCGGCCGGTGCCGGCGCGGCGCTCTGCGCTGCAGCGACGGTCGGCGCAGCGACAAGGCTGGCGGCCACAGCGGCCGCGGTGAACATCTTCAACAAGTCCCCAACTCCCCTTTGCTTGGTTCGACTTCGGTGTCTTCTTCTATAACGGGGATCAAGGGCGAGGGAGGGTTTCTCAACCAAAACGGTGGCAAAACGACACCAATCCAAGTCGGCTGTGGCGAAGATGCCACATCTGGGTGCAGTCGCGGCCTTTCCCGAGTGAACCCGATCGCCTATAAGCACAAAGCGTGAACGCCCTGCGCAAGATCATCCACGTCGACATGGACGCTTTCTACGCGTCGGTGGAGCAGCGCGACCATCCCGAGTTGCGCGGCAAGCCGATCGCCGTCGGCGGAGGCGTGCGGGGCGTGGTCGCGGCGGCGAGCTACGAAGCGAGGCGCTTCGGCGTGCGCTCTGCGATGCCCGCGGTGACGGCACGCCGCCGCTGCCCCGAACTGATCTTCGTAAAGCCGAGGTTCGACGCCTATCGCGCCGTCTCCCAGCAGATTCGCGCGATCTTCCTGGACTATACGCCGCACGTCGAGCCGCTCAGCCTCGACGAAGCCTATCTGGACGTGACCGAGGACCTCAAGGGCATCGGCATCGCCACCAGGATTGCCGAGGAGATACGGGCCAGGATCCTGGCGGAGACCGGCCTCACGGCGTCGGCCGGAGTCTCGTACAACAAGTTCCTGGCGAAGCTTGCGTCCGATCAGAACAAGCCGAACGGACTTTGCGTCGTCACCCCGGCGCGCGGGCCGGCGTTCGTCGAGTCGCTGCCGGTCGCGCGCTTCCACGGGGTGGGGCCGAAGACCGCGGAGAAGATGAAGCGCTTGGGCATCGAGACGGGGGCCGATCTCAAGACGCGCAGCCTCGACTGGCTTGCCGCGCACTTCGGCAGCTCGGCCCAATATTATCACGACCTCGCCCGCGGCATCTGCCACCGGCAGGTGAAAGCCGATCGTCCGTACAAGTCGGTCAGCGCCGAAGACACGTTCATGACTGACCTGGCGGAACCCCAGGCGCTGCTCGACGAGCTAGAGCGGATCGGCCGCCACGTCTGGACCCGGATCGAAGCGAAGGGGCTGAGGGGCCGGACCGTCAATCTCAAGGTCAAATACGCGGATTTTCAGATCGTCAGCCGCGCCCGATCGACGACGGTCATGGTCCGGGACGTCGAGGAGTTCGTCGAGACCGGGCGCGCCCTGCTCCGCACCCTGCTGCCGCCCGCCAAGAGCATTCGCCTGCTCGGCCTCGGCCTCTCCAACCTCATCGAGGGCGAAGCGGCGCCCGGTCCAGTGCCGCTCGAGCTCCCGCTGTAGGGACGGGCGGATCCGAGAGGAGAGAGGCGGCTGCGGCCTAGATGATCTCGACCTCGTGGGCGCGCACGATGATCCTTTCCTGGCGGAACAGGATCTCGAGCTCGGCGCGGTACTTCTCCCACCAATTGCGGTCGATGCCGTCGCTCATCACCTCGAAGATCACGATCTGATCACGACTGCGCTCGCCCTCGTCTTCCCACAGGCCCTCGGCCGGGCTGCGGGTGAAGGCGGTGAGCCCCCCGAAGCGGGCGACGAGCTCCTCGCGCACCTGCTCGTAAGGCGCATGGCCGAAGCGGTGACCCTCGTTGTCGCAGAGCGGCAGGAGAATTTCGACGATGTGCATCTCCGATCAACGCAGCGGCTTCCTGAGTGCTCCGCTTTGGCCTATGGGGAACCATTCCCCGGGGGACCGCGCCCAAGACGCGGTTGAGAGGCGGGCTTCCTGGCCCGCGACCCGTCGAACCTGATCCGGCTGACACCGGCGTAGGGAGGGAGACGGATAGGCCAGACCTCGCCGCTCTCCATCCACCTAGGAGAGCGAAGACATGGCCGATATTCCCGCCCGCACCGAACTGAAGGTCACCACCGGCCCGATCCGCGGCAGCCGCAAGATTCACGTCGAAGGCCCGAACGGTCTTCGCGTCGCGATGCGCGAGATCGACCTCGAACCGTCGAGCGGAGAGCCGCCTCTGCGCGTCTACGATTGCTCGGGCCCCTATACCGATCCGAAGGCGGCGATCGACATCATGGCCGGCCTCCCCGAGCTCCGCCGCGACTGGATCCGCGGCCGCGGCGACGTCGAGGAGGTGCCGCAGCGCGAGGTGAAGCCGGAGGACAACGGCCAGCTGGGGCCGGACCGCTCCGGCGGCGTCCAGCCCTTCCCCAACGTCCGCCGCGACGTGCTGCGCGCCAGGGCCGGCGCCAACGTTACCCAGATGCATTATGCTAGGCGCGGCATCGTCACGCCCGAGATGGAATATGTCGCGATCCGCGAAAATCTGGGACGCGCGCAGCGGGCCGAGGCGGCGGCGCGCGACGGGCAGGACTTCGGCGCGGCCATCCCGGATTTCGTCACGCCCGAGTTCGTTCGCGACGAGGTCGCCCGCGGCCGCGCGATCATCCCGTCGAACATCAACCATCCGGAGAGCGAGCCGATGGCGATCGGCCGCAACTTCCTGGTCAAGATCAACGCCAATATCGGCAACTCCGCGGTGGCGTCGGACGTTGCGTCCGAGGTCGACAAGATGGTCTGGGCGATCCGCTGGGGCGCCGACACGGTCATGGACCTCTCGACCGGGCGCAACATCCACGACACGCGCGAATGGATCATCCGCAACTCCCCGGTGCCGATCGGCACCGTGCCGATCTACCAGGCGCTGGAGAAGGTCGGCGGCGTCGCCGAGGACCTCACCTGGGAGATCTACCGCGACACGCTGATCGAGCAGGCCGAGCAGGGCGTCGACTATTTCACCATCCACGCGGGCGTCCGCCTGCCCTACATCCCGATGACGGCGAAGCGCGTCACCGGCATCGTCAGCCGCGGCGGCTCGATCATGGCCAAATGGTGCCTCGCCCACCACAAGGAGAGCTTCCTCTACACCCGCTTCGAGGAGATCTGCGAGATCATGAAGGCGTACGACATCGCCTTCTCGCTGGGCGACGGCCTGCGCCCCGGCTCGATCGCCGACGCCAATGACGAGGCGCAGTTCGCCGAGCTCGCCACGCTCGGCGAGCTGACCGAGATTGCATGGCGTCACGACGTCCAGGTGATGATCGAGGGCCCCGGCCACGTGCCGATGCACAAGATCAAGGCGAACATGGACAAGCAGCTCGAGGCCTGCGGCGAGGCGCCCTTCTATACGCTCGGGCCGCTGACCACCGATATCGCGCCCGGCTACGATCACATCACCAGCGCGATCGGCGCGGCGATGATCGGCTGGTTCGGCACGGCGATGCTCTGCTACGTGACACCCAAGGAGCATCTCGGCCTGCCCGACCGCGACGACGTCAAGGTCGGAGTCGTCACCTACAAGCTCGCCGCCCACGCCGCCGATCTCGCCAAGGGCCATCCGGCGGCGAAGCTGCGCGACGACGCGCTCAGCCGCGCCCGCTTCGAGTTTCGCTGGCGCGACCAGTTCCATCTCAGCCTCGACCCGGACACGGCCGAGAGATACCACGATCAGACCTTGCCCGCCGAGGGCGCCAAGACCGCGCATTTCTGCTCGATGTGCGGCCCGAAATTCTGCTCGATGAAGATCACCCAGGAAGTGCGGGACTTCGCGGCCAGGCAAAATGCGCCCGCCGACACGGTCCTCGCGGCCGGCGATGCGGAAGCGGGCATGGCCGAGATGAGCGAGAAGTTCCGGGAGAAGGGCGGAGAGATCTACCTCCCCGCGGCCGAATAGGGGCCGGCGGCCGGCGCAGCATCTGTTGCGCCGGCCGCGCCTTCGTGTTTTCCTGCTCCCGGCCAGGGGGAAGCCGATGGACCGACGCAGGATGATGGCGACCGTGGCGGCAGCTCTCGCTGTCGCCGCCTGCGGCAGCGGGAGGGACACGCCGAGCTCGGATACGGCCGCCAATGGCGCCTCTCCGGCCGCGGCGGCCGCCGTCACTCCGCAACCGGCCTCGAACGCAGCAGCCGCGGCGGCGCCCGACGCCGCGCCAGTGCCCTACACTCTCGCCGCCAACGGGCTCGCGCCCGGCCTGACCTTCGGCATGCCGCAGGCGGATGTCGTCAGGGCGGCGACGGCCGTGTTCGGAACGCCGGAGCGCCGCGAGCACAATGACGCATGCGGCGAGGGACCGATGGATTTCGTCCAGTTCGGGAACCTCCAGCTCGGTTTCCAGGAGGGCAGGTTCGCCGGCTGGTCGCTCGGCGGGAGCAAACCGGTGCTGCATACGGCGGGCGGCCTGACTGTCGGCGCGCCGCGTAGCGCCCTGGGCGACACGCCGGTGGACGAGGAATCGAGCATCGGGCCAGAGTTCGACGTCGGCGGCGTCGGCGGATTCCTCGACGAGCAGGACAAGGTGATGGCCTTGTGGGCCGGCTCTCCTTGTCAGTTCCGCTGAACAGCCGGAGCGTCGCGCGCGCGTGCTGAACGGCGCCGTGCTCGCGCACGTGGCGCTCGTCGTCCGCGACTATGACGAGGCGATCGCCTGGTATTGCGAGAGGCTCGGCTTCACGCTCGTGGCGGACGACCACCAGCCCGAACAGGGCAAGAGATGGGTATTGGTCGCGCCGCCCGGCGGAGGGGGCACGAGCCTGCTCCTCGCGCGGGCCGCGACGCAAGAGCAGGAAGCACTCGTCGGCCGGCAGGCCGGCGGCCGCGTGTTCCTGTTCCTCCACACCGATGATTTCCGGCGGGATTTCGAGACGCTGAAGGCCCGCGGCGTCCGTTTCGTCCGGCCGCCGGCGGAGCAGCCTTACGGCATCGTCGCCGTGTTCGAGGACCTCTACGGAAATCTCTGGGATCTGGTCGAGCCGAGCCTGCCGCCGCGCTGACGCCAGCCGCCCTCGCCGCGGCTCGCTCGGCGACTGGTCCGGATCGGAGATGGTCGTGGTCGGATCGTTCCCGCAGGCTGCAATCTTCGGTATGACAGTCCTTCTGAACCGATGGGGGGATTGGTGATGAACAGAAAGCCGATTTTCGACGCCGTGCGCCAGCTGCTCGGGCGGGGTTTCAGCCAGTCGGAAGTGGAAACGCTCGATCGCGCCTGCGATCTTGCCGAAGCAGCAGTGGCTACGCCGCCCACGGCGGGCGAGATGCTTTCGAACCTGGCCGACGCGGTCAAAGCCGCGGTGAGCACCGCCAGGCACCGGCTCGGCGCCCTCTCGGAGATCTTCGAGAGCGGCAATCGCGGACCCGGCACCGTCTCCTCCGGGGCCGGCGACCCTGGCGGTGTCTCCTACGGCGTCTATCAGCTTTCCTCGAACGCCGGCACGCTCGGCGCCTTCCTCAAGGGCGAGGGCAAGCGCTGGGCGGCGGAGCTCGGCGCCTTCGTCCCGGGCAGCGGCGATTTCTCGAACCTGTGGAAGGCGATCGCAAGCCGCGAGCCGGACGATTTCCGGGCGGCGCAGCACCAGTTCATCGAACGCACCCATTATCGCCAGACCGTTGCCGACGTGCTCGCGCGCAAGGGGCTCGATCTCGACAAGAGGCACGACGCGGTGCGCGATGCGACCTGGTCGGTGGCGGTCCAGCATGGCCGCGCCGCCACCATCCTGATCCGCGCCATCGATGCCACCGACCCGACGCTGTCGCGCGACGATCCCGGCTATGACCGGGCGCTCGTCGAGCAGATCTACAAGGCCCGCACCGCCTATGTTCTGGAGGTCGCCGCCAACCCCAAGCTGCCGCAGTCCCAGCGCAACCAGCTGATCAGCATCACCAGGAACCGCTATCCGAGCGAGTGCGAGAAGTGCCTCGCGATGTTCAGGCCATCTCCCGCGGCAACCCCCGCGCCGCCGCCGCCGCCCGACGCCGCGCCCGAGGCGGACGGCACGATCGACGGCAACATGGTCGCCCAGCAGCATGGCGTCGGGGTGAAAAGCAGTGCCGTGAAGATTGCACGGCTGCATCCCGCGATGGCGAAGGCGATCGCCGCCGTGGCTCAGGCGGTGCGCACCCTCGGCCTTCCGCAGGCGGTGATCACCTCCGGCAACGACAGCAACCACATGGCCGGGTCGCTCCACTTCAAGGATCGGGCGCTGGATTTCCGCGGCAACAACATCTCGGTGGAGCTCGGCAAGCGTTTCCAGCAGGAGGTCTCGCAGATCCTCGGCAGCGGCTATGACGTGCTCTTCGAGGTGTTCCTCAATCCCGCCAACAACCACCTCCACGTGGAGTTCGATCCGAAATAGAGCGTCCCGCCCCGCGACCGATCGCTTTCGCTCTATGAGAAAGGCAGGATTGGACGAAGGAATGCGGGAATGATGCACTTGGCGGGAGAAAGGCCGTGAACCAGCTTCGGCTGATCCAGGGCGGCCGCTCGGACGTCGCGGAAGGCGTCGCCGATTTCTCCGGCGTTGCCGGTCAGGTGCTGATTCCGGCGAGCGGGGACGTTCCCGAGATCTGCCTCGACCAGGTGCTGCGCAAGCAGCATTCCGAAGACCTTCTGCGTGCCGAGGGGGTTGCTGTCGATCGCCACCTCCCCGTCGTCGAGGGCGAGGCGGGTCTGCAGCTCCCGACGCGAGCCGAGGTCGCCGATCGGGCGCTGGCGCTGGCTATCGTCGGCGCCAAGGGTGCCGGAATTCCGCAGATCGAGGTGGAGCGGATCATCGACGAGCGCGGCGCCTACGGCCTGTTCTCGCCTCTCGAGCAGGACTTCATCGACGACGACGAGCCCAGCAGCGACCTGCGCGCCTGGTTCGCCTGGCGCTACGAAGCATCCTGGACGCTGATGTGGGCGCTGCGCCACTTCGACGGCGCTCTCGGGCGGCCGGATCGGAGGTGCGATTCCGATCGTCTGATGGACACGATCTTCGATATTCCCGATCTTGCCCGCCATCGGCTGCGGCCCGCCAACGAGATCCTCAACGAGGCCGATCTCGCCTACCGTTATCATATGGCGGCGCGACGTGCCGGCCTCGACGGGCGGCCGTCGCCGGAGGGAATCGATCCCGAGGTGGCGCGCGAGCGGCACCATGCCCTGACCTGGCTGACCTGCCATGGCGATTTCGATTGGGACGAGCTGATCGCCGCGGGCTGAACCGAGACCGGCAGACCCGCGGACACGTCCCGCTGGATAAGGCGGGGCGCTGCGCGATATGATGAGCGGATCACGAGCGAGAGGATCCGTCATGCCGAACTCCCCCTGGGGCGCCCCCTATCACCACAGCCGCAGCTCGGGCGTCGCGGACGACATTGATTTCGAGATCAAGGGCCAGGAGCTGCAGTTCGTCGAGATCGAGCTGGACCCTGGCGAGAGCGCGGTCGCCGAGGCCGGCTCGATGGTCTGGAAGGACGCCAGCGTCGAGATGACAACCGTGTTCGGCAGCGGCGACGGCCAGGAGGGCGGGTTCATGGGCAAGTTGCTCTCGGCCGGGAAGCGCCTCGTCACCGGGGAGAGCCTGTTCACCACGGTCTTCACCCACCAGGGCGGCGGCAAGGCACGGGTCGCCTTCGGCGCTCCGGTGCCCGGGGCGATCCTGCCGATCCGCCTCTCCGAGGTCGGGGGGACGCTGATCTGCCAGAAGGACAGCTTCCTCGCCGCGGCACGCGGCGTGTCGATCGGCATCCACTTCCAGCGCCGGATTCTCACCGGCCTCTTCGGCGGCGAAGGGTTCATCATGCAGCGGCTCGACGGCGACGGCTGGGTCTTCGTTCAGATGGGCGGCGCGGTGATCGAGCGCGAGCTTAAAGCGGGCGAGCAGCTCCACGTCGACACCGGCTGCATCGCCGCCTTCACCTCTTCGGTCGATTTCGATCTTGTCGGCGCCGGGGGCGTGCGCAGCGCCCTGTTCGGTGGGGAAGGCCTGTTCTTTGCGCGGCTGACCGGCCCTGGGAAGGTGTGGATCCAGTCGCTGCCGTTCGCCCGCCTCGCCGGACGGATGCTGCAGGCGGCGATGCCCGGCGGCCCAGGAGGCAATCGCGGCGAGGGCTCGGTGCTTGGGCCGTTCGGAGACCTCATCTCGGGGAACTGACCTGCGGCGTTCGGAGCGAAGCCGCGGTTCGCGGGTTGAGAAGCGCGCACCAGGGAGGCTCCATGCTCGAACACGTTCCGCATTGGCTCGGCCACGCGCTCCGCAAGGTCCGCGCCGGCGCCGAGAAACTGGCGATCCTCCAGCCGGAGCTGGGCGGCAGCTTCTCCGGCATCGACCTCTCCAGCCCGGCCTTCGCCGATGGGGCGCGGCTGCCGCCCCGCTTCACCGCCGACGGCGAAGGCGTTTCGCCGCCGCTGATCTGGGGTCCGGTGCCCGAGGGTACGCAGAGCCTGGCGCTGATCGTCGAGGATCCCGACGCGCCGGCGCCGCAACCGCTGGTCCATGCCGTCGTCTGGGGCATCCCTGCGGATGAAGCGCGTCTCGCCGAGGGCGCGATCGTCGCCGACGGCGCCGGCGATACCGACGGCAGGGACGTGGGGCGCAATTCCTACTTCCTGGAAGGCTGGCTGCCGCCCGATCCGCCGACCGGACACGGCGAGCATGCCTACGCCTTCCAGCTTTTCGCCCTGGGCATAGTGCCGGACCTCGGCCGCAATCCGGGCCGGGCGGCGCTGGTCAGGGCGATGGCCGGCAACGTTCTCGCCGCGGGCTTGCTCACCGGAACCTACGGGCGCGAGATACCGGCCGGGCGCGGCCACTCCGGCCACCCGGTCGTCCCCGGCGCCGTGCGCTGACCTCAGGCGGGCAGGACGCCGCTCAGCACCCGCGCAGAGTGGTAGAGCCGCTCGCGCACGTCTTCCGCGAGCAGATCGGAAAGCAGGCGGTCGAAGCCCGGCCGATCCGCCGCCGCGGCCAGGGACAGCATCCCGGCGAGGGTCGTCTCGTCATGGCTGAGGCGGGGGCAGCAGGGCGGGCTGACCGAGAAAGGCTCCGGCCAGGCGGCGCCCACTTCCTCGAGGAGAAGCTGGAGATGGACCGCAGCACGGAGGCAGCCGAGCTGCGCTCGCAACGAATCCATCGTGCACCGTCCCGTCCCCCGGGCCGCAACCCAGCGGCGCAGCGCCCGCACGGCGCGGACTGCCTGATCGGGAAGCTCCTGCAACTCGGCCCTGCGCGCCAGACATTCGATCCGCATCTTCACCTCCGATGCGGGACATTATTGCGACTAATTCTCAATAGCAAGGCTGCGGGCGAGGGTTGAAAGCGTCGGCCTGGTGCAAAGGTGGGCCGCATCGCGCGAGCCGAATGCGACCCTCCCTGCTGCCGGTCAGCGGGTCATGGCGTAGACACGCAGGACCGTGTTGGTGCGGGTGTCGATCTGATAGATCTGCCGGCCGTCGGTCCGGTAGACGATGCCGTTCCCGTCGCGGAACTGGCTGCGATAGGAAGAGGGCAAGGTGCCGAGGTTGCCCGAGACCCGCTCGCCCACCTGCAGGCCATCGCAATCGTCATTGCCGCCGAAGACCGAGCCGATCAGACCGCCGATTCCACCCTGGCGTTCGCACTGGACCTCCTCGTAAGGGCCGCCCTGGCCGGTATAATCGTCGTCATACAGATCGTCATTGGAGCCGTAGCGATTGCCGCGGCCGTCGGCGAGGGCGAGATCCTGGCGGAAGGTGCGGATCCGCTGCTGCAGATCCTGCCGCTCCGCCTGGGTAAGCCCGTTCCGGCTGTACTGCCGCTCGAGGCGTGACAGCGCGCGAAGCTGCTGGCGCAGGGTCCTCGCTTCGGCACTGCTCACGGTGCCGGCGCTGATCCCGGATTGAAGGCGCGCGTCGAGACGCGCGATGCGATTGGCGAAGCTCGCCGCGCCATAGGCATTGGCGTTTACGTTGGCATTCGAACTGACCTGCGTCGCCGCCGGCGCCGCGATCGCTAGCGCCGACATGGCGCCAAGGGTTGCGAGAAGCTTGTTCATCGGACTCACTCCTACATCGCCCCTCGCGCGGACCATTCAACGAACTGGAAAGATGGACGTTTCCATCTTCCGTGGCCGAGGACTTCCCGACGCGACGCGCCGCCGCTAGCCTGCGCCGAGCAGCCGCGGCCAGTGCGGCGAGGAGGGGATATGCGGGCACTTTCGGGCAATCGGCTGCTTTGGGCGCTGGTCGCGCTGGCGGGAGCGGCTGCGCTGGGCGTCGTCGCGCTTCATCGCGGCGAGACGATCAACGCGCTGTGGATCGTGGTTGCAGCAATCTGCGTCTACCTCACGGCCTATCGCTTCTACGCCATGTTCATCGCCCGGCGGGTGATCGGCATCGATCCTTCCCGCCGCACCCCGGCCGTGCGCCGCAACGACGGCCTCGATTACGTCCCGACCGACCGCTATACCCTGTTCGGCCACCATTTCGCGGCGATCGCCGGCGCCGGTCCGCTGGTCGGGCCGGTGCTCGCCGCCCAGATGGGGTATCTTCCGGGCACGCTCTGGCTGCTGGTCGGCGTGGTGTTCGCCGGGGCGGTCCAGGACTTCCTGATGCTGTTCATCTCCACCAGGCGGGACGGCCGCTCGCTCGGCGAGATCATCCGCACCGAGATGGGCAACGTCCCCGGCATCGTGGCGATGATCGGAATACTGGCGATCATGATCATCCTTCTCGCCGTGCTGGCGCTGGTGGTGGTGAAGGCACTGGCGGGGAGCCCGTGGGGGACGTTCACCGTGTTCGCGACGATGCCGGTTGCCCTCGTCATGGGCCTCTACGGCCGTTTCCTGCGCCCCGGGCGCATCGGCGAAGTCTCGCTGATCGGCTTTGCGGGGCTGATGGCCGCAATCGTCCTCGGCGGACAGGTCGCCTCCGATCCGCAATGGGGCCCTGCCTTCACCTTCTCGGCCGAGGCGCTTGCGCTGATGCTGATCGCTTATGGCTTCATCGCCTCGGTGATCCCGGTGTGGCTGCTGCTCGCGCCGCGCGACTATCTCTCGACCTTCCTCAAGATCGGCACGATCGTCGGCCTCGCGATCGGCATCCTGATCGTTCGACCGGAGCTCCAGATGCCGGCGGTGACGAGATTCGTCGACGGCACCGGGCCGGTCTTCGCCGGCAACCTCTTTCCCTTCCTGTTCATCACCATCGCGTGCGGCGCCGTTTCCGGCTTCCACGCCCTGGTCGCGTCGGGGACGACGCCGAAGATGATCGAGAGCGAGGCTCATCTCCCGGCGATCGGTTATGGCGCGATGCTGATGGAGAGCTTCGTCGCGATCATGGCTCTGGTCGCGGCGAGCGTGCTCGATCCGGCGGTCTATTTCGCCCTGAACAGCCCGGCGGCGCTGATCGGCACCACCACCGCCGATGCGGCGAACGCCGTCTCCGGCTGGGGGTTCGCGATCACCCCGGCGATGCTCGACCAGGTGGCGGCGCACGTCGGCGAGGCGACCATCCTCTCCCGCACCGGCGGCGCACCGACACTGGCGGTGGGCATGGCCCACATCCTCTCGAACGTCATTGGCGGGCCCGGGATGATGGCCTTCTGGTACCATTTCGCCATCCTGTTCGAGGCGCTGTTCATCCTCACCACGGTCGACGCCGGCACGCGCGTCGCGCGGTTCATGATCCAGGATCTGCTCGGCACCGCGGTGCCGCGGCTCAAGGAGACGCGGAGCTGGGCCGCCAATTTGCTCGCTACGGCGCTCGCGGTCGGCGGCTGGGGCTGGTTCCTCTACCAGGGCGTCACCGACCCGCTCGGCGGGATCAACACGCTCTGGCCGCTGTTCGGCATCTCGAACCAGATGCTGGCCGCGATGGCGTTGACACTCTGCACGGTCGTGCTGTTCCGGATGAAGCGGGAACGCTTTGCCTGGGTGACCCTGCTCCCGGTCGGGTGGCTGCTGCTCTGCACGCTGACCGCGGGATGGCAGAAGATGTTCCACCCCGACCCCAAGATCGGCTTCCTCGCCCATGCGTCCCGCTATTCGGAAGCGCTCGGGCGCGGCGAAATCCTGGCGCCGGCGAAGGGTCTCGGCGAGATGCGGCGGATCGTCTTCAACGATTACGTCAATGCCAGCCTTTGCGCGCTGTTCGTCGCCGTGGTCCTGGCCATGGTCTTCTTCGGCGTCCGCGCGATCCTCGCTGCCCGGCGCAGCGACCGCCCGACGGCTCTCGAGGTCGCCGATGCGATGGCGTGACGGCCTGAAAGCCGCAGCGCGCGCGGCGCGTCTGATGGTCGGCGTCCCGGACTATGAGGTCTATGCTGCGCACCGCCGTGCGGCCCACCCGGGCGAGCCGGTGATGAGCCGCGCCGAATTCCACCGCGAGCGCACCGAGCGGCGCTACGGCGGGGGGCCCGATCGGATCGGCCGCTGCTGCTGAGCGAGCACACGCCAGGCGCCTATGCTTCGTGCGGCGCAGGCGTTAAGGGCCGGGCATGACCGACGCCGCCATCGCCATTCGCGACCTTCAGAAGACGTACAAGGGGGGCAAGCAGGCGCTCCAGGGCGTGACCCTGGACGTGCCGCGCGGCCAGATCTTCGGCCTGCTCGGGCCCAATGGCGCCGGCAAGTCGACGATGATCAACATCCTCGCCGGGCTGGTGAACAAGACCGGCGGCAGCGCCGAGATCTGGGGCTTCGATATCGACAAGCATCCCCGCAATGCCAAGGCCTCGATCGGCATCGTGCCTCAGGAGATCGTCTTCGATCCGTTCTTCACGCCGTCGGAGACGCTGGAAATCCAGGCGGGCCTCTACGGCGTGCCGAAGGCCCAGCGGCAGACCGCGGAACTGCTGCGCGCCGTCCACCTCGAGGATAAGGCCAACGCCTATTCGCGCACTCTCTCCGGTGGCATGAAGCGCCGCCTGCTCGTCGCCAAGGCCATGGTGCACTCGCCGCCGATCCTCGTCCTCGACGAGCCGACCGCCGGGGTGGACATCGAGCTTCGCCAGCAATTGTGGGACTATGTCCGCGAGCTCAACCGCAGCGGCGTCACCATCGTGCTGACCACCCATTATCTCGAGGAGGCCGAGGAGCTCTGCGACCGGATCGCGATCATCAATCACGGCCGGCTGATCGCCAACGAGACGACGCGCACCCTGGTCGGCATGGCCCAGGAGAAAGCGGTCGAGGTCACCGTCGACCGGGACGTGGCCGCGCTTCCCGACGCTTCATGCTTCGAGAAGATCGAGCTCAAGGGAGAGCGGACGCTTGCCATCACCTACCGCAAGGACAAGGTGAACGCGGGCGAGGTGCTGGCGGCGCTGCAGCGGGACGGCCTCGGCATCGTCGATGTCTCGACCCGGGAGGCGGATCTGGAAGACGTGTTCCTGAACCTGACGCGGGCGGCGAACACGGCGGCCGCTGCGATCTGAACCGGGAAGGGGGCGCGGGTGACAGGTGAGACGCACGATTTCGACGTCCTCGTCATCGGCTCCGGCGCGGCCGGCCTCTCCGCCGCGCTGACCCTTGCGCCGCACCTGCGGATCGCGGTTCTCGCCAAGGGCGACATCTCCGCCGGCTCCACCGCCTGGGCGCAGGGCGGCATCGCCGCCGTGCTCGAGCCCGGCGACACGTTCGAGAGCCACATCGAGGACACGATCATCGCCGGCGCCGGGCTCAACCGGCGCGAAGCGGTCGAGTTCGTCGTCGAGAGCGCACCGGCCGCGATCGAGCGCCTCGCCGCGCTAGGCGTCCCGTTCAATGCCGGCGACGAGGATTCGCGTTGGCACCTCACCCGCGAGGGAGGGCACAGCCACCGCCGGATCGTCCATGTCGCCGACGCCACCGGCCGCGCCGTCCAGCTCGCGCTGGAGAAAGCGGCGGCGCAGCACCCCAACATCAGCCTGATCCCCGACATGGCCGCGATCGACCTGGTGACGGGCAAGCACAGCGTCGCCGAGACCAGCGAGCGCCGCGTCTGGGGCGTCTATGCGCTCGATCGGGCGCGGGGCGGCGTGTCCTTGTTCACCGCACGCGCGACGATCCTCGCATCGGGGGGCGCGAGCCGGGCCTGGCTCTATTCGACCAACCCCAGGGGTTCGACCGGCGACGGCATCGCCATGGCCTGGCGAGCGGGCTGCCGGATCGCGAACATGGAGTTCAACCAGTTCCACCCGACCTGCCTCCACCATCCGGAGGTCAAGAACTTCCTGATCACCGAGGCGATGCGGGGCGAGGGCGGGCAGCTCAAGATCCCCGGCGGCGCCCGCTTCATGCCCGAGTTCGACGCGCGCGCCGAGCTCGCGCCAAGGGACATCGTCGCGCGGGCGATCGACCATGAGCTGAAGCGCCTCGGCCTCGACTTCGTCCACCTCGACATCAGCCATCGCGACCCTGAGTTCGTGCGCGAGCACTTCCCGACCATCGCGGCGCGGCTCGCCGAGCCGGACATCGGCATCGACATCACCCGCGAGCCGATCCCCGTCGTCCCGGCGGCCCATTATACGTGCGGCGGGGTGATGGTGGATCTCGACGGCCGCACCGATCTCGAGGGGCTGTACGCGGCCGGCGAGGTGACGATGTCCGGCCTCCACGGCGCCAACCGCCTTGCGTCCAACTCGGTGCTCGAATGCCTGGTGTTCGGAGTGGCCGCCGCCCAGCACATCAATCGCAGCTGGGGGAACCTGGCGCCGCCTCCGCCGATCCGCGCCTGGGACGAGAGCCGGGTCACCGATTCCGACGAGGAAGTGGTCGTCCACCACAATTGGCAGGAGATCCGCCGCTTCATGTGGGACTATGTCGGCATCGTCCGGACCACCAAGCGGCTCGAACGCGCGCTTAACCGGGTCAACCTGCTGCGCCAGGAAACGCAGGAATATTACCGCCACTTCCGCGTGACGCCGGACCTGATCGAGCTCCGGAACCTGGTGGAGGTCGCCGGCCTTATCGTCCGCTCGGCCCTGACGCGGCAGGAAAGCCGCGGCCTGCACTACACGCTGGACTATCCGGACATGCTGCCGGACGCGGTCGATACCGTGCTGGTCCCGAAGGGGTAACTCTTCTGCAGCGGCTGGCGCTGCGTTTGCCGGCCTGAGCCTGTCGAAGGCCGCTCCTCCTCTCGCAGGGGCTTCGCCAAGCTCCGTCCGGACGCGTGCAGGATCGGAACTCAGCTCTCCAGGAACGTCTTCAGCGCCGCGCGAAACTTCGCCGGCTGATCGTACATGACCATGTGGCCGCTCTGATCGACGCGGATCAGGCGGACGCCCTTCTTCCCGCCATAGCCGCTGGCATAGCTGCGGTCGGCGGCGGCGTTGCGGCTTGCGTCGGGCGAGGCGTAGACGACGGTGAGCGGCGCCTGGATCTTCGCCAGCGCGGGGCCGAGGTCGGTAAGCGCCAGCTCGTGGGTGGCGCGGGCGACGAGATCGGGATCGCTCGGCCGGGTGTCCGCATCCGCATTGCCGAACATGCGGATCGCCGAGGCGATCACCCTGCGGCCATCCTCGCTGTCGCCGAGGCCGCGCAGCGCATCGGCGAGACCGCGCACGCCGCTCGCCGAGGCGCCGACGATGCCGGCGGGCTGGGGAAGCATGTCGACGACCATGACCTTGCCGACCTGCGAAGGATGCTGCGCCGCAACCATCATCGCCAGCGTGCCGCCCATCGAATGGCCGATCAACGCCGGCCTCTGGAGCTGCCGGGTCTCGATGTAACGGGCGATCTCGGCGGCGAGCGGCGCGATCACCGCTCCGCTGCCGTTGCCTCGCACCGGCGTGCCCGCGAAGCCGGAGACCTGGACGAGATGGTAGCGATAGCCCGGCAGGCCCGCGACCGTTCCCCTCCAGACGTCGCTCGACGCGGTGAGGCCCGGGATCAGGATCACGTCCGGACCGGTTCCGCTGACCTGAACCGAGATGCGCGACGAGGAGAATGGCTGCGGGGACGGGCGCGCGGCAGCCGGGGCGGCAGTCTGCGCCGGCGAGAGGGTGGCGTTGCCGCCGGTCAGCGCGGCAAGCAGCGCCGCGGCGAGAAGGGGCTTCCAGGTCATGTGGCGACGCCTAGCAAGGCTCGGTTTAACCGGCGATGACGCAAGCGACGGCGGGCCGGCCGGCGACCGCCCGCGTCCGACCGAAAGAATGTTTGTCCGCCGCGCTGCCTGCGCTAGAGCCGGACCATGCCTCATCTCTATCTCGTCGACGGCTCCAGCTACATCTTTCGCGCCTATCACCGGCTGCCGCCGCTGACCAACCGGCATGGCCTCAACGTCGGCGCCGTCTATGGCTACACGACGATGCTGTGGAAGCTCGCCGAGAGCCTGCACAAGGAGGAGGGGCCGACCCATCTCGCCGTGATCTTCGACGCTGGGTCGAAGAGCTTCCGCAACGACGTCTACGATCAGTACAAGGCGCACCGGCCGCCGCCGCCGCCGGACCTCGTCCCGCAATTCCCGCTGATCCGCGACGCCACCCGCGCCTTCTCGCTGCCCTGTATCGAGGAGCCGGGGCTGGAGGCGGACGACATCATCGCCTGCTACTCCAGGGCCGCGCTCGCCGCCGACTGGAAGGTGACGATCGTCTCGTCCGACAAGGATCTGATGCAGCTGATCGAGGACGGGCGGCTCGATCTCTACGACACGATGAACGATCGAAAGCTCGGCCGCGACTATGTGCTCGAGAAGTTCGGTGTGCCGCCCGAGAAGCTGGGCGACGTGCTGGCGCTGATGGGCGACAGCGTCGATAACGTTCCCGGCGTGCCCGGCATCGGCCCCAAGACCGCCGCGCAGCTGATCCAGGAACATGGCGATCTGGAGAGCGTGCTCGCCGCCGCGCCCGGCATCAAGAAGCCGAAGCTGCGCGAGAACCTGATCGAGCATGCCGACAAGGCGCGTCTTTCGCGCGAGCTGGTCAGCCTGGTCTGCGACGCCCCACTGCCCGAGCCGCTCGACGCGCTCGAGATGAAGGGCATCCCGCCCGAGCCGTTGCGGGAGTTCCTGGAGGATCAGGGCTTCCGCGCGCTGATCGCGCGCCTGGATGGCACGAGCGGCGCGAGGACTCCCGCCGCCTCGGCCGGCGGCGGCGCTTCGCCCGCGGCGCGGCCGACGCAGGCCGAGGTACGCCCCGAGCCGAAGATCGACCGCTCCCTCTACGAGACGGTCACGACCGAGGAGGCGCTCGACCGCTGGATCTCGGAGGCGCGCGCCAACGGCCTGGTTGCGCTCGATACCGAGACCGACGGCTTTGACTGCGTCACCGCCAAGCTTGTCGGGATCAGCCTCGCCACCGGCTGCAACAAGGCCTGCTACATCCCGCTGGAGCATGGCGGGCACGATCTGCTGTCCGAGCGGCCGGAGCAGCTGCCCGCCGCCCTCGTCCTCGCCAGGCTGAAGCCTCTGCTCGAGGATTCGGCGACTCTGAAGATCGGCCACAATTTCAAGTTCGACTGGATCGTGTTCGATCGCCGCGGGATCAAGGTGGCGCCGGTCGACGACAGCCTGGTGATGAGCTTCAACCTCGACGCCGGCGGCCTCAACAGCCATTCGATGGACGATCTGGCGAAGAAGCATCTCGATCACGAATGCATCGCGTACAAGGACGTCTGCGGATCGGGGCAGAAGCAGATCAAGTTCAACCAGGTGCCGCTCGACCGCGCGACCGAATATGCCGCCGAGGACGCCGACGTGACGTTCCGGTTGTGGCGCCGGTTCAAGGCGCGGATGCCGCACGAGCGGGTCGAGCGCGTCTACGAGATGGTCGATCGGCCGCTGGTGCCGGTGATCGCGCGGATGGAGCGCGAAGGCGTCAAGGTCGACCGGGAGGAGCTCGGCCGCCTCAGCCACGAATTCTCGACCCAAATCGCCGAGCTGGAAGGCCGCATTTGCGGCGAGGCGGGCTGCACCTTCACGATCGGCAGCCCCCAGCAATTGGGCGACGTGCTGTTCAACCAGATGGGCCTGAAGGGCGGCCGCAAGGGCAAGTCCGGCACCTGGTCGACCGACGTCAACGAGCTCGAGCGCCTCTCGCGCGAGGGCGTGCCGATCGCTGCGATGGTGCTCGAGTGGCGCCAGCTCAGCAAGCTGAAGTCGACCTACACCGACGCGCTTCAGCAGCAGATCAACAAGGAGACGGGGCGGGTCCACACCAGCTATTCGCTCTCGGGCGCGCAGACCGGCCGCCTCTCGTCGACCGACCCTAACCTCCAGAACATCCCGATCCGCAGCGAGATCGGGCGGCGGATCCGCGACGCCTTCGTCGCGGACGAAGGCCATGTGATCCTCGCCGCCGATTACAGCCAGATCGAGCTTCGCCTCGCCGCCCATATGGCGGACGTTCCGCAGCTGCGCGAAGCCTTCGCTCGCGGCGACGACATCCACAGCCTGACGGCGCAGGAACTGTTCGGCGAGGTGACCCGCGATACGCGCGCCAGCGCCAAGACGATCAACTTCGCGATCCTCTACGGCATCTCGCGCTGGGGCCTGGCCGGGCGGCTGTCGATCACGGCCGACGAGGCGCAGGCGATGATCGACCGCTATTTCGATCGATTCCCCGGCATCCAGAACTATATCGCCGATACGCTGTCAAAAGTGCGCGAGACGGGCTTCACCACCACCCTGTTCGGCCGCAAGACCCATTTTCCCTCGATCCGGGCGAAGAACCAGGGCGAGCGCCAGGGTGCCGAGCGCGCGGCGATCAACGCACCGATCCAGGGCACCAGCGCGGACATCATCAAACGGGCGATGGTGCGCATGTGCCCGCGCCTGGAGCGCGAAGGCCTCGGCCGGGTGCGCATGCTGATGCAGGTCCACGACGAACTGGTCTTCGAGGTGCCGGAGGAGGATGTCGAGCGGGCGAGCATCGTCATCCGCGACGTCATGGAGCGCGCCGCGGAGCCGGCGGTGACTCTCAGCGTGCCGCTCGGCGTCGAGATCGGAACCGGGCGGAACTGGGGCGCGGCACATTGAGCACGGCCGGGGGTGACGGCGAGGACATCGCCGCGCTGGCCAAGGGCGGGCGGACGAACTTCTTCGGCTTCCTGCTGCGCCTCGCGGCGCGGCTGCCCTTCCTGTTCATTGCCGGCCGCCTCTACGGTCCGGAGCTGCTCGGGCGCTTTGCCTATGCCGTGATCGTGATCGAGTTCGCGGCCCAGCTCGCCACCCTTGGGCTGAAGCGCGGGCTTGCGCAGCAGCTCTCGACCACCGAGCAGCCGCATGCGTGCATCGTGATGGACGCGATCCTCGCCGCGCTGATCGCCTCGGGCGTCGCCACCGTGATCCTGATGACCTTCCCCCGGGCGATGTTCCCGACCGGCGAGATCTACGGGGCGGAATGGCTGCTGCCGCTGGTGATCTTCGCGATCGCGGGCACCGATATCGCGCTGGCGGCGCTCGCCTACCGGCGCAATATCGGCGCGACGGTGACGGCGCGGGCGATCGTCGAGCCGTGGACGATCAGCATCGGCGCGGGGCTGCTCTTCTTCGTCTCGTCCCGTGACGGACTGATCTTCGCTTATGTCGTGTCGGTGGTATCGGCGCTGATCGCGGCGCTGATCCCGCTCTACAGAAGCTACGGCCTGCCCGAGGGCTGGAAGCCGAATCCGGCGCAGCTGCTTTCGGTCGCGCGCAAGAACATCCCGCTCGCCGCGGCGGACGCGATCGAATGGGGCTCGCGCCGCCTCGACATCGCCATCCTCGGCCTGTTCGTCGCGCCTTATTACGTCGGGGTCTATTATGTCGCGCAGCAGGTCGCCTCGCTGCCGCAGAAGCTGAAGACCAGCTTCGATCCGATCCTCGCGCCGGTGATCACGCAGCGCCTCGCCGAGGGCGACCGCAAGGCCGTCGCCAGGCAGGTCCGCCAGGTCGGCTTCTGGGTGATCGCCGCCCAGTCCGGAGTCGCGCTGGCGCTCGGCATCCCCGGCGAGGCGGTGATGGGCCTGGTCGGCAAGGAGTTCGTCGGCGGGACAGGGGCGCTCGCCTTCCTGCTGGCCGCAGAGGTGATCGCGGCGACCGCCGCGGTGTCGGAGGCCGCCCTGGTCTACGTGGCCCGCCACCGCAACCTGATGATCTCGCTGCTGATGATCGGGCTTCAGGCCGCGGTGACGCTTGCGGTCATCGTCGCGATGCGAACCCTGGGATGGCCCCAACCGTGGCAGGCGGCGGGCGCAGCCTTCTCTCTGTGCGTCGCGCTGGCGCTGGGTTCGGTGCTCAAGGCACGGCTGCTCTGCCGGCTGCTCGACGCGCCGGTGCAGGGCTGGCGCTGGCCGTTGATCTGGGCGGCCGCCGGCGCGGTGGTCGTCGGCGTGGTGTTCACCTGGCTGCCGCCCTCGCTCGAATGGGTCGAGCTCTCCCTAGGGGTTCCCGCGATCCTGCTCACCTTCGGCGCGATCGTCTGGAAGCGCGGCTTCACCCATGAGGATCGGGTGCTGTTCCGCCGCAAGCAGGGCGAGGAGCCGACGCTTCCGACCCCGCTCGGCGTCACGCCGCCCGGCGCGGAGCCGCCTCGCCCCTGAGCACCGGCCCCGCTAAGCTGCCGAAAACGAGAAGGAGCTCGGTGTTGAACCTCAAGTGCGGCGTCGTCCAGTTCGAGCACCGGCCCGGCGATCGGGCCGCCAACCTCGCGACGATCGAGCGGTTCGCGCGCGCCGCGCACGAGGAGGGGGTCCGCATCCTTGCCTTCCCCGAAATGTGCATCACCGGCTATTGGCATGCGCGCCGGCTGGACGCGGCCGGCTGGCGCGCGCTCGCGGAGCGGGTCCCGCAAGGTCCTTCGACCGAGGTCCTGGTGCGCCTGGCGCGGGAGCTCGACATGGTCATCGGGGCCGGCCTCGTCGAGAGTGACTCCGACGGCCGGTTGTTCAACACCTATGTGGTGGCGCTTCCGGATGGCGGGGTTCACAGCCATCGCAAGCTCCATGCATTCGAGAGCCCCCACATCTCCAGCGGCGACCGCTACACGGTCTTCGACACGCCGATGGGCGTTCGGATCGGCATTCTCATCTGCTACGACAACAACCTCGTCGAGAACGTCCGCGCGACGGCCCTTCTTGGCGCGGATATCCTGATCGCGCCCCACCAGACCGGCGGCACCGACTCGCGCAGCCCGCATGGCATGAAGCCGATCGATCCCGCCCTCTGGCATGATCGCCACGTAAATCCGGAGCCGCTTCGTGCCGAGTTCCAGGGCGACAAGGGACGCGGCTGGCTGATGCGGTGGCTGCCCGCGCGGGCGCACGACAATGGCATGTTCCTGCTGTTCGCCAACGGCGTCGGCTTCGACGACGGCGAGATCCGCACCGGCAACGCCATGATCCTCGATCCCTACGGAAGGATCGTGGCGGAGTCCGACGCGCTGGACGAGGATCTGGTCACGGCCGAGCTCGATCTTTCACTGCTGCCGCTCGCCACCGGCCGGCGGTGGATCCGCGGACGCCGGCCCGAGCTCTACTCGATTCTGGTGGAGCGGCGTGGAGACGAGCTCGCGCCCCTGGAGGCGCGCTTCTCCACCGATCCGACCTGAACCGCTGCCGCGGTGGTCGCCCGGGCGCGCCGGATCAGTGGCGGAAGTGGCGCATTCCGGTGAAGACCATCGCAAGGCCCGCCTCGTCGGCGGCGGCAATGACCTCCTCGTCGCGGATCGAGCCGCCCGGCTGGATCACCGCGGTCGCGCCCGCCTCGACCGCGGCGAGCAGGCCGTCGGCGAACGGGAAGAAGGCGTCGGAGGCGACGGCCGAGCCGATCGTCCGCGGCTCCGCCCAGCCGGCTTTCTCGGCGGCGTCCTTCGCCTTCCATGCGGCGATCCGCGCCGATTCGAGGCGGTTCATCTGGCCGGCGCCGATGCCCGCCGTCGCGCCGTCCTTGGCATAGACGATCGCGTTCGACTTGACGTGCTTCGCCACCGTCCAGGCGAACAGGCAGTCGGCGAGCTCGCGTTCGCTCGGCGCGCGCCTGGTCACGACCTTGAGAGCGGACGGCGAGACGTGGCCGTTGTCGCGAGACTGCAGGAGGTAGCCTCCGGCGATCGATTTCAGCGCGAGACCCGGGCGGTGCGGATCGGAGAGGGCGCCGGTGAGCAGCAGGCGGAGGTTCTTCTTGAGGGCGAACACCTCGCGCGCGCCATCGTCGGCGTCCGGCGCGATCACGACCTCGGTGAAGATCGCGGCGATCGCCTCGGCGGCTTCGCGGGTCAGCGGCTCGTTCAGCGCGACAATGCCTCCGAAGGCGGAGACGGAGTCGCAGGCGAGTGCCGCCTGATAGGCTTGCAGCAGCGACCCGCCGGTGGCGACGCCGCAGGGGTTGGCGTGCTTGACGATGACGCAGGCGGGTCCCTTGCCGGCAAACTCGCCGACCAGCTCGAGCGCTGCATCGGCATCGTTGTAATTGTTGTAGCTGAGCGCCTTGCCCTGGACCTGCTCGGCCTGGGCGATGCCGCGGCTGTGCGGGCCGATCGGCAGGTAGAGCGCCGCCTTCTGGTGCGGATTCTCGCCGTAGCGCAGCGCCTCGCCCCGGCGCAGCGTCAGCGGCAGCGTCTCCGGGAACATCTGCCCCTGGTCGCCGAACGCGAACCATTGCGCAATCATGGCGTCATACGCCGCCGTGGCGGCAAAGGCCTTGGCGGCCAGATACTTGCGGAAGTCGAGCGAGGTCGCGCCCTCCGTCTCGTCGAGCGCGCGGGTCAGCTCCGCGTAATCGCCAGGATCGGTGACGATCGCGACATAAGCGTGGTTCTTGGCGGCGGAGCGGACCATCGACGGGCCGCCGATGTCGATATTCTCGATGATCTCGTCGCGCTCCGCGCCGCGGGCGACGGTCTGCGCGAACGGGTAGAGGTTGACGATCACCAGATCGATCGCGCCAATCGCATGCTCGGCCATCGAGGCGGCGTGGGCGGGATCGTCGCGGACCGCGAGGAGCCCGCCATGAACCTTCGGATGGAGCGTCTTGACCCGGCCGTCCATCATCTCGGGAAAGCCGGTGAGCTCCGACACGTCCTTCACGTCGAGACCGGCCTCGCGGATCGCCTTGGCGGTGCCGCCGGTCGAGACCAGCTCGACGCCATGGTTCGCCAGCGCTCGGGCGAGGTCGACGAGGCCGGTCTTGTCGGACACGGACAGCAGGGCACGGCGCACTTTCACCTGGTCTTGCAACGATCTACTCCCGGATACTTCGTTCAGGCCCGCTTGAACGACCAGGCGATGGCCGTCCCGTCGGGGGGCGAATCGCCACTGATGACGAGCTGGAGGCTGGCATGCGGTTTCGCATCGCCGTCGATCCAGAGGCTGTCCTCGATCGCCAGCCGGCCGCCGCGGCAGCGGAACTGCCAGACGGTGGCGCCGCGGATCCGCAGCAGCGCGCCCTGCCCGTCGGCGGTCGTGGCGGCCTCGACGGCCGGCGCGAGATGGAAGCGCACCGAGAAGGGAAGCTCCTCGCTGCGCCGCTTGCGGCCGTCATGGGTGAGCACGTCCTCGCCGCGCAGCTCGCGTCCGTCCGGCGACAGGGTCAGCGTCCGCTTGTGGACCAGCCCGAAGCGGCGGGCATAGCCATCGTGGCTCGCCTCGACTTGAACGACCCCGCCCGTCTCGTCGCGCGCCAGCTCGACCTGCGTGACGCCCTTTCCGAGCGTCCCGTCCTGATGAATCGCGGTGGAGTTGCGGTCGCCGAGCGTCAGCGTCGAATGGGCGGCCGTGGTGCGCAGCCCCTCCGCCAGCGCCTCGGGAAGCACGCCGAGCGCACCCGCAGCGCCGCCGCAATTGACCACGATGCGGGCAGCGCCTTCGCTGAACTCGAAGGCGAGAGTCGAGGCGCAGCCGCCCGACAGCACGCGGCCGGACGGCGGCGGGGCGGCGTCGAACACGACGACGCTGTGCTTGGCCTCGAGCCGTTGATAGCCCCAGCCGCGCGGCTGGCGGAGCGGCCTGGCGCGGACGCCGGTGCCCTCGATCGCCGCCGCGACGCGCCGCCGCGACAGCATGTTGCCGCCCTGCCAGCTCGACAGCGCCTCGTCACCGAGCGTGACGCCGAGCAGCGCCGCAACGGCGCTCTCGAGGGCGTCGGCAACGGCCTCGGGCATGTCGTGCTCGCCGGCAAAATAGATCGCTCGAAGCTGGCTCAGCAGCTCGACCAGTGCCAACTGCTCGACGGGCGAGCGGCTGACGAGGCCCCCGTCGTCGTGGAGCCCGGTGGCGAGCGCCCGGAGGATTCCGGCTTCACCCCGGCTGAGGCGGGACGGGCCGCCCTGCACGATCAGGGCGGCGGCGATCGACCCTGCCCAGGCGGTGATACGGGCAAGGCCGATCGGCGCCTTCTCGGCCGTCTTGTCGAGATGCTGCGCGCCGCGTGACAGCGTCTTGAGCACCGAAGCGCGGTATTCGGGGTCACGGCTCGAAAGGATGTAGGGGGCGTAAGCCGCCCAGAAGAGGATCCGTCGTCCCCACAGATCGGCACGCCAGGCCCGATCGCTCGGCGCCTGCCCGCACGCCGCGATCCACTGGCGCATCGCCGCTTCGGCGGGCTTGGCGCCGCGCTCCCTGGTCGCGGCAGCGGCGAGGTCGCGCAGCCATTCGAAGCTCTGCAGATAATCGGAAAGATCCCGCGGCATGCCGGGATCGTCGAAGCGCATCGAGTCGATCGGGATACGCGCTGCGCGCCGGACGATGTGGCCCGCAAGGATCGCCTCGCCTGCGGCCTTGTCGCCGGCGACCGGATCCTTCGGCACGGCGAGCAGCTTGAGAGGGTAGCGGCCGCGGAGCCGGAAGCTCTGGAACGGAGTGCGCCACGACAGGCGCTGCAGGCGCCAGGCGACGCGTTCGACCAGGGAGACGCCGCGATCCCCGCCTGCGCGGATCAGCCGTCGCCCTTCGCCGATGCCGTCCTCGCGCCCCTCGGAGTCCGCCCGGCCCGCCGCGCTCATCCCCTGAGACCCTTGATATTCTCCGCGTAGCGGTCGGGGCCGCCGCGGAACGTCGCGGTACCGGCGACGAGCACGTCGGCGCCGGCATCGATCGCCTGGCGGCAGGTCGCCGCATCGATGCCGCCGTCCACCTCGAGATCGATCGGCTTGCCCAATTTGTCGATCTGCTTGCGGATCGCCTCGATCTTGCGGAGCTGCGAGGCGATGAAGCTCTGCCCGCCGAACCCCGGATTGACGCTCATCACCAGCACGAGATCGACCTCCTCGAGGACGTAATCGAGCATCTTGGCCGGCGTCGCCGGATTGAGCGACACGCCGGCGCGCTTGCCCAGAGCCTTGATCCTCTGAAGCGTACGGTGGAGATGCGGCCCCGCTTCCGGATGGACGGTGATGATGTCCGCCCCCGCCTCTGCGAAGGCATCGAGGAACGGATCGACCGGCGAGATCATCAGGTGGACGTCGAACGGCTTGGCGGTGTGCGGGCGCAGCGCCTTCACGACGGCCGGTCCGATCGTCAGGTTCGGGACGAAATGGCCGTCCATCACATCGACGTGGATCCAGTCGGCGCCCGCGGCGTCGATCGCGCGGACTTCCTCTCCCAGCTTCGAGAAATCGGCGGAGAGGATCGAGGGGGAGATACGGACGGGCTGCTGCACGCCCGATCCGATAGACCGGGGCGCGCGGAGGCACAAGGAAAGCGAGGCCGGTTAATCCGCGCTGCGGCGGAAGCGTGCGATGAAGAAGCCGTCGGCGCCGCCGGCCTCGGCAAAGACGCCGGGCAGCATCCTGATGCGATGGCCTTCGACCGGAATGGTTTCCGGCAATTCCCCTGCGGAGACGTGGGCGGCCTGATAGCTTCGGTGGGTCCGCAAGAAGCCTTCGGCCACCTGCTCGCCCTCCTCCGGCTCGAGCGAGCAGACCGAATAGACCAGGGTCCCGCCGGGCTTCAGCCAGCCGGAGACGCGATCGAGCATCGCCGCCTGGGTCTCGGCCAGCTCGGCGATCGCCTTCGGCCGCACGCGATGCAGGACGTCGGGGTGGCGGCGATAGATGCCGGTCGCGGAGCAGGGCGCATCGAGCAGGATCGCATCGACCTTCTCGGGGGGGCTCCACCGCATGATGTCTCCCGCGACGATGCGCGCCGATAGGCCGGTGCGGGCGAGATTTTCCGAAAGTCGTGCGAGACGACTCTCCGAGGAATCGACCGCCGTCACGTCGAACCCTGCCGAGGCGAGCTGCATCGTCTTGCCGCCAGGTGCGGCACAGAGGTCCAATGCGGTCCGCCCTTCGCCCGTGCCGAGGAGCCGCGCCGGGATCGAGGCGGCGACGTCCTGCACCCACCAGCGTCCCTCGCCATAGCCGGTGAGCCCGGCGACCGCGGTCCGGCCGGGCAGACGCAGGTGGCCGGGCAGCAGGCCGACGCCGTCCATCTGGTCGCTCGGCTCCGCACCGGCGGCGAAGATCAGGTCGAGCGGCGGCGGGGCGGCGAGCAACGCGGCCGCGGCGGCCACGACTTCGGGCCCCCAATGCCGTTCCCATCGCGCCGCAACCGCGGGCGGCAGGGACGGCGGCGTAGGAAGCGACGCGCCGCCGCGCATCAGCGTTCCGAATACGCCGTGGACCAGCTTGCGCGGTCCTCCGTGAACCAGCGGCAGCACGGTCGCGATCGCCGCGTGCGGCGGGGTGTCCATCGCCAGCGCCTGAACGAGGGCGATGCGGAGCGCCGACCGGGCCTTGGCATCATCGGGCAGCGGCCGCCGGGTGGCGCTGTCGATCAGCGCATCGAGATCGGCAAGCCGCCGCAGGGCCTCGGCGGCGATGGCATGGGCGAAGCCGCGATCGTCGGCACGGGTCAGATCGCGCGCCGCCACGTCGAGCGCGGCCTCGAGCGGCAGGCCCTTGCGCAACACCGCGTCCAGCAGGCGCAACGCCGCCCGGCGGGCCGGCAGACCGGCAACGTCATCCATAATGATCTCAGGCTTTCAAAGCGTCGCGACTAGGACCGCTTCCGGAGCGGATCAAGCGCGCTGCGCGTCCCGCCCCGCCGGGCAGTGACGGGGACGGTCGGAGAGGAAGCGCCGTGCGTGGTCCGAGCAAGGCCCATCTCGCCTGCGATACGCTGGAGCGCCGCAATCCGGTTGGCGGTGTCCGGATGGGTGGAGAACAGGCTGTCGCGCCCGCCGCTGCCGCCCGGCACGATGTAGAGGGCGGCGAGCGCGGGATTGCGCGCGGTCACCGGGTTCGGCACCCGCGCCGCGCCGCGGTGAAGCTTGGCCAGCGCGGAGGCGAGAGCGCGAGGATTGCCGCAGATCTCGGCGCCGATCCGGTCGGCGCCATATTCGCGAGTGCGGCTGATCGCGAGCTGGACGATCATCGCGGCAAAGGGCGCGAGGAAGATCGCGCCGATCATCGCCAGCGGATTGGCCCGTTCGCCGTTGTGGAAGAAGAAGCCGAAATTGGCGAGCATCGAGACCGCGCCGGCGATGGTCGCGGTCATCGTCATGATCAGCGTGTCGCGATTGCGGACGTGGCCGAGCTCGTGGGCCATCACCGCCTCGATCTCGTCGCGCTCGAGAACGGCGAGCAGGCCGGTGGTCGCGGCGACCGCCGCGTTAGCGGGATCGCGCCCGGTCGCGAAAGCATTGGGATGGGGCGAATCGATCAGGTAGACGCGCGGCATCGGCAGCCCGGCACGGGCGGCGAGGCGGGCGATCATGCCGGCGAATTGCGGGCATTCCTGCGCCGTCACCTCCTTGGCATTGTGCATGCGAAGGACGATCCGGTCGGCATTCCAGAAGGTGAACAGGTTGAGCGCCGCGGCGACGATCAGCGCGATCAGCGCGCCGCCCGCGCCGCCGAGCGCGTAGCCCAAGCCCATGAACAGGGCGGTGAGCCCGGCCAGGAGCATCAGGGTCTTCATGCCATTCATCTTGGGTCGATCATCTTGCGAACGTGCCTTTCACGTCCGAAATGTGGGGTGATCGAACCCTTTGTTCAATTGGAAGCCCCCGTGACCGGCAAGCGCCCCCCGCACGTCAAAGCCCCAGCCTATCTCTCGAAGAGCCCGCCCGTGCCGCAGCCGGCACCGGCCGCCGAAGCGCAGGAGGTCGGCGGCCCGAAGGGCGAGGAGCCGACCCGCTACGGCGATTGGGAGAATAACGGCAGGGCCTGGGACTTCTAAGTCGCTCAGGCGCCCTCGGCCCTCAGCGGCCGGGCGAGAAGGCGCTCGACGACCTCTCCCACCGAACCTTCGCCGGACAGCAAGGCGCAGACGGCGGCGACGATCGGCATGTCGACGCCGGCGGCGCGCGCGGCGCGATCGAGCACCGGCGCAGTGAACGCGCCTTCCGCGACGGTGCGGCGGTCGCGCAGCAGCTCCGCCGCGCTGCGACCTTCGCCCAGGCCCTTGCCCAGGCTGAAGTTCCGCGAGCTGGTCGAGGAGCAGGTGAGGACGAGATCGCCGAGACCCGAGAGACCGGCGAGCGTCTCGGCCCGGGCGCCGCGGGCGAGGCCGAAGCGAGTCATCTCGGCGAAGCCGCGCGAGATCAGCGCGGCGCGGGCGTTGAGGCCGAGGCCGCGTCCTTCGACCACCCCGCAGGCGATCGCCAGGACGTTCTTCACCGCCCCGCCGATCTCGGCGCCGATCACGTCGTCCGAGAGATAGGGCCGGAACCATGGCCGGGCGAGGCGGGCGCGAAGGCGCTCGCCGACCGCCTGCGCCTCGACGGCAAGCGTGACGGCGGCCGGCTGGCGCGCCGCCACCTCGTGCGCGAAGGTGGGGCCGGAGAGGACGGCGATCGGCGCGTCGGGCTGCTCCTCGCGGGCGACGTCGTGCATCAGCTTCGTGGTCGATTCCTCCATGCCCTTGGCGCAGAGGATCAAAGGAGCCTCCAGCCGGGGCATGGCAGCGAGCACCGCCCGCATGTGCTGCGCCGGTGTCACCACCAGCAGCGCCTCGCAGCCGGCCAGGGCAGAAAGATCGTCGGTGGCACGGATCGCCGGATCCAGGGCGATGCCCGGCAGGAAAAGCCGGTTCTCACGCGCGGCGTTGATGCTCTCCACCACTTCGGACTCGCGCGCCCAGAGCAACGCCTCGCCGGAGCCCGCCGCGACCTGCGCAAGGGCCGTGCCCCAGGCGCCGCCGCCAATCACGCCGATCGTTCCCGTCACCAGATCCCCCCTCGTTGCGACTGCCCGGCCGTGCTCACGCCTTCACACCGGCGCCGCGCACCTTTTCCGCGTCAGGATCGAGCGGCCAGCGGGCGCGCGCCGGCGCGTCGAGTCCGTCGATCAGCCCCGCCTCGAAGCGCAGGGCCCCGGCCCAGCCGATCATCGCCGCATTGTCGGTGCACAGCCAGAGCGGCGGTGCGACGAACGGGAGATCGTGCGCAGCGGCAAGATCCGTGAGAGCGCCGCGGATCGCCTTGTTCGCGGCAACGCCGCCCGCCACCACCAGCGCCGTCGCCCCGCGTGCCTCGCGCAGCGCCCGCGCGGTGCGATTGACGAGGCAATCGACCACCGTCTGCTGGAAGGACGCGGCAAGATCGGCCGGGCGATAGGCGCCGCCGTCGCGGGCGCGCAGCACCGCGCTCTTCAGCCCGGCGAAGGAGAAATGCGGCTCGGGCGAGCCGACCAGCGGCCGGGGCAGGGGCACCGCATTAGCATCGCCCGCCTCGGCGGCGCGCTCGACGGCCGGCCCGCCGGGATAGCCGAGGCCGAGCAGCTTGGCCGTCTTGTCGAAAGCCTCGCCGGCCGCGTCGTCGATCGTGGTGGCGAGGCGGCGGTAGCGACCCAGCCCCTCGACGAACAGCAACTGGCAATGTCCGCCGGAGACGAGGAGCAGCAGATAAGGGAAAGCCAGATCGGGCTCGCTCAGCATCGGCGAGAGCGCGTGACCCTCGAGATGGTTGACCGCGACCAGCGGCTTGCCGCTCGCCAGGGCCAGTCCCTTGGCCGTGACCAGGCCGACCATCACGCCGCCGACCAGGCCGGGCCCTGCGGTGGCGGCGATCGCATCGACGTCGGCAAGCCGCACCTTGGCTTCGGCCAGAGCCTCTTCGATCAGGCTCGGCAGGATCTCGACGTGCGCGCGCGCGGCAATCTCGGGAACCACGCCGCCGAACGGCCGGTGCTCGCTCTCCTGCGTGGCCAGGCGGTGCGCCAGCACCCGCCGCTCGCTGGTGACGAGTGCGGCGGCCGTCTCGTCGCAGCTCGATTCTATTCCGAGGATCAGGCTCATCGACGCTTCCCTGCCACCGCCGGAGGCGCTAGCCAAGCGCCCCATGATGGGTACCCTCCGTATCGGCACGCGCGGCTCGCCTCTGGCGCTCGCCCAGGCGCGCATGGTCGCCACCGCATTGCGCGGCACGCATGGCTGGGGCCCCGAGCATATCGAGATCGTCCCGATCACCACGACCGGCGACATCGTTCGGGACCGGCCGCTGGCGGAGATCGGCGGCAAGGGATTGTGGACCAAGGAGCTGGACGCCTGCCTGGGCGACGGCCGGACCGACATCTCGGTTCACTCGATGAAGGATGTCGAGACATTTCGGCCGGCCGAGCTCGAGATCGCCGCGATGCTGCCGCGCGCCAGCGTCAGCGACCGGCTGATCGGCGCCGCCAGCCTCGCCGCCCTGCCGGCAGGGGCGCGGGTGGGGACCTCGTCGCCGCGGCGCGCCGCCCAGATCCTGGCGCGACGGCCGGACCTGGTCATCGTGCCGTTCCGCGGCAATGTCGAGACGCGGCTCAGGAAGCTCCAGCAGGGCGAGGCCGATGCCACCTTGCTCGCGTCCGCGGGACTGGAGCGGCTCGAGCATGACGAGATCGGAGTCGTCTTGGACGACTTCCTGCCCGCGCCGGCGCAGGGCGCCGTCGGGATCGAGGTGCGTAGCAGCGATCGCCGCATGCGCGCGCTGATCGCCGCGATCGATCACCGGCCGACCCACCTTTGCGTGCGCGCCGAGCGCCGGCTGCTCGAAGGCCTGGGGGGAACCTGTCGGTCGCCGATCGCCGCGCTGGCCCAGCTCGACGGCGATACCATCCACCTTCGCGGCGAAATCCTGACTCCGGACGGCGGAGAAGTCGAACGCTGCGACGAACGCTTCGCGGCCGACGATCTCGACACTCCTCTCGAGATCGCGCGCTGCCTTCTCGGCAAGGCTTCGCCGGCGCTACGGGCGCTCTTCGCCGGGTGAACCGCGTCCTCGTCCTGCGGCCGCAGCCGGCGGCTGAGGAGACGGCTGCGCGGGCGCGCGCCCGCGGACTTCGCCCGATCGTGGCGCCGCTGTTCGAGATCCGGCCGCTCGCCTGGGAGATGCCGGCTCCCTGCGACGCACTGCTGCTGACCAGCGCCAATGCGGCGCGTCATGCCGGCATGCTGCCCGATCTCCCCTGTTACGCCGTTGGGCCGGCCACCGCCGAAGCAGCGCGTGCGGCCGGCCTGCGCACCGTGATCGAAGGGCGCGACGACGGCGCTGCGGCGCTCGCGCTCGCGACCGCTGACGGCCACCGCCGCATCCTACACCTCTGCGGGCGCGAGCACCTCCCGATCGAGCAGGACGGCGTCGAGATGGTCCGCCGCTTCGTCTATGCCGCCGAAGCGGCCGCCGAGCTGCCCGCCGCGGCGCGACAGGCGATCGCCGACGGCGCCGTCGTCCTGCTCCATTCGCCGCGGGCGGCACGGACCTTCGCCGCGCTGGCCGAGCGCAGGCAGGAGATCCGCGTCGCCGCGATCAGCCCCGCGGCGGCGGCCGCGGCGGGAAGCGGCTGGGCCGCGATCGCCTCGGCGTCGGAACCGCGCGATCAGGCATTGCTGGAAGTCGCAGCGCAGCTGTGCAAGGCTGCGGCCGCGCAAGACGGGGATCGGTAGAGATGGAGTACAATGCGGGCGAACGCATCGCCGCCCAGCGGCCGCGACGGTCGATCCTGTCCTATCTGCTGGTGCCGCTGATCGCATTCCTCGCCGGCGTCGCGGCGATGGGCTGGGCGCTCTCGCGCTGGGACGACGCCGCGGTCCGGCTGGGCATCATCGCGCCCGCGCCGCCCGCCCCGCCGGCCGCGGCCGTGACCCCGCCCCCGCAGCAGGCCCAGCCGATCCCGGTGCTCGCCGCCGATCCGAGCGGGCGGGTGATGGTCGATCCGGAGGCGACCCGCCGTCTCGCCCAGCTCGAGCAGCGGGTTGCGCAGCTCGATCTCCAGTCGCGTGCCGCCGTCGGCAATGCCGATCGCGCGGAAGGCCTGCTCGTCGCCTTTGCCGCCCGGCGCGCGCTCGATCGCGGCGTCGCGCTCGGCTATATCGAAGGACTGCTTCGCCAGCGCTTCGCCCAGACCCAGCCGCAGGCGGTGGCGACGATCATCACCGGCGCGCGCGAGCCGGTGACGCTGCAGGAGCTGCAGGAGCAATTGCGCGGACTCTCGCCGTTCCTGCTCGGCGGAGGGCCGGACCAGAGCTGGTGGACCGCGTTCAAGACCGAGATGGCCGGGCTGATCTCGGTGCGGCGCGAAGGGACGCAGTCGACCCTCGCCTCGGAGCGGCTGCGCCGCGCCACCGCGAGCCTCGAGGGCGGCCAGGTGGAAGTCGCGCTGGCGGAGGTGACGCGGCTTCCCGGCAGCGCCCGTGCCGGCGACTGGATCGCCAAGGCGCGCCGTTATCTCTCGGCGCGCCGCGCGCTCGACGAGATCGAGACCGCTGCCTTGCTCGAGTCACGGCCGTCGCCGCGCGTGCCCACCCAGCCGGTCGCGGCGCCGCAGCCGGCCGGCGCCCGCCCGGCGGAGCCCCGCTAGATCTCGAGCAGCGCGTAGGGCCGGCCGAACGCCGGCTCGACGACGAACTGGGCGACATTGAACACCGGGACGCCGCCCGGGGTCCGGCCCGAATAGGCGCCGCGATGGGCGTGGCCGTGGACCACCGCCTTGACGTTGTCGAACCGGTCGATGGCATTGGCCAGGCGCGACGAGCCGAGGAAGGGGAAGATCTCCGGCGGCTCTCCGGCGACGGTCTCGGCGATCGGCGAGTAATGGAGGACGGCGACGGTGCGCTCGGTGCGCAGCGAGCGCAGCGCATTCTCGAGCTTGCGCGCCTCGTTGCGGGATTCGTCGACGAACACCTTGATCGCGTCCTCACCGAACGCCCCGAGCTCGCCGCGCCCGAAGCCGCCCACGAAGCCTTTGACGCCGGCAAAGCCGACGCCTTTCACCACAATTGCCTGCTCGTCGAGGACGGTGACTCCGGCCGAGGTGAGGATCCTGCACACCGCGTCGGCGTCTCCGGCCTCGTAATCGTGATTGCCGAGCACCGCCACGACCGGGATCGAGCAGGCGCGCAGATCCTCGGCGAGCAGCTCGGCCTCGGCGGCCTTGCCGAAGTTGGTGAGGTCCCCAGCAAGGGCGAGCACATCGGCATTGTCCGATATCTCGGCGAACAGGTCCCGGTAGCGGTTGTGGGAGGTCTCCGTGACGTGGAGGTCGCCGATCGCGGCGAGGGTGATCGTATCAGTGTTTTCGCTCATGCCGTTCCTCGAGGCCCTTGCCGACGACGTCGGCGAAGCCCCATTCTCCGATGTCGGTGACGTAATCGCGCGGGCTGAGCAGCCGGCCGCGGCAGATGTCGATGCCGCCCGGCGGCAGCTCCGCCTGCGCCCGGATCCGCTCCAGCAGCTCGTCGAACACCCAGCGCGGAATGCGGTCGCGCTTCGTCGGGTAGATGAAGCGGAAATTGAGGATGTGGATGAACAGGAGCTCCCAATAGAGCTCCATCGCGGTCATCAGCCGCTTCCAGTCGATCTCGTCGTGCTTCTTCAGGATGACGTGCACGACGTCGGCGCCGTCGTAGCGGTAGCGATCCTGGATGAAGAGCTTCGAAAGGATAAATTCGGTCGGCGGGGTGATCCGCACGGTCGAGCCGTAGACCTCGACCTCGTACACCTCGCGGAACCAGTCGTCGTTCACCGGCAGGCTCGCCGACGAGATGTTGAAGATCACGTCGAAGAAATGCTCTCCGCGCCAGACCTTGCCGATCCAGCGCTCGTCCTCGACCTCGATCTCGTAGCCCTTCGCCTTGAAGAAGGCGAGGATACGCGGCGCGTCGCTGACCTTGCAGAAGATGTCGAGGTCCTTGGTCGGCCGGGTGATGCCGGTGTAGCAGCCGAGCGCATAGGTGCCCGAGAGCAGGAACGGGATCTGGGATTCGTTGAGCAGGCGCAGGCTCTCGACATAGAAATCGACAGCTTCCGCGGGCGGTTCGAAGACCGAGGCATCGATGCTGTCGAGTCTGTTGCTCACCCGGTTCCTGCGCTTTCCTGTTGGTGCGAAAGCGGAAGAACGGAACTGGCCCGGAAGCGTTCCGATGTCCGGCCGAGCGCGCAGCACGGATCGCACCGGCGCGCCGAGGCGGGCGGTCAGAGCGCGTTGATCGCCGCGTGAACCTTTGCTTCCGCATCCTTGCGGGGGAGCCCGGGCGGTATCGCCTCTCCGAAGTGCATCGTCACCACGCCCGGCCGCTTCACGAAGCTCCGCCGCGGCCAGACCTTGCCGCTGTCGAGCGACAGGGGCACCACCGGCAGGTCGAGCGCGCGGTAGAGGCCGGCGAAGCCGGGCTGCAGGGGCGGCGTCTCCCCGACCGGAACGCGCGTGCCTTCCGGGAAGATGACGATCGGCCGGCCTTCGGCGACGGTCTCTGCCGCGGCGCGGAGCATGCGCCTGAGGGCGGTCGCCCCGCCGGCGCGCTCGACGGGGATCAGGCCGTAAGAGCGGGCGAGCCGACCCCAGACCGGTATCTCGGCGAGCTCGCGCTTCATCACGATCCCCGGATTGTCGAGGATCGCGACCAGCTCCATCGTCTCGTACATCGACTGGTGCTTGGCCGCGATCAGCACCGGTCCGCTCGGCACCGCGCCCTCGATCCGGGTGCGGATGCCGAGCAGCACGGCGGCGCACCAACGATGATAGAGCGCCCAGCCGCGCGCGATCGCGCGGACCGCCGGACGGCCGCCGACCAATCCGATCGGCACCGCCACCAGGATGGCGACCACCGTGACGCTGTAGAAGACGATCAGGAAGGCGATCGAACGGACGAGGTTCATCAGACGCCGACCAGCACCGCCGCGCGGCGCAGCAGATATTTGTTATATTCGGTGAACAGCGCCCGGAAGCTGGGGTTGCTCGCCACCGCATCGCCGATCACTTCGACATCGCCCCCGAGGCGCCGCGAGAGTTCGAAGCGTGCCCGCGGCATGTGCCAGTCGGTGGTGACGAGCCGCAGGCTGCGGAACCTGTGCTTCTCCATCCAGCGCGCGACCTCCTCCGCATTCGAGCGCGTATCGACCGATTCCCGGCCGAGATCGATGCAGCAGCGGAACAGGGCGTCGTTGCCCGGATATTCGGCGGCGAGCTCGGGCGGGCGGACGGTTCGTGCGACGCCGGAGACGAGCATCCGCTTGGCCACGCCCCGTTTCAGCAGATCGAGGCCGCGCTCCATGCGGTAGGCGCCGCCGGTGAGCACGACCACGGCATCGGTCCGCTCGTCGCCGGCCGGCTGCGGCAGCAGCACCGCGAACGCGGCGTAGCCGAGCAGGTAGAGCAAAACGACGAAAGACAAGGCACGCGAGATCACAACATCCTCCCCAAGGCGCGGAGGATCGTCGCCCGCGCCACTACCGTCGCCAGCGCGACGCCAAAAACCGGCAAGGCCACCAGCACCGCCCAGCTCAACACCGGCAGATGCGCGGAGCCGAGCAGATCCGAGCCGAGCGCGCCGACGCGCGCGCCGATGACCAGAAGAACGAGCGAGGCGGCGATCAGCCCCACGATGCCGCCGAACAGCGCGTCGAGCGCAATGCGGCGCTGGAACAGGCGGGCGACCTGGACATCGGTCGCGCCCATCAGGTGAAGCACCTCGATCGTGCTGCGATGGGTATCGAGCGACGCGCGCGCGGCGAGCACGACGGTTGCCGCTGTCGCCCCGATCATCAGCAGCACCAGCGCCCCGGCCAGCCACCGCAACGCGCGGATCAGCCCGGCGAGCGGCGCCAGCCACTGGGCATTGTCGTCGACCCGCGCAGACGGCGCGACCTCGGTCACCGCGGCGCGCAGGCTCTCCAGCCGCGCATAGGCCGCCGGCGAGAGATCGACCTCGATCATCGCCGGGATCGGCAGGTCGCCCTCGAGGCCTCCGGGGCCGAGCCAGGGCTCGAGCAGCGCCTCCATCTCTTCCGATCCGATCCGCCGAACGCTCTCGACGCCTTCCTGCCCCTCCAGCACGGCCAAAGCGGCGCGTGCCTGCGCCTCGCGCCGGTCGGGGTTGGGTTCGACGATCTGCACGGTCGCCCGCGTACCCGTATCCTCGTCGAGGCTCGACGCCGCAGTCCCGAGGCCAAGCCCGGCGGCAGCGGCGAGCACGGTCAGGAACATCATGATCGCGATTACCCACGGCATCGGACCGGAGAGACGCCCCTCCGGCAGCAGCCGCCGATCGGCGGCGCCGAACTTGCGGACGTTGCCCTTCACGGCTCGGCCCGGCGGGGCGGATGGCGCAGCGCGCCGGTCGGATCGAGCAGCTCGCCCCGATCGAGCCGGAGCATCTCGGCCCGGCCGATGCTCGAGATCAGGTGGAGATCGTGGGTCGCGACGACGATGGTGGTGCCGAGCTTGTTGAGACTGTCGAACAGGTGGAGCAGGCGCTTGGCCATTTCCGGATCGACGTTGCCGGTCGGCTCATCCGCGACAAGCAGCTCCGGCCGCGCGATCACCGCGCGCGCGATTGCCACCCTCTGCTGCTCGCCGCCCGAGAGCGTGGCGGGACGCGCCGAGGCGCGGTGGCCGAGCCCGACCCAGGCGAGCATCTCCTTCACCGGAGTCTCGAGATCATGCTCCTCGACGCCCGCCACCCGCAGCGGCAGCGCGACATTGTCGTAGGCGGAAAGGTGCGGCACCAGCCGGAAATCCTGGAACACCACGCCGATCCGCCGGCGAAAGCCCGGCAGGCGCTTGCGCGGCATGGTCACGATGTCCTCGCCGAACAGCCGGATCAGTCCCCGGCTGGGGCGCTGGGCGAGGTAGAGCAGACGCAGCAATGACGTCTTGCCGGCGCCCGACGGTCCGGTGAGGAAGTAGAATCCCCCCTCGCGCAACGAAAAGCTGAGGTCCGAAAGCGTCTCCGCCCCCGTGCCGTAGCGCAGGCCGACATTGTCGAACTGGACGATGCTGCCGGGGATGTTCAGGCCCGCCTCCGCTCCACTGCCTCCCGCCATTCAGGCTAGCTGGCGTCAATGGCATGCCGGGAGGCGCCGCGTAAACTACCCAAAACCGCGCATTTGCTTGCATGCGCAGCCAAACCTGTGCTTGGATTCGGCACAATTACAAAGCGAGCGGGGCCGCCCAAGACATGATCCTCAGCTGTCCAGCCTGCAACACGCGCTACGTCGTGCCGGACAGCGCTGTCGGCGCGTCGGGCCGCCAGGTCCGCTGCGCCAATTGCCGCCACAGCTGGTTCCAGGAGCCGGCGCCGGTCCGTCCCTCCGCCGCCGCGACGGCGGAGCCGGCCCGCGAGGCCGCGCCTCCGCCGCCCCCGCCTCCGCCGCCACCGCCCCCTCCGCCGGTGGCGCCGATCCAGATGCAGAAACGCGAGGTGCCGCACGCGACGGTTCGCCCCGCTGCCGACATCCTGGGCCCCGCTCCCGAACCGGAAGCCGAGAATTTCGACGCGTTCGCGCACGAGCCGCCGTTCCGCCCGCGCCGCAACCGCGCCAAATTGTGGACCATCCTGGCAGTTGTCGCGGCGATCGTGATGATCTCGGCCTGGGCGGCGATCCTCTATTTCGGAGTCCCCGGCACCGGCGGCAGCCTGGCGATCGGCCGCGGCGGCGGCACGGCGCTGACCATCGAGGGCAAGGGCGAGCGCGGCAGGATGGCGAGCGGGAACGAGCTGCTCACCGTCAGCGGCCAGATCAAGAACCCGACCAATTCGGTACAGCGTGTGCCGCCGATCCGCGCCGAGCTGCGCGATGCGCAGGGGCGCGCCGTCTACACCTGGCCGATCTCGCCCCCCGTCTCGAAGCTGCAGCCGGGCGCCACCGCGACCTTCAACAGCGCAGAGGTGGACGTGCCGCGCGGCGCCACTGCGATCAACCTCAGCTTCGGCCCGGCCAGCTGAGCGTGCGCGCGTCGAGGGTCTGAGTGCGGATCGGAATCCTCACCGGGGGCGGCGACGTACCGGGCCTCAATCCGTGCATCCGCTCGATCACCCTGTCGGCCGACGACCTCGGATGGGAGGTGGTCGGCTTCCGCCGCGGATGGGAAGGCGTGCTCGGGATCGACCCGACCGATTCGGAGAGCATCGCCCGGGGCAGCCTGACCCTGACGCGCGAGGGCGTGCGCGGCATCGACCGGACGGGCGGCACCATCCTCCATACCTCGCGGCTGGATCCGCGGACCCTCGCAGCCGGCGACCAGACCACGAAGGTTCTCGACGTGCTCTCCGCGATGGGCGTCGACGCGATGATTACCCTGGGCGGGGACGGAACGTTGCGCTTTTCCGCGCATCTCTCCGAACAGGGCGTGCCGGTGATCTCCATCCCCAAGACGATGGACAACGACGTCTACGGCACGGATTATTGCATCGGCTTTTCTACGGCGGTGAGCCGCTCGGTCGAGGCGATCAACGCGCTTCGTACGACGGTCGAGAGCCACGAGCGGATCGGCGTGATCGAGCTGTTCGGGCGGCGCAGCGGCGAGACGGCGCTGCTCGCCGGCTTTCTCGCCCAGGTCGATCGCACGGTGATCTCCGAGGTGCCGGCCGATCTCGACCGGCTGCTGCCGCTGCTCGAGGAGGACAAGAGGTCCAGCCCCGGACATTATGCGATGTGCGTCGTCTCGGAAGGCGCGCGTCTCGAAGGGGAGAACGGCAATGGCGACAGCCAGCTGTCGCGATCGGCGAGCGAGCGCGACGACATCGGCGTCGGCCATCGCCTTGCCCGCGCCGTCAAGGCGCGGCTCGGCTGCGGGGTGGTGCTCCAGGAGCTCGCCTATCTCATGCGCGCCGGCGAGCCCGACGCGATGGACCGCATGGTCGGCCTCGCCTTCGGGGGCCTCGCCATCCAGCTGCTGCAGCGCGGCGAGGCAGGACGCATGGTGACATTGAAGGGCGGCAATTACGGCCACGTCCCGGCCGGCACCCTGCTCGAGGGCATCAAGAGCGTCGACGTGCCGAGCCTCTACGACCGGACGGCCTATCGCGCGAAGCTGATGCGCGTCGAGGGCATGCCGATGTTCCTCTACTGACCGCAAAAAGCCGATTGCGCCCCCCGAAACCCTTTGCTAGAGGCCCGCTCCTGCCAGCCACCGGGGCAGATCCTCCGGTGCAATCACGTGCGGTCGTGGCGGAACTGGTAGACGCGCAGCGTTGAGGTCGCTGTGGCCGAAAGGCCGTGGAAGTTCGAGTCTTCTCGACCGCACCATTTTCCTGCCCCTTCCGGCAGGCCCGACGAAAGCCTGGATCCAACACCCCCTTCCGGGGAGCCGCCTTTCGATTCCAGCCTCTGCGCGATCGCCCGGCAAGCTTTGCTGGATTTGCACGGGTCCCGTCGCTAGGCGTGCGCGCAATGGCCACTTCCCCACCTTCGAGCCCACCTTCGAGCCGCGTCTTCGGCTTCTGGATTTGCCTCGCTTTGGTCATCGGCAACATGGTGGGATCCGGCGCGTTCCTCCTGCCGCAGGCGCTGGCACCGTTCGGCTGGAATGCGATCTTCGGCTGGATAGTGACGATCGCGGGCGCCCTGTGCCTCGCCTTCGTCTTCGCCACTCTGGCGCGGCACTTCCCGCGCGCCGGCGGCCCCTATGCCTTCTGCCGCGAGGCATTCGGGCGGGCGCCCGGCTTCGTCGTCGCCTGGAGCTACTGGATCTCGGTGTGGACCGCCAACGCGGCGATCTCGGTCGGCGCGACGAGCTATTTCGTCCACCTCTTTCCGAGCCTGGCCGGAGCGCCCGCCTGGATCGCCCTCGGCTTCGTCTGGACGTTCACGCTGATCAATTGCGTCAGCCTGCGCGGCGTCGGCGGCGTCCAGCTGGCGACGACGATCCTGAAGCTGCTGCCGCTCGCCGCGGCGATCGTGCTGACCCTGCTCGTCTCGAGCGGAGTCACGGATGCCTCGGCCCCGGTGCCGCCGCTGCGCGGCGAGGACATCAGCCTCGCCGCGATTGCGGCGACCGTGACGCTGACGCTCTGGGCGATGGTCGGCTTCGAATCCGCCACGATTCCGGCGGGACACGTCGCCGACGCGGCCCGCACGATCCCGCGCGCGACCCTGATCGGCACGCTCGCCGCCGGGCTCATCTATCTCGTCGCCTGCTCGGGCGTCGCGCTGCTTCTGCCCGCCGAGCAGGCGAGCCAGTCGACCGCGCCGTTCGCCGATTTCATCGGCCGCTATTGGGGCGAGGGCCCGGCCTCGCTCGTCGCGGTCTTCGCGATGATCAGCGCGCTCGGTGCGCTGAACGGCTGGGTGCTGATCCAGGGCGAGATGCCGACCGCCCTCGCGCGCGACGGCATCTTTCCGGCATGGATGGCGAAGACCAGCGGCGCCGGCGTACCTGTCCGCGCCCATCTGATCTCCAGCAGCCTGGTGACCGTGCTGATCCTCGCCAACCAGGCGCGATCGGTCGGGGATCTGTTCGCGGTAACCGCGCTGATTTCGACCCTCGCATCGGTCGTCGCCTATCTCGCCTGCTCGATCGCGGCTCTTTGGCTCCAGCAGCGCGCCAGAATCGGTCGCTCGGCTGCGCTGACCGCGGCGGCGCTGGCCGGAGCCCTCTACTCTTTATGGGCGATCTACGGCGCCGGCCGAGAGCCGGTGATCTGGGGGCTCGGCCTGCTGCTGAGCGGCGTCCCCGTCTACCTTCTGATGCGGCGCAACCGCGGGCAGGGCATGGGTGTTACGTCTGCTTCGGGACGAGAAGAATGAGCGGCATCATGGATGATCAGGAGATAGAGCGCCTCGATCTCCCGGAGCGTGCTTGGCGGGAGCGCCTCTCCGACCAGCAATATCACGTGCTTCGCGAGGCCGGCACCGAACGGCCTTTCACCGGGCGTTACCTCAACAACAAGGAAGCCGGCGAATATCGCTGCGCCGGATGCGGCGAGCTGCTGTTTGACAGCAGCGCCAAATATGACAGCGGCAGCGGCTGGCCGAGTTTCACCGAGCCGGCCAGCCACGCGGTGAGCGAGCATGGCGACACCAGCCACGGCATGCGCCGCGTCGAGGTCCGCTGCGCCCGCTGCGACGGGCACCTCGGCCATGTGTTCCCCGACGGGCCCGGGCCCACGGGGCTGCGCTATTGCGTCAACAGCGCATCGCTCGATTTCAAGCCGCGCAAATAGACTCGTATAAATCCCTAGGGGCTCGCCGCTTGTGACCGGGGGCCCTTCGCCCTATCCCTAGCGCCACATGGCCAGTGAAGCTCCGAAAAGGTCGCGGCTCAAGCGCACCCTGATTACGTTGTTCAAGGTCGGGCTGTACGGCTCGATCCTGGGTTTGATCGCCCTCGTCGTGGCGGTCGCCGTCGCGATGAGCCAGCTGCCCAGCTATTCCGAGCTCGTCCGCCGCGACAATCTGGGGCAGATGATCCGGGTTCGCGCGGCCGACGGATCGACCCTCGTCTCCCTCGGGCCGAGCTTCGGCCGATGGCTGAGCTCTGACCAGATCCCCGAGATCATGAAGAAGGCGATGGTCGCGGTCGAGGATCGCCGTTTCTATTATCACCCGGGCGTCGATCCGGTCGGCATCATCCGCGGCATCGGCGTGAGCTTCAGCCGGGACGACAAGGTCCGCGGCGTCTCGACGATCAGCCAGCAGCTCGCCCGCAACATCTTCCTGACCAGCGACCGCAGCTACGGCCGCAAGGTTCGCGAAGGAATCCTCGCTCTGGCGCTCGAGCGCCGCTTCTCGAAAGAGCAGATCCTCGAGCTCTACCTCAACCGCGTCTATTTCGGCGGCGGTGCATACGGCATCGACGCCGCGTCGCGCCGTTTCTTCGGCCATTCTGCGGATTCCCTCACTCTCTCGGAAGCCGCGATCATCGCCGGCCTGGTCAAGGCGCCGTCGAATTACTCGCCCACCGCCGACGCCGAAGCGGCGCGGGGACGCGCCGAGGTGGTCATCGACCTCATGCGGCGAAACGGCGACATCACCAGCTCGGAGGCCTTCGCAGCCGAGCCCGCCGACGTCAGGATCGTTCCGACGCCGAAGCAGAACAGCGTCCGCTACTTCACCGACTGGGTGCTCCCGCAGCTCGATACGCTGATCGAGGAGAGCGTCGAGCCGATCGAGGTCTGGACGACGCTCGACCCCAACATGCAGAAGCTGGCCGATCAGGTGATCAATTCCGCCACGCCGCAGGGCGCGCAGGGCGCACTGGTCGCGCTCGACCGCGACGGCTCGGTGCGCGCGATGGTGGGCGGCCGGGATTACGTCCAGTCGATCTACAACCGTGCGACCCAGGCGACCCGCCAGCCGGGCTCGTCGTTCAAGCTGTTCGTCTATCTCGCCGCGCTCGAATTCGGCTACACGCCGGAATCGGCGGTCGAGGACAAGCCGATCACGATCAACGGCTGGAGCCCGCGCAATTCGAACCGCAATTTCGCCGGCGCGGTGACCCTCCGCCAGGCCTTCGCCCAGTCGATCAACACGGTCTCGGCGCAGCTCGCCCAGGAGGTCGGCTTCCGCACCGTCGCCGACATGGCGCAGCGCTTCGGCATCACCAGCAAGGTCAGCACACACCCCTCGATCGCGCTCGGCAGCTCCGAGGTTCGCCTGATCGACATGACCCGCGCTTATGCGTCGGTTGCCGCGCGGGGCACGGCGGTGGTTCCCTACGGCATCCGCCGGGTCACGACCGCGGAGGGCGAGCTCCTCTATCAGCACGATCCCGGCGAAGCGCGCGTGCTGGTCGCACCGCACGTGGCAGCCCAGATGACCGATCTTCTCCAGGCAGCGGTGATGACCGGAACCGGCCGCGCCGCCCAGATCGGCCGGCCGGTCGCCGGCAAGACCGGCACGACCAGCTCGAACAAGGACGGCTGGTTCCTCGGTTTCTCGAGCGGCCTCACCACCGGCATCTGGATGGGCCGGGACGACAACAAGGCAATTCCCGGCCTGCAGGGCGGACGTGCGCCGGCTCAGGCGTTCCACGATTTCATGAGCCGCGCGGTGGCCAGCCGGCCGATCGAGCAGTTCCAGACCCAGGTGGCGCCGCCGGAATGGGCGACCGAGCCCGATCAGGAAGCCTGGTTCGACGCGCCGCCGAACTCTGCCGCCCAGGTCGATGCCGACGGCAATCCGATCGGCACGCCGGCCGAACCGGGCGGTGCGTCGCCGCCGGTCGAAGACCTTCGGCCGCAGCCCGACGAGAGCCTCGAGGATCTGGTCGAGCGGGCGACCAACCCCGATCGTCAGGAGCGCGTGCCGACGCCGCGCCGATCCGATGAGCGGGCGATACCGCCGCGCGAGCCGCGCTCAGGCGCCGATGCGGTGGAGCGCCGCCCCGTGGCGCCGCAACCATAAGCGCGCCGGGGCGGGATCCGCCTCCAGCAGGGTCTCGACCAGGGCATGGAAGTGCGGGCCGTGGTTCATGTGCACCCGGTGCGCGACCTCGTGCGCGACGGTGGCGCGGCGCACCCAGTCCGGCGCAAGGATCAGCCGCCAGCTGTAGCGTATCGCTCCGCTCGATGAGCAGCTGCCCCAGCGCGACCGCTGATCGCCCACCGACACCCGCGTCACCCCGACGCCCGCCTTACTGGCGAACTCCGCCGTCTCCTTGCTGAGCACGTCGAGGGCGTGGCGCGCCAGCCAGCGCAGCAGCCGGGGCTGGACCGTCTCGCGCGGCCCCCCGGTGACGATCGTCCCGCCTTCCAGGCGGACGACGCGGGAGCGGCGCTCGTCCCACTCCACCGGGTGCGGCACGTCGTACAAGGGGATTTCCGTGCCGGGCCCCAGGCCCTGCGCCGGCTCGATCCGGGCGAGCTGCTGCTCGATCCACGCCCGATGGCCTGCGGCCCATTCCAGGGCCCTGCGGCGCGACACGCGGCGCGGGACGGTGAGCAGCACCTCCGCCGTGCGGGGATCGACCCGCAGCCGCATGACCCGGGCACGCGGCGAGACCGAAAGCCTCAGCGGCGCCTCGGTGCCACCGCCACGGAACACCAACTCCTTATCATCGGCCTTGGTGCTGGCTCGTCCGAACACCGGCTCAGAGCTCGCGCTCGACGATATGGAACTCGAGATCGCCCGCGTCGGCCTCGCCGATCGTCCAGCCGCGGACGGACATCTCCGCGCGGTGAACGGCCTCCGGGTCGCCGCAGATCAGATAATGCCATTCGGGTAGCTTCTGGCCCGCCGCACGCAAACGGTAGGCGCAGGTCGTCGGCAGCCAGTCGAGCCGCTCCACCATGTCGGCCGTCAGCCGGATGCAATCGGGAACGAAGGCCCTCCGGCCACGATAATTGCTGCATCGGCCGGTCTCGCGATCGAGCAGCTTGCACGCGACATTGGTCGGATAGACATGGCCGGTTTCGTCATCCTCGAGCTTGTGCAGGCAGCATTTCCCGCACCCGTCGCACAGCGCCTCCCATTCGCTGCGGCTGAGCTCGCCGAGCGGCTTCTCCCAGAAGGGCTCCGTCACCGCACCCATCTCTCGAGCTCGGCGGCGATCGCATCGGGTGTCTGGTCGTGCGGCAGCATCGCAATCGGTTCTCCCTTGGGCCCCATCAGGAAGATGATGCGTGCGTGGTTCATCCGGTAGCCCTCCGGTGTCGGTTCCTTCGAATAATAGACCGCATAATGCTTCGCCGCATCGGCGATCTGCTGCGGGCTGCCGGTGAGGCCGATCAGCCGCGGATGAAAGGACGCGACATATTGCTTCAGCGCCGCCGGCGTATCTCGTTCCGGATCGACGGTGATGAACAGCGGCTGCACCTTGGCCGCCAATGCCGGGTCGCTCTTCTCGAACTGGCGCAGCGCCTGGCCGATCGCGGCGAGGTCGGTGGGGCAGACATCGGGGCAATTGGCGAAGCCGAAATAGACGATGCGGTACTTGCCGGCGAAATCACTGTCGCGGACCTGGCGGCCGTTCTGATCGGTCAGGGTGAAGGGCCCCCCGATCGCGGCGCCCTGCAGCGGAGGCTCCTGCCGGGCATCGCTGCACGCGGCGGCGAGCACGCCCAAAAAGAGCGAAAGGATCAGGAAAATGCGAGACTTGGCGGTTTCGTTCATGGCGCCGGCAGCCTTGCTTTGCTATGGGCCGGCGATCAAGTCGGGAGTGACGGGGTAAAGATGGTGGGCAGGGGTTTGGCCGCCGCGCTGGTCGCGGCAACGCTGGTGATCGCAGCGCCGGCAACGGCGCAGAACTATTCGGACGCCTATACTTTCCTGAAGGCTGTCAAGGAACGCGACGGCGAAAAGGTCGCCTCCGTCCTCTCGCAGCCGGGCACGATCGCGATCAATGCGCGCGAACGCGGCACCGGCGAAGGCGCGCTCCACATCGTCACGCGCGCCCGCGACCTGACCTGGCTCACCTATCTCCTCGGCAAGGGCGCCCGGGCCGACCTCCAGAACGAGCAGGGCAATTCCGCGCTCTCGATCGCGGCCCAGCTCGGCTGGACCGACGGCGCCCAGGTTCTGCTTGCCCGCAAGGCGAGCGTCGACCTTCCGAACAGCAGGGGCGAGACTCCGCTGATCCTGGCCGTGCAGCGGCGCGACATCGCGATGGTTCGCCTGCTCCTCGAGCGGGGCGCCAATCCGAAGAAGGCGGACAGCGTTGCCGGCCTCTCGGCGATCGATTACGCGGCGCAGGACGCCCGCTCGACGGCGATTCTCAAGCTGCTCCAGGAGAGCGGAGAGACGAAGGCCAAGCCGGTCGCCGGGCCGAAGCTCTGAGAAGAGGCGGCGCTCGCCGCCTGCTCGAAAGCTGTCAGCTGAATCCGGCGAGCGCCGGATCGAGATCCCCCACCAACCGCCGGGCGGCTCTCCGGGCGAAGCGCAGCGTCTCCGCCTTGCGCCGCGCGGGGGCCAGCTTGCGAAGCGCCGCGTCGCGGATCACGGCGGCGTCGTAGCGATCGGCGACGATCAGCCCGCACAGGTCCGGCTGGAAGCCGTCACCGTCGAATGGCCCCAGGTCGAAGCCGGCGGGCACCGCCCAGAAGAAGCGATCGCAATAATCGAGATAGTCGGGCCATTTGCCGTCGCCGAGCAGATCGGCCCGCGAGACCTTGATCTCGACGATGGTGATCAGGCCGGCGGAATCGATCGCCATCATGTCGGCGCGCCGCCCGTTCGGCAGCGGCACCTCGCAGAGGGCAAAAGCGTCCTGGTTGAAGAACAGCCGGGTGACGCCCCTGGCCACGTCCTGCGCGGCCAGGGGAGAATCTTGGAAGCAGGGTTCCGGGCGGGAACTCGGAGTCGAGGCCATCACCCGGCAATAGAATGAAACAAGAACGAATGCGAGTCCGCTCTCAGCGATAGAAGACGTGATTGCCCACCGCAGCGACTCGGCGGAGGCCACGCCAGGACGGCCGCACCTTCTTCGCGTGGAAGAACAGCGCGCGCGGCGCGTGACCGTCGGCGAGATCCTCTAGGGCGATGCGGGCAATCGCCACGGCTTTCCGCCACGCCGGCGAGCTGCGCGGCACTGCGGGCAGGCGGCCGCCGCGCACGAAGGAAAATTGGCCCTTCTGCTTGACGACACCGCAAACGCTGGAGGGAAAACGGCCGGAGCGGGCGCGGTTCACGACCACCTCGGCGACGCTGAGCTGGCCGACGAGCGGCTCGCCCCTGGTCTCGAAATAGACCGCATTGGCGAGGCATTCGTGCTCCGCGCTGTTCGTCCGCGCGGTCGAATGATCGGCGACCAATTGGGCAAGGCTGCGGCGAACCGCAGCCGCCTTGGCCTGCGGCGCAGGCGCAATCGGGGCGGCGATCGCCGGCGCAGCCGGGACGACTGTCTCAGGCACGGCGTCGGCTTGCGGCGCGGGCGCGGCATCCTGCGGCAACGAATTGTTAACGGCGATACCCTGATGAAGGGTCGGGTCGGAAGAAGAGACCGGCGGCGTCGTGAACTCCCAGGCGCGGGAGGGGCCGGCATAGAGGGTGCCGAATGCGGCAACCACAACAGCCGCGGAGATGCCCGCGGCATGCTTGATGCGAATCATCTGATCTCAAGTCGATGCGGCTGGCTCCGCCCGGAACCGGGTGCGTATTCCTAACCCTGTGCACCCAGGGGCTGCCCTCCGTCTCGCGTGGCCGGTCACCTCCCCAATAACCCCGGGTTCGGCCGGCCCCCGCTCTTGCGCGAAAGTGCTGACGGGGCCTTTACTCGTTGCGCCGATGGAACGTCAACCGACCGAATTCATATCGGCGGCGAACCGTTCTGCGGACGGGACGTCCAGTTCGATCACCCAGAGGTCTGGGTCGAACCGACGCCGCCTTGCGAGGAAATCGCTCATTTCCAGAGACTTGTCTGTCTCTGCCGTGAGCGCCAGCTGCCACGAATAGAGTCCGTCGGCGCCGAGCAGGCGCTCGTAGAGGCGCGGATTTGTCCCCTTTTCGGTCAGAATGACGAGGATAGATCCCGAACTTTCGTCGCCCTTGCTGAGAACGGCCGCGAACCCGCCCTCCGCCTCCGCCTTTCGGACCAACGCTCCGATCAGGAGATTGGTGGAAAGCCGGGGAATCATTCCGAAGCGTAACCGCGGAGCGTCGACAGCGGGATGTGGGAGCGCATGAACGTGCCCGTGCCCCGGGCAGCCTCTTCACCGCTCGAATCGATCAGCCGCGCTTCGCCGACGAGCACCCGTCGCCGGCCGCTTGCCCAGCGGCCCTCCGCAATGACCGGGCCCGTCCTCAGTGGACGGGTGAACAACAGGTTGAACGCGGTCGTCAGCAGGAAGCGATCGGTGACGAGGCTGTTGCACGCGTAGAAGGCCGCATCGTCCAGCATCTTGAAGTAGACGGTGCCGTGCGCGGCGCCCGCGGCGTGGAAATTGCCCTCATGAATCTCGAAGCGGATGCGGGCGAAGCCTTCCTCGACGATCTCGAGATCGGACTCGAACAGCGCGTTGATCGGCGCGTGGCGATAGAGCGATTCGAGCGCCCGGTAATGCGCTTCGGCGCCGGCGAAGACGGCGGGCCGGCCGGCCGCCTCAGGCGGCGTGGGCACTCTCGACTCCGGCGAGGAGGGCGAAGATCGCGTCCCGCGAGCGCGCGCCGCGAAGCTTTGCGACGATGTCTCGATCGCGAAGCGTGCGGCTGACGCTGGCCAGGGCCTTTAGATGGTCGGCGCCTGCATCGGGGGGCGAGAGGATCACGAACACGAGATCGACCGGCAGGGTGTCGACCGACTGAAATTCGATCGGGGCAGTCAGCCGCGCGAAGTAGCCGTAGACTCGCTCCAGTCCCTCGATCTTGCCATGGGGAATCGCGACTCCGCCGCCGAATCCGGTCGAGCCGAGCTTCTCGCGATCGCTGATTGCGCCGACGATGTCGCGCGCGGGAAGCCCTGTCTGGCGGCTGGCCGTGACGGCGACCTGCTGGAACAGCGCCTTCTTGTTCGCCGCCGAGAGGGCGGCATCAATGCCGTCCACGGTCAGCAGATGGGACAGATCACTCATCGAACTTGATTTCCACGGGCGGTACGCGCCGCCAACGCTTATCGGAGAGCAGGCTTCCCGAGGCTCATTCCGCCTTCGGTTCGACCCAGCCGATCGTGCCGTCCTCGCGGCGATAGACCATGTTGAAGCTGCCCGTGCCGCTGTTGCGGAACATCAGCGCATTGGTGTTGCGCAGATCGAGCATCATCACCGCATCCGAGACGCTCGCATCGGGAATGTCGACACGCGTCTCGGCCACCACCGGCGGGTGCTCGCCGGCCTCGTCGGCTTCGGCGTCGGCGGTCGCGAGGACGCGATATTCGGCGTTGGCGAGATCCTCGAGCGCCGCAGCCGGCACGGGCGCCTGGCGATCCTTGAGGCGGCGCGTGTAGCGTCGGAGCTGCTTCTCCACCTTGTCCGCGGCGCCGTCGAACGCGGCATGCGCATCGGCGGCACGATCGGTGCCCTTCAGCACCATGCCGACCGGCACGTAGGCGACGATCTCACAGGTGAAGCCGTGATCGTGCGGCCCCTTGCCGAAGGTCACCTGGGCGGAGATCGCGCGCGAGAAATATTTGTCGGCGATGGCATTCAGCCGTTGCTCGACGCGGCTCCGAAGCGCCTCGCCCGTATCGACCTGATGTCCCGAGACCCGGATGTCCATGCGACACTCCACCACAGTTTTCGGGCGCGGATTAGGCCCCGCGCCGGGCAGGCGTCAACCGCGTGCGTCGATCCGGTTCCAGATCGGATCGGCGATCGTCGCGAGAAAGGCCGCGTGCGCCGCCAGCTCTTCCTCGCTCGGCGCATGCGGCCGCGGCGGGCGCACCGTCGCAACCAGCCGTTCGGGAACAAACCCTTCGGAAGGCTGAGGATTCTTCTCTTCCACGATGATCGTGTCGGCGAGCGAAAAGCCGATCTGGCGGCCGCCGGTCAGCTCCACATAACATTGGGCGAGCAGCTGCGCGTCGATCAGCGCGCCGTGCTTGATGCGCAGGCTGCGGTCGACGCCGAACCGTGTACAAAGTGCGTCGAGACTGTGCTTCGCGCCCGGATGCTTGGTGCGGGCGAGCGCCAGCGTGTCGATCATCCGGCTCATGCAGATCAGCGGGCGGGCGCAATTGCCGAGCTCGTGATTGAGAAAGCCGAAATCGAAGCTCGCATTGTGCGCCACCAGCGGCGCGTCGCCGAGGAAATCGAGCAGCTCCTCCACTTTCTCGTGGAAGCGCGGCTTGTCCGAGAGGAAGATCTCGGACAGGCCGTGCACCGCTTCCGCGCCGGCGGGCATCGAGCGGTCGGGATTGAAATAAGCGTGGAAGGTGCGGCCGGTCTCGACCCGGTTGACCAGCTCGACGCAACCGATCTCCACCATGCGATCGCCGGTGAGCGGATTGAGGCCGGTGGTTTCGGTGTCGAAGACGATTTCGCGCATGGCCGGCTTATGAGTTCCCGGGCTCGCTCAGACAAGCAACGATGCGGCGAACCGAGTCGCGAGTCTGCTCTAATGAGCCTCCCGTGTCGATCACGAAGTCGGCGCGCGCCCGCTTCTCCGCATCGGGGAGCTGCTGCGCGAGAATCCGCGCGAACTTCTCTTCGGTCATTCCCGGACGGGCCAGGACGCGATCGCGCTGGACGGCGGCCGGCGCGGACACGACCGCGATCCTGTCGACGTCGCGCCACCCCTCTTTCTCGAACAGCAGAGGGATGTCGAGCACGACCAGCGGCGCCGCGGCGTTGGCGGCGAGGAAGGATTCGCGCTCCCGGGCAACGGCGGGATGGACCAGAGCCTCGAGCCGGCGGAGTGCCTCGGGCGCGGCGAGCACCCGCTCGGCGAGGGCGCCGCGATCGACTCCGCGTGCGCTGGTAGTGCCGGGGAAATGAGTTTCGATCTCCGCGACGAGAGCGCCTTCCGGTCCCTGGAGGCGATGAACCGCCGCATCGGCATCGAACACCGGCACGCCTTGCGCCGCGAACATCGCCGCGACCGTCGACTTGCCCATCCCGATCGAGCCGGTGAGGCCGAGCTTCATGACGTCAGCAGTGCCCGCAGCTCGTCGTCGCAATCGGCCGGTGGAGCCGCGCCGAAGAAGAGGCGGAACGCGGATTTCGCTTGGCCGATCAGCATCGCCAGACCGTCGACCGGCGCCAGGCCCAGCGATGCCGCGCGGGCGAGCAGGGCGGTGTCCACCGGCGCATAGACCATGTCGAGCACGAACGCGTTCCCGGCCATGCTGCCGAGGCCGGCGAGCAGTGACTCCGGCATCGGATCGAAGCCCGTCATGCCGAGCGGCGTCGCGTTCAACAGGCCGGTCGCGTCGGCGAGAGCGTCCGTCGCCGCGCTGAAGGGGAGGGCTCTGCCTTGGCAGCCGAATGCGGCGAGCAGGTCTTCGGCCTTCGCGGGGTCTCGGGCGACCACGCGGATGTCCTGGACGCGCGCCTGCTTCAGCCATGCCATCGCCGCACGTGCCGCGCCCCCGGCTCCAACCAGCACGATCGGGCCGTCTGCGCGACAGCCGCCGAGCGCCTCCGAGATGCCCAGCACGTCGGTGTTGAGCCCGCGCAAGCGGCCGTTCTCCGGCACGATGCAGTTCACGGCACCCACCTCGACGCTGTCGACGGCATCGAGTTGATCGATCACGGCGATCTTGTGGGGAATCGTGACGTTGCACCCGCGCCAGTCGCCATCCCCCCGGCGCGACCCGAGGAACTCGGCGAGTCCGTCCTGGGCCACCTGGGTACGGCAATAGCGTCCCGGCAGGCCGAGGCGCTCAAGCCATAGGCCGTGGATCAGCGGCGACTTGGAATGGGCGATCGGATCACCGATCACCTCGGCATAAGGAACGCTCATCAACGTGCCAGATAGCCGCGCTCGCGCAATTGGGCGAGCAGGGGAAGGAGAGGCATGCCGAGCACGGCGAAATGGCTGCCCTCGATCCGGTCGAACAATTGCGCGCCGGGCCCTTCGACACGGTAGCCGCCGACGCTCCAGCGGATGTGCTCATATTCGCGGTCGAGATAGGCTTCGAGGAACGCCTCGCTCAGCGGCCGCATCGACAGCTCGACCGTCTCGCAACACCACCAGGCCGCCACGCCGGCCTCGGCGATCACCGCGGCCGAATGGAGCCGGTGGGTGGTGCCGGCCAGCGCACGCAACTGCGTCTTTGCATCGTCGCGCGATCTCGGCTTGCTGAGCATCGTTCCATCCGGCAGTTCCAGCGTCTGGTCGGAGCCGAGCACGAGGTCGCCCGCCACGCCCGTGACCGAGATCGCCTTGAGCTGGGCCAGCTCCTCGGCGATGCCACGCGCGTCGAATCCGGCGCCGCTGAGCCCCGCCTTGGCCGCTTCCTCGTCGAGCGAAGCCTCGGCTGTGTCGAACGGGACGCCGGCGCGGGCCAGCATCTCGCGCCGCGTGCTGCTCTTCGAAGCCAGCAGCAGCCTCACCGATTTGCCCCGTTCGCCGCCGCATCGATCCGCTCGTTGCACAATTTCACGATCGCGTAGGCGGTCTCCTCGATCGAGCGGCGCGTCACGTCGATCACCGGCCAGGCATTGTCGGCGAACAGCCGGCGGGCGAAAGCGAGCTCCGCCGCCACCGCGTCCGTGTCGACATAGTCGGTCTCCGGCGCCTGGTTCAGCGAGAGCAGCCGATTGCGGCGGATCTGGATCAGCCGCTCGGGATTGGTGGTGAGGCCGACGACGAGGGGGTGCTTCAGGGTGAACAAATTGGTTGGCGGCGGCGCTTCCGGCACCAGCGGAATGTTGGCGACCTTGTAGCCGCGGTTGGCGAGATAAATTGAAGTTGGGGTCTTGGAGGTGCGCGACACGCCGGCGAGGACGATGTCCGCCTCCTCCCAATTGTCCGATCCGATGCCGTCGTCATGGGCGATGCTGAACTGGATCGCGTCGACGCGCGCGAAATAGGCGGCGTCGAGCGCGTGCTGCCGTCCCGGCCGCGCCTTGGCCTGCTGGTTGAGCACCACCGAGAGAGCGTCCACCACCGGGTCGAGCGCCGAAACCGCATGGATGCCGCGGCGGCGGGTCTTCTGCTCGAGCTCGCGGCGGATGTTGCTGTTCACCAGCGTGTAAAGAACGAGGCCCGGGCGCCGCTCGATATCGTCCAGCACCCGGTCGAGATGCCCCTCGGAGCGGACCATCGGCCAGAGATGGCGGACGACATCGATTTCGTCGAACTGGGCGAGGCAGGCCTTGGCGATCAGCTCCAGCGTCTCGCCGGTCGAATCCGACAGGAGATGGAGGTGGAGCGTCACGTGCGAAAAACCCCCTGTGGATAAGCGTGTTGAAAGCGCTAGCGGAAGCTTCGGGACGGTTGCAAGCGAACCATTTGTGCCCGTTAACCGCAATTCGATCCACAGAGTCGCAAAGACGGGAAACTTTCCCCGGGCGCGATGTGGAAGCTGGGGATGATTTTCGCGAATCCGCGGGCTTCTGCGCCGCTCCCAGAGTCAAGCTGTTTGCAAAAGCGGGTGGAGCGAATAAACCCCAGCTTCCGGCACCCTACAACCTTCATCAGACTCTCTTCTAATAAGACTCTTAGATAGAGAGGAGAGCGGAGCCCGCGCCTTTCATGCCTTCGTCCGACAAGCTCCTGCTCAGCGTGCTGAGCGGGAAAAAGCCCGAGAAAACACCGATTTGGCTGATGCGCCAAGCCGGCCGCTACCTTCCCGAATATCGTGCGTTGCGCGCCGAGAAAGGCGGCTTCCTCGATCTCGCGACCGATCCTCAGGCCGCAGCCGAGATCACCCTCCAGCCGATCCGGCGCTTCGGTTTCGATGGCGCGATCCTGTTCTCCGACATCCTGATCGTGCCCTGGGCCCTGGGCCAGGACCTGCGCTTCGAGGCCGGCGAGGGACCGCGCCTGTCGCCGCCGCTGGTCGGGGCGAGCCTCGCCTCGCTGGATCGCGTTCCCGCGCGTCTCGAGCCGGTTTTTCAAACTGTGGAGAAAGTCGCCGCCTCGTTGCCCGCTGAGACGACCTTCCTGGGCTTCGCGGGAAGTCCCTGGACGGTGGCGACCTACATGGTCGCGGGAAAGGGCAGCAAGGATCAGGGCGAGACCCGCCGCAAGGCCTATGCCGATCCACAGGCGTTCGGCGAGATTGTGGAGGCGGTCGCGGAGATGACCGTCGATTACCTTTCGCGCCAGATCGAGGCAGGCGTCGACGCGGTCCAGCTGTTCGACAGCTGGGCGGGCTCGCTCTCGCCGGCTCAGTTCGAACGCTGGGTGATCGCGCCGACCGCGCGGATCGTATCGGCGCTGAAGGCCCGCCATCCCGGTGTGCCGGTGATCGGCTTCCCCAAGGGCGCAGGGGGCAAGCTGCCCGCTTATGCGCGGGAGACGGGGGTCGACGCGCTGGGGCTCGACGAAACGGTCGATCCCCGATGGGCGGCCGAAATGCTGCCGCCGGATCTGCCGGTGCAGGGCAATCTCGATCCCCTCGCGTTGATCGCCGGCGGCGAGGCGCTTGCCAGCGCGGTCGACCGCATCCTATTGAGCTTCGCGAACCGACCGCACGTCTTCAACCTGGGGCATGGCATCTTGCCGGACACGCCGATTCCGCATGTCGAGCAGCTCATCGGCTTGGTGCGTCGGTGATCGATGGCATCGAAAGCGCGCTCACTTTGACCTACGCCTGGCTCAAGGCAGGCCATGTTATCTTCGTGATCTTCTGGATCGCCGGGATGTTCATGCTGCCGCGTTATTACGTCTATCATCAGGAATCGGCGCCCGGCTCCGAGGAGGAGAAGCGCTGGATCGACCGTGAGGCCAAGCTCCGGCACATCATCATCACGCCTTCCATGATCCTGGTCTGGGTGCTGGGCCTTGCTCTGGCCTGGACCAGCGGCGCCTATACCGAAGGCTGGCTGCACGCGAAGGTGGCGCTCGTGCTCGTCCTCTCGGCTTACCATGGCTGGTTGATCGGCTATGGCCGCAAGCTCGCCAAGGGAGAGCGTCCGCTGAGCGGCAAGGCGCTGCGCATCATGAATGAGCTCCCCGGTCTCGCCACGGTGCTGATCGTCATCCTGGTGATCGTAAAGCCGTTCTGACCCGCCCGAAGAGCCGGGTCACCCCGGCGATAGCCGGGGTCTCAGCGAGGCTTCGTACGTCAATCGATCGCCCGTCCCGTGAGATCGCGCCCCCCGGGTCGCACGAATCCCGCGGCCCTGCTGTTGACTTGGATCGGGTCGGAGCCTAACTCCACACAAGTCGTTGGCCTGCCGTCCGTGTAGGCGATCACCCCAAATCGTGAATCCTCTCGCGAACCGCACGACACCCGCACTCCATTTTTGCCGAGTTCTCCCCCCGATGCATCTCAAGGACCTGAAGCTCAAATCCCCCGCCGACCTCGTCGCCATGGCCGAGGCGATCGGCATCGAGGGGGCCTCGACCCTGCGCAAGCAGGAGCTGATGTTCTCCATCCTCAAGGTCCAGGCCGAGAACGGCCAGGAAATCATGGGCATGGGAACGATCGAGGTGCTTCCGGACGGCTTCGGCTTCCTGCGCTCGCCGGAAGCGAACTATCTCGCCGGTCCCGACGACATCTACGTCGCGCCGAACCAGGTCAGGAAGTTCGGCCTGCGCACCGGCGACACGGTCGAGGGCGAGATCCGCGGGCCCAAGGAGGGCGAGCGCTACTTCAGCCTCGTCCGCGTCAGCCAGATCAATTACGACGATCCGGACGCCGTCCGCCACCGCGTCAATTTCGACAATCTCACCCCGCTCTATCCGAACCAGAAGCTGCGGCTCGACACGCTCGATCCGACGGTGAAGGACAAGTCGGCGCGGGTGATCGACATCATCTCGCCGCAGGGCAAGGGCCAGCGCGCGCTGATCGTCGCGCCGCCCCGTACTGGCAAGACCGTGCTCCTCCAGAACATCGCCAAGGCGATCACCGACAACCACCCGGAAGTGTTCCTGATCGTGCTGCTGATCGACGAGCGGCCGGAGGAAGTCACCGACATGCAGCGATCGGTGCGCGGCGAGGTCGTCTCCTCGACCTTCGACGAGCCCGCCAGCCGGCACGTCCAGGTCGCCGAGATGGTGATCGAGAAGGCGAAGCGTCTGGTCGAGCACAAGAAGGATGTCGTGATCCTGCTCGATTCGATCACCCGCCTCGGCCGCGCCTACAACACGGTCGTTCCCTCGTCGGGCAAGGTGCTGACCGGCGGTGTCGACGCGAATGCGCTGCAGCGCCCGAAGCGCTTCTTCGGCGCGGCCCGCAACATAGAGGAAGGCGGCTCGCTCTCGATCATTGCTACCGCGCTGATCGACACCGGCTCGAAGATGGACGAGGTCATCTTCGAGGAGTTCAAGGGCACCGGCAACTCGGAGATCGTGCTCGACCGCAAGGTTGCCGACAAGCGCATCTTCCCGTCGCTCGACGTGGGCCGTTCCGGCACCCGCAAGGAGGAGCTGCTCGTCGATCAGGCGACGCTCTCGAAGATGTGGGTCCTGCGCCGCATCCTCATGCAGATGGGCACCGTCGACGCGATGCAGTTCCTGCTCGACAAGATGAAGGACGCCAAGTCGAACGAGGACTTCTTCGCCTCGATGAACTCGTAAGGCTTCGCGAGATCCTCCCCGCTCGCGGGGAGGGGGACCGCACGATGTGGGGTGGAGGGGGTCGTGAGACCCCCTTCGTGTTTGTGAGACCTGCGTCATCAGCCACCGGCGCGGCTCGCAAGCGTCACTGTCTTCCGGCTGCCTCCGGTCATGACCCTGCTGTCCCGCCCTCTACGGTCTTGCGGGGCCTACGCAGGCCGATCATTCCTAGCCAGCGGAGACCATCCGTGGGTTAAGGAAGCAGCACCGTCGAGCCGGTGGTCGCGCGGCTCTCGATCGCCCGGTGGGCGTCCGCGGCCTCGAGGAGCGGGAAGGTCGCACCGATCCTCACCTGCACCACGCCTTTGTCGATCATCTCGAACAGTCGCGCCGCCGAGGCCCGCATCTCGTCCGGCGTGGCGCAATAGTCGCCGAGCGTCGGCCGGGTGACGAAGATCGAGCCGGCGCTGAGCAGGTCGAGCGCAGTGAACGGCGGCACCGCTCCAGAAGCATTGCCATAGGTGACGACGAGGCCCCGCCGCGCCACCGAGCCCAGCGAGGCCGGCCACGAGGCCGCGCCGACGCCGTCGAGGACGACTTCGACCCCCTTGCCGCCGGTCAGCACCCGCACTTCCGCGGCGAGCTCGTCGAGCGGGCAGCAAAGGGCATGGTCGGCGCCGAGTTCGCGCGCGATCGCGGCCTTCCGACTGTCTCCGGCATGGGCGATCACGGTTGCGCCGACGGACTTCAACCAGGGCACCAGGATCGATCCGACACCCCCGGCGGCGGCATGGACGAGAACATTGTCTCCGGGCGAAACCCTGGCGCAGCGTTCGATAAGATATTCGGCCGTCGTGCCCTTCAGCATCGTCGCGGCCGCCTGCTCGGCGGTAAGCGCCTCCGGTAGTTTCACCAGCCGCGCCGCATCGACCACCCGATGTGTCGAATAGGCTCCCAATGGGCCGGTAAAGTAACCGATCCGGTTTCCTTCCCGAAACTCGGTGACACCCTCGCCCACCGCCTCGACGATGCCGGCCGCCTCGTTCCCGAGGCCCGAGGGCAGGGGGACCTTGTAGAGGCCAGAGCGATGATAGGTGTCGATGTAGTTGAGCCCGATCGCCTCATGGCGGACCAGAACCTGCCCGGGGCCCGGGCTGGGAGGATCGATGTGCTCGGCCGCCAGGATCTCCGGACCGCCCGTTTCGCGCAGGCAGAAAGCGTATGGCTCGCTCACCCGATGTGCTCCGCGAGGAAGGCCTCGGTGCGGCTGTCCGCGAGCCGGGCCGAGTTCTCGCTCCGCCGTTTGCCCATCTCCGCTGCGAAGCCGTGATCCTCGCCGGGATAGTCGTGGATGGTGACGCGGGGATGATCGTCGAGCGCGGCGTGCACCTCCTGCTGCTGCTCGGGCGGGACGAAGTGATCGGCGCCGGCGACATGGATCAGCAGGGGCCGCGAGATCGCGTGTCGCTCGTGAAGAATGTTGGGCAGTCCCACGGGATAATAGCCGACGCTGGCATCGACGTCGGTACGGGCCGCGGTCATGTACGCGAGGCGGCCGCCGAGGCAGTATCCAACGCAGCCCACCTTCCCACCGGCGCCGAGCCGGGAGCGGGCGGCGCGGATCGCCGCCTCGATGTCGGCGATTCCCTGATCCTGGTCGAAACGACCCATCAGATCCAGCGCGCGCTTGAACTCGGCCTCGACGTCGGGATCGAGCTCGACTCCCGGCTCGAGCCGCCAGAACAGGTCCGGAGCGAGCGCCAGATAGCCTTTCTGCGCCCAGGTGTCGCACTTGCGGCGAATGCCGGCGTTGATCCCGAAGATCTCCTGGATCACCACGATCGCGCCTTTTGGGGTGCCGTCCGGTTCGGCCAGATAGGCTTGGAAGCGCTCCTGGCCGCCGAGGGTTTCGATCCCGATCATCGCTTTCTCTCTCCTTGTGCCGGCGCGCTTCTATACACATAGCAGTTGGACGCGCGACAGATTGCGGGAGATCGGGACAATGAAAATCACGGTGGATGTCGATTGCACGCCCGAGGAGGCGCGGCGCTTCATGGGCCTGCCTGATCTCACGCCGGTCCATAACGCTTATGTCGAGCGGATGACCAAGGCGGTCAGCGAGGGCCTCACCGCCGAAGGCGCCGGCGAGCTGATGAAGAGCTGGGCGCCGATGAGCGACGCCGGACTCGCGATGTGGCGAACGATGCTGGAGGGGATGAGCGGGCGGCGTGAAGGCTGACGCCAGGACCATCTTTGCGCTCTCCACCGGGGCCCCGCCTGCGGCCATCGCCGTGGTGCGGATCAGTGGTCCCGACGCCGATCGAGCGCTCGCCAGTCTCGCCGTAGCCCCGCCTCCGCCGCGGACGGCGCGCCTGGCGGTTCTCCGCGGCGACGGCGAGGTGTTCGATCGCGCGCTGGTGCTTCGCTTCCCCGGGCCGAACAGCGTCACCGGCGAGGATCTGGTCGAGCTTCATCTCCATGGCGGCCGTGCCGTCGTGGCCGCAGTGCTCGCCGCGCTCGCGCGCCAGGACGGGCTCCGGCCAGCCGAAGCGGGGGAGTTCACCCGCCGCGCCTTCGAGAACGGCCGGCTCGATCTCGCCGAAGCGGAGGGGCTGGCCGATCTGCTCGCGGCCGAGACCCAGTCGCAGCGCCGGGCGGCGCAGGCGCTCGCCGGCGGGGCGCTCAGCCGCCAGGTCGAGACGTGGCAGCACCTCCTGCTGGGCCTGGCGGCGCGTCTCGAGGCGCTGCTCGATTTCTCCGACGAGGGCGACGTCGGTGACGATCTGCCGGAGCGATGGCGGGGAGAGCTTGAGGCGCTCAACCGACAGCTGCTCCAGTTTCTGGCGCGGCCACCGGTCGAGCGGCTGCGCGACGGCGTGCGGGTCGTGATTGCCGGCCCTCCGAATGCGGGCAAGTCGACGCTGCTGAACGCGCTCGTCGGCCGGGAAGCGGCGATCATCTCGAACATCCCGGGGACGACACGGGACGTGATCGAGGCGCCTCTGGCGATCGGCGGGACTCCGCTCGTCCTGATCGATACCGCCGGGCTGCGGGACAGCGACGATGCGATCGAGCGGATCGGGATCGATCGCGCCCGTGGCAGTGTCGAAGCGGCAGATCTGATCCTGTGGCTCGGGGCGCCGGAAGATTGCCCTGACCGCTCGCGGGCGATCGTCGTCCACCCGAAGGCGGATGAGGGCGCGGCTACGGACCAGCGCACGGATGTCGCCGTTTCCGCAACTACGGGGCAGGGTCTGGCCGAGCTCACCGATCTGCTCGTCGCACGTGCTCGCGCATTGCTTCCCGCCGAGGGCGAGGTGGCGTTGAACGCGCGCCACCGGGAGGCGCTGAACAGCGTGTCGCTGCATGTGGCGGAGGCCGCCGCAGCTCTCGACCCGCTGATCGCGGCCGAGGAGCTGCGCCAGGCCCGTCTGGCTCTGGACGCCGTAACGGGACGGGCGGGCGTCGAGGACATGCTCGACGCACTGTTCGGGCGGTTCTGCATCGGAAAATAGTTCGTTCCACGTGGAACATCGGTCTTCGCGCCCACTTCGCGGTCCGGGCCAAATGCGCTAAGGGCGCGGCCGTGAACCGAAATTTCGACATCATCGTCATTGGTGGCGGCCACGCTGGAACCGAAGCGGCGGCGGCCGCTGCCCGAATGGGTGCATCTGCGGCGCTGGTCAGCTTCTCGCACGGCCAGATCGGTGCGATGTCGTGCAACCCTGCGATCGGCGGCCTTGGTAAGGGCCATCTGGTCCGCGAGGTCGACGCATTCGACGGCGTGATCGGCCGCGCCGCCGACGCGGCTGCGATTCACTATCGTATGCTGAACGGCAGCAAGGGCGCGGCGGTTCGTGGACCGCGGATTCAGGCTGATCGCCGGCGTTTCAAGGCGGCTGTCCAGCAGGCTGTCGACGCGCAACCCGGGTTGGAAATCGTCGAGGGCGAAGCCGTTCGCTTGCTGATGGATGCGCGCTCCATCTTGGGGATCATGCTCGCGTCCGGCGACGAGATCCGCTGCAAGGCCGTCGTGCTTGCGACCGGGACGTTCCTGGGCGGCAAGCTCCACTTCGGCATGACCAGCTGTACGGGCGGGCGGGTGGGCGAGCGCGCCGCAACCGATCTGGCCCGTCAGCTGCGGGCCCTAGAGCTTCCGCTCGCGCGCCTGAAGACGGGCACGCCACCCCGGCTCGACGGCCGGACGATAGACTGGGCGGCATTGGAGCGGCAGGAATCGGACCGCGACGGATGGACGATGTCACGGATGGGGGAGGGAAGGACCGCCCCCCAGCTCTTTTGCGCAATCTCTCGAACCACGCCCGAGACACACGCGATCATCCGCGGCGGCCTCGATCGCTCGCCGCTTTTTTCCGGCGAGATCGAGGGCGTCGGGCCGCGATACTGCCCGTCCATCGAGGACAAGGTCCATCGCTTCGCCGAACGCGACTCGCACCAGGTCTTTCTCGAGCCGGAAGGTTTGGATGACCATACGGTCTATCCCAACGGCATCTCGACGTCGCTCCCCGTCGACGTCCAGCTGGCGATGGTCCGCTCGATGCCGGGTCTGTCGCGTGTGGAGATCCTCCAGTCCGGCTACGCGGTCGAATATGACTATGTCGATCCGCGGGTGCTCGAGCCGACGCTCGGCGTGCGCGCCATCGAAGGCCTCTATCTGGCGGGTCAGATCAACGGCACCACCGGTTATGAGGAGGCGGCCGCCCAAGGCTTGGTCGCCGGCCTCAACGCCGCTGCCTACGCGGGCGGACTGGCACCCGTGCTGTTCGACCGCAGCAACTCCTATATCGGCGTAATGGTCGACGATCTCACCCTGCAGGGTGTTACCGAGCCCTATCGAATGCTCACCGCTCGCGCCGAATATCGACTCCGCCTGCGCTCCGACAATGCCGAGGCTCGCCTCACGCCGCAGGCGATTGCAATTGGTGCCGCCTCGCCGGAGCGACGGGCGCACTGGGCAGCGGCGTCCGCGGAGCGGTCGCGGATCGAGACTCTCCTCGCCGTGACGTGGAGCGGCGCGGAGCTCAACAAGCGGGGAGTCCCGGTTCGTGACGACGGGGTGCGTCGCACGCTGGGCGAGTGGCTCCGGTTCCCGGCGCTCGATCTGGACGGACTGTTGAGGGTGGCGCCGGCGCTGCAGCCGTGCAGCCGCGCCAGCCTCGACGAGGCGATCGAGGATCATCGCTACGCGCCTTATATCGAGCGGCAGCAGGCGGAGATCGCGCGCATGCGTGCCGATGAGTCGGTGCGGCTTCCCGTGGATCTGGATTATCGAACGGTACCAGGCCTCTCGAACGAGATGGTCGAGCGCCTCAGCGTCGCCCGTCCGGCGACTCTTGGTGCGGCAGGCCGCATCCGCGGGATTACGCCAGCGGCGCTGGCGGCGATTCTCGTCAGCGCGCGGCGGGTGGCGGCATGACCGAGGAAGAGGCGCGCGCCGCGCTCGACGTTCCACGTGAAACACAGGCGCGACTGGAAGCCTTCATCCGTTTTCTGACGGAAGAAAACGCGCGCCAGAACCTCGTCTCTCGAGCGTCGCTCGAGCAGGTCTGGGCGCGTCACATCTACGATTCCGCCCAGCTCCTCCGCTTCGTCCCGGCGGACACATCCCGCTGGCTGGATCTCGGCACCGGCGCAGGATTCCCGGGCTTGATTGTGGCCGCCCTCTTTCCAGGCCGCTTTACCCTGATCGAGGCGAGACGGCTGAGGGTCGAGTTCCTCCGCCAGGGCGCGGAGATCCTGGGGATCGAGGGCCGCGTCCAAGTCGTACAGGCGAAGGTCGAAGCGGCACCGGATGCCAAATACGGCGTGATCAGCGCGCGTGCGTTCGCACCGCTGGACAAGTTGCTGTTGCTCGGCGAGCGTTTTGCGACTCCGGAGACACAGTGGCTGCTTCCGAAGGGCCGCAATGCCAAGTCGGAACTGGAAGCGGCGCATTCTTCGTGGCAGGGTGATTTCAGTCTCGAACCCAGCCTCACTGACGGGGACGCGCAGATCATCGTTGCGCGAGGGGTTCGCCGCAAGTCTGGGGGGAAACGTACCCGATGATCCGCATCGCCGTGGCCAATCAAAAAGGCGGAGTCGGCAAGACAACGACCGCGATCAACCTCGCGACGGCGCTCGCCGCGACCGGGTGGCGCGTCCTGCTCGTCGATCTGGATCCGCAGGGCAATGCCTCCACCGGCCTCGGCATCGGTCAGGCGCAGCGCGATCTCTCGAGCTACGAGCTGCTCACCGGCGGCTGCACCGTCGAGGAGGCGGTGGTGCCGACGCGGGTGCCGCGGCTCGACCTCATCCCCGCCACCGTCGACCTGAGCGGCGCCGAGATCGAACTGGTCGAGTTGCCGGAGCGGACGCACCGGCTGGACAATGCGCTGGCGTCGACGCCGCCGGGCCGCTGGGATGTCTGCCTGATCGATTGCCCGCCGTCGCTCGGATTGCTGACGATCAACTCGCTGGTTGCCGCCCAGTCGATCCTCGTGCCGCTGCAGACCGAATTCGTCGCCCTGGAGGGCCTCAGCCAGCTCCTCCAGACGATCGAGCGGATCCGCGCGCGGTTCAATCCGGAACTCTCGATCCTCGGCGTGGCACTCACCATGTTCGATCGCCGCAACAATCTGTCCGCCCAGGTCGCGGACGATGTCCGGGCCTGCCTCGGCAAGGTTGTGTTCGAGACGGTGATCCCGCGCAACGTTCGCCTCTCGGAAGCGCCGAGCCACGGCATTCCCGCGCTGATCTACGATCACCGCTGCTCCGGCTCCGAGGCCTATATGGCGCTCGCCCGTGAGCTGATCGCACGCCTTCCGAAGCGGGCCGCCGCGGCATGAGCGACGACGCGCCGGCGCGCAAGCGCCCCTCCGGCCTCGGCCGGGGCCTCTCGTCCCTCCTCGGCGAGGTGGCGCAGGAAGCGCCGATCTCCGCCGGCGGCGGCACCGCCCCGCGCGGCGGAGTTCAGATGATGCCGGTGTCGAGCATCGAGCCGCATCTCGATCAGCCGCGCCGCCATTTCGACGACGCCGCGCTCGCCGAGCTCGCCGAGTCGATCCAGGCGCGGGGTCTGATCCAGCCGATCGTCGTGCGTCCGCACGGCCACCGCTACCAGATCGTCGCCGGTGAGCGGCGCTGGCGCGCGGCGCAGCGCGCCCGGCTGCACGAGGTTCCGGTCATCGTCCGCGAGTTCAGCGACGCAGAGACGCTCGAGGTCGCGCTGCTCGAGAACATCCAGCGCCAGGACCTGAATGCGATCGAAGAAGCGGACGGCTACAAGCGGCTGATCGACGAATATGGGCACACCCAGGAGGAGCTCGGCCGGATCGTCAACAAGTCGCGGAGCCATGTCGCTAACCTACTGAGATTGCTGGATCTTCCCGAAAGCGTCAGGGATCTGGTGGTGAGCGGCGAGCTGAGCATGGGTCATGCGCGGGCGCTGGTCACGGCCGACGACCCGGAGGGACTGGCGCGCGAGATCGTCGAGCGGGGCCTCTCCGTCCGCGACGCGGAGAAGCTCGCCCGCTTCGGCAAACCGACCCGCGAGCGGCAGCGCAGCCTCGGCATCAAGGGGGCCAGCGCCGACATCGAGGCGCTGGAGCGGCAATTGGGCGACATGCTCGGCCTCAAGGTGCAGATCAAGCACGGGCCCACAGGGGGCGTGGTGGGGCTCGGCTATTCGACGCTCGACCAGCTCGACATGATCTGCCAGCGTCTGAGTGGCGAGAAGATCTGAACCACAGCGTGGGGGGCACGCGCTGGTTCAGATCGCCGCCGGAGGCAATTCGACGCCGCCGGCCGCCCCACCTGCATTCCACCTGCATTAACAGGTCGTCGCCTGTCGCGAGCCGGCTTAGCGCAGCCGCGCCGCCTGCCGGCAGATCGCGAACAGCTCCTCGTCCACCGCCGCCGCGCCGAGCCCGCCAGAGGCCTTGGCCTGGCGTTCGGCCTCGAGCAGCCGGCTGACGCTCCGCGCCAGCGGCTCGGCCCGCCAGCGGGCGAGCTGCTGCTGGATGGCTGTCTTCTCCTTCCAGAAGATGCCGCGGCCGTGGGTCTCCATCACCGACTGGACGCTTTGGCCCCGCTCGACCTGGGCACGCAGGCGGGCAAGCAGGCTCATCCGGCGAAGCACGGCACGGATCAGCGGAATGCCTTCGAGTCCCTCGCTGGCGAGCCGGGCGAGTTCGGCGCGCAGCTGCTCCGGACGGCCGCTGCCGACGCTCTCGACCAGGCGGCTGAGGTCGCCTTCCTCGGCGGCGGCGCCGATCGCGTCGACCACATCATGGTCGATCGGCTGGGGCTGCGCCGGATCGGCGTCGACGTAGAGCGCGATCTTGCGCAATTCCTGGCCGAGGATTGCACGATTGCCGCCGCAGGCGTCGGCGAGGCGGCGCGCCAGATCCGGGCGAACGAGCAGGCCCTGCTCGCGCGCCATCTCGGCCGCGAGCCGGTCGGCGTCTGCGCCTTCGGGCGCGTAGCTGGCGTGGACCAGCGCCTTCGGCTCGGCGAGCGCGAGCTTGAGCAGCTTGGACGTGGGCTTGAGGGCGCCGGCGACGAGCGCCACCGGATTGCCGGCCGCCGGCGCCTGGAGCAACGCCTCGACCGCCGCCAGGCTTTCGTCGCCCGCCGGATCCACGACCACGTAGCGGGCGCCGCCGAACAGCGAGATCGAGGCGGCCTCGTCGGCGAGGCGGGCGGGATCGCCCTTGAGCTCGCTTCCGGTCAGGTCGATCCGCTCGGCGTCGCCGCCCGCGCCGGCGGCAAGCAGCCTCGCCAGCGCCCGTGAGCCGGAGTCGTCCGGTCCGTAGAGGAGGAACAGGCGCCATTCCGCCGGCGCGCGCAGCGCCCGCTCGATCTGGCCCTTCGCGGCCTTCACTGGCTCGGGCCGCCCCGCGTGGCGAACTGCGCGAGGCGGGTGACGATCTGGTCGGCGATTTCGCGCGAGAGGCGCTCGAGCGCGCTCTGCTCCGCCGCCACGGTCGCATATTCGGAGCTCACCACGTCGATGCCGGCGTCCGAGCCGGCGGTCGCATCGAGCACGACCGTACCCTTGTCGGCCTCGACCAGACGGTAGCGGGCGCGCAGCGTTCGCCGCTCCCGCGTCTCGGCATCGTCGCGGCGCACGCCGAAGCCGGTGATCTGGTCGTCGAGCGTGACTTCCAGCCGGTAGCGATGCGGGCCCGCCTGCTCGCCGCCCAGCCGATCCTCGAGCGCGGTGCGGACGAGCCAGCCGGCGCGGCCGCCGATCGGCGCGACCTCGATCGAGCGCAGGGATTGCGCCACCGGACCGCCGCCGCCGCCGCTGTAGAGCGGCCGCAGGCCGCAGCCCGAGAGGCCGAGGGCAGCGGCGATCAGCAGCGGTGCGAGGCGCAGGCTCATGCGACGATGTTCACCAGGCGGTCCGGCACCACGATCACCTTGCGCGGGGCCTTCCCTTCGAGGACTCGCACCACCTTGTCCGAGCCGAGCGCCATCGCCTCAAGCGCGTCCTTGGCCGCTCCCTTGGGCGCGGTGAGGGTATCGCGGAGCTTGCCGTTGACCTGGACCGCGATCGTGACCTCGTCCTCGATCAGCAGGGCGGGATCGACCTCGGGCCAGCCGGCGTCGGCGATCAGGCCGCCGCGGCCCAGCGCCGTCCAGGCCTGTTCGGCGAGGTGCGGCACCATCGGCGACACCAGCAGCAGCAGGGTCTCGATCGCCTTGCTGCGCGATGGCGACGGCGCCGCCTTCTCGATGGCATTGGCCAGCTCGTAGATGTTGGCGACCGCCTTGTTGAACGACAGCGACTCGATGTTGGCGGCGACCGCGGCGATGGTCTGGTGGAGCTTGCGGTCGAGCGCCTTGTCGGCGGTATCGTCGCCTCCCAGCCAGGACGAGCCGTGCTCGGCGAGCTCGGAGGCGAGCCGCCACAGCCGCTGGACGAAGCGCCAGCTGCCCTCGATCCCCGCCTCGCTCCACGGCAGGTCGCGCTCGGGCGGACTGTCGGAAAGCATGAACCAGCGCACCGCGTCGGCGCCATATTGATCGAGGATCGGCTCCGGATCGACCGTGTTGCGCTTCGACTTGGACATCTTCTCGACCCGGCCGACCACCACCGGCTCGCCGGTCGCTTCGACGAACAGGCCGCCGTCGCGCTGCGTGACCTCGTCCGGGCTCAGCCAGCGGCCGTCCGGCGCCTTGTAGGTCTCGTGGGTGACCATGCCCTGGGTGAAGAGGCCCTTGAACGGCTCGTCCACGTCGATCTTGCCGATCCGCTTCAGCGCCCTGGTCCAGAAGCGGGCGTAGAGCAGGTGCAGGATCGCATGCTCGACGCCGCCGATATATTGATCGACGGCGAGCCAGCTCTCGGCGACCTGGCGGTCGAACGGCCGGTCGTCCGGCTGGCTGGCGAAGCGGATGAAGTACCAGCTCGAATCGACGAAGGTGTCGAGCGTGTCGGTCTCGCGCCGGGCGGCGGCGCCGCAGCGCGGGCAGTCGACCCGCGACCAGGTCGGGTGCCGCTCGAGCGGGTTGCCGGGAATCTCGAAGCTGACGTCGTCCGGAAGCACCACCGGCAGCTGGTCCTTCGGCACCGGCACGGCGCCGCACGATTCGCAGTGGATGATCGGGATCGGCGTGCCCCAGTAACGCTGGCGCGAGACGCCCCAGTCGCGCAGGCGCCACACCGTCGTGCCTTCGCCCCAGCCTTGCTCCTCGGCGCGGGCGATCACCTCGCGGATGCCGTCCTGGGCGGTGAGGCCGTCAAGGAAGCGGCTGTTCACCAGCCTCCCCGGTCCGGTGTAGGCCTCGCTGCCGACCGGAACCTCGGCCTCCTCGGGGGAAGGGGCGACGACGCGGGTCACCGGCAGGGCGTATTTGCGCGCAAAATCGAGGTCGCGCTGGTCGTGCGCCGGGCAGCCGAAGATCGCGCCGGTGCCATAGTCCATCAGCACGAAGTTCGCGATGTAGACGGGCAGCGTCCACTCCGGGTCGAGCGGGTGCCGAACGCGAAGACCGGTGTCGAAGCCCTTCTTCTCGGCGGTTTCGAGCTCGGCGGCGGTGGTGCCGCCCTTCTTGCACTCTTCGATGAACTCGGCGATCGCCGGGTTGCCGGCGGCAAGATGCTGCGCGACCGGATGGTCGGCCGAGATCGCCGCGAAGCTCGCCCCGAAGATCGTGTCCGGCCGCGTCGTGAAGACGTCGAAGCCGTCGTCGCCGTTCACCGGTTCGGTCAGCGTGAAGCGGAAGCGCAGGCCCTGGCTCTTGCCGATCCAGTTCTCCTGCATCAGCCGGACCTTCTCCGGCCATTGGTCGAGCGTGCCGAGGCCGTCGAGCAGCTCCTCGGCAAAATCGGTGATCTTGAGGAACCACTGGCTGAGCTTGCGCCGCTCGACCAGCGCGCCCGACCGCCAGCCGCGGCCGTCGATCACCTGCTCGTTGGCCAGCACGGTCATGTCGACCGGGTCCCAGTTCACCTCGCTCTGCTTGCGGTAGACGAGGCCCGCCTCGAACAGGTCGAGGAACAGCGCCTGCTCCTGCCCGTAATAGGATGGGTCGCAGGTCGCGAGCTCGCGGCTCCAGTCGAGCGCGAAGCCGATCCGCTTCAGCTGCGCGCGCATCGCCGCGATGTTCGCCCAGGTCCATTCGCCCGGGTGGACCTTCTTCTCCATCGCCGCATTCTCGGCCGGCATGCCGAAGGCGTCCCACCCCATCGGGTGGAGCACCTCATAGCCGTTCATCCGCCGGAAGCGGGCGAGGACGTCGCCCATCGTGTAGTTGCGGACATGGCCCATGTGGATGCGCCCCGAAGGATAGGGGAACATCTCGAGGATAAAGGCCTTGGGCTTGCCGCTCGTGTCGGAGGCGTGGAAGGTTCCCCGCTCCTCCCAGACCTTCTGCCAGTGTGCATCGGCCTCGAGCGGATTGAAACGCGCCGCCATGTTCGACTTACTCCTTAGCCGGCGATCGCGTTCCGGCGCAGATCGCGGGCCTTGGTGAGAATGATCTCTTCCAGCCGCTGCACGGTGGCGGCGGTGACCGGTGCGTCGACCCACTGGCCGTTGCGCAGCACCTGGCGCGAGGCGGCGACGCGCAGCGCGTCGGCGCGCAGATCGGCGTCGAGGATCGTCGCCGTCACCTTCACCCGGTCGCCGGGCGCGTTCGGATTGGCATACCAGTCGGTGACGATCACGCCGCTGTTCGCGTCGGCCTGGGCAAGCGGCGCGAAGGACAAGGTGTCGAGCGCGGCGCGCCACAGATAGGCGTTGACGCCGATCGTCGTGACTTGCGACGCAGCCAGATCCGCTTGCTTGACCCGATCGTTGTTGCCGCCGCCGAGCGTCTTGTTGATGTCGTCACGGATGAAATTGCAGGCGCTCAGCGAGAAGGCCAGCCCGATCGAAAGGGCAAGAGTGGCGGCGCGTACCATCAGGGCGGTTCCTTGAAACTACAGGGGGTCAGGCGCCGTTATAGAGAGGCGTGCGCGGGCGGCAAGCCGTCTTGGCCGAAGGGGCGGCGGAGCGCCGGAGGCACGCTTGCGGCGAGTCGGGCACGCGATTGTGGATAGTTTGCAACAACTGCAGGGATTCGTTTCGCCGCGGTTGCTGTTTGCTGGTCTGCCGCGTTGAGGCACACTACATCATTGGCTCTGGGAGAGTCGGGAATCGTGTTGAAGCAGGTGGGAATCGGTACGGCAGGGGGAGCGGCGCTGGCTGCGCTGGCTCTCGTGCTGACTCCTGCGCTCGCGGCGGAGAAGACCTCCAGGCCTGCGCCGAGCTTTCGCCTCGGCTCCAAGATTCGCACCGGCACCTTCACGCCCGCCGTCGCCGATCCGCGCCTCGCGGCCGAGCTGGCGCGCCGCGGCCTGAACGGCGGCAGCTTCCGCTTCACCCCGTCTTCGTCGGCCTCGGCGAACAGCCGCGCCGTCCGCGTCGCGGTTCGCGCCCGGGCTGCGACGCCCGCCCAGGCGATCCGCAGCGGCGAGAGCTCGGCCTCCGCGGTCACGGCGATCACGCCGACCGCCTACAATCTCGGCGTCTCCGTCGGCTGGCGGCGCTTCGCCGTGTCGGGTGACGTGGCCGAGGTGAAGGGCGGGGCGATCCCGGGCGGCCGCAAGAATGCCGAGGTCGGGGTCAGCTATTCCGGGACCCGCTTCACCGGGCGGATCGAGGCCGGCGTCGACAAGGACGACGCCTCCGCGCTGCGTATCACCCCAGTCGACAGCGGCTATTCGGTGGGTGTCGGCGGGTCCTATCGGATCACCCGCAACCTCGATGTGACCGGCGGCGTCCGCTACAAGTTCCAGCGCGATCGGCTCGAGCCGCTCGCCGACCAACGCCGCGACAGCCAGGCCGTCTACATCGGCACCGCCTTCCGCTTCTAGGCGGAGGCTATTTCAACACCAGGCGTCGATCGCAGCCCAGCCATAAGCGCCGGGCAGCGTTCTTGCGTTGCGCGCGTCGACTCCGCCGAGCGCCACCACCGGCACCCGCGCTTGCCCGGCGATCAGGCCGAAGCGTGCCCGGCCAAGCGGTCGCGCACCGGGATGCGAGCGGGTCGGGAAGACCGGGGAGAGGAAGACGAGCCCGGCACCGGCCCGCTCGGCCGCCCGCAGCTCGCGCAGATCGTGAGCCGAGGCTGTCCTGAGCCCGCGTCCCTGCCGGTTGTGGACGCCGTCGCCGGCAAGCCGCCGAGGTCCGGCGACGATCAGCATCAGGCCTCGCCGCCGCGCCACTCTCCGCACCTCTGCGAACAGCGTGCGGCGCTCGCGCGGCGGCGTGGAATAGTAACGAAAGACGACTCCCGCGCCGCGCGGGAGGCGCTCCAGCGCCGCCCACAGCCTTTCTCCCAGCCGTTCGTCGGTCATCAGCCAGAGGCGCGGCAGAGGCTGGCGGCGGGGCATGGCGCTTCCTATAGCAGCCGCCATGAATGGTGCATCAGAGGAACGGTTGGCCGAGATCCGGTCGAGGATCGACAGAGCGGCGAAGCTCGCCGGGCGCAGGAGCGGGGAGGTGCGCCTGATCGCCATCTCCAAGACCCATGACATTGCGGCGATCCGGCCGGTGCTCGAGGCGGGGCATCGCCTGTTCGGCGAGAACCGGGTCCAGGAGGCGCAGGAGAAATGGCCTGCCCTCAAGACGGACTATCCGGACGCCGAACTCCATCTCGTCGGCAGGCTGCAGTCGAACAAGGCCGAAGACGCCGTCCGGCTTTTCGATGCGATCCACGCGATCGACCGGCCATCGCTGATCGGGGCATTGGCCGCCGCGATCGGCAAGATCGGGCGCACGCCGCTGTGTTTCATCCAGGTCAACATCGGCGACGAGCCCCAGAAAGGGGGCTGCGCCGTGGCCGAGCTTCCCGCACTGCTCGACGCCGCGCAGGCCGCCGGCCTGCCGGTCGCCGGGCTGATGTGCATCCCGCCCGCGGAGCTCGAGCCAGCGCCCTATTTCGCGCTGCTCGCCAAGCTCGCGCGCCGCCATGGCCTCGATGGACTCAGCATGGGCATGTCGGGCGATTTCGAGACCGCGGTGACGCTCGGCGCCACCCACGTCCGCGTTGGGACCGCCCTGTTCGGAGAGCGCGGGTGAGGTTCGAGGATGCCGTCGAACCGAATACGCACGCGTCGACTAAATGCGTGACTGCCCTGCCACCACGCATGCGCGGGGCACGCGCATGAGGTTCGACGGCATCATCTTCGATTTCGACGGAGTCCTGCTCGAGAGCGAATATGCGGGCAATCTGCAGATCGCCGAATATCTGACAGGCATCGGCCACCCGACGACGGCCGAGCAGTCGATGGCCGAGTTCATGGGCCTGTCCGGAGCCGATTTCCTGGCGGCGATCGAGAGATGGATCGGCCGGCCGGTTCCCGAGGATTTTCACGTCGCGCGGGCGGAGGAGGATGAGCGCGTCCTCGCCGAGGGGCTGGAATCGGTCGCCGGCTCGATCGCCTTCATCGAATCGCTGCCGCTCGATCTGCCGAAGGCGATCGCCTCGTCGAGCAAGAGCCTTTGGATCGAGACCCATCTCGATCATCTGAAGCTGCGCCATCACTTCGAGGGGATGATCTTCAGCGGCCATGAGCATGTCGCGCGCGGCAAGCCGGCGCCGGACATCTATCTCCTCGCCGCCGAGAGGATGGGCGTGTCGATCGAGCGCATGGTGATCCTCGAGGATTCGGCGGTCGGGGTGAAAGGCGCCGTGGCCTCGGGAGCCGAGGTGATCGGGCTGGTCGCGGGGCGTCACTGCGGCCCCGATCACGCCGAACGGCTTCGCGCTCTTGGCGTCCACCACATCGCCGGGAGCTTCACCGACGTGGCGCGGCTGATCGCCTGACCGCGCGTCAGGGCGCGTGCCCGTCGACGCTAGAGTTCGTGGCCGCTCCGCCGCCGCTTGGTGTCGAGATAGGCCTGGTTGTGGGGGTTGAGGCCGCGCTTCAGCGGCACGCGCTCGCGCACCCGGATTCCTGCGGCTTCCAGCCCCGCAACCTTGCGGGGGTTGTTGGTCAGGAGACGCACCTCGTCCTGGCCGAGCGCTTCGAGCATCCGCGCCGCGACCGCGAAGCTGCGCTCGTCGTCCCCGAAGCCGAGCCGCAGATTCGCGTCGACGGTGTCGAAGCCCTGGTCCTGCAGGGCATAAGCGCGCAGCTTGTTGATCAGGCCGATGCCGCGGCCCTCCTGGCGCAGGTAGAGCAGGATCCCCCAGCCGGATTCGGCGATCGCGCGGACCGCGCCCTCGAGCTGCGGTCCGCAGTCGCATTTCAGCGAGCCGAGCACGTCCCCGGTCAGGCACTCGCTGTGCAGGCGGACGAGCGGCGGCGCTCCGCTCGGCTGGCCGATCAGCAATGCGACATGTTCGGCCGGATCGCCGGTCGACCGGAAGGCGACGATCTCGGCCTTCTCGGCTTCGGCAATCGGCAGCCGCGCGCGCGAGGCGATCGTCACCGTCGGCTCGTGCACGGCGGCGGCGATGACCTCGCTCGCCAGCTGGAGCGAATCCTCGCCCGCCACGCCGCCGGCGAACAGCGCCGGAAGCAGCCCGGCAAGGCGGGTGAGCTGGATCGCCGCTGCCGCCCCGGCGGGGGGCGGGCAGGCGCGGAACGGCCCCTTGAGCGGACTGGCGAGGTCACGGGCGGGATCGGCGATCGCCACCGCCTCGGCAAGATCGATCCACGGCATCCGGGCGATCCGCACCGGCGCGGTCGGCACGGCGTCGCGCTGGTTGGCGAGCTTGAGCGTGACGGCGCGCGGTCCCGAAATCAGCAGGTCGGCCGGAGCCTCGGCATCGAAGGCGCCGAGCGCGCCCTCGTCGGCCGTCTCGACCGCCAGAAAGGCGGTGCCGTCGATCGTCACCGGCCAGCCGCGCCGCAGCGCGTCGACGGCGCGGGCGACGTCGCGGCCGCTGCTCACATCGCGAACTCGGTGACGAGCGGCACGTGGTCGGAAGGCTTCAGCCAGCTGCGGCAGACCTCGTGCACCTCGTGGGACACGGCCTGGGCGGCGACGTCCTTGGTCGCCCACATATGGTCGAGCCGCCGCCCGCGATCGTTCTTGGTGTGGTCGGGCGAACGGTAGCTCCACCAGGTGTGGAGGCGCTTCGGCGCAGGGTGGAAATGGCGGCCGAGATCGACCCAGTCGTTGCTGCTCTGCAGGCGGCCGAGCGCCTCGACCTCGATCGGCGTGTGGCTGACGACCTTCAGCAGCTGCTTGTGGTTCCAGACGTCGCATTCGAGCGGCGCGACGTTGAAGTCGCCGACCAGGACGGTGGGATGGCAGCAGCTCTCGGACCAGCGGGTCATCCGCTCGATGAAGTCGAGCTTCTGCCCGAACTTGGGGTTGAGCTCGCGGTCCGGAATGTCGCCGCCGGCGGGTATGTAGACGTTCTCGAGCCGTACGCCGCTTGCCAGGCGCACGCCGACGTGCCGCGCCTCGCCGTTCGCCTGCCAGTCGAAATGCTGCTCTTCCTCGATCGGCACGCGGCTGAGGATGGCGACGCCGTGGTGCATGCGCTGGCCGCGGACCACCTGGTGGACATAGCCGAGCGCGCGGAATCCCTCGGCCGGGAAGTCCGCGTCGACGACCTTCGTCTCCTGCAGGCACAATATGTCAGGTGCGTGCTCGCGCAGGAACTGTTCGACGATGCCGAGGCGGAAGCGGACGGAATTGATGTTCCAGGAAGCGATCTTGAGAGTGGAGGACATGGCGTCGCGTCTAGCTGCCTGCGTCATTGCTGTCGATTGGTGCCGCCGCCGCTCAGGGCGCTGAAAGTAAAGGCCCCCGCTCCGGGGGCGTGGAGCGGGGGCCAACCTGGCGTGTTACGCGAGGTCGATCACGGTGCCCGGGTCGAGCAACAGGGGGAAAACCCGCCCCAGGTCCCGCAATCGCAATATGTTCTCTACCGATCCCATCCTGTCGCGAGGATGAATGATTAACCGTTTCAGAGAAAAACTTTTATTTGGGCCGGGTGAAGCGGAAGGCGGTGTCCGCCACCGGCACGTTGAAGCGCTGGTTGGTCAGCTTCACCGTCGTTCGGTTGTTCTGCGCGTCGATCACGGTCCAGCCCTGGAGCAGCAGGCCGGCCGGCGCGCTGCGCACCTTGGCGAAGCCGAGGGTGACGGTGCCATATTGCGGCCGCTTGGGATCCTTGGCCTGAACGAGCAGGGTCTGGGAATCGTTGCGCACCACCTTGGCGATCCGCGTCAGGTCCGGGTTCGGATCGAGCAGCACGCCCAGCGGCGAGTTGCCGATCGGCCAGTTGTCGACGCGCTTGGTCTCGTAATCGACCATGTACAATTTGCTGCCGTCCGCGACGATCAGCATCGGCACGCCCTGCTGGTACTGGAAGCGGATCTTGCCCGGCCGCTTCAGGGTGAAGGTGCCGGAGAGGGTCTGGCCGCGCCGGTCGGTCTGGCTGAAGCTGGCGGTCATCGTGTTGACCGCCTTGAGGTGTGCGGTCACCGCGGCGAGCGGCGAGTTGGCCTGCGCCACCACCGCGGTCTGCGGCACGGCCACCGCAGCGGCGGCGATCGGCGCGACGGCCAGGGCAAGCGCTTTGGAACGCAACATCAGTATCTCCTGAAGCTCGATTTGTCGGGAGGGATAGGGATGTCGCGTTGAATGTCCACTGAACCCGAGGGTTCCCGTCGGTTCAGGTTCGCCGTGCCGATGGGAGCTCGTCCCATCGGCCTCGGCGCCCGCCTCAACCGATCGGGCGACCTTCCGGATCGACCAGGACCTCGCGGCGACCGACATGGTCCGGGACGCTGACGATGCCGTCCTTCTCCATCCGCTCGATCAGCCGGGCGGCATTGTTGTAGCCGACGCGCAGCTGCCGCTGCAGGTAGGACGTGGAGGCCTTCTGGCTCTCGGCGACGGTCTGCACCGCCTTGCGATAGAGCTGCGTCTCGGCGTCGTCGTCGCCGGTCGGCTGGCCCTCGAACATGTAGCCGCCGTCCTCCGGCTCCTCGGTGACCGCCTGGATATAGTCCGGCTGCCCCTGGCCCCGCCAGTAATCGGCGACGGCGCGGACCTCCTCGTCCGAGACGAACGGGCCGTGGACGCGGGCGATCTGCTTGCCGCCGGGCATGTAGAGCATGTCGCCCTTGCCGAGCAGCTGCTCGGCGCCCTGCTCGCCCAGGATAGTGCGGGAATCGATCTTCGAAGTGACGGCGAACGAGATGCGGGTCGGCAGGTTCGCCTTGATCACGCCGGTGATGACGTCGACCGACGGCCGCTGGGTGGCCATGATCAGGTGGATGCCGGCCGCGCGCGCCTTCTGGGCGAGCCGCTGGATCAGGAACTCGACCTCCTTGCCCGCGGTCATCATCAGATCGGCGAGCTCGTCGACCACGACGACGATCTGCGGCAGGATCTCGTATTCCAGCTCCTCCATCTCGTATTTCGGCTGGCCGGTCTCGGGATCGTAGCCGGTCTGGACGCGGCGGCCGAGCGTCTGCCCCTTCGATTTCGCCTCGCGCACCTTGGCATTGAAGCTGGAGAGCTGACGGACGCCGACGGAGGCCATCATCCGGTAGCGCTCCTCCATCTGCTCCACCGTCCACTTCAGCGCACGGATCGCCTTGGCGGGCTCGGTGACGACCGGAGAGAGCAGGTGGGGGATGTCGTCGTAGATGCTGAGCTCGAGCATCTTCGGATCGATCATGATCATTTTGCACTGCTCGGGCGTCAGCCGGTAGAGCAGCGACAGGATCATGCAGTTGAGTCCGACCGACTTGCCCGAGCCGGTGGTGCCCGCGACCAGCAGGTGCGGCATCGGCGCGAGATCGGCGACGACGGGATCGCCGGCGATGTTCTTGCCGAGCACGATCGGCAGCTGCGCGACCTGATCTTCGAACGCGTGGCTGGCGATCAGCTCGGAGAGGGCGACCATCTCCCGCTTGGTGTTGGGGAGCTCGATGCCGATCACGCTGCGACCGGGAATCGTCGCGACTCGCGCCGAGAGGGCGGACATGTTGCGGGCGATGTCGTCGGCGAGCTGGATCACCCGACTGGCCTTGATGCCGCTCGCCGGCTCGAGCTCGTACATGGTAACGACCGGGCCGGGGCGAACCTCGACGATCTCGCCCTTCACCGAGAAGTCCTCCAGCACCGTCTCGAGCAGCCGCGCGTTGCGCTCGAGCGCCGCCTTGTCGAGCGTCGCGGTGCCGGCCGGCGGCGGGGGCGAGAGCAGATCGAGCGGCGGCAGCTGGTAGGAATCGCCGAGGGCGAGCGACGCCTGACGGTCGCGCGACGGGCGCGGGCTCGGCGAAGGCGCCGGAGCACGCTCGTTGATCACGGTGCGCGAGGGCTCCGCGCCGGCGACCACCGGGGCGCGGGCGGGCCGCTGAACCGGCGCATCGTCGATCTCGTCCTCGTCCTCGTCATGCTCGTAGGCGCCGGGCGCGGCGAGCGCGCGCGGCGTGCGGCGGAAGCGCCGCGACGCAATCCAGCCGAGCTCGTCCGGCTGCAGGCCCAGGCCGAACCAGATGCAGGTCAGGCCGGCCACGGCGAAGAGGACGATCAGGGCGATCCGGAAGGGCTCGACGATTCCTGGCTCGCCGATCGCACCGAGCCCGAGGCCGACGAGCTTGGCGACCGACAGGCCGAAGGCGCCGCCCCAGCCTGCGGGAAGGGCGTTCACCGCCTCGCCGGACAGCAGGGCCGCCGCGGTGCCGCTCAGCACCAGGCCGGCGATCGTGAGCAGCAGCGACTTGCGCCAGCGCCCGGCGCCGACGCCGCGGGCGATGCGGACGCCGAGAAGCAGGACGAGCGGCAGGAGCAGGACGGCCGGCAGGCCCCAGAGGAAGAGCAGGAGATCGGCGGACAGCGCGCCGGGCGTGCCTAGCCAGTTGCCGACCGGTCCGGCAGCGGCTGTGTTCAGCGAGGGATCGCTGGTCCGGTAGCTCGCCAGCGCGAGCGCGGCGAGCAGCGCCGCGACGATCAGCGTGCCGCCGGCGATCAGCGCGCCGGTGCGCTGGGCGCGGCGCTTTGCGCCGGCGCGCCACTGCGCCATCCTCTCCTGCCGGGCGCTCTGCGTCGCCGAACTCGCCATCGCCATGTGCCCCGTATGTTCCGCTCTAACCTCTTGATGCGCCTTGGGAGACTCTTCGGTCAAGCGCCTGGCGCGGCTCTCCCTCGTGGCGGCCGCGGAATTGCAGGGGCGTTAACCAGGCCGGGACGATTTTCCTGCCGGCCGTTGTTTCGCGGCAACGGATAAGGCGTTAAGGGCCAGCCATGGAGCGCGCGGACGTCATCATTCTCGGCGGCGGGCTGGTCGGCCTGACCACCGCCATCGCTCTCGACCGCCATGGTCTCTCGAGCATCGTCGTCGATCCGGCCGATCCGGAAAAGACGCTGGCCCCGGCCTTCGACGGCCGCGCCACCGCCGTTTCGAGCTCCTCCTATCGCATGCTCGAGGCAATCGGAGTCGCTGCCCGCCTCGAGGGCGAAGGCTGTCCGATCAACGGCATCCGGGTCAGCGACGGCCTGGAGCCCGGCGGCATCGATTTCGAGCCGGAGGAGGGGGACGATCCGCTCGGCATCATGTTCGAGAACCGCCGCCTTCGCCAGGCGCTGCGCGAGACGGCAGCGGAATCGGCGCGGATCAACCTGCTGATGCCGGCGTCGGCCGCCGAGGTCGTTCGCGACGCGAATGGCGTACGCGTCGCGCTCGCGGACAGCCGGATGCTTGCGGCACCGCTGCTGATCGCCGCCGAGGGCCGCAATTCGCCGACCCGCGAGGCAGCGGGGATCGCGATGGCGCGTTGGAGCTACGCGCATTCGGCGATCGTGGTTACGGTCGACCACGAATATCATCACGAAAACATCGCCTACGAGATCTTCTATCCGGCCGGCCCGTTCGCGATTCTGCCAATGCTGCCCGGCACGCGCTCGGCGATCGTCTGGTCGGTGTCCTCGGCCGATGCACCCGCCGTCGCCGATCTGCCGGAACGGGCTCTGGCCGCCGAGATCGAGAAGAGAATGGGCGGGTTCCTCGGCAAGATCACGATCGCCGGGCCGCGCTGGAGCTATCCGCTCGGCTTCCACCATGCCGCCGGAATCACCGGTCAGCGTCTCGCCCTCGTCGGCGACGCCGCGCACGGAATCCATCCGATCGCCGGCCAGGGCCTGAACCTCGGCTTCCGCGACGCCGCCGCGCTCGTCCAGGTGCTGGTCGAAGGTGCCCGGCTCGGCCTCGATCTCGGCGACGCGCAATTGCTCGCCCGCTACGAACGCTGGCGCAGCCTCGACACCTTCATGGTCGCCGCCGCCACCGACGGCCTCACCCGGCTCTACGGCATTCCGGGCAGGACCGCGTCGGCGATCCGCCGCTTCGGCATGGGCCTGGTCCAGCGCGTCGGCCCGCTGCGCGACCAATTGATGGCCGAAGCGCGCGGCGAGACGGGCGACATGCCGCTGCTGCTCCGCGGCATGCCGATCTAGATCCTCCCTGTGAGGCGAAGCCTCATGGGGGGGGGGTGGAGCCGCGGGGG
>NZ_SPDV01000008.1 GCF_004564275.1 Sphingomonas parva (ex Maeng et al. 2020)
GGGACCGCGCGTAGCGCGGTGGAGGGGCCGGGCAGACCGGCAAGGAGCACCCGGCCCCTCCACCAGCCTGCGGCCACCGGCTGCTGCGCAGCCGGGTTCCGCCTTCCGGCATGCCCCCGGCGTGCCGCGGCTACACCCCCCTCCCCATCCGCTGCGCGGACAGGGAGGATTACGGGCACTGGCCTCCCGCGCCCGGGCCCCCTACATCGCCAGCCGTGACCAAGACCCCGCCCACCGACCGCTTCCACGAAGAGAAATCCGCTTACACCGTCCGCGGCTCGGACCAGCCGGACATCGAGGCCGGCGTCGCGGCCATCCGCGCGGTGGTGAAGACGCTGCCGGTCCGGCCGGGCGTCTACCGGATGCTCGATGCGAAGGGTGAGGTGCTCTACGTCGGCAAGGCGCGGGCGCTGAAGAACCGGGTGACCAATTACACCCAGGTTTCGCGGCTGACCAAGAGGCTGCAGCGGATGGTCGCCCAGACCCGGTCGATGCAGATCGTCACCACCAACACCGAGGCGGAGGCGCTGCTGCTCGAGGCGCAGCTGATCAAGCGCTACCGGCCGCCGTACAACGTGCTTCTGCGCGACGACAAGAGCTTCCCGTTCATCCTGCTGCGCGAGGACCATGCCTTTCCGCAGGTCCGCAAGCATCGCGGCGCGCGGCGCTTCAAGGGCCAATATTACGGGCCGTTCGCCAGCGCCGGCTCGGTGACACGGACGCTCAACGCGCTGCAGAAGCTGTTCCTGCTGCGCAGCTGCACCGACACCTTCCTCGCCACCCGCGACCGGCCGTGCCTTCTCTACCAGATCCGCCGCTGCTCGGCGCCGTGCGTCGGCCGGATCAGCGAGGAAGGCTATGCCGAGCTGGTCCAGGACGCGAAGGACTATCTCGGCGGCAAGTCGACCCGGGTGCAGCAGAAGCTGGCGAGCGCCATGCAGACGGCGGCCGAGGCGATGGATTTCGAGCTCGCCGCCGTCTACCGCGACCGCCTGCGCGCGCTGACCTTCGTCCAGGGCACGCAGACGATCGCCGCCGAAGGCATGGGCGATGCCGACATCTTCGCGCTGGCGGCCAAGGGCGGCACGATCTCGATCCAGGCCTTCTTCATCCGCGGCGGCAACAATTGGGGCCATCGCAGCTTCTTCCCGGCCCACACCGCAGACGTGCCCGAAGAGGAGGTGCTCGCCGCCTTCCTGATGCAATTCTACGAGGAGGTGCCGCCGCCCAAGCTGATCCTGGTCGATCGCACCCTCCCCGAGGAGGGGCTGCTCTGCGAGGCCCTGTCCGAGCGCGCCGGGCGCAAGGTGACGCTGAAGGAGCCGAAGCGCGGCGATCAGGCGCGGATGATGCGCCAGGCCACCCGCAACGCGGAGGAGGAGCTCGACCGCCATCTCGCCGAGAGCAGCACCCAGGCGAAGAACCTGCGGGCACTGGCCGAGATGTTCGAGATGTCGGAGCCGCCGCAGCGGATCGAGATCTATGACAACAGCCACGTCATGGGCACCAACGCGGTCGGCGCGATGGTCGTCGCCGGGCCGGAGGGGTTCCTCAAGAACCAGTATCGCAAGTTCAACATCAAGCGCGACGAGACCGTACCGGGCGACGATTTCGCGATGATGCGCGAGGTGCTCGGCCGCCGCTTCGCCCGGCTTGAGAAGGAGGATCCGGACCGCAGCCGCGGCGACTGGCCGGACCTGCTGCTGATCGACGGCGGCAAAGGCCAGCTCAACGCGGTGCTCGAGACGCTGGAATGCGCCGGCATCCACGACGTGCCGGTGGTCGGCATCTCCAAGGGGCCGGATCGCAACGCCGGCCGCGAGGTGATGCACCTGCCCGGCGGCCGCGAGCTCACCCTGCCGGTCAACTCGCCCGTGCTCTTCTACCTGCAGCGGCTGCGCGACGAGGCGCACCGCTTCGCGATCGGCGCGCATCGCCAGAAGCGCGCGAAGAGCATGGCCTCGTCGCCGCTCGACGAGGTGCCGGGCATCGGCCCGAGCCGCAAGCGCGCCCTGCTGATGCACTTCGGCACGGCGAAGGCGGTGCGCGGCGCCGCGCTCGAGGATCTCGAGAAGGCGCCGGGAATCTCGCGGGGCATGGCGCGCTCCATTTACGATTATTTTCATCCGAGCGGCTAAGCCGCCGAGGATGGCCACGCGCGTCCTTCTGACCGTCGATACCGAGCTCGCCTGGCGCCACCATGCGCGCGGCGCCTCGTGGCAGGAGAACCTCCGCTTCTCCTACGATCCGGCCGGGGTCGGCGTGCCCTGGCAGCTCGCGCTGCTCCGCGAGCACGGGCTGAAAGCCTGCTTCTTCGTCGATCCGATGCCGGCCGAGGTCTACGGCCTCGCGCCGATCCGGGCGATGGTCGAGCCCATCCTCGCGGCGGGGCAGGAGGTCCAGCTCCATCTCCATCCCTGCTGGCGCAACGCGGCCGAAGGGGCCGCGGCGGGCGGAGCGTTCGAGCTGACCGCTTATGATGGCGAACGCCAGCGCGCCCTGATCGAGGCCGCCCGCGACCTTCTCGTCGCCGCCGGCGCGCCGCCGCCGGTCGCCTTCCGTTCGGGCAGTTACGCCGCCAATTCATGCACGATCGAGGCGCTGCGCGCGGCCGGCCTGGTCTTCGACAGCAGCCACAATGGCGCGCATCACCCGTGGCCGAGCGCGCTCCCGCTCGACCGAAGCCAGATCGCGCCCGTCCCCCTCGGCGGGATGATCGAGATTCCGGTCGGCCAGATCGAGGACTGGCCCGGCCAGCTGCGCCATCTCCAGCTCTGTGCGGTGTCGTTCGACGAGATGGCGGCGGCGCTGCTCCATGCCGAGCGCGAGGGCCAGCCGTTGGTCACTTTCGTCAGCCACAGCTTCGAATTCGCCAGCCGCGACGGCGCCCGGCCGAACCGGACGCTCTGCCGCCGCTTCGAGCGCCTGTGTGCCTTCCTCGCCGATCGACGTGCGGGAATGCCCACGGTCCATTTCAGCGATCTGGACAATGTGCCGCTCGCCGCCGACGCCCGGCCGCTCCCCGCCCGGCGGCTGCGCACCGCGCGGCGCATGGCCGAGCAGATATGGGCGAACGCCGTCTACGAGCGCGCCCTGTGAGCGCCGCAATCGCCCTTCCGTTCCGCGTCGGAGCGCGCACTTTGTGGCGGATCCGGCGGCAGTTGCAGCGGGTGTCGCTGACGCTCGATCAGGCGCGCAGCGGCACGGTGCCGGCGCTGCCGGACGCCTGTGGCGACGGCTATCTGATCGTCTCGCTTGCCGAAGCGAGCCTGGCGCCGCTGCTCGCGGACCGGCCAGGCCTGAAGCCGTTCGTGCGGCAACGCTATCCCCGCTTCTTCGCGTCGCTCGATCTCGGCTTCGACGCCTATCTCGCCGGCTTCTCGGCCAAGAGCCGGTCGACGTTGAAGCGCAAGGTGCGCAAGCTCGCCGAGCGCTGCGGCGGGACGCTCGATCTGCGCTGCTATCGGACGGCGTCCGAAGCGGAGGAATTCCATCGCCACGCCCGCGCCGTCTCGGCGATCAGCTATCAGGAAAGGCTGCTCGACGCCGGCATGCCCGACGGGGAGGCGGCGCTGGCCGATCTGCGGGCACGCGCGGCACGGGACGCGATGCGCGGCTGGGTCCTGTTCCTGGACGAACGGCCGATCAGCTATCTCTATGCGCCGGCGGAGGGCACGACCCTGGTCTACGCCTTTCTCGGCTACGATCCGGCGCATGCCGATCTGTCGCCGGGCACCGTCCTCCAGTTCGAGGCGATGCGCCAGCTGATGGAGGAGGGGCGTTTCCGCCTGTTCGATTTCACCGAAGGGGAGGGGCAGCACAAGCGCCTGTTCTCGACCGGTGAGGTGGCGTGCGTCGATCTCCTGCTGCTCCGGCCGACGGTCTCCAATCTCGCGGTCGGCTGGTCGCTGACCGGCTTCGATCGCGCGGTGGCGGTCGCCAAGTCGCTGGCGCGGCATCGGACGCTGGAGGGCCTCGCTCGCCGCCTGCGGCGCTGATAGACGGGGCCGATGCGGCTCGAGACCCAGGCGATCATCTGCGCGGTGCGGCCGCACGGGGAACACGGCGCCATCGTCCGCGCGCTGACCCCCGACGACGGCCTCCAGGCCGGTTATGTGCGCGGCGGCCGCTCCCGGGCGCTTCGGCCGGTGCTGTTGCCCGGAAATGTCGTCGCCTGCGAATTCCGCGCCCGCACCGCCGATCAATTGCCGCATCTCACCGCCGAGCTCAGCGTCAGCCGCGGCGCCCTGCTCTCCGAGCCGCTGCCGGCGGCGGCGATCGACTGGGCAACGGCGCTGGCGGCGGCCGCGTTGCCCGAGGGGCAGCCCTATCCGAGGCTCTACCTCGCGCTCGACGGCCTCCTCGGCGCGATCGATGCCGCGCCTGCGGCGCGCGGCTGGGCCGCGGCGCTGGTCCGCTACGAATTGCTCGTCCTTTCGGAGCTCGGCTTTGGCCTCGATCTCTCCGAATGCGCCGTCACCGGATCTGCCCTCGACCTCGCCTATGTCAGCCCGCGCAGCGGGCGGGCGGTAGGCGCCGAAGCGGGCGCGCCCTATCGCGAGAAACTGTTCCGGCTGCCCGGCTTCCTCGGCGACCGTGGCCCCGCGGAATGGGACGAGATCCACGACGGGCTTCGCATCACCGGCCACTTCCTCGCCCGCGACGTGCTGATCGAACGTCACGCCGAGGTCCTCGCCGCGCGCGATCGCCTGATCGAGCGGTTGAAGCGGGTGACCGGCTGAGGGGAGGACCGATTGCGGCGCGCGCCGCCTTCGGCCATCAAGGGGCCAGGTCAGGGGAGGGGCGAATGCTTGCTTGGCGACAGCTTCGGGGAGCGGCGCGCGCGGTCGGCGCCGCCTGTGCGGCGGTCCTCCTCTCGACGTCCGCCAATGCTGCGCCCCCGTCCAAGCCGCTTCCGACCAAGCAGCAGCTGAAGGCGTGTCCGGCGTTCAAGGACATCGATTTCCGCAAGATCTACGCCGATTACGACTCCGGCCGAACAGAGTGGCGCCAGCAGCTGGAAGCACGCCACGCCGCCACCCGCGGGCCCTACGGGCCGTTCCAGCCACCTGCGGACGCAGCGCTCACTTTGCGGATCTGGGCCGGCGGCAGCGAGACGCAGGAGGTGCGGACCGACACGTCGAGCGTCGTGTGGAAGGGCGCTGACGGCGCGTGGCGGGTCGATCGGGTCGACCACGCGACGACGCGTCCGCCACCACCGCCGCCACCTCCGCCTGCGGGCTGGGACGGGAAGACCCCCTATTTCCAGCGCAGCCCGGACGAGGAAGCGCGGCTGGTTCGCGATCACATCGTGGGCATCCTCGACCCGCAAAGGGCCGCGGGCATCGAGCAGACCCTTCGCGATCCCTGCTTCCTGCTCCAGCCCGACTCGATGCCGTTCGTGGTCCCGGTGAAGAAGGGGCGCGAGCCGCTCTCGCCCTGCTGGGGGATCATCGGCGGCACGCTCGAGATGCGCTGGGCCGACGGGCGCCGCCGTGACGTCACTGAGCTGTGCGGCAATTTCTACGCTCGGGGCATCATCAATGCGGTGATGTACGCGCGGCCGCTCGCCGAGGACGCTCAAACCACGGCGGCGTGCGATCCACTGCGGTCGGCCGCGGCCGCCGCGCTTTCGCCGCAGCAGCGCCGCGAGCTGGCGTTCTGCGAAGCGGGAGTCGCGGGAGATCTCGCGAGGAACGGGCTGGACGAGGCAGCCCGGGAACGGTTGGCGGCCGATGCCCTCGCTCTCGACCCGCGGGCCCTTACCGCGCGATACGACTTCCTGTCGGAGTGGGCGGCGGGGGCGCTGTCGAGCAGCCTGCGCGCGAGCGGGGGTGTCGGGGCGGCTGCGCGGGCGAGGACTGGCGGCGACTGAACGCCAAACGAGCAAGAGTGGGCCGTTGCTTGCCCTTCAGCGGGCCCTCTATATGGCGAACCATCGCCGCGGGCGCCCGCCCGTGGGCACCTGACGGAGATATGAACTTGAAGGCATTGCTCCTTGCCTCGGCCGCGGCCCTGAGCCTCGCGGCCTGCACGACCGCCACCGACACCGCCCCTGCCCAGAGCGCCGCCGATGCGGCCCCCGCCATCACCGAGGCTGCCGTGACCGTCCCCGACAACATCCTGCTCGCCGACTGGACTGGCCCCTATGACGGGGTTCCGCCCTGGGACCAGGTGAAGCCCGAGCTCTTCCCCGAGGCGATCCAGTTCGGCATCGACGAACAGCGCCGCGAGGTGCAGGCAATCGTCAACAATCCCGAGGCGCCGACCTTCGCCAACACGGTCGAGGCGCTCGAGAAGGTCGGCCAGCGCCTGGACCGCGTCCTCTCGATGTTCGGCGTGATGACCAGCAACATGGCGACGCCCGCCTATCAGGCGCTCGACAAGGAATGGTCGCCCAAGCTCTCGGCGGCTTCGGACGAGATCACGCTCGATCCGAAGCTCTTCCAGCGGATCAAGGCGGTCTATGACGCCCGCGAGGGTGCCGGCCTCGACGCCAAGCAGCAGCGGCTGGTCACGCGCCTCTACGAGAGCTTCGTGCGCCGCGGCGCCAACCTCGCCCCCGAGCAGAAGCAGCAACTATCCGCCTACAACAGCGAGCTCGCCGCCAAGTTCGCGACGTTCAGCGAGAAGGTGCTCGCGGACGAGAGCACCCACATCGTCGCCAGCGAGGCGGAGATGAAGGGCGTCCCGGCCGACATCAAGGCGGCCGCGGCGGCTGCGGCCAAGGAGCGGGGGCTGCCCGCCGGCAGCTACGCGATCGTCAACACCCGTTCCGCGGTCGATCCGGTGCTGACCTTCGCCGACAATCGCGCCCTGCGCGAGAAGGTCTGGCGTGCCTTCGTCAACCGCGGCGACAATGGCGGCGCGACCGACACCAACCAGACGATCGCCGAGATCGTGAAGCTGCGCGCGGATCGCGCCAAGCTGCTCGGCTTCGCCAACCATGCCGATTTCCGCATGCAGGACACGATGGCGAAGACGCCGGCGCGGGCGATGGAGCTGATGATGCGCGTCTGGCCCGCCGCCGCGGCCCGGGTCCGCGAGGAGGTCTCGGACATGCAGGCGCTCGCCCGCAAGACCGATCCGAAGCTCACCATCGAGCCCTGGGACTATCGCTACTATCAGGAGAAGGTCCGCAAGGACCGGTACAATCTCTCCCAGGAGGAGGTGAAACCCTATTTCGAGCTCAACAACATCATCGAGGCCTCTTACTGGGCCGCGGGCGAGCTGTACGGGCTGGACTTCAAGGAGATCACCGGCACCGTGCCCACCTGGAACCCGGACATCAGGGTCTACAGCGTCACCGATCGCCGCGACGGCCATCAGGTGGGCGTCTTCTACCGCGATGATTATGCCCGCACCGGCAAGCGCTCGGGGGCGTGGGCGACCACCTATCGCAGCCGCGCCGGCCTGCTCGGCGACCAGATCGTCCTCGGCTCGAACAACAACAATTTCGTCAAGCCCGCCCCGGGCGAGCCGGTGCTGATCAGCCTCGACGATGCCGAGACGCTGTTCCACGAGTTCGGCCACGCCATTCACTATTTCCTGTCGGACGTGCATTATCCGAGCTTCGGCGGCACCCCGCGCGACTTCGTCGAATATCCCAGCCAGGTGAACGAGAATTGGCTGCTCACCCAGCCGGTGCTCAGCCGCTTCGCCAAGCACTACAAGACGGGCGCGCCGATGCCGCAGTCGCTGATCGAGAAGATCGATCGCGCCTCGACCTTCAACCAGGGGTTCGCGACCGCCGAATATCTCTCCTCGGCGATCGTCGACATGATGCTGCACATGGATCCGGACGGCGTCGTCGATCCGGATTCGTTCGAGCGGCAGGCGCTCGCCAAGATCGGCATGCCGAAGGAGCTGGTGATGCGGCACCGCCTGCCGCAGTTCAACCACCTGTTCTCGTCCGACGCTTACTCGGCCGGCTATTATTCCTACCTGTGGTCGGAGACGATGGATGCCGACACCTGGGCAGCGTTCGAGGAGGCGGGCAATCCGTTCGACAAGGCGACGGCGGATCGCTTCCGCCAGACCCTGCTGTCGACCGGCAACGAGACCGATCGCGCCGAAGCCTATCGGGCGTTCCGCGGACGCGATCCGGACGTGAAGGCGCTGATGCGCAAGCGGGGCTTCCCGGTCCAATGAGCGAGGAGGGCAGCCGGAATTTCCGGCTGCCCTCACGCCACGGGTCAGGCGCCGGCCTTCACCGCCTGGGCCCAGGCCAGATCGGCGAGCCCCTCGAGGCTCGCCGCCATCTTGTCGGCATGGGCCGAGGCGGCGGTGCCGCGCGCGATCCGTCCCTTGATCCCGTGGACGATGGCGGCGAGCCGGAACATGTTGAAGGCGATGTAGAAATCGAGATCGGGAATGCTGTCGCGGCCGGTCCTGCGGCAATAGGCCGCGACATAGTCGGCCTCCGAGGGGATGTTCCGGGCGGCGAGGTCCAGCCCCGCCAGGCCGGTCGTGACGCCTGCCGGCATCCGGTACATCATCAGGTGGTAGCTGAAGTCGGCGAGCGGATGGCCGAGAGTCGACAGCTCCCAGTCGAGCACCGCCAGGACGCGCGGCGCCTCGGGGTGGAAGATCATGTTGTCGCAGCGGAAATCGCCATGGATGACCCGCGCCTCGTCCTCGCCGGGCGGGATGTTCGACGGGAGCCACTCGACCAGCCGGTCCATCGCCGCGACGCGGCCCGCCTCCACATCCTCCAGATACTGGGTCGACCAGCGCCGGATCTGCCGCTCGAAATAATTGCCGGACTTGCCGTAATCGGCGAGGCCGGCCGCCGCGGGATCGATCCGGTGCAGCTGCGCGATCGTGGCGTTCATCGCATCGAAGTAGAGCGGCCGCTCGGCGTCCGGGACCTGCGGGAGGTCGGCATCCCAGAAGATGCGGCCCTCGACCATGTCCATCACGTAGAAGGCCGTTCCGATCACCGTCTCATCGGTGCAGAGGGCATGCGCATGCGCCACCGGAAAGTCTTGCGATTGCAACGCACTGATAACGCGATACTCGCGATCGACGGCATGCGCACCGGGCAGCAGCTTGCCGGGTGGCTTGCGCCGCAGCACATAGGAACGGCGCGGTGTGATCAGCTTGTAGGTGGGGTTTGACTGGCCGCCGCGAAATTGCTCGACTTGCAGGGGGCCGTCGAAGCCTTGCACCTCGCGCTCCAGCCACTTCTCGAGAGCCGTCACGTCGAAGCCCTGACCATTGCGTACTTCGGTCGTGCCGCTATTCTGTGCGCTCCTGTCCATTTCTACGAAGACCCTCCGGTGCGTGGCTTTCGATGACGGCAATCTGGCAGCCCATCCCGGCCCGGCGGGCACGCTCCCCTCGGGCCTTGCTGCTGTAATGGGCGCCGACGGGATCAAAGAGCAACAATTCGCGGAGGTCAGTGCAACTTGCACCGGCCTTATCACGCGCATCGCGCTGTCCTACGAGGCCGATCCGGCCCTTCGCCGCGAGCTTGTCCAGGACATATTGCTCGCCGTCTGGATCGCCCTCGACAATTTCAGGGGCGAGGCCTCGCTCAAGACCTTCACCGCCTCGATCGCGCAGAAGCGCTGCATCTCGCACGTCACCCGGCGCGCGCGTGAGCCGCGGCAGGTCGAGCTGCCGACCGATCTCATCTCCGCGGCCCCGCCGCCGGACGAGATCGCCCTCCGCAACGATCAGAAGAAGCGGCTGGTCGAAGCCATCCAGCTTCTTCCCATCCCCCAGCGCGAGGCCATCGTCCTTGCCATTGAAGGATTCAGCTATGCCGAGATGGCCGAGATCCTCGGAATTTCGACCAACGCCGTCATGCTCCGCTGCCAGCGGGCAAAGACGACGCTGAAGTCGATCATGGAGCGGCGGTCATGAGCGATTCCGATCTGGACCTGGAGAAGCTCGCCGAGCTTTGGAACGAGCCGGACGCCAGTACGGCCGAGGACGTCGATGCGCTGGCCCGTCGCGCCAGGCGCGAGGCGCGGCTGATGGGCTGGGCGGACACGGCGCTGGCCGTGATCATCGTCGGCAGCCTTGTACTCGGGGCGATGATGAAGCCGTCGCTGCCGGTTGCGGCCGGCGCCCTGCTCACCATCGTCATGACTCTGTGGCTGAACTGGAAGCGCCGCAACTTCCGGCAGATCAATCGTACCCTCGCGGCCGCTACGCGCACCGATTTCCTCGAGAGCAGCATCCGGCTGGCGCGGACCCGGCTGCGGCGTGCCACGTTCAGCCTGATCACCTTCCCGCCGGCGATCCTGGCGGCGCTCCTCTATCGGGTGAGCACCAAGGGGGAGATCGATCATCCCGTTATCGCCATCGTCAAATGGGCGGCCTCGCTTCGCGGCATGGTCGCGCTCGGCCTGCTCGTCCTGCTGTTTCTGTGGATGCTCCGCTCGCGTCGCCGGCAGCGGGACGAGCTTCGTCGCCTGGAGGAGATTCACCGCGACTATGCCGAGGAAGCCGAGCGAGAGCAGCGGCTTGAGGTCTGAGTCGGCGTAATTATCCACCGCTTTTCCCGAGATTTCCTCAATTTGGTCCCCACCTAAATCTGCCGCGCTGCGAAAGGAATCCGGCTTCCGACCGACTGGCCAGCAGGGGTAGAAAAGACGTCGCGGCCGTGCCTCGCGAGGTTCGCGAGTTTCAGAACAAGACGATCTTTCTTCCGCCTGCAGTGCCAACGGAGGAATATCATGAAGAAGATCGACATCGCCAAGCTGCCGCAGCTCAAGACGCCGGTGGGCCTGCATGGCTCGGTCAAGCAGAGGGAAGTCGGCGGCCCGGGCTGCGTTGGTATCCTGATCATCATCTTCAGCTGAGGCGGCGGTAGGGGAGGGCGCTCTGGCGCCCTCCGCGCCGAGGGAGTAACCGAAGCGGATGATCGCTGGAGACGTGCTCGCGCGCTGGATGGCGGATGCCCGCGCGCGTGACGAGACGATGCAGGGCGTGGTGCGCGCCGGGGCTGCCGTCGAGGCGCTGCCGGCGCTTCAGGCGTTGGCAGACCAGGTCGACCAAGTGGCGGATTCGGGCTCGGCCGTCCTTGCCGCGGCCGCGCGTTTCCTCGCGACTCCGGGTGCGATCGAGGCGTGCCTGCGCCCGCTGATCGACGCCGCACGCGCCGACCCGTTCTTCCGGCCGGCCTTCCGCGCGGTGTCGAGCGCCATCCGGTCGGGCCTCGTGCTGTACGAACGGCCGGAGCTGAGTCTGCTCCTCGCGGAGATCGCGGCGGACGATCTCGCCGCCAAGCGGACGTTCGCGCAGGGGCCTTCGTCGATCACCTTCACCGGCGATCACAGCCTGCTTCACTTCATCGACGCGGGTGGCGCGACCTTGTCCTTCTGGGAAGCGCCCATGCTCGACGAGAGCTTTTCCGCGGTGGCCGCCGCGCCGTGCCGGCCGGTCGGCCGCCGCAAGCTTCGCGACGGCGAGACGATCGTCCTCGACGGCCGCCGGGAGGCCTTCGTCATCGAGCATCTGAGCGCGACCATGGTCTACGTCCAGGCGACGACGCGCGTCGGCGGTGGGGCGCTGAGCCGCGAATATGATTCGCGCACCATGGCCTTCGTCGGCGCCAGCAGCACCGACGATGCGGCCTCGCGCACCGGCCTTCTCCTGACCTTGCTGCGCGACATGGACCGCCAGGATGCCGTTCCCTTGTTCATCAGGGCGATCCGGGAAGAGGATTTCCATGGCCGCTGGCATGCGATGCGCGAGCTGCTGGCCCTCGACGCGGATACCGCTCTGCCGCACTTGCGCGAAATGGCCCGATCGGATCCGCATCCGGAGGTCCGCGGGGCGGCCGCGCAGACGCTCGCAGCCTTCTTTCCGGGGGATACGCCCGCCGAGGAGCGCCAGTCATGCCCCGCCTGATCGAGACCGAAACCGACGACCGGATCGAGCTCGGCGATCTGATCGAGGCGCTGGAGACGGGCGGCTTCGATCCGGAGGACGAGGAGAGCATCGTCGCCTTCGGTCCGGCGCTGCGTGCCCTCTCCAACAATCGGCGCTTCCTGGGCGATCTGATCATCGAGGAGCTGAAGCAGAACTGCTCGGGCCAGCGGCGGAAGAACCAGTACACGCCGCAGGTGTTCGTCCTGCACGGCAGCTCGGGGAAATACCTCATCCGCGCCAATTTCTGGCCTGCCGAGACCGACAGCGTAGTCGTGAACAGCGGCAAGGATCCCTTCTTCTACGAGCTGCCGCACGACCACAATTTCAGCTTCCTGACCGTCGGGCATCACGGGCCCGGCTATTGGAGCGACTATTACGAATATGATTACGAGCGGACCGTCGGCTATAGCGGCGAGAAGGTGGACCTGCGCTTCGTCGAGCGTTCGCGGCTCGATCCCGGCAAGGTGCTGCTCTATCGCCGGCACCGCGACGTGCACAGGCAGCTGCCGCCGGACGCCCTGTCGATTTCGCTGAACATCCTCGCGCTCTCGCCGGCGAGCGAGTTCCGCCACCAATATCTGTTCGACATCGAGCGGTCGGAGATCGTCAAGGTCGGCAATCCGTCGTCGCTCGAGAGCCTCGTTCTCCTCGCCGGTCATTGCGGCGGCGAAGAGGGGCGCGCGCTCGTCACCGACTTCGCGGACCATCATCCCAGCGATCGCATCCGCTTCGCGGCGGTGCGGGCGCAGGCGGCTCTCGCCTCGTCGGCCGATGACCGGATCTCGGTCTATGAAGCCGCGATCGGATCGGACAGCCCGTACGTCCGCGAGATGGCGGCCCAGGAGGCGCGGCGGCTCGAGGCCGTGCGTCCCTGGCTGGAGAGCGTTCCGGCGGCCTGACGCATGCCCCGGCGGAGCGTCACCCCGCCCGCTTGAGCGCCAGCCGATGGGTGTGGAGCAGGGGCTCGGTATAGCCGGACGGCTGCGCCGCCCCTTCGAAGATCAGCGCACGCGCGGCCTGGAAGGCGATGCTTGCCTCCGGATCGGGCGCCATCGGCCGATAACCTGGGTCGCCCGCATTCTGCCGGTCCACCACCGCGGCCATCCGCAGCAGCGCCTCCTCCACCTGCGCGGGCGCGACCACCCCGTGGAGCAGCCAGTTGGCGACGTGCTGACTCGAAATGCGGCAGGTCGCACGATCCTCCATCAGGCCGACGTCGTGGACGTCGGGGACCTTGGAGCAGCCGACGCCCTGGTCGATCCAGCGCACCACATAGCCAAGGATGCCCTGGACGTTGTTCTCGAGCTCCTCGCGAACCTCCTCCGCACTCCAGTTTCGGCCATCGGCGATCGGGATGGTCAGCAGGTTGGCGAGCGCGGCGGGAGTCCGGCCGGCAAGTGCGCGCTGCCGGGCGGCGACGTCGACGCGGTGATAATGGATCGCGTGCAGGGTCGCGGCCGTGGGGGAGGGGACCCAGGCGGTGCTTGCGCCCGCCTCCGGATGGATGTGTTTCTGGGCCAGCATGTCGGCCATGCGATCGGGCATTGCCCACATGCCCTTGCCGATCTGGGCGCGGCCGGGGAACCCGCACGCGAGGCCGGTATCGACATTGTTGTCCTCATAGGCCTTGAGCCAGGCCGCGCTCTTCATCTCGCCCTTGCGGACCATCGGGCCCAGTCGCATCGACGTGTGGATCTCGTCGCCGGTGCGATCGAGGAAACCGGTGTTGATGAAGACGATCCTGTCCTTCACCGCCGCGATTACCGCGCCGAGGTTTGCCGAGGTTCGGCGTTCCTCGTCCATCACCCCGATCTTGATCGTGTTGCGCGCCAAGCCCAGCAGGTTCTCGGTGCGATCGAACAGCGCGCCGGCGAACGCGGCTTCCTCCGGCCCGTGCATCTTCGGCTTGACGATGTAGATCGATCCGGCCGCGCTGTTGGCGCGCCTTTCGCCGATGTCGTGGAGCCCGATCAGCGCGGTGATCACGGCGTCGGCGAGGCCTTCATGGACCTCCTCGCCATCGATCCTCATCATCGGGTTGGTCATCAGATGCCCGACGTTGCGGACGAACAGCAGCGCGCGGCCCCTGAGGGTCAGCGTCTCGCCGCCGGGCGCGACATAATGCCGGTCTTCGGCGAGCCGCCGCTCGAAGCTGCGACCCCCTTTCGCGACCTGCGCGGACAGATCGCCTTTCATCAGCCCCAGCCAGTTGCGGTAGACGCCGATCTTCTCCGATGCATCGACGGCGGTCACGCTGTCCTCGCAATCCATGATCGCAGTGATCGCGCTCTCGAGCAGGATGTCGGCCACTCCGGCCATGTCGTCGCGGCCGATGGGATGGGCGGGGTCGAGCACGATCTCGACATGAAGGTCATGGTGGCGCAGCAGAATGGCGCCGTCGCGCCAGCCGGCGAGGCGGGCGGGATCGTCGAGTCCGCCCCGGTCGGTCACCAGCCGGTCCCCCTCGATCCGGTAGAAGGAGACGTCGGCGTGCCGCCCGCCGCTGAGAGGGGCGATCTCGTCGAGCAAAGCACGGCCCCAGTCGACCACGCGCCGGCCGCGCGCCGCGTCATACCCGCCCGCCGGCGGCAGGTCGCCGAGCGCATCGGTGCCGTAGAGCGCATCGTACAGGCTGCCCCAGCGCGCATTGGCGGCATTGAGGGCGTAGCGCGCGTTGTTGACGGGCACGACGAGCTGCGGTCCGGCGATCCGCGATATCTCCGGATCGACGTTCTCGGTGCCGATCGTGAACGGCGCCGGCGGATCGACGAGATAGCCGATCTCGCGGAGGAACTCTTCTTCCTCCACAGGCGAGGGCGGAAGGCCGTGCAGGCCGGCGTTGCGCCGGTCGATCGCCTCCTGCAGGCGGTCGCGCTTCCTCAGCAGCCGGCGGTTTTCGGGAGTGAGCTCGCGCAGCAGGGCCGAGAAGCCGAACCAGAAGGACGCGGGCTCGATCCCGGTGCCGGGAAGCGCTTCCTCCTCGAGGAAGGACTTGAGCTGCGCGTCGACCTCGATCCCCGAGACCAGCACATGTTGCGCCATCGGCCGCCCCCTTTATTGTGCATCGCGAAAAGGGACGTAGAGCCTGCCGCGCCTTCGGGAAAGCGCTTTGCGCGCAGCGCCGGGCCGCGGCGGATCTCGCGCCGCTTATGGTTTCGAAAGAGGCACGATCGAATGCGCCTGCTCCTCGCTCTCTTCGCCCTGCTCCTGCCGCCTGCGGCGGCGGCCGCACAGGACGCCGTCCTTCTGCTCCGTCCGGCGCGCGTCTTCGACGGCGTCAACCCGCGGCCGCACCAGGGATGGAGCGTGCTGGTCCGCGGCGAGCGGATCGACGCCGCCGGACCCGCCGTCGCTGCGCCTCCGGGCGCGCGGGTGGTCGATCTGCCGGGCACGACCCTGATGCCGGGCATGATCGAGGGCCATTCGCACCTTTTCCTCCATCCCTATGACGAGACGAGCTGGGACGATCAGGTCCTCAAGGAGCCGGAGGCGCTGCGCACGGCCCGCGCGGTCAATCACGCCCGCGCGACGCTTCGTGCCGGCTTCACCACGGTGCGCGATCTCGGCACCGAAGGCGCCGGCTATGCCGATGTCGGGCTCAAGCAGGCGATCGAGCAGGGGATCGTCGAGGGCCCGCGCATGCTGATTGCCACGCGCGCCCTGGTCGCCACCGGCAGCTACGGTCCCAAATCGGCCGATCCGCTGATGGCGGCGCTGGGCGCCGAGGAGGCCGACGGAGAGGCGCTGGTCGCTGCCGCCCGCCGGCAGATCGGCGCCGGTGCGGACGTCGTGAAGCTCTATGGCGACTATCGCTGGCGTCCGGGCGAGGACAGCCGCCCGACCTACAGCCTGCAGGAGATCCGGGCCGTCGTCGAGGCGGCGCACGCGGCCGGACGCCCGGTGGTGATCCATGCCAGCACGCCGGAAGGAATGCGCCGCGCCGTTCTCGGCGGGGCCAGCACCATCGAGCACGGCAATAGCGGGACGGCGGAAATCTTCCGGCTGATGCAGGTGCGAGGCGTCGCGCTCTGCCCGACGCTGGCGGCCACCGACGCGATCGCCCGCTACCGCGGCTGGAACGGCTCGGCGCCCGAACCGGCGGCGGTCGCGGACAAGAGGAAGAGCTTCGCGGCGGCGCTCGCCGCGGGGGTGCCGATGTGCATGGGCGGAGATGTCGGAGTCTTCGCCCATGGCGAGAATGTCCGGGAGATGGAGCTGATGGCCGCGTACGGCATGCGCCCCGCGGACGTGCTGATCGCCGCCACCAGCGGCAACGCCCGCCTGTTCGGCCTCTCCGACCGCGGCGCGGTGAAGCCGGGACTGCTGGCAGATCTGGTCGCCGTCGAGGGTGATCCGACGACGGACGTTCGCGCGGTCCGTGCCGTGCGGCTGGTGATGAAGGGCGGGAAGGTGGTGCGCGCGGACTGAACCGTCCGTTTCCGGACAGGCGTCCGTCACCGGACAGTGATAGGTGGTTGACTTGCGGGTCGTTCCCGGACAAGTCGCGCGGCGTGGCCCGATGGCGGAGTGGTTACGCAGAGGACTGCAAATCCTTGCACGCCGGTTCGATTCCGGCTCGGGCCTCCACTCCCTCTCTTCGCTAGCACCTGCCGGGACGCCGCCTGTCGGCGCCGCGTGCCCCGCAACCGCGCCCGCGCAAGCCGATGGCACGGCAATTGCTTAGTTCCCGCTGATCGCGCCGAGCGGAGACATCTTCGCTTGGCGGCATCGGGGCGAGCCGATAAGACGGAGGGCAGCCGCAAGGTGTATTGTATCTATAAGACAGTTGTGCGATTGAGAGCCCGATGACCGAGCATAATTTCGACCATATGCGACGCGCGATGATCGCGAACCTCCTGAGGACGACGGGGACCAACGATCCCAGGGTTCTCGCCGCGTTCGGCGAGGTCCCGCGGGAGCGGTTCGTTCCGCGGGACAAGATCGCGCTCGCTTATGCCGACGCGCTCGTTCCGCTGAAGCCGGGTCGCGATCTCAACAATCCGATGGCGCTCGGCAGGCTGCTCACCGAAGCGGCGCCGCAGCCGGGCGAGCGTGCGCTCGTCGTCGGCGCCGCCACTGGTTATGCAGCCGCGATCCTCTCGCGGATGGTCGGCTCGGTCGTCGCGATCGAGGAGGATGGCGAGCTGGCGGCCTTCGCGCGCGACGCCCTCGCGGGCTATCCGGTGCAGCTGGTAGAGGGGCCGCTCGCCGAGGGGCAACAGTCCGGCGCGCCTTACGATCTGATCCTTGTCGACGGCGCGATCGAGTTCGTGCCCGATGCATTGGTGGCGCAGCTTTCCGATCTCGGCCGGCTGGCGACCGCGACGATCGACCGGGGGGTGACCAGGCTGTCGCTCGGCCGCAAGTCCGGTGATGCGTTCGGCATCGCCGCTTTCTCCGATGCCGCGGCCGCCGTGCTGCCCGGCTTCGTGAGGCCGAAGGCGTTCACATTCTGATGAATGGAGTGAAGTGATGCGGGGTGGGTATCTGGCTGCTGCGGGGGCGGCGGCGCTTGCAATGGGCTGCGCGGCGGAGGCGGAGACGCTTCGCGACGCGCTTGTGCAGACTTACAATACCAATCCGACGATCATGGCGCAGCGGGCGCAGCTGCGCTCGCTCGACGAAGGCGTCGCGCTCGCCCGATCGCAGGGCCGGCCGTCGCTGGCGGGCACCGCCGGGGTCAACCAGAATCTGGTGCGCACCGGCGGCGGCAACGGCCGCAACCTCAGCGCCGGTCTGGAGGTCGGCTATCCGCTGTTCAACGGCGGGCGGGTGCGCAACTCGATCCGGGCCGCCGACGAGCGCGTGCTCGCCGGCCGGGCCGCGCTCCGCGCGACGGAAGGCGACATCTTCACCGAGACGGTTGCCGCCTACATGGACGTTATCCGCGACCGCTCGATCGTCACGCTGAACCGCAACCAGGTTCGGGTGCTCGAGACCAATTTGCAGGCGACCCGCGACCGCTTCGAGGTCGGCGATCTCACCCGCACCGACGTCGCTCAGTCCGAGGCGCGGCTGGCGCTCGCCCAGTCGAACCTCGCCACGGCCGAGGGGCGGCTCGAAGGCAGCGAAGAGAACTACCGGCGCGTGATCGGCGAGCTCCCCGATGAGCTCGATCCGCCGCCGCCGCTTCCGCAGCTGCCGGGCACCCCGGATCAGGCGGTCGAGATCGCGCTCGCCAACAATTCCGACCTCGTGTCGATCGCGGCGCAGATCCGGGCGGCGGGCCGCGACGTCTCGATCGCGCGCTCCGACCGGCTGCCTACCGTCTCGGCGGTCGGTTCCGGCAATTACACCAATTACCTCGGCACCGCCGACGAGCAGTTCGGCGGCGTCGGCAACCGCAACACCAACACGTCGGCCGGCGTCGGCGTGCAGGCGCGGATCCCGATCTATCAGGGCGGCGCCGTCGGCGCGCAGGTCCGCCAGGCCCAGGCGATCCAGAGCCAGCTGCTCGAGCGCGGGGTGGAGATCGAGCGCTCGGTCGTCGCCAACACCCGCGCGGCCTTCGCCAGCTACCAGGCGGCGCAGGAGGCGGTCGAATCGAACCAGGTCGCAGTCAACGCCAACACCCTGGCGCTCGAAGGCACGCGCGCCGAGCAGACGGTCGGCACCCGCAACGTGTTGGACGTGCTCAATGCCGAGCAGGAGCTGCTCAACAGCCAGGTCGCGGTCGTGACCGCGCGCCGCGACGCTTATGTCGCCGGCTTCCAGCTGCTCAACGCCATGGGCCAGGCCGAGGCGGAAGACCTCAATCTCGACGGCGGCGCTCTCTACGATCCGGTCGCGAACTACAATCGCGTCTCGCGCCGCATGTCCGACTGGAGCGACGACGCCACACCGCAGGCGGTTTCCACCCGGACGGTTGCGGGGCCGCCAAACACCCCCGTGACACCGCCGTCGGAATAAGCGATAAGCCCTTCATCATGGGGGATATTAACCAGGAACCCTCGATGGAGGACATTCTCGCCTCCATCAAAAGGGTGATCGCCGAAGACGGCCGCGCGTCTGCGCGGCCGGCCCGCGGATCGCGTCCGGCCGAAGCGCCGCGCCCGGTGCCGCCGCCCGAGGAGGACGTGCTCGAGCTGTCCGATCCGGTGTCGGAGACCGACGGCCTCGTCTCCGAGGATGCGGCCACGGCCAGCGCCCGCTCGCTCGCCGCGCTTTCGGCCATTCGCGAGCGGAGCGAGACGCTGCCGCAGGGCGACGGTCCGCTCGAGGCGGTGGTGCGCGAGATGCTGAAGCCGATGCTCAAGGAGTGGCTCGACCGCCATCTCCCGGAGATGGTGGAAGAGCTTGTCACCCGCGAGATCGCCCGGATCACCGGCAAGCACTTCTAGAGCCGCCCGCCCGGTGGAGCGCGCAAAGCGCTTCCACCTCGCGCGATCACGCTCTAAGTCGCGCGCATGACCGAGCTTGCCAAGACCTTCGATCCCGCCGCCATCGAGACGCGCTGGTATGCGCATTGGGAGGAGCAGGGCCTGTTCCGCCCCGAGAGGGGCGAGGCCGAGCCCTTCACCATCGTCATCCCGCCGCCGAACGTCACCGGCTCGCTTCACATCGGGCATGCGCTCGACAATACGCTGCAGGATATCCTGATCCGTCACGCCCGGCTCCAGGGCAAGGACGCGCTCTGGGTAGTGGGAACCGACCATGCCGGCATCGCGACGCAGATGGTCGTCGAGCGCAACCTCGAGAGCCAGGGCGTGCGCCGCGCCGAAATGGGTCGCGACGCCTTCATCGAGCATGTCTGGGAATGGAAGGCCCAGTCGGGCGGGCAGATCACCCGCCAGCTGCGCCGCCTCGGCGCCTCGTGCGACTGGCGGAACGAGCGCTTCACCATGGATCCGGGCTTCTCGGCCGCGGTGCTCAAGGTGTTCGTGCACCTCTATCGGGAAGGCCTGCTCTACCGCGACAAAAGGCTGGTGAACTGGGACCCGAAGTTCGGCACCGCCATCTCCGATCTCGAGGTCGAGACCAGGGAGGTGCAGGGCAAGTTCTGGCACCTCAAATATCCGCTCGAGGACGACAGCGGCTTCATCCACGTCGCCACCACGCGCCCCGAGACGATGCTCGCCGACATGGCGGTGGCCGTGCACCCGGACGACGCGCGCTACAAGGCTTTGGTCGGGCGCAACGTCCGGCTGCCGATCACCGGCCGGCTGGTACCGATCGTCGCCGACGAGCATGCCGATCCGGAGCTCGGCTCGGGCGCGGTGAAGATCACCCCCGGGCACGACTTCAACGATTTCGAGGTCGGCAAGCGCGCCGGCTTCAAGGCCGTCGACATGCTCAACATGCTCGATGCCCAGGCGCGGGTGATCCAGACCGCCGACGGGCTGATTCCCGAGGCATTGATCGGGCTCGATCGCTTCGAGGCCCGCAAGCAGGTGGTCGAGCGGCTCGACGCGGAAGGCCTGCTCGAGCGGGTCGAGGACCGCACGATCCAGACGCCTTATGGCGATCGTTCCGGCGTCGTGATCGAGCCCTGGCTCACCGACCAATGGTATGTCGACGCCGCGACGCTGGCGCAGCCTGCGATCGAGGCGGTCCGGTCCGGCAAGATCAACATCGTTCCCAAAACCTGGGAGAAGACCTGGTTCAACTGGCTCGAGAACATCCAGCCCTGGTGTGTCTCGCGCCAGCTCTGGTGGGGCCATCAGATTCCGGCCTGGTACGACGACCAGGGCAACGTGTTCGTCGCCGAGACCGAGGAGGAGGCGCAGCGCGAGGCCGGCAACCGCCCGCTCCGCCGCGACACCGACGTGCTCGACACCTGGTTCTCCTCGGCGCTGTGGCCGTTCGCCACGCTCGGCTGGCCCGAGCAGAGCGACGAGCTGCGCCGCCACTATCCGAACGACGTGCTCGTCTCCGGCTTCGACATCATCTTCTTCTGGGACGCCCGGATGGCGATGCAGGGCCTCCATTTCATGGAGGAGGTGCCGTGGAAGACGCTCTACCTGCACGGCCTGGTCCGCGATGCCAAGGGCGCCAAGATGTCGAAGTCGAAGGGGAACACGGTCGATCCCCTCGGCCTGATCGATCGCTACGGCGCCGACGCCCTGCGCTTCACCCTCGCCGCGATGGAAAGCCAGGGCCGCGACATCAAGCTCGATGAGAAGAGGATCGAGGGCTATCGCAACTTCGCGACCAAGCTCTGGAACGCCGCGCGCTTTTGCCAGGCGAACGGCATCGGCGGCGCCGCGACGCTCGAGCCTCCGTCCGCCGAGCTGACCGTCAACCGCTGGATCGTCGCGGAGACGGTGCGCACCATCCAGACGCTCGATCTGGCGCTCGCCGAGCTGCGCTTCGACGAATCCGCCAACACCATCTATCACTTCGTCTGGGGCACCTTCTGCGACTGGTATCTGGAGCTGATCAAGCCCGTCCTGAGCGGTGCGGAAGGGAGCGGGGAAGGGGGCGAAGAGACGCGCATCGTCGCCGGCTGGGTGCTCGACCAGATCCTGGCCATGCTCCACCCGTTCATGCCGTTCATCACCGAGGAGCTGTGGCATTCGCTCGCCGATCGCTCGTCGCCGCTGATCGTCGGCCATTGGCCGAAGCCGGATGCGCGGGCGCTCGATCCGCACGCCGGGCCCGAAATCGACTGGCTGATCCGCCTGATCTCGGGCATCCGGGGCGCCCGCTCGGAGCTCAACGTGCCGCCGGGCGCCAAGCTCGCGCTCCACGTCCGCGATGCCGGGCCGGAGACGGAGGCGCGGCTCGCCCGGCACGAGGCGGTGCTGAAGCGCCTCGCGCGCATCGAGGCGGTCAGCCACGCGTCGGCGGCCGGCGCGGGCGCGCAGGTCGTCGTCGACGAGGCGACCTTTGTCCTGCCGCTCGAGGGGGTGATCGACATCGCCGCCGAGCGGGGCCGGCTCGCCAAGGCGCTCGAGGCGGCCGAGAAGGAGCGGGATTCGCTCGCCGCCCGGCTCGGCAACCCGAGCTTCGTCGAGAGGGCGAAGCCCGAGGCGGTCGAGAAGGCCCGTGCCGATCATGCCGAAAAGGCTTCGGACGCCGAGAAATACAAGGCGGCGCTGGCCCGGCTCGGCTGACCTTCGATCGTCGCGGCGACGCGTGCTGCCGGGAGCGGCGTGCGTCCTCGTGCGTATGGTGCGAATGGCAACCCGAGCAGCACCCCGGCCCGGTCAGCGCGATCTCACGTCCGGCCCGATCGCGTCGACCCTGATCGCCTTCGCTTTGCCGACGCTGGGATCGTCGGTGCTCCAGTCCCTGAACGGCTCGATCAACGCGATCTGGGTCGGCCGCTTTCTCGGGGTCGATGCGCTCGCCGCCACCTCCAACGGCAATATCGTGCTGTTCATGCTGATGGCGTTCGTCTTCGGCTTCGGCATGGCCTCGACCATCCTGATCGGCCAGGCGATGGGCCGGCGCGATATCGACGAGGCGCGGCGGGTGGTGGGCACCGCCATCGGCTCGTTCGTCCCGATCTCCGCGGTCATCGCTGCGGTCGGATGGTGGCTCGCGCCGGACATCCTCTCCCTGCTCGGCACGCCCGGGAACGCGACTCCGCTCGCGCTCGACTATCTGCGCGTCATCTTCCTGGCGGTGCCGGGCACGCTGATGATGACGATGCTGATGATGGCGCTGCGGGGCGCCGGTGATTCGCTGACGCCTTTATGGTTCATGGCGCTGAGCGTGCTGCTCGACAGCGGGCTCAACCCTGTCCTGATCCTCGGCCTCGGGCCGCTTCCGGCGCTCGGCATCAGCGGATCGGCGCTGGCGACGGCGATCGCCAATTACGTCAGCCTCGCCGCGTTGCTCGTCTATATCTATGCCCGCGACCTGCCGCTTCGCCTCCGCGGCAGCGAGCTCGCCTGTCTCCGCCCCGATCCCGTGCGGCTCAGGACGATCGTCGGCAAGGGGCTGCCGATGGGGCTGCAGATGATCGTGATCACCTCCTCGGCGCTGGCGATGCTCGGGCTGGTGAACCGCGAGGGGGTGGACACGGCGGCCGCCTACGGCGTCACCCAGCAGCTGTGGACCTATGTGCAGATGCCGGCGATGTCGCTCGCTGCCGCCGTCAGCGCGATGGCGGCGCAGAATATCGGCGCGGGCAAGTGGGACCGGGTGTCCGCGGCGACCCGCGCCGGCGTGCTGTTCAACCTGCTGATGACGGGGGCGCTGATCGTCCTGCTCACCATCGCCGACAAACCCGCGCTCGCGCTCTTCCTGGGCGGCGACAGTCCGGCCCTGCCGATCGCGCGGCACATCCAGCTCGTCGCGACCTGGGGCTTCCTGTTCTTCGGGGTCAGCCTCGTCCTCTTCGGGACGGTGCGGGCGAACGGCCAGGTGGTCTGGCCGCTGATCATCCTGGCGGTATCAATGTATCCGGTTCGCCTCGGCGTGGCGCTCGGCACCTACGACTGGCTCGGCGCCGACGCCTTGTGGCTCAGCTTCCCGCTCGGCATGGTCGCGACGATGCTGATGGCGGTGGCCCTCTACCTGCACGGCGGCTGGCGCCGCGCCCGCATGGCGGGCCCCCCGATCGGCGATACCGAGTGCATCGAGCAAGCGGAGGCGACGCGCGAGCCCGGCGGGGCGCTTCGGCCGGCGGGCTGATCGGAGCTATTCGGCCGGAACCACCACCTCGACGGCGCAATGGGCGAGCTCGGCGACCGTCGGCGTCTTCGCCAGCACCTCGCCGTCGATCGAGATCTTCTGCCGCGGCTTGGTGTCGATACGCAGCACCTGGCCGTGGAAATGCTCGACCGGCGCCTGGCGTGCGGGGAGCTTCAGCAGGCTGGCGACCCAGTTCCAGACGAGGGCCAGCTTGCTGCGGCCGGTGACCGCCTGGACGACGAGCTCGCCGCTGTCGACGTCGGTATGCTCGACCAGCTCGACCCCGCCATGGAATCGTCCATTGGCGATCCGTACCTCGGTCGCCCAGACCGTCCGTTTCTCCTCGCCATTGTCGATGGAGAGCTTGAACGGCCGAAACTTGATCAAGCACCAGGTCGCCCAGGCGAGGTAGCCGACGCGGCCGAGATAGCGCTTCAATTTGTGCGGAATGCCTTCGCCGATCATCGGCGAGAGGCCCATGGCCGCGCAATTGGCGAAATAATCGCCGTCGATCGTACCGAGGTCGATCCGCCGCCGCCGCCCGGTGGCGATGGTTCGGACCGCGCCTTCGAGGTCCAGGGGGATGCCGAGGGTGCGTGCGAAGCTGTTCGCGGTGCCGAGCGGCAGGAGCGCGAAGACGCAGTCGCGCCCGACGACGAAGTCGATCGTGCAGGAGAGCGATCCGTCGCCGCCGCCGATGATCACCATCGGCGCGCCGTTCGCCACCGCCCGGTCGACGGTGGCGTTGAGGTTGCGCGGGTCCTTTACCGCATGGCTCTCGAGGAGCTCGATGCCGGACTCTTCGAGCCGGGTCTTCGCTTCGCGAAACAGGTCGCGCCCCCGCCGCGAATGGGCGTTGACGATCAGGGCGGCTTGGCGGGGAACGGGGCGGACGGTCATCAGCAGCCGTTCAACATCCGATCGGCGATTTGTGTCCAGTCCCGTGCCCGCCCTCCGATTGCGCCACCGCTACATCGAGGTATCGGCGAGGTTCGATTTGTACTTGGTGTTGGTCTGGCGGTCGGTGATCTCGATATAGACGTAGCTCGGCGGGATCGTCCCTTCCTCGGTTGCGAACCAGATCTGACCGAGGTTCTGCGGGCTGCCGAGCGCACAGAAGCCGTAGAGGCGCTTGCCCGTCCGTCCGTCGAAGAAATCGACCCACGAGCGCGAGGAATTGGTGTTCAGGCCGCACGGCGGCAGCGACGGAGCGGCCGCGAACATGTCCGCGGGATATTGATCCTTGTTGAACACGTCGTAACGGTGCCGCACCCAGTTCTTGCCGCCCGCCGAATAATATTCCTGGCTGGTCAGGTAGAGGATCGGATTGGGAGGCGCCGCGCTCGCCGACGCGCCCGAGAGCGCGGCCGCCAGGGCCGCCCCGACGATCAGAAGCTTGCGTGCGTTCATCGTTCGTCTCCCCCTGTTGAACCGAAGGCTCCTCGCAGCCTTCGTCCGGGCCGGCCCGGGAGCCGCGGCGAAGTGTGACATCAGCGCCGCTTCGGTTCAAGGCGGCGCCAGCCGGGTTCCTTGAAGGCGGGGATGGTGCTTCCCCCTCGTGCGGCGAGGGCCTAAGAGCCCGCCATGACCTCCTTTCCCGCCCTGCGGATGCGCCGCACGCGCACCCATGCGTGGAGCCGTGCGCTCGTCGCCGAGACCGTGCTCACGCCGTCCGATCTGATCTGGCCCCTGTTCATCGCCGAAGGGCAGGGGGTGGAGGAGCCGATCGCGGCGCTCCCCGGCGTCTCGCGCTGGTCGGTCGACCGGATCGCCGAGCGCGCCAGACAGGCGCGCGATCTCGGCATCCCCTGCATCGCATTGTTCCCGAACACGCCAGGCGGGCTGAGGACCGACGATGCGCGCGAGGCGCTGAACGCGGACAATCTCATCTGCCGTGCGGTGCGCGCCGCCAAGGAGGCCGCGCCGGAGGTCGGGATCCTCACCGACGTCGCGCTCGATCCCTACACCACGCACGGCCATGACGGCATCGTCGACGAGAGCGGCTATGTGCTCAACGACCGCACCAGTGCGGTGCTGGTCGAGCAGGCGCTGGTCCAGGCCGGGGCCGGCGCCGACATCGTCGCGCCTTCGGACATGATGGACGGGCGGGTCGCGGCGATCCGCGGCGCCCTCGAGGCCGACGGGCGCCACAACGTCCAGATCATGGCCTATGCCGCCAAATATGCCAGCGCCTTCTACGGTCCGTTCCGCGATGCGGTCGGCTCGCGCGGCCTGCTGAAGGGCGACAAGAAGACCTATCAGATGGACTATGCCAATGCCGAGGAAGCGCTGCGCGAGGTCGCGCTCGACCTCGCCGAGGGCGCCGACACGGTGATGGTGAAGCCAGGCCTGCCCTATCTCGATATCGTCCGCCGGGTGAGGGAGCGGTTCGAGGTGCCGGTCTTCGCCTATCAGGTGTCCGGCGAATATGCGATGATCGAGGCGGCGGTCGCGGTCGGCGCCGGCGATCGCGACGCCCTCGTCCTCGAGACGCTCACCGCCTTCAAGCGCGCCGGCGCCGCCGGCGTGCTCACCTATCACGCGCCGCTCGCCGCCCGGCTGCTCGGGGCGTGAAGCCCCTATCTTTCCGGGGTCCCGGGCGGATAGGAAGGAGCGGTTGCGTCCGGGCTGGTGAGGTGTTCGAGTTGCTGAACGATCCGCAGAGCTGCCCGCCACGTCCCGCCACGCGATCGTCCCGGCAGGCCAGGTGAGCTCGCGGGCCGCCGCGCCGTTGTTGCTGTCGCGCGCCGCGCGCCCGTTGTTCCTGCTCGCGATCCTCACCGGATCGTTCCTGCTCTTTCTCACCCAGCCGATGATCGCGCGCATGGCTCTGCCGCGGCTGGGCGGCGCGCCGGCGGTATGGAACAGCGCCATGCTGGTCTACCAGGCCCTGCTCCTCGGCGGCTATGCCTATGCCCATTACATCTCGCGCCTCGCGCCGCGCCGCCAGGCCGGGCTCCACCTCGTCCTGTTCGCTCTCGCCGCGCTATGGCTGCCGATCGGCGTCGGCGACCGCGTCCTGCCCGCCGATGCCGCGCCGGCGCTGTGGGCGCCGTGGCTGCTGCTGAGCTCGATCGGCCCCCTGTTCTTCATCGTCTCGGCGCAGGCTCCGCTGATGCAGCGCTGGTACGCGCTCGATCCGGCCCGCGGCGATCCCTATCCGCTCTACGCGGCCTCCAATCTCGGCAGCTTCGCCGGCCTGCTTTCCTATCCTTTGCTCGTCGAGCCTGTGCTGACGCTCGATCAGCAGAGCCTGCTCTGGTCCGCCGGCTACGCCTTGCTGGTGCTGCTCGTCGGCCTGTGCGCCCTCACCATTCCGGCCCATGTCGTGGAAGCGACTCCCGCAGCCGACGAGGGCGAAGCGCCGACCGTCCGCCAGATCCTGTGCTGGATCGCGCTGTCGGCCGTGCCGTCCGGGCTGATGCTATCGACCACAACCCATCTCACCACCGACATCGTCGCGCTGCCGCTGCTCTGGGTCGTGCCGCTCGGCCTCTACCTGCTGAGCTTCGTCATCGCCTTCGCGGCGCGGCGCCGTGCAGCCGACGTCTTCGTGACGATCGGGCCGTTCGTGCTGCTCATCGCCGGCGGCTTCGCATTCAGCGGAGGCTCGCGCAGCCCGTTCTTCACCGCGACACTGGGGCTCGCGCTCCTCTTCACGACCGCCGTCGCGCTGCACAGCGCGCTCTACCGCGCACGTCCCTCGGCGGGCCATCTGACGTCATATTATCTGGCGATGGCCCTCGGAGGCGTCCTCGGCGGCCTGTTCTGCGCTCTGGTCGCGCCCGCGGTCTTCGACTGGGCCTATGAGCATCCGCTGCTGATCCTCGCTGCGGCATGGCTGGTGCCGCAGAGGCGTCTGTTGCCCTGGGAGGTGCCGCTGTGGGCGACGTTATCGCTGATCGGCCTTGCCTTCGTTCTCTCGTTCGCGGCCGACATGAAGCCGTGGGCGTGGATCGATTCCACGGCCGCGCTGATGATGAGCATCGCCATCTCGCTGACCGCATTGCTGTTCATCGGGCGGCGCGGCGCCTTCGCCGCCTGCCTCGCGGCGCTGATGCTCAGCTACGGCGGCTGGAGGACGCTGGAGGAGAGCCGGGTGGCCGATCGGACCCGCTCCTATTTCGGGGTCTACACGATCAGCACGCGCAGCAATCCGCCGTCGCGCCTGCTGACCCATGGCACCACCCTCCACGGCGTCCAGAACCTCACGCCCGGGCAGGAGACGGAGCCGACCTCTTATTATTCGCGCCACTCGGGCATCGGCCATGCGATGACTTCGCTGGGCATCTTCCACGGCGACCATCCCAAAGTGGGCGTGGTCGGCCTCGGCACCGGCACCCTGTCCTGCTATGCGCAGCCGGGACAGGAGTGGCGCTTCTTCGAGATCGATCCGGCGATCGTCGCCATCGCCCGGGATCCGCGCCGCTTCAGCTTCCTCTCCCGCTGCGCTCCGGGCGCGAAGGTGGTCCTCGGCGACGCCCGCCTCAGCCTCGCGCGCGCCGCGCCCGGCAGCCTCGACATGCTCGCCATCGACGCTTTCTCGTCCGACGCGGTGCCGATGCATCTCCTCACCCGCGAGGCGCTGGCGGTCTACCGCCGCGCGCTCGCTCCGACCGGGCTCCTCCTGATCCACATTTCCAATCGGTACCTCGATCTGGAGCCGGTGCTGGCGGCCGCGGCGAAGCGCGACGGCTGGTACGGCCGGGTCTATGATTATGTGCCGAGCGGCGAGGAGCAGGGCCGAAACGTCACCATGTCTGTCTGGGTGGCGCTCGCCCCCGATCCGGACACCATCCTGACGCTGCAGATCGCCAGCGGCGAGGATGCCCATCAGTGGCGGCCGCTGATCGCCCGCAACGGCTTCGAGGGCTGGAGCGACGATCATGCGAGCATCCTTCCCTTGCTCGAGGATTGGAGCAATTGGGTGCCGGACGTAATCAGGGACATGCCATGATGGAGACCGAGCGGCTGCGGCTGCGCAACTGGACGATGGCGGATGTGGAGCCGTTCGTGCGCCACACCAACACCCCTGCGGTGATGCGCTGGCTGGGCGGCGTGAAGACTCCGGCGGAGCTCGAGGCGATCGTCCGCGACCGCTTCATCCGGTGGCAGGAAACGCGCGGCCGCACCTTCTGGGTCGTCGAGCGCAAGGCCGACGATGCGTTGCTCGGCTTCTGCGGCCTGAAGGTCGCCGACGATGCGGGCAGCCCGGTGGAGGGCGAGCACGAGGTCGGCTGGCGCCTGCGCGAGGATGCCTGGGGGCAGGGCTATGCCCGGGAGGCGGCCACGGCCTCGCTCGACTTCGCGTTCGACACCTTGGCGGCGTCGCGGGTGGTCGCCCTCACCGTCGACGGCAATCGCCCGAGCTGGGGGCTGATGGAACGGCTCGGAATGACGCGCCGGCCCGAGCTCGATTACGACGGGCCGGCCTGGGCGGAAGGGCGCGTCATCGTCTACAGCATCGGGAGGGACGAATGGCGGGCCTGATCCCGTTCGGCGGCCGCCGGCCGCGGATCGACGGCACGGCCTTCGTCGCGGCCGGCGCGCGGCTGATCGGCGACGTCGAGATCGGTGCGCAGGCGAGCATCTGGTACAATTGCGTGCTGCGCGGCGACGTGAACCGGATCCGCATCGGCGCGCGGACGAACGTCCAGGACGGCACCGTCATCCACGTCGATTCGCCCAAGCCCGGGAAGGACGGCGGCCATCCTACGATCATCGGCGCCGACGTGCTGATCGGCCATATGGCGATGATCCACGGCTGTGTGCTGCACGATCGCGCCTTCGTCGGGCTCGGCGCCATCGTGATGGACGGCTGCGAGATCGAGAGCGGGGGAATGCTCGCGGCAGGCGCCATGCTCACGCCGGGGCGGCGCATCCCCTCCGGCCAGCTCTGGGCGGGCCGTCCGGCCAGATATCTGCGCGATCTCAGCGCCGAGGAGCTGGCTGGGCACGCCGCCGGCGTCGCCCATTATGTCGCCCTGGCGCAGGCCCATCGCGAGGCGCTCAGCGGCGCCTGAGCATCTCGCCAAGGCTCTCCGTCTGGTCCTGCTGGCGATCGGCGAGGGCCTGCAGCGCCGCCGTCGCGCCCGCGAGCCGTTCGGCGTCCGCCGGGCTGAGCGGTCCCTGTCTCGCCCGCTCGATCGCATAGGCGTCGAGATCCGCCAGCGCGCGGCTGGTCGCCGATCGCGCGGCCGCGGCGCGGGAGAGCGCCTGCTGTGCTTCCACCCAGCTGTCGCTGCCCGTCGAACCGGCGCGTGCGGCAAGATCGCGAGCGCGGCCCAGAGCGTCGGCAAATCCCTCGTCGCCGGCGCGGCCCGCCTGGACGAAGGCGGCGATTCGACCGGGTAACGCCGGATCGTTCGGGGCCGGGACGGGAACCCGTTCCGGGTCACCCGCGGCATAGAGTTCTTCGGCGGGACGGCGCGCCAGGGAGGGATAGTCTCCGGAGCCGGCGCAGCCCGCGCCGAGCAGCGCGACGATCAGGGGAAGGGCGATCCGATAGGTCATCGGAGACCTCCTATAGGGTGAACCGCCGTACGGAAAGCGTGGCGCTGTCGCGGATGCCCGGCCGGCTTTGTTGCGCTGCCGCGACTTTTCCGCCCAACGCACTTGCCAGCCCCGAATCTTCCCCCTATGTGCCCCTCCACCGGGCGCCCGTAGCTCAGCTGGATAGAGCACCAGACTACGAATCTGGGGGTCAGAGGTTCGAATCCTTTCGGGCGCGCCATTTCAAAAAACCCCGGAAGACCGCGCGGTCTTCCGGGGTTTTTTCATGCCTCGGCCGCATCCCTCCGGCGAAGCTGCTGCGGCAGGCGAGGCCGCGCCGCGATTGATTCAGCATTTACCCCGACAATCGTTCGGCTAGGCTGCCGGAAGAACGGCCGTGGAGGGGGGACGCCACGTGTATTATGTATTGAGCAGCCGCGAGCACCTGCTTCGTCATTTCCCGAAGGGGGGAGTCGGCGCCGAGATCGGCGTGGCGGAGGGAAATTATTCGGCGGAGATCCTCGCCTCCGCCGACCCGAAAGAGCTGCATCTGATCGATCCGTGGAGCCATCTGGAGAGCGGTTCGGACCTGCTGCAGGCCCGTTCCCTGCTCTCCGAGGTGGACACGAAACGGGACCGCGCCGAGACCTTCGAGGCGCCCCCCGCGAATGCGCCGGGCGATGCGAAATACGCCGCGGTCGCCGCGCGCTTCCAGGGCGACCCTCGGGTCCGCCTCCACCGCCAATATTCCTACAAGGCGGCGGAGGCCTTCGAGGACGGCAGTTTCGATTTCGTCTATCTGGACGGCAATCACCATTACGAGTTCGTGCTGCGGGACCTCGAGGATTACGCCGCCAAGCTGAAGCCGGGCGGTCTCCTGTTCGGCCACGATTTCTTCGAGGATACCTTCGCGCAGAAGGAGCGCTACGGCGTGATCGACGCCGTCGGCGCGTTCGTGAAGCGGTCCGACTTCTGCTTCGTCCTGCTCACCTGGGAGCCGTTCTCGACCTTCTGTCTGGCGCGGCGCCTCGACGGCTTCGCCGGCGCCTTCCTGCGCAACGTCTTCGAAAGCGACGTGCAGATGATCGAGATCCCGGATGCACTGGCAGGGAGCTACCAGGACAAGATGTACGAGCGCCGCAACGGCTCTCGCAAGCGCATCCCGAGCTTCATGAACTCGCTCCAGTTCCAGCTCGGCTAGGGCGCGATCGGCTGAGGTGGAGGCGCTTCGCGCTTCTGCCGATGGCGTGAGCCTTGGTCTAGCGGCCGCCGCGGAAAGGCGGCGCCCGCGCCGCTCAGCGGTCGAACTTGTCGAGGCGCCGCCGTCCGAACAGCAGCTTGCGCTCCAGCCGCCGCCGCAGGGCCTCGTAATAAGCGGTGAGGAAGGCCTCGTGGCTCTCGACCTCGCCGATTCCGAGCTTGCCCCGGATCGTCGTCGCGACGGCATCGAGGCTGTCCTGGTTGCCGCCGCGGAGGACCTGCTCGAGCGTCTGCAGCTCGAAGATGCCGTAGGCGTCGAGCTGCTCGTCGGTGAAGGCATAACCGGCAGAGTGGGCGTCGGCGCGCATCAGATCGTAGGTCAGGCGCTGCCGCGGCGTGTTGATCACCCAGGTGCCGGCGAGAAGGTCGCCGACCCGGAGCCGGTCCTTGTTGAACAGGGGGAAGAACAGGAAGAGACAGGCCCAGCCGAGGCCGAGCAAGGTCATCGCAGCGCCGGCGCCGCCTTCGGCCGCCTCCATGCCGAGGAAGGAAAGCGGCAGGTAGACCTCGATCTCCCGCATCAGGTTGCGCGCGATCACCGCGTCGGCGGTCAGCCGTCCGCCGTCGCGCGCGACGACCCTCAACCCCGAGGCTCTCTTGCCGAAGGTCGCGGCGCGGGGGCCCATCTCGAGGATGATGAAGTAGAAGTTCCGCAGCAGGAAATAGCCGAGCAGCCAGATGATCGCGAGCGGCTCGGCGCCGGCCAGCCCCGTCGCCATGAAGCCGAAGGCGACGATCAGCGTCATCGCGATCAGCGTGGCGAACATGATCAGCGCGTCGAGCAGGAAGGCGGTCGCCCGCTGCCCCGCCGAGGCGAGGGTGAGGCCGAGGTCGACCCCTTCCGGTGTGACCAGCCGCCGGCGCATGCGGACCGATTGCGCCCGGTGCAGGATCGCCTGCTCAGCCATGGGGATTCCGCCGCGGAAGATAATAATAAGCGCACCACAGGATCAGCATCGTCATGCCGATCGCGTAACGGACGAGATCGTCGCGAATAAGCTGGCGGCCGAGGCCCTCGAGCAGCCCGGCGACGAGCAGCATCAGCACTACGCCGACCATGGCGGTTGCCGTCTCGCGGCCGGATCGGCTCGCCGCGGCCAGTCTCGGCAGGGCTCCCGGAAAGACGACGCTCCAGCCGATGCGCAGACCGGCCGCGCCGGCAAGGACGATCGCGAACAGCTCGGTGGAGCCGTGGATGATCAGCCATCCGCCGAGCTCGAAAGTGAGGCCGTGGGAGCCGTAAAGCGCCAGGAACGCTCCCAGCATCCCGCCGTGATAGAGGAGGAGGAGTACGGTCGGCGCGCCGAAGGCGAAGCCGAGCGCGAAGCAGAAGATCGCGACCCGCGAATTGTGGGTGAACAGCACCGTCGCGAACACGGCGAGGCCGTCTCCGCCGGCGCCCGAATAGAGGCCCTCGGCAAGCGCCTCGCGGCTGGCGTTGAAGTCCCGCCCCGAGGCGAGTTCCTCGGGAACGAACGCATTGTAGAATTCGGGCTGGCTGGTGACGAGGAAATAGCCGCCGATCGTGCCGATCACCAGGATAGCCAGCGCGATCAGCGTCTCGCGGGCGAGGCCGCGCATCGCCGCCGGCCAGTCGCGCGTGAAGAACTGCCGCAGCCGCGCCGCGGGCGTGGTCCTGACGCCGTAGAGGAAGAAATAAGCGCGCGCGCAGAGCGTCTCGAGATAGGTGACGAGCTCGAGGTCGAGCGACGTCTCGCGTGCGACCGAGAGGGAGGAGAGGGCGCCGCGATAGAGGACCGGCAGGGCGAGCAAGTCCTCGTCGGAGAGCGAACGCGGCGAGCGTTTCTCGCAGGTCGAGAGCAGGTCGTCGAGGCGCCGCCACTCCGCCTCGCGCTCCGCTCTGAGCCCGCGGAAGCTTTGCGTGTCGCTCACAGCAGGTTCCTCTGCTTGACGCCGAGATAGGCGTTGAGCAGCGCCGGTCCGGCCTGATCGTGCGCCGCCTCGATCACATGCACGCCCAGCCGCCGCAGCCGCCCTACGACCAGCCGTCGCTCGCGCAGCAGCGCCGCGGCCGTTACCGCTTTGGTGACGGCCTCCGGCGTCTCCGGCGCGGCGGCGGCGAGCCCTTCGAGTTCCTCGTCGCGGAGCAGGACGAACAGCACGAGATGCCGCTTGAGCAGGGTGCCGACCGCCTGGAGCATCAGCTCGGCGCTGATCGTGTCCGAAAATTCGGTGAAGATGACGAGCAGCGAACGGCGATTGAGCCCGGTGGTGAGCGTCGCGAGCGCCAGCGTGTAATTCGTCTCGCGCTCCGAATATTCGATGCCGGCGGCGAGCCGCTGGAGCAGGGTGAAGGCCCGCGCGCCGGACACCGGCTTGCTCGACACGCGCGGGTGGGAATCGAAGGCGAACAGGCTGACGCGGTCGCCGTCCTTCAGCGCGACGAAGGCGGTGAGCAACGCCGCGCCGACCGCCCGGTCGATCCGCGGCAGGCCGGCGAGCGGCTCGCACATGGTCCGGCCGCTGTCGAGCGCGATGATCACGTTGTTGTTGCGCTCGGTGCGATATTCCTTGGCGAGCAGCCGGCGGTGCCGCGCCGATTGCTTCCAGTCGATCGACCGGCGGTCCATGCCCTGCTGGAACTCGGCCAGCGCCTCGAACTCCGCGCCTTCGCCGATCTGCATCCGCGCCGTCAGTCCGTGCAGCATGTCGCGGTGGCTGAAGTCGGCCGAGCGCTCGCGCAAGGCGCGAATGTCGGGAACGATGACGATCTCCTCGCCCAACGACAGGCGCCGCTGCTTCCAGACGAGGCCGAGCGGACCCTGCCAGCGGAGCCAGACGGTCTCCAGTCGCGCCGTGCCGCGCCGCAGCGGTACCAGCGGGATCGTCGTCTCGCCTTCGCCGCCGTGCAGCACGATCCTGGTGCGCAGGCCCTGCGGCGCCGCGAGCAGGTAATGGCTGTCGAGGGCGGCCTCGCACCAACGCGGCGGTGCACGGGCGGCGCGTACGCTGACGGTGAGGGCGAGCTCGCGGCCGACCGCCGCGCTCATCGGCCCCGAGACGATCGGCGCCATGTCCCTTCCGGCCGCGCCGAGCGCCGCGTCGAGGACCAGCAAGGCGATCAGGAAGCCCAGGAAGACGAGGCCGACGAACCAATAGCCCGGCGCAAACACGCCGAGCAGGAAGGCAGCCGGCGCCGAGCCGGCGGTGATCAGGATCGTGCGGCGCGTCGGGTAGATCAACGCGGCGCCTCTACCGCGTCGACCAGCCGCTCGATCACCGCCTCCACCGGCCGCCCCTCAATCTCCGCCGCGGGCGAGAGCAGGACGCGGTGCCGGAGCACGGCCGGCGCGAGGGCCTTCACGTCGTCGGGAATGACATAGTCCCGGCCATCGAGCGCGGCGCGAGCCCGGGCGGCGCCGGCGAGCATCGCCGCCGCGCGCGGGGAGGCGCCGGTCTCGAGATCGGGTGCGTCGCGGGTCGCGCGAACGAGGCTCACGACATAATCGGCGACCTCCTCGACCATCGGGATCGCGGCGACCGCGGCCACCGCCGCGTCGACCTCCTCGCGGCTCGCGCGCGGCGCGATCCCCCATTCGGCCGCGCTCGGCGCGCCGAAGCGGGCACCGTGCTGGGCGACGATCCGCCGCTCGTCCTCGGCCGAGGGATAGTCCATCCGGTGCTTGAACAGGAATCGGTCGAGCTGCGCCTCCGGCAGCGGATAGACTCCCTGCTGCTCGATCGGGTTCTGCGTGGCCACGACCATGAAGCGCGGCGAGAGCTCATGGGTGTCGCCGTCGATCGTCACCGCGCGTTCCTGCATCGCCTCGAGCAGCGCCGCCTGCGTCTTCGGCGGCGTGCGGTTGATCTCGTCGGCCAGCAGCAGCTCGCAGAAGATGGGGCCGCGGGTGAGGGTGAACTGACTGGTCTGGAAGTTGAACAGGTTCGAGCCGAGGATGTCGGCCGGCATCAGGTCCGGCGTGAACTGGATGCGGCCGTAGCCGAGGCCGAGCACCCGCGCGAAGCATTGCACGAGGAAGGTCTTGGCGGTGCCTGGCGGACCTTCGAGCAGGACGTGTCCGGACGAGAAGAGCGCCACGAGCAGCAGCTCGATCGCCTCCTCCTGGCCGACGATCGCCTTGGCGATCTCGCCGCGGATCGTTCCGGCGAGGCTTCTGACGTCTTCTAGCTTCACTTGATCAGGTCCTTCTTCCACTGGAACAATGCGCGGGCGGCCGCGACCAGGCCGGCGCGGTCTCCTGCCTGGCGCGCGGCGGCGGCGAGCGCGCTGAAGCGGGGCTCGCCGGGCGGCGAGAGCCGATCGAGATAGGCGTCGAGCTCCGTGTCGCGCAACGCGAGGTGCGCGCCGCTCTCATGCGCGGCCGCTTCGCGGATAAGCTGGGCGTAAGCGTCGCCCGCGCGATGCTCGCGCCGCGCGATCTTGAGCAGCCCGGCGCTGTTCTCGACCAGGGCGGTCTTGCCGAAGGCGATCGCCCGCGGCTCCTCCGCCGCCGGGCCGAAACGGAAGGCGCCGTGCAGGCCGCCGAGGATCGCCGCGAGCACCAGCGCCAGGGTGAGGGGCAGGAACGGCGGCTCGAACGCCAGCTGCAGCGCGTTCGGGTGACGGCCGAAGCCGTTGACGGTGAGGTCGAACGCCACGGCGCGGGCGTCGGTGGCGTTCAGCTCGGTCAGGATCGCAAGCGCCGCTTTCGCCCGGGCCGGTTCCTTGAGGCCCTGATTGTTGAGCAGGTCCGGGTCCGCCAGGAGATAGAGCGGCGCGTCGCCGAGGCGTGCGAGGACGATCTCGCCGGGCGCTCCGACGAGGAGCGGCGTGACGTCATACCCGGAAACGGTCTGAACGATGCGCGGAAGCGGCGCTTGTACACCCGCCAGAAAATCGCGCCCGCGCGCCGTTCGGCTCTTCGCTTGAGATTGCGTAACCTTCAGCCGGCGGTCCTTGCCGAGGATCTCGGACACCAGGCCGTCGGGCAGCGTGCCGACGCCGCGCACCCAGCCGCGCTTGTCGCGATCCGGGACGACGCCCCATTTCGGCAGCACGATCAAAGTCGCGCGGCCGCCGCGCAGGCGCACCACCTCCTCGATCGCCTCGGCGCTCGTGTCCGGCTCGGCGGCGATGACGAGCAGGTCCTCGCCCTCGAAATCGCCGGCATTGCGGACGAGCCGCGTCTGGCCGCCGGAAAGCTCGATCAGCCGCACGATGCCCTTGAATCCGATTCCCGAGCTCGACAGCGCATGGGCGCGCCCGTCGCGGCTGGAGCCCGTGTCCCCGGCGTAAGCCGCGAGAACGAGGAACAGCCCGAAGGCGACGATTCCCGCGGCGATGACGGCCGCGACCACTTTCGGCTCGAAGGTCGGGCGCGCGCTCTCGCTCATCGCCCCCACTCCGCGGCGAAGGCGAATTCCTCATAAGCGGCGCGGCAGCCGCGCCAGTCGCCCTCGCCGAGCGCCCGGCCGCCGAACAGGCTGCGCTCCACCGCCATCACAATGCGGCCGAATGCGGTGCGCGGCCCCGCCGGGATTCGTTCGGCGCCTGCGATGTCGCGGCTGGTGAGGGCGGGGCGGACCAGCTTCGGCCGCTTGGCCTCGATCTCCTCGATGCTGCGGAAGAGCAGCAGGTGGACCGCCTCGTCGAACCGGCCGGCGGCGGCGAGCGCGTCCGCTTCGGCAAGCAGGGCGCGTGCCGGCGCTTCCTCGGGGCGCCAGCTCCCTTCGCCATCGTCGACCGCCTGGCCATCCCGCCTCAGGAAGCCGAGGCCGCCGCGCTCGATCCAGCGGAACAGAGCGTAGAGCAGGGCGAGGACGGCGGCGGCGACGACGATCCAGAAGATCGCCTTCAGCGCCGGACCGCTGCCTTCGAGGAACTGGCCGAGCCAGCGCACCCAGCCGGGCACGACCGGCGGCTCGAAGCCCGGCAGATCGAACTGGATGGAGGAATCCGCGCGAAGCGCCGCATGCGCCTGCTCGAAGCGCGCAGGGTCGCCCGTCGCCGCGACCACATTTCCCCCGGTGTTCGCCACCTACAGCCCCCCTGGCGCCGGTGTAGGCGGCACGCCGCAGCCCGCGCAAGCAAGAAGGGCAGGGAGCCGCGCAACCGAACGCACCTTCGGGCGTCCCTCCCGCTTATGATCCGCGTCCTTCCCGCCCTTGGGCTCGCAATGCTCCTGTTCTCCGGCTGCAGCGGAGACGATCCGGTCGTCAGCGACGCCGACCGCGAGGCGGGGGCGGAGGCGCATCCGCAGCTCCTCGCCGAGTTCGGCGGCGCCTATTCGGGCGAGGAATCGGCCTATGTCGTGCGGCTCGGCGGCAAGGTCGCGAACGCCGCCGGTCTGGGCGGACGCTGCACCTTCACCCTGGTCAACAGCGACGTCGTCAACGCCTTCGCCGTCCCGGGCTGCTACATCTACGTCACCCGCGGCCTGATGGGCATCGTCAACAGCGAGGGGGAGCTTGCCTCGGTCCTCGCGCACGAGGTGGGGCACATCACAGCGCGTCACAGCCAGCGCCAGCAGCGCCGGTCGATCTGGCGCGGCCTCGGTGTTCTCGCCGTCCAGGTGCTCACCGGGTCGGAGCGGCTGACCCGCATCGCCGGCGAGGCGGCGGCGTTCTTCACACTCCGCTATTCGCGCGGCCAGGAATATGAGGCCGACGATCTCGGCCTCACCTACCTCAGGGGCGCCGGCTACGATCCCTATGCGGCAGCCGACATGCTCGACGCGCTCGGCCGGCAGGAGAGTTTCCTCGCCCGCACCCGCGGGCGAGACGAGGCGCGCAGCCTGCCGGAATGGACCCGGACCCATCCGCTCACCACGAATCGCGTCACCCGGGCCCGCGAGCAGGCGGCGGCGACCGGGCTCGAGGCCGATGCTCTCCCCGAGAACGAGCTGCCCTTCCTCCGCGAGGTCGACGGCCTGCTCTACGGCGACGATCCGGAGCAGGGCTTCGTCATCGGCCGGCGCTTCGCGCATCCGGTGATGCGGATCGGCTTCGAGGCGCCGCAGGGCTTCACCCTGACCAACAGCCCCCAGGCGATCCTGATCGAGGGGCCGGACGGCCTGCGCGGCGAGTTCGCCGGCGGTCCGATGCCGCCCGGCGGGCTGGAGGCCTATGCCTCCTCGGTGCTCCGGCAGCTGCTCGGCGACACGCCCGTCGAGCCCGGCGAGGTTCGCCGGGTCGTCGTCAACGGCGTCCCCAGCATCCAGTCGCAGATGCGGATACAGACGAGCGATGGCGCGGTGACGCTCTCGCTCGCCGCCTATCGCGGTGCCGGCGACGGCGCCTATCATTTCGTGATGATCGGCAATCCCTCAGCCCCGTCGGCGGCCGCGGTCGCCTCCCTGTTCGGCTCGTTCCGCCTGCTCGGCGAGGAGGAGGCGCGCCGTCTGAAGCCGCGCTGGATCCGGGTGGCGAAGGTGAGCCCCGGGGAGACGGCGCAAAGCCTCGCAGCCCGCATGGCCACCGACGCCCCGCTCGAGCATTTCCTGATGCTCAACGGCCGGTCCGGCGATCAGCCGGTGCGCCCGGGCGAGCTGGTCAAGATCGTCACCTACACCCGCTGAGCCGCGCCTCGCCTTTCCCGCCGCGGCCCATATAGTGGCGCGAAAAGAGGGGGACGGCAGCGCATGTTTCGATCGTTCGGCCGCGTCGAGCGCGCGGTACTTGTCGCCGCGGCGGCGTTGCTCGGGCCACATCCGGCCGACGCTCTCGCCCAGGGCGGCGCGCAGGCCGAGACGCGGCGGCACGCCGAGTGGACTGCCCAGTGGGTCGCGCATCCGGACGCGCCGCCCACCGCCGCCGGCCTGTTCCATTTCCGCCGCAGCTTCGATCTCGCGGCGCCGCCCGAGCATTTCGTCGTCCGCGTCTCGGCCGACAATCGCTACCGTCTGCTGGTCAACGGCCGCTCGGTGGCGAGCGGACCGGCGCGCGGCGACGTCGCGCACTGGCGCTACGAGACGCTCGATCTCGCGCCCTGGCTCCGCGCCGGCCGCAACGTGATCGCCGCTTCGGTGTGGAACTGGGGCGAGCATCGGCCGGCGGCGCAGGCCAGCCACCGCACCGGCTTTCTCCTCCAGGGCGAAGGCGCGGCCGCGGCGGTGAGCACCGGCGCGGGCTGGCGGGTCCTGTGGAACCGAGGCTACGGCTTCGCGCCCGTCGTCGGCCCCGATGCCAATGGCTATTACGTCGCCTCCCCGGGGGAGGTGATCGACGGCCGCGTCATGCCCTGGGGATGGGAGCAGCCGGGCTTCGACGACAGCGGGTGGATCGCGGTTCGGCCGGTGGTGCTGCGCGCCGACGCGGCGAAGGGGGCGCTTCCGCGCGGCGGCCATTCCTACGGCGAGGCAAGCGAGTGGCAGCTCGTGCCGCGCGAGCTGCCGGCGATGGAGGAGACGCCGGTGCGCTTCGCCCGCGTCGCCCGCAGCGAGGGCGTTGCGCCGGACGACCGCTTCCTCCGCGGCAAAGGTGATCTCGTGGTTCCGGCGAACCGCCGTGTCTCGATCCTGCTCGATCAGGGCCATCTCACCACCGCTTATCCGGTGGTGGTCGCCAGCGGCGGGGAGGGGGCTTCGATGACGCTCACCTATGCCGAGGCGCTGTTCGACGCGCAGGGGCGCAAGGGCAATCGCAACGAGATCGCCGGCAAGACGATCCGCGGCGTGCGCGACCGCATCCTGTTCGACGGCGGGGCGCAGCGGCGATATCAGCCCCTGTGGTTCCGGACGTGGCGCTACGTCCAGCTCGACGTGGAGACCGGCGCCGCGCCGCTCCGCCTTCACGACGTCCATGGCATCTTCACCGCTTATCCCTTTGCCCAGCACGCCGCCTTTGCCAGCGATCAGCCCTGGATCACGCCGATCTGGGACATCGACTGGCGGATCTTCCGCCTGAGCGCCTTCGAGACCTTCTGGGACACGCCCTATTACGAGCAGTTCCAGTACGTCGGCGACACGCGGATCATGTCGCTGATCTCGCTGTACAGTGACGGCGACGACCGGCTGATGCGCAACGCGCTGATTCAGATCGACCAGTCGCGCATCCCCGAAGGAATCACCGCCAGCCGCTACCCTTCGGCGCTCCCGCAATACATCCCGCCATTCTCCTTGTGGTGGGTGGCGATGGTCCACGACTACTGGATGCACCGCGACGATCCCGCCTTCGTCCGGCGCTTCCTGCCCGGAGTCCGCGGCGTGCTCGGCTGGTACGAAGGCTTCGTCGACGAGACGGGCATGCTCGGCCCGATGCCGTGGTGGAACGTCCTCGACTGGGCCTCGGCTTACGATCGCGGCGTGCCGCCCGGCGCCGAGAATGGTCATTCGACGCCGCTGACGCTACAATATGCCTATGCCCTTCAGCGTGCGGCGGAGATCGAGGAGGCGCTCGGCCAGCCGGCGGAGGCGGCCCGCTACCGCGTCCGCGCTGAGGGACTGATCGCCGCGGTCGTCGCAAGGGCGTGGGACGCGCGCCGGGGCCTGTTCGCCGACACGCCGGACAAGTCGTTGTTCTCCCAGCAGACCAACAGCCTCGCCGTGCTGGTGGGCGCGGTCCCCGACGGGGAGCAGGCGGCGGTGATGGAGCGGGTCCTCGCCGATCCCTCGCTGGTCCAGGCGAGCTATTATTTCCGCTTCTATGTCGACGAGGCGCTCGTCCGCGCAGGTCTCGGCGGGCGTTATCTCGAGCGGCTCGCGCCGTGGCGGGAGATGATCCGCCTCGGCCTCACCACCACGCCCGAAAATCCGGAGCCGACGCGCTCCGACTCCCACGCCTGGAGCGCCCATCCCAATTACCATTTGCTCGCCTCGGTGCTCGGCGTGCGGCCGGCCAGCCCGGGCTTCAGGACCGTGCGCATCGCGCCGGCGCTCGGCCCGCTGCGGCGCGTGCACGGCATCGTGCCCCACCCCGCCGGTCCGATCGAACTACGGCTGCGGCGCTCCGGGGGGCGGCTGCGCGGCGAGGTGATCCTGCCGCCCGGGCTGTCCGGCCGCTTCGAGCAGGACGGGCAAAGCGTCGCGCTGCGGCCGGGACGGCAGCAGGTCGACCTCGGCGCGCCCTGAGGCCTTCAGCTGACGTGCTCGGGCTTGCCCTTGCGCTTGGTCGAGGCGAGCTCCTCGAGCTGCTTCTCGCTCATCGAGTCGACCATCTGCTTCGATGCGCCCTGCAACTTGCTCTTGGGCGTATCCCCCCTCTTTGCGGAGAGGGCGGCGCCGGCCGCCTTTTGCTGCGCTTTCGATTTGGCAGGCATGGGTGAACTCCTCTAACGGCGTCTCGACACCGGAACCGACGCGCGCGCCGCGCGGTTCCTTGACGCCGAAGCGAGCGGAGGAAAGATGGACGAGATCGAATGGTGGGAGTTCGACTCCGCCAAGGAAATGGCCGAGCAGGTCGCGGGCGACATCGGCTTCGTCATCGAGAATGCGCTCGAGGCGCATGGCGGCGCCCGGCTCGCCGTGCCCGGCGGCTCGACGCCCGACCTGATCTATGCCGAGCTGCTGAAGCGCAAGGACATCGACTGGACCAAGGTCACCTTGATCCCGACCGACGATCGCCTGGTGCCGCTCGACCACGAGCTCAGCAATTACCGCAAGCTCCACGGCTTCTTCGGCGCCAAGAAGGCCGATCTGGTCAGCCTCGTCGACGAGGCGGCGCTCGAGGACGCGCAGGAGGCGGGCCGGCTCGCCGATGCGCGCCTCTCCCTGCTGCACTGGCCGCTCGACCTCGCCTGCCTCGGCATGGGCGCCGACGGTCACACCGCCAGCATCTTCCCGGGCCCGGATTTCGACGCGGCGATCAACGGTCCGCGCGCCCGCCGCGCGCTCGGCGTACGCCCCGATCCAATGCCGGAGGCGGCCCCGGTGCCCCGCGTCACCCTCACCGCCGCGGCGCTCAGCTCGGCGCGGACGGTGATGATCGTGATCTCCGGCGCCGAGAAGCGCCGCGTGCTCGAGCAGGCGCTGAAGGAAGGCCCGCTCTCCAGCCTGCCGATCGGCCGCGTCGTCTCCGCGATCGACGCCTCGATCGACATCTTCTGGAGCGCCGAATAGGCGCGGTCCGAGCGGAAATTACACGCGGAGCCGAACGTCGTTTCAGTGGGTTCTAGATGAGTTCCGAAAGCTCCAGCGCCCCGTAGAGCGCGCTTCGAGCGTGCTCCATCTGCGCCGAGATCTCCGGCTTCAGCAGATCCTCGGGCGCGATCGCCTCGGGCCAATCGCGCGCGATCACGGCCGCGATCCGATCGAGCTTCGCCTCGTCGACCATGAAGCGAGGGTCGACGTCGGCAGGGTCCGCGACGACGCGCAGGCGCAGGCAGGCCGGGCCGCCGCCGTTCGCCATCGACTGGCGCACGTCGACGACGAACAGCTTCCGGATCGGGCCGTTGCCGGCGATCATCTGCCCCAGCCAGCCCCAGACCGAGGGCGTGTCCCGCGCTTCCTCCGGCACGATCAGGCCCATGCCTCCCTCCGGCAGCGTCACCAGCTGGGCGTTGAACAGATAGGAGTGGATCGCGTCTTCCAGGCTCACCGCCGCGGCGGGCACCTCGACGATCTCGACCTCGGGCAGCAGCCGCTTGAGCTCGGCGTAGAAGGACGGGCGGTCCTCGAACGCCTGCTCGTGGGCGAACAGCACGTTCTCGTTCGCCACCGCGACCACGTCGTTGTGGAAGGCGCCGGCGGCGATCGCCGCCTCGGACTGGCAGACGAACAGGGTGCGCTCCGGATCGAGGCCGTGGATTCGGGCGACCGCGCGGCTCGCCTCGACATGCTGGCGGACCGGGAAGGCGCCGCCGCGCTGGCCGTAGACGAAGACCTCGACTCCCTGCGCGTCGTGCGACGCGCACAGCCGCATGTGGTTGGCCGCGCCCTCGTCGCCGAACGTGCCGGGGACCGGCGCATGGACCGCGAAGCGCGCGTCGTCGGCGAAGGCGAGGCGAAGCTGGGCGAGCGTCTCCGGCCATTCGTGGCTGCGGTGCGCCATCGTCCTCAGATTCGCCACCGTGAGGTGCGTCCTGCCGTCCCGGCAGTCAGGGGCAGGGGAGACGGTGGCGGCGTTCGCCGCCCACATCGCCGATGCGGAGAAAGCAGCCGGGCGGAGCGACGCGGGCACGTCCTCGACGCTCGTGCCGAGCTCCGCCAGCCAGGCCCGGTCGGGGCGGCGGTGGGGGAGCAGCACGCCCTGGGCGAGGCCGAGCCGCAGGTTGTGGCGCATCTTCTCCAGCCCCTGCAGCGCGGCGGCGCGGGGGTGGGAGACGAGCCCCTTGTTGGTCGCGGATGCGACGTTGCCGAGGCTGAGCCCCGAATAATTGTGGCTCGGCCCGATGATCCCGTCGAAATTGATCTCGCGCATGCTCAGCGGCTCATCGCCAGGAAACTGTCGCCCGGACCGATGCCGAGCATCTCGGCGGCCTTGCGGGTGATCGTCACCTCGCCGTCGGCGGCAACCTGGACGTTCGCGCAGCAGCTCGCGAAATCGGTCAGCCGCCCGGCGGCGAGCATCAGCTCCGGGCCGTCCACCGCGTCCGCAACGGCGCCGACGATCATCTCCTTCGATTCGCGGACCGTGCGGATCTGGTCGGTCGGCGCGATCATCGTCGGGCCGCCGTCGAAGATGTCGATGTAGCAATCGAACTGGAAGCCTTCCTTCTCCAGCATCTTCATCGCCGCGCGTCCCTTGGGATGGGGCACGCCCATCACCGCCCGGGCATGCTCCGGCAGCAGCGCGGTGTAGATCGGCGTCTTGGGCATCAGGTCGGCGATGAACTGGGTGCCGTGGGCGGCATTGAATTCGTCGGCTTCCTGGAAGTTCATGCCGAAGAAGCGCCCGGCGATCGCGTCCCAGAAGGGCGATCCGCCGCCTTCGTCGATGACTCCGCGCAGCTCGGCGAGGACGCGCTTGCCGAAGCGTTCGCGGTGCAGCTTGATGAACAGATAGCGGCTGCGCGCGAGCAGCAGTCCGAGGCCGCCGGCGCGCTCTCCGGGATGAAGGAACAGGCCGCCGACCTCGGAGGACCCTTCAAGGTCGGTCGAGAGGTTCAGCATCTCGGCGCGGAAGGTCTTGCCGAGCGCCTGTGAGGTCTGGGTCAGGGTGCCGATGCGATAGCTGTAGAAAGGCGCGTGGACGCCCACCGTGCCGAACACCTGGCAGGTGCCCCGGATCTGGCCGGTCTCGACATTCTCCAGCACGAACAGGAACATGTCGTCGCTGGGCGTATCCCCCACCCGGGCGAACGACTTCTGCGAGCGGACGATCTTTTCGACCAGCGCGCCGCGGTCCGGCGGCAGGTTGGTGAAGCCGCCGCCGGTCAGCTTCGCCATCTCGTAGATCGCCTGGAAATCGTCATTGCCCGCCGGGCGTACGCGAAAGCTCACAAGTCCTCCCCTGAAGCGAGCCGGAGCAGGGCCAGCGTCGAAAGCTGCGCCCGCTCGATCAGGCTCTCCACGATGCAATATTCCTCGGCCGAGTGGATCGCACCGCCGCGCACGCCCATCGTGTCGACGACCGGCACGCCGCAGGCGGCGATGTTGTTGCCGTCGCAAACGCCGCCGCTGGCGCGCCAACCGATCTGCTGGCCGAGATCGGCGCCGCAGGCACGGACCAGCGCGAACAGGCGCTCGGCCGCGGGATCGAGCGGCTTGGGCGGACGGCCGAAGCCGCCGTGCACCGCAATCGAGACGTCGTGCTCGGCGGCGACCGCGGCGACCGCCGCGTCGAGCGCCGCTTGCGCGCGCGCCTGGTCCTCCGGCGAGCGCGGCCGCAGGTTGACGCGCAGCAGGGCGAAATCGGGGACGACGTTGTTGGGGCTTCCGCCCTCGATTCGCGCCGGATTCACGGAGAGGCCGTCCGCCCTCGCCGCGGCGAGCCTGAGGGCCAGATCGGCGGCGGCGACGATCGCGTTGCGGCCGTCCTCGGGGTTGCGCCCCGCATGGGCGCTGCGGCCGCGCACCACCAGCGAGAAATTGCCGCTCCCCGGCCGCGCGCCGGCGAGCGTGCCGTCGGGAAGCGCCGCCGGCTCATAGGTGAAGGCGGCGGCCTTGCCGCGCGCTGCGGCGGCGATCAGGCCGGCGGATCCGGGCGAGCCGACCTCCTCGTCGGAATTGATCACCACCTCGTAGCCGATGCGGTCGGCGAGCGGAGAGGCGTCCAGCGCCTTCAGCGCCGCCAGCATCACCGCCAGCCCGCCCTTCATGTCGGCGACGCCCGGTCCGCCGAGCACGCCGTCCTCGCGCCACGCGACCGACTGAAACACGTGCTCGGGGCCGAACACCGTGTCCATATGACCGGTCAGCAGAATCTGGCGTGGGGCGTCGGGCCGCACCCGCAGGTGGAGGTTCCGGCCGTGCTCTACCGCGCGCACGTCTCCGCCGGCATCGACCGCCTCGACGGGGGCGGGCGCCTCGAGGACGAGCGCGCCGGGCAGTGCCGAAAAGGCGTCCGCAAGCTGCGACCCCATGCGCGCGAGACCGGGAAGGTTGCGCGAGCCGCTGTTGATCGCCGCCCAGGCCAAGACCTGGTCGAGCATGGGCTCGGCGGCGCATCGCTCGGCCGCGTCTCTCTCAATGGCTGAAAGCCCCCGCATGGCGTCGCTCTAGCCAGTCGCCGGCGCGGAGTACAGGCCGGCGCCGTGTCGCGTCGTTCAGGCAAGCCACGCGCGGAAGGCGTGCAGAACGTCCTCGTAGAGTTTGCGCTTGAACGGCACGATCATCGCCGGAAGCGTCTCCGGATCGGCCCACTTCCAGGCGCGGAACTCGGGATGCTCGGTCTCGATGTCGACGTCCTCGTCGCGCCCGAGGAAGCGGCAGAGGAACCAATGCTGGCGCTGGCCCCGCCATTTCCCCTTCCACAATTTGCCGACCAGATCGTCGGGCAGATCGTAGAGCAGGGCTTCCGGCGCGCGGGCGATCACCTCCACCTGGTCGCGGCGGATGCCGGTCTCCTCCTCCAGCTCGCGCAGCGCGCCGTCCTCCGGATCCTCGCCCTCGTCCAGCCCGCCCTGCGGCATCTGCCAGGCCTCCAGCGTCGAATCGAGCCGCTGCGCGACGAATACCTTGCCCTCCTGGTTGATCAGCATCACGCCGGCGCCGGGCCGATAGGGAAGGGCTGCCTTGTCCGTCGTCATTTCGCCTGCGCCTCCTCGATGATCAGCCTCAACGCTTCGATCGCCGCGCGGACGTCCTCTTCCGACGAGGGGATCGCCTTGCGCAGCGAGATGAAGCCGTGGATGTTTCCGCGGGCCTCGCGGAAGACGATTGGCACGCCCGCCTGTGCGAGCGCCGCCGCATAGGCGCGGCCCTGGTCGCGGATCGGATCGAGGCTCGCGGTAACCAATACAGTCGGCGGCATCCCCTCCTGGCTGCGCAGCATCGGCGCGTAGCGCCAGTCCTCCTTGTCGGGGCGATAGCAGCGGTCGAACCAGTCCATGCCTTCGCGGGTCAGCAGATAGCCTTCGGCGAAATCCCTGAAGCTCGGATAGCCCTTGGCCGGATCGGCTGCGGGGTAGATCGGCCATTGGGCGATCACCGGCACCGCGGCGGGAGAATCGCGCAGCGCGAGGCTGACGACGATGGCGAAGTTGCCGCCCGCGCTGTCGCCGCAGGGGACGAGGCCGGTGACCGCGCGCCCGAGCGCGGCGGGGCTCTCCGCCGCCCAGCGCGCGACCGCGATGCAATCCTCGATGCCGGCCGGAAAGGGGTGCTCGGGCGCGAGACGATAGTCGACCGCGATCACCGGCAGATCGAGCTGCGCCGCCACGCCCGCGCAGAACGGCTCGTGCGTGTCGAGATCGCCGAGAACGAAGCCGCCGCCGTGGAAGAAGAGCAGCAAGGGGCCGGGGCCGCGTGCCTCGCGGCTGTCGTAGAGCCGCAGCGGGATCTCCCCCGCCGGCCCGGGGCAGGCGAGGTCGCGGATCACCGCAAGCGGCGCGACCGGAACGTCCGCGACATGCCTCGACTTCAGGAGCATCGCGCGCGCCTCGGAAAGGCCTGCTTCATGGCCCTTCGGCCCCGGCAGCGCGTTCAGGAAATCGAGAAAGGCGCGGACATCGGGCCGCACATAGGCTTCGGAAGTATCGCTCAACGCGGGCTGCTCCAGTCCTCCGGCAGGAACCGCCGGCGCGAGCGGCTCTCCTAAGCAGGCCGGAGGCGCTCGTCCATCGCCGACCGGGGCTTGGACGTGCACGCGCGAGGCCGCTCGAAGTTCCCTCGAAAACGCGTCTCGTAAAAACTGTGCCGGTGCCGCACAGCTCGTCGCGTTTTGCGGCCTTCTGCTTGAAACCAATGGGTTTCTAGCGAATTACCGTAGATCTGCGGTGTGTCATCCACCCACGAGTCGCCGAGCCTGTTCCCTGCTCGGAGTGGACGTGCCGGGCCGCGAGTATTTCAGAAGAAGGGGAACCCATGGACGCGATCGACCAGGCCCAGACGGGCGAGCCGAAATCCGTGTCGGTGATCGGACCGAACATCGTCATCAACGGCAATATCGAAGCGGCCGATGGGGCGCCTGAGACGGACCTCCAGATCGAGGGAACGGTGAACGGCGACATCCGCTGCGGCACCGTGATCATCACCGATACCAGCCGCGTCGCCGGCAACGTCATCGCCGATCGGGTCCGTGTCTCGGGCGCGGTGGAGGGCGGTATCAACACGGGCGATCTCGCCGTCGAGGCGACCGCCAGGGTGACCGGCGAGGTGGTCTACGAGCGGCTGCGGATTGCCGCCGGCGGCGTCGTCCAGGGCACGATGAAATGGCGCGGGGCCGATGCGGTCGAGACCAGCCGGCTGAAGCTGGTCGAGAAGGCGTCTGGCCATAACGTCAACGCCGTCTGGATCGAGTAGACGGCACACCGTCTCCCTCGCCGCGATGGCGCATCCGGACCTCCTGAAGGCGATCGGCACCGTCGACGGCGCGGAGCGGGGGCGGCGATGAGGCTCGCCTGCCGCCTGGGTTTCCACCGCCCGCAGCGTCCCGCCTTGTGGAACGCCGGCTACTATTTCAGCCGCTGCGCGCGTTGCCGCCGCGATCTCATCAAGACGCCCTGGGGTCGCTGGCGCGTCCCTCGTGGCTTCCGGGTCGTCTGGAAGACGGCATCGGAAGCTGCGCTCGGCCTGCTGCTCCGCGACGTACGCGAAGCCCCGGGCGCCAAAGCAGGGCCGCTCAGGACGTCCGTGCCGTTGCAGACCGTGCTGCGCCGCCTCCACCATCAGGATTTCATGGGCGACGAGCGCCGGCGGAGCGGCTGGGACGGCGAGATCGAGGTCGCCGTGGACGACGCCTTCCGCCGCATCGACCGCAGCGATTTCATGGCGCCGCGCGCCGGAGACATGCGGGCCGGCGAGGCAGCCGGGCCGGCTGCGCAGCCCGTCCGTCCGCCGCTCGGCCAGTCCGGTCGCCGCTGACCCGCCGCGCGGCGCGCCGGCCTTCTAGAGACCTTCGGCCTGCGCGAGCAGGGGACAGAGGAAGGTCTCCGGATCGCCGGCCGCCGCGCGAAAGGCGGTACGAGCCGGGACGATCAACGCCCGCTGGCGCACCGCCTGGTCGAGCGCGCGCGCCGCGTCGGAGAGGCGGGTGAGCCCGAGCATGCCCGCCTGCGACACGATCTTGTGCGCATCGGCCGCGACCTCGCCGTAGCGCTCGGGGTGCCGGTCGGCATCGGCGCATTCGGGGTCGAGCCGATCCGCCGCATCGGCGACCCGCGCGGCGGCGCCGATCAGCGTCTCGACATGGCCGCGCAGCCGGTCCGCCGGCAGCATGGTCTGGACATCGGCGAAGATCAGCGGCGCGAACACCTCTTGCGCCGTGTCCGCGGCCAACGCGCTCCGGTCGTCGCCGCGTGCCTGCAGGGCGGAGGCGACGGCGGCATGGAGCTGCGTCTGGCGCACCGGCTTCGCGATGTGGCCGTTCATTCCGGCCGCCAGGAACTCGCGCACCTGTTCGGGGAGCACGTTCGCGGTCATCGCCAGGATCGGCACCTGGCCCTTGGTGCCGGGAAGAGCGCGAATGCGCCGGGTTGCACTGATCCCGTCCATCCTGGGCATCTGGATGTCCATCAGCACGAGGTCGAACGTCTTCGTCCCGGCGGCATGCACGGCCGCTTCGCCGTCTCCCGCCACCTCCACCTGATAGCCGGCGCGCGCCAGCATCGACTTGGCGAGCTCCTGGTTCATCGGCAGGTCTTCGGCGAGCAGGATGCGCGCGCCGTCGGAGCGGGACGGCGCCGCCGTCGGCAAGGCAAGCTCGGGCGGCGCTGCGGCGCGGGCCAGGCTGACCTCGAACCAGAAGGAGGAGCCTTCACCCGCGATGCTGCGCAGCTCGATCCGCCCGCCCATCAGCTCGATCAGGCGCTTGGAGATGCTGAGGCCGAGGCCGGTGCCGCCGTAGCGCCGCGTGATCCAGGCGTCGGCCTGGACGAACGGCCGGAACAACCGCGGCTGCAGCTCGGCCGCGATGCCCGGTCCGGTATCGGTGACGGTGAAGCGGACCTTCTGCTGGTCGCCATCCTGTCCGGCCGCGGCGACGGCCAGGCTGACCTTGCCTTCCGACGTGAACTTCACCGCATTGTTGAGCAGGTTCAGCAGCACCTGGCGCAGGCGGTTCTCGTCGCCGAGCAGATAGGGCGGAAGCCAGCGGTCGATCGAGACCTCGACCTCCAGTCCCTTTGCCTCGGCGGCGCCGCGGACGATCGAAATGCTGTTGTCGACCAGCGTCTCGAGCGCGAACGGCTCCAGCGTCAGCTCGATCCTGCCGGCTTCGATCTTGGAGAAATCGAGCAGGTCGTTGACCACGGTCAGGAGCATCGTTCCGGCATTCTGGATCAGCCGGACCTGACGGTGCTGCTCGGGCGTCAGCCCACGATCCTCGTCGAGCAGATCGGCGAAGCCGATGATGCTGTTCAGCGGCGTTCGAATCTCATGGCTCATCACCGCCAGGAAATCGGTCTTGGCGCGGGTGGCGTTCTCCGCGCGGCGGCGCGCGTCGGCGAGCTGATTGGCCCATTGCCGCGCCGGCCGCACGACGACGATCCAGGCGACGCCGAGCAGCAGCAGGGCGGCGAGGCTGGTCGCCAGGTTGACGGCAAGGTAGCGATTGGTCTCCGCTCGCGTCGCCGCGATGAACGCGTTCGATCTGTTCTGGATTGAGGAAAGGCCCCGACGATAGGAACGGGCGAGTGCCCGGTAGCGCGCGTCGGCGACGATCTGCAGCGCCTCCTCGCGCCGGCCGCTCACGGCGAGGTCGAGCGCGGCGAATTGCAGCTTCGAGATTTCCTGTTCCGCGGCCTCGACGCTGGCGAAGGCCGCCCGGCTCTCGGTCAGGTGAATCGCCTCGCTGAGCCTGCGCAGCGTCGCGCGAAGCTGCGGCTGGATCTCGGCATAGCGCTGCGCATAAGCGGTGTTGCCGGTGGCGATCGCCGCCTCGACCGAGAGGTCGGCGACGTCGCTCTGGTGCTGCAGCCGCGCCGACGCGGTGAGGACCGCGAGCTGCGAGCTGGTGATGGTCCGCAGCCGCTCGCCGACGATCCAGGTCGTCGCCGCCGCGACCACCGCGATCAGCAGCATCGCCAGCACCCCGACGATCACGGCCCGGATCGGGAACTCGGCCTGGACCGCCCGTCGAATACGTCGTTTCATGCCGTTCCGAACCCTTTACGGCTCATGGCGCCCCAACCCTGCTCCCGACGCAGGAACTGCCACCATCCCCTGATCCGCCAGAGGTTGGAGAGCTGTCGGTAGCCGAAATTCTCCAGGACCGCGATGAAGGTCAGGATCGCCAGGTCCTTGGCGCGGGCGAGGCGGCGAAGCTCGACCTCCTCGAGGATCAAGGTAGCCACGCTCAGGAAGATGCCGAAGGTGAAGACGACTGCGAGCCACGCCAGCAAATGGTCTACGGAGAGCAGCCCCAGGCTCCAGAGCGAGGGAACGAGGACGTAGCCGAGTACTTCTACGATGGGACCGAGCACGTCGACGAGCAGCAGCTGGCCGAAAGCGAGAATGCCGATCCGCCCGTAACGCGGATTGAAGGTCATCCTCCAGTGGCGGAAGAAGGTCTCCAGAGCGCCCCGTTGCCAACGTGCCCGCTGCCGGCCGAGCGAGCCGAGGTCTTCCGGGACCTCGGTCCAGCACACCGGCTCCGGGATGAAGTCGATACGATATTTCTGGCGCCGATCGCGGAAGAGTTTGTGGAGCTTGATCAGCAACTCCATGTCCTCGCCGACCGTATCGGTGCTGTATCCGCCCACTTCGATCACCGCCTTGCGGTCGAAGAGCCCGAACGCTCCGGAGATGACGGTCAGCACCTGCATGGCGCTGAGCGCGATCCGGGCCATCAGATAGGCGCGGAGATATTCCACCGTCTGGATCAGGGCGAGAAAGTTGCGAGGCAGGGCGATCTCGCGCACCTGGCCGGCCTGGATCCGGCTCCCGTTGGCGATCCGGATCGTTCCGCCAACGGCCTTCGTCACCTGCGGATCCTCGACGAACGGGCGAACGGCGCGGAGCAGCGCGTCGGACTCGAGGAGCGAGTCGGCATCTACCGCGCAGAACAGCGGCGCCCGGGCGACGTTGATCCCGGCGTTCAGCGCATCTGCCTTGCCGCCGCCGTTGACCTTGTCGACGACCAGCAGCCGCGGAAGTCGCGGATTGGCGTAGAGGCCGCGGATCGGCGCGTGCCGAACGGCAAGGTCGTAATAGCGAGTGACCGGCGCCAGACCGTAATGATCGATCAATTTCTGCAGCGTCGCGTCCTTCGAGCCGTCGTTGATCACGATCACTTCGAAGTCGGGGTAATGCAGGCCGAGCAGGGAGGTGACGCTCTCGATGATCGTCAGCTCCTCGTTGAAGGCGGTGGCGAGCACGGCGATCGCCGGCGCCTCGTCGGCAAAACGCCCCCAGAGCATCGACGCCTTCGGCAGCGGCGGACGCCGAACGAGCGCCACCGCGGCGAAGACGAGCTGCACCAGATAATGCAGGATCTGCAGCAGGCCGGCCGCAATCACGACCAGCGCGATCCATTCGGCAGCGGCCACGCTCCAGGAGGCAGGGCTCACGCGAGCCCCCGCTCGGCCAGGATCGAGGCTGCTGCATGCCGCGCCGCCTCGCCGCCCGCCCTCGACGTAGCGCGAAGGCGCGCGACTCCTTCCTCGCCGAGACGCACCAGCGCTTCCCCGGCGCGGAGCCGGACGTCGAAGCTGAGATCGGCAAGGCAGCCCTCGAGCTCGTCTGCGAGCTCGGCCAATCCGATTCTCCCTGCCGCTTCGCACGCGGCGGCGCGAACATCGGCGTCCCAGCTGGACAGGCCGCGCTTCACCGCCTCGGCGGCGGCCGGGTGGCCGAATTCGCCGAGGGCATGAAGATAGCGCGCAACGATGGAATCGCCGGTCGGCGTCTCGCAGACCAGCCGAGCGACCATCGGCACGAGCGAATAATCGCCCGACGCGCTCAGCGCGTCGACGGCCGCCGCCTTCGCGCCGACGGGTACGCCGCCGGAAAGAATGAGCGCCTTTATCTCGTCGGGCCTGGTACGTGCGATGTCGGAGAACAGCGCCCTGACCAGCAGCGAATGCTCCGTCGTGCCGATGCCGAGCAGATCGACCAGGGTGACCGCGCTCGGCGCCCGATCTCGTGCCGCGAGGGCCAGCGCCGCGCTGAGGCGTACGTCGGCGCTGCGATCGCTCAGAGCCGTCAGCAGGCGATCGGTCGATTCCTCGTCCGGGAACTCCGATAGGGCCTCGACGGCCGCGATTCGGACCCGGGGTGACCCGCTGTCGAGGCGGCGTTGGAGGCGCGCGGCGACACCCAGCCGACTGGCTGCATCGATCAACCGGTCCCGTTCGCTCCCGCGGACCAGCCGGATCAACTCGACGGTGATGTCGGTCAGCAGCGGGCGGTCGCGTGCCCTCCTGTCGGTTCCGGCCGCCCCTGCGAGCAGCACGGGGACGAGCCGACGTCGTTCAGCCTCACGGCCGCTGCGTGACCACGTGACCGCAGTTCGCGCGATGACGAGGCCGATCATGATCGCCAGCGCCACGGCGGCGGTGGCGACCGACAGGGTCCAGAGGAAGAGACCGCTCAAAAGCGGTAACCCAGCCCCACGCTCACCTGGGTCCTGTCACTCCCGGTGTCGCTGTCGTCGTGCGCTACCGAAAGCCGGACAATGGTGCGATCGCCGACGTCGGCCGAGAGGCCGCCGAAGACGCTCAGCGTGTCGACGACCACGCCTTCGCTGACGTCGGGCGCGTCGGCGATCCCGGCGAACAGGCGGAGCCTCTTCGAAGCCTGGAAATCGCCGCGACCGAGCCAGCCGGAGCGGTGATCGCCATTCTCGTCGAAGGTGTTGATCCATCGACCGGTCAGCCAGACACGCCCGCCGGCGACATATTGCTCGAAGCCGGGCGTCAGCGTCTGGATGTCGCCGACGGGGTAGCGCGCCTGGCGCGCGTCGAGGGTCAGCACGCTGGCGCCGGGGCCGCTTCGCAGCCGGACGGAGCCACCCGCGCCGATCTGCCATTTCGGCCGGAAATCGGCGTCCGGCGTCGCGCCGACGCTCGCATAACCGCGCACGCCGTCGGAGAAGCGATGGTCGATCAGGATTTCGCCATAGGTGTCGGTCGCGCCGAAGCGCCGGGAGGTCTCGATCGTGGCCTGGACCGCGGTGGCGCCCGGCTGGTAGCGAAGCTGGAGCGCGCCTTCCTTCCAGTCGCGCGCGCCGCGCTCGACCGCGGTGTAGCTGGCACCGGCGTTGAACTCCCATGCAAATCCGGGGCGGGCGGAGTCGCGGCCGAGACGCGCGTGCAGCTCACGGGCCTCGGCATTGTCCGCGGCGACCGGCTCCAGCAGGGCTTTCGCGCCCGCGGTGTCGCCCCGCCGTTCGGCCTGCCGGGCGAGCGCGATCCGGGCGTCGTCATAATCGGGCGCGAGCGCGAGCGTCCGGCGGAATTCCGCTTCGGCCTCGGCGTCGCGATGCAGCGCTGAAAGCGCGAGGCCGAGCTGGAGGTGGGCATCGGCATTGTCCGGCTGGACGGCGATCACCTCCTGCAGCAGCGCGATCGCCCGCTCGGCCTGGCCGGCATGACGGGCTGCCACCGCCTCGGTGTAGAGACGGTCCGGATCCGCGGGCGGTGCGGCGGCGATCAGGAGGGCGGCGGCGGCCGGCAGCAGCCGCCTCACCGCGGCGCGCCTTCGACCAGGCGGGCGAGACGGGCGACCAGCTCTTCGGGGATGAACGGCTTCACCAGATAGTCGTTGGCGCCGAGCTCGAGCGCGCTGACGATGTCCTGCTCCTGCTTGCGGGCGGTGAGCATGATCACCGGCACGTCTCGGGTCGCCTCCTGCTCGCGGATGCGGCGCAGAAGCTCGTAGCCGTCGATGACGGGCATCATCGCGTCGAGCAGGATGGCGTCGGGCGTGCTTTCGCCCAGGCGGACGAGCGCCTCGCCGCCATCGCGGGCGATCTCGACGTCATATCCCTTCGCGGAGAGTCGGAATTCGATGAGGTCGACGAGCAGCGAATCGTCGTCGCACACCAGGATCTTCTTACGCACGCAGATGCTCCAGAGCCGGCCGGGCTTTACAACGTCTTATAGACCGCGGCCGCACGGTCTGGACGATGGCCGCTTTATGGCGGCGCGCGATGCGAGAAAATCGGCGGTGCGGCCGAATGTTTCGCATCCGCGCCGGATCCCGCGGCGGGCCCAAACGACAAGTGCCCGGGCATCGCTGCCCGGGCACCCGCGTGACGATTGCTCGTCAGCCCCCTTTGGAAGAAATCGGCCCGCACGCAGTCCCACCTCGCATAGGCTTGCGGGGCCGAAGCCTCCCCGAACCGAGGCCTTCGCCACTTGTTCGGTGAAGCCTTGCTAGGCGAAGCGGCGCCCGATTGTCACGATCCTATTCAAGGGGTTGTGGCAAAATGCCGACGGCCTGTGTCAGGAATGCCACAGCGGTCCGGCCGCGCGCGGGGGAGGGCGGTTGCCTAAAAGGGGGCGCACCCGTAGAGCGTGATGTCTCAGGTGGAAACGCCGCGCGGTTCCGCCGAGGCATTGATCAGATCTTTCCCGGCCTGCAGGCTCGACCCCCTTCAACGGACGAACGTCACCACGATGCGCCTTTCCCGCTATTTCCTGCCCGTCACCAAGGAAACGCCCGCCGACGCCCAGATCGTCAGCCACAAGCTGATGCTGCGCGCCGGACTGGTCCGGCAGACCGCCGCCGGCATCTATGCCTGGCTGCCGCTCGGCCTGAAGGTGCTCCGCAACATCGAGAGGATCGTGCGCGAGGAGCAGGATCGCGCCGGCGCCGTCGAGCTGCTTATGCCGACGGTGCAGTCGGCCGACCTGTGGCGCCAGTCGGGCCGCTACGACGCCTACGGGCCCGAGATGCTTCGCTTCCTCGACCGGCACGAGCGGGAGATGCTCTACGGGCCGACCAACGAGGAGATGATCACTGCGATCTTCGCCGAAAGCGCGCGCTCCTATCGCGATCTCCCCCGCACGCTCTACCACATCCAGTGGAAGTTCCGGGACGAGCGCCGCCCGCGCTTCGGGGTGATGCGCGGCCGCGAGTTCCTGATGAAGGACGCCTACAGCTTCGATCTCGACGAGGAAGGGCTGAAGGCGAGCTACGAGGCGATGTTCGTCGCCTATCTGCGCACCTTCGCGCGTCTCGGCCTGCAGGCGGTGCCGGTGCGCGCGCCGACCGGTCCGATCGGCGGCAACCTCAGCCACGAATTCCACATCCTCGCCGACACCGGCGAAAGCGCCGTCTTCTACGACGCCGCGATCGAGGAGATCACCCGCGAGGAGCTCCTCGCCGCCGACGCGTCGACCATCGCGAAGCTGACCGGCCTCTATGCGATGGAGGAAGAGGAGCATGCCAAGGTCGCCGATTGCCCGGTGCCGGCCGATCGGCTGCGCACCCGCAGGGGCATCGAGGTCGGCCACATCTTCGCCTTCGGCACCAAGTACAGCGCCAGCATGGGCCTGTCGGTCCAGGCGAAGGACGGCAGCCAGGTGCAGCCGCACATGGGCAGCTACGGCATCGGCGTGTCGCGCCTGATGGGGGCGATCATCGAGGCCAGCCATGACGAGGGCGGCATCGTCTGGCCGGAGAGCGTGGCGCCGTTCCGCGTCGGCATCGTCAACATGCGGGCCGACGATCAGGCCTGCACCGAGGCCTCGGACGGGCTCTACCAGGCGCTGCAGGCCGCCGGCGTCGAGACGCTCTACGACGATCGCGACGAGCGTGGCGGCGCCAAGTTCGCCACCATGGACCTGATCGGCCTGCCGTGGCAGCTGGTCGTCGGCCCCAAGGGTCTTGCCAGGGGCGTGGTCGAGCTCAAGAACCGCGCGAGAGGCGAACGCGAGGAGCTCTCGATCGAGAGCGCGCTGGCGAGACTGTCTCGGTGATCCTCAACCGCTACGAGCGGATGATCGCCCGGCGCTATCTGCTGCCGGGGAAAGGCGAGGGGTTCATCTTCCTCGTCGCCTCGATCAGCCTCGTCGCCGTGATGCTCGGCGTTGCCGCCCTGATCATCGTGATGAGCGTGATGAACGGCTTCCGCGCCGAGCTGTTCGACAAGATCGTCGGCCTGAACGGCCATGCCGTCATCCAGGGTTATGGCGGGCGGCTCGACAATTGGCAGGACATCGTCCGCCAGGCGCGGGCGACTCCCGGGGTCACCGACGCGGTGCCGCTGATCGAGCAGCCGCTGATGGCGAGCTATTCCGGCCGGGTCGAGGGCGTGATCGCCCGCGGCATGCAGCGCCAGGACATCCTGCGCAATCCCGTCCTCCAGGGGAAGGTGCTCGCCGGCTCGCTAGACGCGCTCCAGCCGGGCTCGAACAACGTCGCGATCGGCGCCCGCCTGGCCGAGGCGCTCGGCGCCAGCGTCGGCGGGCAGATCTCGCTGATCAGCCCGGACGGGCGGACGACGCCGTTCGGCACGGTGCCGCGCATCGTCTCCTACAACGTCGCCGCCGTGTTCGAGGTCGGGGTCTACGATTACGACAAGGCCTTCGTGCTGATGCCGATCGAGGACGCCCAGACCCTGCTCCTGCTCGGCGACGCGGTCGGGATGGTCGAAGTCCAGACCGTCGATGCCGACCGGGTCGGCGAGATCCTCGAGCCGCTGCGGCCGGCGGTCAGTGGACGAGCGGTGATCGCCGACTGGAGGACGCTCAATTCCTCGCTGTTCGAGGCGCTGCAGGTCGAGCGCGTGGCGATGTTCGTCGTCCTCTCGATCATCATCCTCGTCGCCGTGTTCAACATCCTCTCGTCGCTGATCATGCTCGTCCGCGCCAAGACGCGCGACATCGCCATCCTGCGCACTATGGGCGCCACCCGCCGGGCGATGATGAAGATCTTCATGACCGTCGGCGTGACGATCGGCGTGCTCGGCATCCTCGCCGGGCTGGTCCTCGGCGCGATCTTCCTGTTCTTCCGCCAGTCGGTGGTGAATTTCGTCCAGTTCGTCACCGGCCAGAATCTCTGGGATCCGTCGATCCGCTTCCTCACCGAATTGCCGTCGAAGACCGATCCGTTCGAGGTGCTGGCGATCGTCGTGATGGCGATGCTGTTCAGCTTCCTCGCCACGCTCTACCCGGCGTGGAAGGCGGCGAGCACCGATCCGGTCCAGGTGCTCCGCTATGAATGAAGTAATTTCGGTTCGCGGCCTGCGCCGCAATTTCGAACAGGGCGGCGTGACCATCCACGTCCTGCGCGGCGTCGATCTCGACGTCCGCAAGGGGGAGATCGTGGCGCTGCTCGGCCCCTCGGGCTCCGGCAAGTCGACGCTGCTGCAAGCCGTCGGTCTGCTCGAGGGCGGGTTCGAAGGCTCGATCCGTATCGCCGGCGAGGAGGCGGCGGCGCTCGACAATGACGGCCGCACCCGCCTGCGGCGCGACGCGCTCGGCTTCGTCTATCAGTTCCACCATCTGCTGCCGGACTTTACGGCGGCCGAGAACGTGGTCCTGCCCCAGCTCATCCACGGTGCCACGCCCGACGCCGCCGCGGCGCGCGCCGAGATCCTCCTGTCGTCGCTCGGCCTCGGCCACCGCCTCACCCACCGCCCGAGCCAGTTGTCGGGCGGCGAGCAGCAGCGCGTCGCGGTGGCGCGCGCGCTCGCCAACCGGCCGGCGCTGGTCCTCGCCGACGAGCCGACCGGCAATCTCGACGAGAGCACGGCCGACGTCGTCTTCGCCGAGTTCCTCCGCCTCGTCCGTGACGAGGGCAGCGCCGCACTGGTCGCCACCCACAACGAGCGGATCGCCGCGAAGATGGACCGCGTCGTGCGGCTTCACGAGGGCGTGCTCGAATAGCTTCGGCCGCGCCGCCGGTGAAAATCGGCGAGCGCCTGACCCGCCTGGGCTTTCGTGCGTTTGGGGCCGCAGTGCCCAACGATGGAGTGTCACGCTTCGTGCGCAGTGCCCTTTCGATCGCCCTCGCTTCGTCCTTGGTGCTGCTCGGCGCGTGCGACTGGATGCGGCCGAAGAAGGCGCCCGGAGAGAAGAGCGAGAAGCAGCTCGCCGCCGAGGAGCAGGAGGCGCTGCGCAAGACCTGCGCGTCGGAGGCCACCTACGACCGGTTGAAGGCTCTAGTATTCGATCAGGCCGCCCGCATCCGTAATCGTGACGCGCGTCTGCTCGATCCGATCGCGGCCGGCTCGGTGGTCCGGATGGAGGATCCGGTGGTGAAGAGTCGCGACGAGACGCTCGGCGTCACCGTCTGCACCGGCCGCTTCATCCTCGAGCTTCCGCCCGGAACGGAGAACGCCTTCGACGGCATGCGGCGGGTCTCCGCCGACGTCGAATATTCGGCCCAGGCGGCAGCTGACGGCAGCGGCCTCGTCTACCAGATGGATGGCGCGGAGCCGGTCGTCTACCGCCTCGCCATCTTCGATCTCGCCCGGCCGAGTCCGGTCGAGCTTCCCCAGCCGAGCGCGCCGCCGGCCGCGCCGCCCGAGGTGGCATCCGTGCCGGCGAAAGGTCCCGCGCCGGCCGTGCCGCCGGCGCCCGAGACTCGCCGCCCGGAAGAGCCTGCACAGCCGGCGAGCGGCCCCAGCTTCAACTGCCGCTACGGCCGCTCGAACTCGGAGCGGATGGTCTGCGGCTCGCCCGCGCTCGCCGCCAAGGACCGGCAGATGGCGTCGATCTATTATGCCGCCATGGCCCGGGTCGATCCGGCCGCCCGTGCGCACCTGCGCCGCAGCCGCGACTGGTTCCTGCAGCGGCGCGAGCGCTGCGGCTCCGAGGAGTGCGTGGCGGCCGCCTATAATGCGCGCATCGCCGAGATCCGGAGCATCGCGGAAGGACGCTAGGGCAGGCCGGCAAGCCCCCGATTTCCTGTGGAAAAGCCGCCGCCGCTATTCCCATCCCGGGCCCTTCTGCCCATAACGTCGCCATGGCCGCGCCTTACGTCCCGCTTCGCATCTTCTCCTGCTACACGATGCTCGAAGGCTCGATCGAGCCGAAGGCGATTGCCAAGCAGGCGAAGAAGCTCGATCTGCCCGCGGCGGCGCTCACCGATCGCAACGGCCTCTATGCGGCGATGGCGTTCACCGATGCCTGCAAGGGCGAGGGGGTACAGCCGGTCGTCGGCACGATGCTGGGCGTGGCGCGGCCGGGCACGCCCGAAGGGAAATCGCCGATCGTCGACTGGCTGGCGCTCTACGCCCAGAATGCTGCCGGCTATGACAATCTCTGCGCCCTGGTCTCGGCCGCCCATCTTGACCGGCCGGTCGAGGAGGAAGCGCACGTCCCCTTCGCCTTCCTCGAAGGGCGCACCGACGGCCTGATCGCGCTGACCGCCGGCGCGGAAGGCGCGCTCGCCCGGCTGATCGCCGAAGGACAGGACACAGCCGCCGAGCAAGTGCTCGAAAGGCTGGAGGCGCTGTTTCCGAACCGGCTCTACATCGAGCTCAGCCGCCGCGGCGAGGCGGTCGAGGAGCAGGCCGAGACGCGGCTGATCGACCTCGCATTTGCGCGCAGCCTGCCGCTGGTCGCGACCAATCCCGCGCGCTACGCCGAGGCGCACTTCCACCAGGCGCATGACGCGATGCTGTGCATCGCCCAGTCGAGCCAGATCGATCGCGACGATCGCCAGAAATCCTCGCCCGAAGCGTGGCTGAAGCCGGCCGCCGAGATGCGCCGCCTGTTCGAGGATCTGCCGGAGGCGATCGAGAACACCGCCGTCGTCGCGCGCCGCTGCGCCTTCGGCGCGCCGAAGCGCAAGCCGATCCTGCCGAGCATCGCCGGCGATCTCGAGGGCGAGGCGAAGCAGCTGCGCGAGGACGCTTATGCCGGTCTCGAGGCCCGCCTTGCCCCCTACGAGGGACTCTCGGCCGAAGAGCGCCAGGCCTATTTCGACCGGCTCGATTACGAGATCGACATCATCGTCCGGATGGGCTTCCCCGGCTACTTCCTGATCGTCGCCGACTTCATCAAATGGGCGAAGGAGCAGGACATCCCGGTCGGGCCGGGCCGCGGCTCCGGCGCCGGCTCGGCGGTCGCCTGGGCGCTCACCATCACCGATCTCGATCCGCTGCGGCTCGGCCTGCTGTTCGAGCGCTTCCTCAACCCGGAACGCGTCTCGATGCCGGACTTCGACATCGACTTCTGCGAAACCCGGCGCGGCGAGGTCATCCGCTACGTCCAGCAGCGCTACGGCGCCGACAAGGTGGCGCAGATCATCACCTTCGGTAAGCTGAAGGCGCGCGCGGTGCTGAAGGACACGGGCCGCGTGCTCCAGATGTCCTACGGCCAAGTCGATCGCCTCGCCAAGCTGGTGCCGAACCATCCCACCGATCCCTGGACGCTCGAGCGGACGCTGAACGGCGTCTCGGAATTCGCCGCCGAATACAAGAACGACGCCCAGGTCCGGCGCCTGATCGATCTGGCGATGAAGCTCGAAGGGCTGCCCCGGCACAGCTCCACTCACGCCGCCGGCGTGGTGATCGGCGATCGCCGGCTCGATGCGCTGGTGCCGCTCTACCGCGATCCCCGTTCCGACATGCCGGTCACCCAATTCGACATGAAATATGTCGAAGGCGCCGGCCTGGTGAAGTTCGACTTTCTCGGCCTCAAGACGCTGTCGGTGCTGCAGAAGGCGGCGCATCTCCTCAGGAAGCGCGGCATCGAGGTCGCCTTCGATCGGCTCGCCTGGGACGACGAGGAGGTCTACAAGCTCCTCCAGCGTGGCGAGACGGTCGGCGTGTTCCAGCTCGAATCGGAAGGCATGCGGCGGACGCTCGCCGCGGTGAAGCCGACCAACTTCGAGGACATCATCGCGCTCGTCTCCCTCTATCGGCCGGGTCCGATGGACAACATCCCGACCTTCGGCGCGCGCAAGAACGGCCGCGAGCCGATCGAATATCCCCACGCGCTGCTCGAGAACGTGCTGAAGGAGACCTACGGCATCTTCGTCTACCAGGAGCAGGTGATGGAGGCCGCCAAGGTCCTCGCCGGCTACAGCCTGGGCGAAGCCGATCTTCTCCGCCGCGCGATGGGCAAGAAGATCAAGGCCGAGATGGACGCCCAGCGCGAGCGCTTCGTCACCGGCTGCAAGGCGAACCAGATCGAGAAGGCCAAGGCCAACGAATTGTTCGACTTGATCGACAAGTTCGCCGGCTACGGCTTCAACAAGAGCCACGCCGCCGCTTACGCGCTCGTCGCCTATCAGACTGCCTGGCTGAAGGCGCATCATCCGGTGGAATTCTACGCCGCGTCGATGTGTTTCGACATGCACCAGACCGACAAGCTCGCCATCTTCGTCGAGGACATGCGTCGGCTCGAGGTCGAGTGCCTGCCGCCCTGCGTCAACGCCAGCGAGGCGGAGTTCGACGTCGAGCCGCACGGCGAGGGGTTCGCCGTCCGCTACGCCCTCGGCGCGCTGAAGGGCGTCGGCGAGAAAGCGATGGAGCAGCTCGTCGACGAGCGGAAGACCAAGGGGCGCTTCAAGTCGCTCGACGATTTCGCCGAGCGGGTCGATCCGCGCCTGCTCAACCGCCGCCAGATCGAGAGCCTCGCCGCCGGCGGTGCGTTCGATGCGCTGGCGCCGAACCGCGCCGCCGTTTTCGCCGCGGCCGAGACCATCCTCGCCCATGCCGCAAGCGCGGCCGACGAGCGCGCGAGCGGCCAGGGCGGCCTGTTCGGCGGCGAGAGCAATGTCGTGCCGATCCGCATGCCGGTCGCCGCGGCCTGGTCGATGGCCGAGAGCATGGCGGCCGAGAAGGAGGCGTTCGGCTTCTATTTCTCAGCCCATCCGGTCGATCGCTTCCGCCATCTCGCCGAGGCGCACGGTGCGCGCAGCTTCGGTGCGCTCTGCGCAATGCCGGCGCCGCCCGACGGCGGCCGGTCGAACGGCGTCATGGCCGGCCTGATCGAGGATGCCCGCTGGCGGACCTCGGCGCGCGGCCGCCGCTATTTGATGGCGACGCTGTCCGACGCGTCGGGCCAGTTCATCGCCACCGTCTTCGACGACGATGTCGCCGAGCGGGTGGAGGAGGGCGCGAAGAGCGGCGCCTGCGCCCTGCTCACCGTCGAGCTCGATCGCCGGCCCGGCGAGGACACGCCGCGAGTGACCATCAAGCAGCTGCAGATGTTCGACAGCCTGTCCAAGCGCGCCCGCCTGCAGCTCGAGGTCGAGGTGGAGGATGCCGCTGCGCTCCGCCGCCTCGCCGAAGCGCTGGCGAGCGAGCGCGGCGGCAGCGGCGATCTGCGCCTCAAGGCGCGCTTCGACGGCGGCAATGCCGAGGTGCTGCTCGGCCGCGACTACCGCCTCGATGCGGATCTTGCCGCCCGTATCGAGCGCATTCCCGGCGTTGTCGTGGCGCGTCTCTCGGCGGCTCCCGCGCCGCGGCTCGCGCTGGTCTCCTGAGGGTACACGTCGCCAGCACCACATACCGCTGAACGGAGTGTGGGTGCCCGCTTGTGCTTGCTCCGGGACCGCATACACTCTCCTCGCAAAAGGAGAGACGATGCTCGGAGGAATGCAGGACTGGCCGCTCCGCGTCACGCGGATCCTCGATCATGCGGAGCGCGAGCACGGCACGCGCGATATCGTCTCCCTCTATGCCGACGGAACGAGGACGCGGACCGACTGGCGGGGCATCGCCCATGACAGCCGCAGGGTCGCCCAGGCGCTCGAGCGGCTCGGCATCCGCCGTGGAGAGCGGGTCGCGACGCTGGCGATGAACCACGCCCGCCATCTCGCTGCCTGGTACGGCACGATCGGCGTGGGCGGCGTCATCCACACGATCAATCCGCGCCTGTTCGACGATCAGCTCGTCTACATCGCCAACCATGCCGAGGATCGCGTGCTTTTCTACGACGCGGCCTTTGCGCCGATCGTCGAGCGGCTGAAGCCCCACTGGACCAGCATCGAGCATTTCATCTGCTTCGATCCCGCCCCGGGCCGCGAGGGGTTCGAGGACCTGATCGCGGGCGAGAGCGGCGACTATTCCTGGGTGGAAGGGGACGAGCGCGACCCCTGCATGCTCTGCTACACCAGCGGCACCACCGGCAATCCCAAGGGCGTGCTCTACGAACATCGCTCGACCGTACTCGAGGCGATGGTAATCAGCTCCGGAGACGTCTTCGATCTCAGGGCCAGCGCGGTGGTGCTGCCGGTCGTGCCGATGTTCCATGCCGCCGCCTGGGCGCTGCCGTTCGCCAGCCCGATGGTCGGCGCGAAGATGGTCTTCTCGGCCGATTACACGCCGAGCGTGATGTGCGATCTGCTGCGCGAGGAACGCGTCACCCATACGGCGGGCGTGCCGACCGTATGGCTGGCGCTGATCAACCATGTCGAATCGACCGGCGCCGATCCCGGCAACCTGAAGATCGTCCACATCGGCGGCGCGGCGGCACCGCGCGCGATGATCGAGTGGTTCCGCGGCCGCGGCATCCGCGTCGGCCACGCCTGGGGCATGACCGAGATGTCGCCGCTCGGCACCTGCGGCGCGCCGCCGGCCCATTGGGAGGAGCTCGGCGACGAGCAGCAGCTCGATTATTTGTGCCGGCAGGGACGGGCGCCGTTCGGCGTCGAGCTGCGCATCGTCGACGACGCAGGCAATGTCCTGCCGCGCGATGGCATCACCTCCGGCCGGCTGCAGGCGCGGGGCCCCTGGGTGATCCAGCAGTACTTCCAGGACCAGAACGGCCCGATCGCCGACGCGGACGGATGGTTCGACACCGGAGACGTCGCCATCCTCCATCCCGACGGGGTGATGCAGATCACCGATCGCGCGAAGGACGTGATCAAGTCCGGCGGGGAATGGATCAGCTCGATCGAGCTCGAGAATGCCGCGATCGGCTGCCCCGGCGTTGCCGAGGCGGCCGCGGTCGCCGTGCCCCATCCCAAATGGGACGAGCGGCCGCTGCTGCTCGTCGTCCGGAAGGAGGGTTCCGACGTCGGCCCGGACGCGATCCGCGCCCATCTTGCCGGCCAGGTCGCGAAATGGTGGCTGCCCGACGAGATCCTGTTCGTCGAAAGCCTTCCCCACACCGCCACCGGCAAATTGCTTAAGACGGCAATCCGGGAGCAATACAAGGACTACCGGCTGGGCGTGGCGGGGGAGCCACTGTCCGTGGCGCAAGCTAGCCGCGCCTGAGCCGCGCACCCCATATTCGTTTCCTCGTCGGAGGCCGGGGCCTCAGCCCGGAAGAGGCGGAGGACTCAAGGGCGCGCTCCATTTGCGCCGCGGGAACTCTCCCTGGGACTCCGACAATAGTCCATCCTGAGCGCCGCCACAGGCGGCGTCGAAGGGCCGGGGTGACAATCGGGACGGGGATGACCTTCGGGGATTGATCCCGAAAGGTCACAGCAATCGCAGCTGCGGCCCCTGTGGCGGGACGAACAGGTCGGTCCGAAGCTTCTTCTTCTCCCTGTTCAGCCCGTGCTTGGCCGCCGCCACCCTCAGCCTGGTCGCCATCAGCTCCGCCCAGGGGCCGAAGCCCTGCAGGCGGGTGAAGAAATTGGGATCGTTGTCGCGGCCGCCGCGCAAGGCGCGGATGATGTTCATCACCTTGTCGGCGCGGTCGGGGAAATGCTCGTCGAGCCAGGCCCGGAACAGCGGCGCGACCTCGTGGGGCAGGCGCACCGGCAGGAAGAAGGTGCCGCTGGCGCCCGCTTCCGCCGCTGCGGCGACGATCTGCTCGACCTCATGATCGGTGATCCCCGGCACCACCGGCGCGATCGCCACCGTGACCGGGATCCCCGCCGCGCTCAGCGCCCGCACTGCGGCCAGCCGCTTGCGCCCGGACGGCGCCCGCGGCTCGAGCGTCCGCGAGATGTCCGGCGTCAGCGAGGTCACCGAGATCGCCACCGAGGCGAGGCCGTCCGCCGCCATCGGCGCGAGGATGTCGATATCGCGCGTCACCCGATCCGAGTTGGTGGTGATGGTCAGCGGATGCCGGGTCTCGGCGAGCACCTCCAGCACGCTGCGCGTGATCCGCCATCTCGCCTCGATCGGCTGGTAGGGATCGGTGTTGGTGCCGAGCGCGATCGGCCGCACGTCGTAGCCGCTCTTGCCGAGCTCGGTGCGCAGCAGCGCCGCGGCGTCGGGCTTGGCGAACAGCTTCGATTCGAAGTCGAGGCCGGGGGAAAGGTCGTGATAGGCGTGGGTCGGCCGGGCGAAGCAATAGATGCAGCCGTGCTCGCAGCCGCGGTACGGATTTATCGAACGATCGAAGCCGATGTCAGGCGAGGTGTTGCGGGTGATGATCGTCTTCGGCTTCTCGACCGTCACCGTCGTCCGGAGCGGCGGGGGGCCGTCGTCCAGCGCCTCGCGCGCATCCAGCCAGTCGCCGTCGGCCTCCCGCACGGGAAGGTTGAAGCGCGTCGGCGTCCGGTTCTCGGGCGCGCCGCGGCCATGACGCACGTCGGGGCGACTCATCCGGGAACCATGCGCCCCGAACAAGAACAAAGCAAGAACTTTGCGGCCTAGACCATCCTGCTCGAACACCGTTCGGCCCGAGCTTAAGGCCGCACCTTCTCCTCATCGGGGTTCCGAAAGGCAAGGCGGGCTTCAACGGGCTCCGCCCATACGGGTTTACATTTGCTGAGGCGCTTCAGTCCGCGCCGCTGGCGAGCTCGCGATTGCCCTGCAGCCGGACTCCGGCGGCGCCGGCCATGCCGGGGAATTTGGGCCAAAGGCCCTGGGCCAGCGCGTGCCGGCTCGGCGAGCTCTTGCCGTTCGCCTGGTCGTAGACCCAGTAATTGCGCAGTACGATCGGCACGTAGCCGCGCGTCTCCCAATAGGGGATCGACTCGATGTAGAGCAACGGGTCGCTCTGGTCGGTCGCCCGGAAGTTCCACTCGCCGATCGGCTTCGGTCCGGCATTGTAGGCGGCGATCACCTTCGGCAGCAGGCCGCCTGTCTCGGCGCGATCGCGGAGGAACTCGATGTAGCTTTGCCCGTACTCGAGGTTCGGCCCCGGCTGGCCGAGCTCGTCGCGGCTGAACGCCTGGCCGCGGCTGCGCGCGATGTCGCCGGCGGTGCCGGGCCGTACCTGGAGCAGGCCCTGGGCGCCGGCCGGACTCACCACCTGAGTGCGGAAGTTCGACTCCTGCAGCGCATGGCCGAAGACCAGCGCCTGGTCGACCCGCCAGCCGCGGGTCGGGCTCCAGTCCGGCCGCGGGTAGCGTGCGCCGAGGTTCACCGAGGTGCCGCGCGGCGCATTGTGGGCGAGCCAGAACTGGGTGGAGGCGAGGTTGAGGTCCGCGGCGAGGTGGAGGAGGGCGTGATGGTCGCTCGGCCCGCCGATCCGCGCCTGGTGGCGGATGAAGCTGTCGGCGAGATTGGTCTCGCCGATCTCGGCGAGCGCGATCGCGGTCCTGACGTTCGGCTTGGTCGCGATGCCGCGCCACTCGGCGTCGCGATAATCGTGCAGGCCCACATAATTGGGCGTGCGGATGCCGAGCGCGGTCGCCGCCAGCATGCCGTAGAAGGTTTCCTTGAGCCGGGCCGCGCTGCGCAGCTGGGATTGGACCCGCTCGGGCCGTCCGCAGATCATGTCGGCGCGCGATGCCCAATAATGGCCCGCGGCGGCGAGCTCGACGTCAGTGGCACGCCCGCCGACGGTGGCGAACGCCTCGGCCGCGGCCTTGCAGTCCTTCATCCGCCAGGCGGCGAGGCCGGAGGTCCAGGCGGCGTGCAGCACGAACTCGCCGCTGCCCTGCCGCGCCTCATCGGACAGCCGTCGCGCGTCGGCGGAATTGCCGATCAGATAATGGGCCCAGCCGATCCTCTGGAGGAACTCGGTGCGCGCTTGGGGTGCGAGCATCACTTCGCGCTCGCGCAGCAGGGCCTCGGCCTCGGCCGGCCGGTCGGCGACGATCAGCGGCTGAACCAATTGGTCGAGCTCGGCGGCGAGGGGATCGTTCTTGCTGCCGCTCTGGGCACGGGCCCGGCGAGGCTGGCCGCCCTGCCAGATCAGTGGCTGGGCCTGCGGGAGGACGGGGAGGGCGGTGGCGCCGCGCGTCGTGGCGAGCCGCGAAAGCTGCTCGGCGCCGGGCAGCTCCGGCGCCTTCTCGAGCAGCGCCAGCAGGGGCTGGAGCTCGACCTTTGGACTGTTCTTGGCGAGATAGAGCTCGGCGCGCGCAGCGGCGTGGAGGGGCCCTTCGGCCAAAGCGTCGAGCTTCGCGGCCGCGCCGGCCCAGTCCTCCGCCCGGATCGCCGCGAAGATCTCGCGATAGGCGGTGCGCTGGTCGGCCGTCAGCTGGGCCGGCACGGCGGCGCGCGCGGCGGCGGCGCTCTCGGCGAGGGCGGGAGCCGCCGGAAGCGCGATGGCGGCGGCGAGGAGCAGGGCTCGAAGCCTCATCCTTTCACCTCTTCGATCAGCATCTGGAGATCCGCCCAGGCCAGCGCCTTGTGGGCCGGATGGGTGAGGAGGAAGGAGGGCGGGAGCGAGACCAGCGCCTTGATCGGCCCCGATTGCGTCCGCACCTCGTGCCAGCGGCCGCGCGCCTGCGCCATTGCCAGGCCGGTCAGCGCCTTGGAGCAGGCGTCGCCGAGCAGCAGCAGCGCCTTGGGCTGGACCAGGCCGGCGTGGTGGAGCGCCAGCGTCGTGCAATTGCGCGCCGCGTCGCTGGCCAGTCGGCCGTCGGGCGAGCGCAGGCAGGAGAGCGCGGCAAGATAGATGCTGTCCCGGTCGCGTCCGATCGCCGCAAGCATCCGGTCGAACAGGCGCCCGCTCTCGCCGGAAAGCAGCGTACCGGTCGTGCAATCCTCGGCCGAGGGCATGTCGGTCATGATCATCAGCCCGGACGCCGGATCGCCCGCGGGGCAGACTCGCGGCGCGGCCGGCGCGGCGAAGCTCAGCCGGTCGCTGGTGCGCAGCCATGCCTGGAAGAGATCGAGCTGGTCGGGCAGGGCCTCGGGCGGCGCGTCCGCGGGCGCCGCGGGCGGGGTGGCGCGGGCGCGGGATGCCGGCGCCTCGGGCGCCGGCGCCGTCGTCTCGAAGACGGCGGGACGAACGGGCTCGGGGCGCAACCAGTCGCGCGGCTGCTCGTCGATGAGAACATCGACGCCCGCGTCCGACCACCATTGCAGGACGCTCGCCGCGTCCGCAGGGGATAATGGATCGTTGCCCCGCTCCATCCTCGGCCATCAAAGGGGGTGAGTTGCCGGGCTGGTCAACCGCAAAATTGCCTTATATCTGCCAGACGTTGGCTCCTTGCGACGATCAGAGCGCGAGCGGGCGAGGGAGAGCTGAATGTCCGAACGCGAGTCGATGGCCTATGACGTGGTGATCGTCGGTGCGGGGCCGGCGGGCCTCGGCGCCTCGATCCGCCTGAAGCAGCTGGCGGAAGCGGCCGGCCGCGAGCTCTCGGTCTGCATCCTGGAAAAGGGCTCCGAGGTCGGCGCCCACATCCTGTCCGGCGCCGTGGTCGATCCGCGCGCGCTCGACGAATTGCTGCCGAACTGGCGCGATCTCGACAGCCCGCTGACCGTCCCGGTCACCGAGAACCACCATTGGGTGCTCAGCGCCACCGGCAAGCGCGCGATGCCCCATGCGCTGATGCCGCCGTTCATGCGCAACAAGGGCACCTACACGCTGAGCCTGGGCAATCTCTGCCGCTGGCTCGCCGGTCAGGCCGAGGCGCTCGGCGTCGAGATCTTCCCCGGCTTCGCCGCCGCCGAAGTGCTGTTCAACGAGGACGGCTCGGTGAAGGGCGTCGCCACCGGAGACATGGGCGTCGCCCGCGACGGCACCCGCAAGCCCGAATATCAGCCGGGCATGGAGCTGCACGGCCGCTACACCTTCTTCGCGGAAGGCGCGCGCGGCCACCTCACCAAGGAGCTGAAGCGGATCTTCGCGCTCGATGCCGAGAGCGAGCCGCAGGTCTACGGGATCGGCCTCAAGGAGCTCTGGGACGTGGATCCGGCGAAGCATGCGCCGGGCCGCGTGATCCACACCCAGGGCTGGCCGCTGAGCGACGCCTGGGGCGGGGGCTTCCTCTACCATCAGGAGAACAACCAGGTCGCTTTGGGCTTCGTGGTCGCGCTCAACTACCGCAATCCGCACCTCTCCCCGTTCGAGGAATTCCAGCGCTGGAAGCAGCACCCCGCGATCCGCGCGGTGCTCGAGGGCGGCCGTCGCGTCAGCTACGGCGCGCGCGCGATCAACGAGGGCGGCTACCAGGCCATTCCGAAGCTGGTCTTCCCGGGCGGCGCGCTGATCGGCTGCTCGGCCGGCTTCGTCAATGTGCCCCGGATCAAGGGCAGCCACACGGCGATGAAATCGGGGATGCTCGCCGCCGAGGCGGCGTTCGACGCGATCGTCGCGGAGCGCTCGGGCGATGTGCTCGACGCCTACGATTCCAGTCTCCACGCCAGCTGGGTGGCGGACGAGCTGAAGATGGTCCGCAACGTCGAGCCGATGGTCGCGAAATTCGGCGGCACGGTCGGCACCCTGCTCGCCGGCATCGACATGTGGATGCGCACGCTGAAGATCGGGCTGCCGTTCACCATGGGCCATCATCCCGACGACAAGACGCTGTGGCGCAGGGACCTCGCGCCGAAGATCGATTATCCCAAGCCCGACGGCGTGATCAGCTTCGACCGCCTCTCCTCCGTGTTCCTGTCGAACACCAATCACGAGGAAGATCAGCCGATCCATCTCACCCTGAAGGACGCGGCGATCCCGACCGAGGTCAACCTGCCGCTCTACGACGGGCCGGAGCAGAGATATTGCCCTGCCGGAGTTTATGAGTTCGTCGAGGAAGGCGGGCGTCCGCGGCTCCAGATCAACGCCCAGAATTGCGTCCATTGCAAGACGTGCGACATCAAGGACCCGACCCAGAACATCAACTGGGTCGTTCCCGAAGGCGGAGGAGGGCCGAACTATCCCAACATGTAGGCACGCGCTCGGCGCCCTCGCGGCGGCTGCCCTCCTCCTGCCGCTCGCCCCCGCGGCGGCGCGGGTGGAGGAGGGCGATGCGCTCGCCGCTTATGCCCGCGCTCTCGCCGCCGACAGCTTCGGCGCGCAGCGCCAGGCCATCGCCGGCTATGCGGCTGCGCTCGATCTCGCGCCGGACAATGAGGTGCTCGCCGCCCGCGCGCTCGAGGAGGCGCTCGCCGCAGGGGACCAGCCGCTCGCCGTCCGCGCCGCGAAGGTGCTCGAGGCGCGCAACAAGCTCGGTCCCGACGCGCGCCTCGTCCTTCTCGCCGACGCGGTGCGCCGCAAGGACTGGCGGGCAGCGGGCCTTAACGCCGATCGAATGGCCGAGGACCGGGTGTTCGTCTTCACCGCGCCGCTGCTCCACGCCTGGATCGCGGTCGGCACCGGCAAGGGCGATCCGGTCGCGCCGATCGTCGCGGCGGCGCGCGATCCGCTGGCGACCGCTTATGGCGCCGAGCAGCGTCCCTTGCTGCTGATCGCCGCCGGGCGGACGAAGGAGGGTCTCGCCGCGCTTGCCCCGCTGATCGAGGGAAAAGAGCCCCGCGCCGAGCGCCTGCGCCTCGCTGCGGCGGCGCTCCTTGCCCGCAAGAAGGCGCGCAAGGACGCGCTGGCGCTCCTGCCCGAGGACCAGCCGAGCTTCGCCCGCGCCCGCAGCCTGATTGCCCGCGGCAAGCCGCTGATCGAAGGCGATCTCGCTGCCTGGGGCATTTCCTCCTTCCTCGTTCGAATCGCAGCCGATCTGCGCGGGCAGGAGGTCCCGGCGCTCGCCTTCAACCTCGCCCGCATCGCCACCTTCGCGGCGCCCCGCAACAGCGAGGCCTGGCTTGCCACCGCCGAGATGCTCGCGGGGCGCGGCCAGAACGAGGCGGCGCTCGCCGCTTTGGCGCAGGTTCCCGCCGACGACCTGCTCGGCCAGGCGGCGATGGATCGGCGCCTGTCGCTTCTGGTCGAGAACGGCAACGCCGAGAGCGCCCTCGCCGATGCCCGCGCCGCGGCCGAAGCCCAGCCGAATTCGCCGGCGGCCTGGACCCGCCTCGCCGACCTCTTCGCCAAGCTCGAGCAGCATCGCGAGGCCGCCGACGCCTACGGCAAGGCGCTGCAGGCGATTGCCGCGGGCGCGGAGAGCGACACGCCGGAATGGGCGCTGTGGCTGCTGAGCGGCGCAGAGCTCAGCCGCGCGGGCGATTGGGAGCGGGGCAAGACAGCCCTGCAGCGTGCCTACACGCTCGCGCCCCAGCAGCCGGTGGTGCTGAACCACCTCGGCTATTCGCAGCTCGAGCGGCGGGAGAATCTCGACGAGGCCGAACGGCTGATCCGCGAGGCGAGCAAGCTCGATCCGGACAGCGCCGCGATCACCGACTCGCTCGGCTGGGCGCTCTACGTGCGCGGCGATTATTCCAGGGCGATCGAGCTGCTCGAGCGCGCCGCCAAGGGAGAGCCGGCGGATTCCGCGATCAACGAGCATCTCGGCGACGCTTATTACAGCGCCGGCCGCCGCTACGAGGCGCGCTACGCCTGGCAGGCGGCTCTGATCTATGCCGAAGCCGAGGCGGCCGAGCGCCTGCGCGCCAAGATACTCCGCGGCCTCCATCCGGAGCTCGCCGCGCCCTGATGGAAGAGACGGCGCGCGCCAAGCTCAATCTCGCGCTCCATGTCCGCGGGCGCGAGCCCGACGGCTACCATCGCATCGAGACGATCTTCGCCTTCTGCACGGACGGAGACCTGCTGCGCGTGGCGGCGGGGGAGGATCTCGGTCTCGAGCTCGTCGGGCCCTTCGCTGCGGGTCTCGCAGCGGAGCACGACAATCTCGTGCTGCGCGCGGCGCGTGCGCTCGCTGAGCGGCACGCGCCGGGCAGGGGCGCCCGCCTCACGCTCGACAAGCGCCTGCCGGTCGCCTCGGGGATCGGCGGCGGCTCGGCCGATGCCGCCGCGGCGCTGCGCCTGCTCGACCGCTGGTGGGGGCTGGATCTCGGCGAGGCGGGGCTGCTTGACATCGCCCGCGGCCTCGGCGCCGACGTTCCCGCCTGTCTGCTGTCGCGGCCGACCCGCGGCACCGGCCGCGGCGACGTGCTCGAGGAGATCGAGGATGCGCCCTTCCGCGGCCTTCCGGCGCTGCTCGTCAATCCGCGCGTCGCCGTCTCCACCCCGGCCGTGTTCCGCGCCTGGGACGGCGTTGATCGCGGCCCGCTGCCTGGCGATGTCCGCGACGGCCGCAATGACCTTCAGCCTGCCGCCATCGCGGTGGCGCCGATCGTCGCCGACTGCCTGCGCCTGCTCGGCGAGCGCTTCGGCGCCACGCTGGTGCGCATGTCCGGCTCCGGCGCCACCTGTTTCGCCTTGTTCGACAATGAGGTGGACCGGGACCGGGCGGCCGCGAAGATGGCCGAGGAACGCCCCGGCTGGTGGCGGCTGGCGACCCGTCTTGCCTGATCCGGACGTCCCGTCGCGGGACGCATTTTCAACGCCTTAACCATCGTCGGCCGCACCCGTCCGTCGTGGCATGCTTCTTGCTGCCAGCTCCGCGACGAGTCGATGCGCCGCTCAGGGCGACGCTGACATTCGCGCATGCCCCCTCCGCCGTCCGCGGCGGAGGCGCCATGCTCAAACTCGAGAGCCGGTGCCGCGAGGCGCCGGCTCTTTTTATCGGGACAAAGCCGCGCCGCCGCGCCATTCAGCCGCGATGTTCGATCTCGCGCTCGCCGGCTCCGTCGCCCGCCTGACCCTCGTCCGGCCCGAGGCGCGCAACGCGATCCCCGCGCATGGCTGGGGCGATCTCGCCGCGCGGGCCGAGGAGGCCGTCGCGGCCGGCGCGCGCCTGCTCCTCGTCGGAGGGGCGGGTGCGGCCTTCTGCGCCGGGGCCGATCTCGGCGATTTCGATGCGCTGCGGGACGATCCGGACGCGCGCGCCCGCTTCCGCACCAACATGGAGGACGCGCTCGAGCGCCTGGCCCGCGTGCCGATTCCGACGCTGGCCCTGATCCATGGCGCCTGTTTCGGCGCCGGCGTCGCCCTTGCCATGGCCTGCGACTTGCGCCTCGCCGCGCCCGCCGCCCGCTTCGGCATCACGCCGGCCAAGCTCGGAATCGCCTATCCACAATCGGACGTGGCCCGCCTGGTCGCGCTCGTCGGCCCCGGCCAGGCCTCGCGGCTGCTGTTCACCGCCGGGACGATCGACGCCGGCGAAGCCGCGCGGATCGGATTGGTCGAGATCGTCAGCGACGATCTCGAGAGCAGCGCGGAGGCGCTCACCCAGGTAGTGCTGGCGAATAGCGCGGGAAGCCTTGCCGCGTTGAAGCGCGGCATCGGCCTCGCCTCGGCGGGGCACGCGCGCGATGCGGGGCAGGACGAGAGCTTCGAGGCGCTGTTCGGAGGCGAGGATCTCGCCGCCCGCCTCGCTGCGTTCCGGGGCCGCTAGCCGCCTTGCCAGCGCAGCGGCATTGGACCAGAAGCGGGCGATGATCCGGCCGATCCTCTTGCTCTCGCTGATCCTTCCGCTCGCCGCCTGCGGCGACGCGCCGGAAGAGGGGCAGACCGTGCCGATCACCGAGGGCGGCAAGACGGTCGAGAGGCCCGCCGCGCCGCTTGCCGAGGGCGCCGAGCGCGTCGAATGCGCGGTCGCCGGCGCCGAGACGTTCGAGCCGGTCTGCGCGGTCGAGCGCAGCCCGAGCGATCAAGGCCTGGTCCTCACCATCCGCGCACCAAGCGGCGGCTTCCGGCGGCTGCTCGTCACCAGGGACGGGCGCGGCGTGATCGCCGCGGACGGCGCGATGCCGGCGGCCGTGACGCCGCTCGGCCCCGATCGCATCGAGGTGGCGATCGAGGGCGATCGCTACCGGCTTCCCGCCACCGTCCGCCCGATCGCCGGACAGTGACTCCCGGCCCGATCCTGACGGCCGCCGAGATGCGTGCGGCCGAGGCGGCCGTGATCGCCGCCGGCACTCCGGAGAGGCTGCTAATGGAACGCGCCGGCCTTGCCGCCGCGGACGCGATCCGGCTCTACGCCGGCAACCTTCCCGCCCTGGTCGTCTGCGGTCCGGGCAACAACGGCGGCGACGGCTATGTCGTCGCGCGTTTGCTGCGCGAACGCGGACTCGACGTCCGGGTTGCCGCGCTCGCCGATCCGCGCAGCGAGGCGGCCCGCCAGGCCCGCTCCCGCTGGCCGGGAGAGGTCGAGAGCCTCGGCGAAGCGAGGCCCGCGCCGCTGCTGATCGATGCGCTGTTCGGCACGGGCCTCACCCGTCCGCTCGACGAGCCCGTGGCGCAGGCGCTGGCGCGGCTCGCCGCGGCCGCACGGATAAGGGCCTCGCTCGACCTCCCGAGCGGCGTCGCGACCGACGACGGCGCCATTCTCTCGCCGGTCACCGATTACGATCTCACGATCACGTTCGGCGCGCTGAAGCCGTCCCACCGTCTCCAGCCCGCCGCCCGCCACATGGGCCGTCTGGTTCTCGCCGACATCGGCGTGCCGGTCGAGAGCCGCCTTCAGGACATCGTCCGGCCCTTGCTCGTCGCGCCCGGGCCGGCCGACTACAAGTACAGCCGCGGCTATGTCGCGACCATCGCCGGAGAGATGCCGGGCGCGGCGGCGCTCACCGCGGTCGCGGCGCTGCGCGGCGGCGCCGGCTACGTCCGCCTCGTCGCCCCTGAGATCGTGCCGGGGGTGCCGAGCGCGATCGTCCAGGGTAAGGGCGAGGCTGCGGAGGTGCTGGCCGATCCGCGGGTCAGCGCGGCGGCGATCGGGCCGGGTCTGGGCAAAAGCGACGAGGCCCGCGCCCTGCTCGAGCAGGTGCTCGCCGCCGATGCCAAATTGGTGCTCGACGCCGATGCCCTGACGCTCGCCGCCGAGGCGGGAAGCGACATCCTCCACCGCGCCCGCTTCACGCCGGTCCTCACCCCGCACGCCGGAGAGTTCTCGCGGCTCTTCCCCGCATGCCAGGGCAGCAAGGTCGATCGTGCCCGCCAGGCGGCGCGGGAGGCCCGGGCGGTGATCGTCTACAAGGGGCCGGACACGGTGATTGCCGATCCCGAGGGGCGCGCCGCCATCGCCGCCGCGGCGCCGCACTGGCTGGCCACCGCCGGCACCGGCGACGTGCTCACCGGCGTGATCGCGGCGATGCGTGCCTGGGGCTTCGAGGCGTTCGAGGCGGCCTGCGCCGGCGTCTGGCTGCACGGACGTGCGGCCGAGCTCGCTGGCCCCGGCATGATCGCCGACGATCTGCCCGGCCATCTGCCGGCCGCCTTCGCGGAATGCCTATGAGCGGGGAGCTCCCTCCCGGCGATCTGGTCGTCCGGCTCGCCGCCCGCGGCGACGGCGTCACCGCCGACGGCCGCTTCGTCCCGCTCACCGCGCCGGGCGATCTGGTCGCCGCCGATGGAAGCGTCACGCCGGGACCGCACCATCGGGTACCGCCGTGCCGCCACTTCCCGGAATGCGGCGGCTGCCAGCTCCAGCAACTCGATGACGCCGCGTTTGGTGCCTACCTCCAGGACCGGATCGCCGCCGCTTTGGGGAGCCAAGGCATCGCCGCGCCCGACATCCGTCCGGTCCATATCTCGCCGCCGAACAGCCGCCGCCGCGCCTCGCTGCGCGCCGAGCGGCGCGGCAGGCAGGTGCTGCTCGGCTTCAACGCGGAGGCGAGCCACCGCATCGTCGACATGCGCGAATGCCACATTCTACGGCCCGAGCTCTTCGCCCTCGTGCCGCCGCTTCGCGCCCTGCTCGCCGATCTCCTGCCGCAGCGCGGGCAGGGCGGCGTGCGCATGACGCTGACCGATCAGGGCGTCGATCTGCTGCTCGAGAAGGTCGACGCGGACGATCTGCGCGCCGCGGAGGCGCTCGGCGCGTTCGCGCAGAGCCACGGCCTCGCTCGCCTCGCGCTCGACGACGGCTACGGGCCGCAGACGCGCTGGGAGCCCGATCCGGTGACCGTCACCCTCGGCGGCGTGGCGGTGCCCCTCCCGCACGGCGCCTTCCTCCAGGCGACGCAGGAAGGGGAGGGCGCGCTCGTCGCCGCGGTCCGCGAGGCGATCGGCGCCGCCGCCGTGATTGCCGACCTGTTCGCCGGCCTCGGCACCTTCGCTCTGTCGCTGCCCGGCCGGGTGCTCGCCGTCGAAGGGGCGCGGGGCGCGGCGCTGGCGCTGAAGGCGGCGGCCAATCGCGTCCAGCGCCCGGTGTTCGTCGATCATCGCGATCTTTTCCGCCGCCCGCTCACCAGCGAGGAAGCCGGGCGGTTCGAGGCGATCGTCCTCGATCCGCCGCGCGCCGGCGCCAAGGAGCAGGTGCCGCTGCTCGCCGCCTCGGCGGTGCCGCGCATCGCCTATGTCTCGTGCAACCCCGCCACCTTCGCCCGCGACGCCAGGGCGCTGATCGATGGCGGCTTCAAGCTGGAATGGGTGCAGCCGGTCGGCCAGTTCCGCTGGTCCACCCACGTCGAACTGGCCGCCAGCTTCGCGCGCTGACCCTCATTCCTCCCCGAAGCCGGGGAGGGATCCGGACCGCCTTGCCCTGCGCATCTGAAACACCGAAGGTCGGCCGGTCGATAGGGGAGGTCACCGATGCGCGCAATTTCCATCTCGCCGCGCCGCCTGGCGCTGGTTCTCGGCCTGTCGCTGGCGCTCGCCGCCTGCGCGACCGCGGTGCCATCCGCCGCCTCGGCGCAGCAGCCCGGGTTCCTGCTCGGCCTGCTCCACGGCTTCATCCTGCCGTTCGCCTGGATCGGCTCGTTGTTCAGCGACACGATCGCGATCTACGCCGTTCCCAACAACGGCGGCTGGTACGATTTCGGCTTCGTCGTGGGGGTCGTGATCTTGGGCGGCGGCTCGCACGGGCGGCGCAGCCGCGCTGCGGACTAACGTTCCGCCCTCAGCGCCGCGAGGTAAGCGAGCAGGTCCGTCCGCTCGATCGGATTCTTCATGCCCGGGTAGCTCATCGCCGTGCCAGGTGCGATCGCATCCGGATCGGCGATGAACCGATCGAGCAGTTCAGGGTCCCAGCGCCCGTTCTGCACCGCGAGCGCCTTGAGCGCCGGCGAATAGGCGAAGCCCTTCTCCGTCGCGATCGGGCGTTCGACGATGGCGTGGAGAGTGGGACCGGAGAGATCGTTTCTGCCCGGCTCCACCGCATGACACGCATAGCATTTTTGGTACGCCCGCTCGCCGCGCGTGGCGTCCCCCTGCGGCGCCGCCGCGGCTCCGAGCGCCAGCAGCATCACGGCGGCGCCGGCAAGGGCGGCGGCTCTCACTGTGCCGTGCGCACGATCATCAGCCGGTCGGCGCCGGATTCCGGCAGGAAGACCTCGCCCGGGCGGCCGAGGATCTGGCGGACGCGCGCGTCCGGCGCGCTTCCCGGATAGGTCTTCCACGTCTCCCGCGCCGGATCGAAGGCGAGGGTGGCGTTGGCCGCGAAATCGGTCACCCAGACGATGTCGCGTTCGTCGACATAAACGGCGTAGGTCTGGGGCTTGGCGCCCGGCAGCTTCCAACTCTTCCAGGCGCGGCTGGAGGGCGTGAAGCGGCTGAGCTGGCCGCTGTTCCATTCGGAGATCCAGAGATTGCCCTTGCTGTCGGACCAGACGCGTCGCGCTCCCTGGCTCGGCGTCGGCGGCTCGATGATCTCGGCGGCGCCGGTCCTTCGATCGATGCGGGCGAGATGGTTGCCGGCCAGCGAGACGTAATAGATCTCGCCTGCCGGCGTCGCGGCGATGCCATAAGGCCCGCGGCCGTCCGGGTCCTTCCACACCTTGATCGCCCCCGTCTTCGGATCGAGGCGGCCGTAGATGCCGTTCTGGCCGGTGAACCAGTGCATGCCGTCGCCGTCGAAGGCGCCGGTGTTGAGATTGGCGTAGCCGGTCTCCTCCGGCAGCTTCCAGACGTCGATCCGGCCGCTCTTCGGCTCGTAGCGGACGATCGCATTCTGGCCGCCATCGGTGATCCAGGCCGCCCCGTCCGGCCCCTGGATCACGCCGTGCGGCGCCGAATCCGGCCCGAGCGGCACCTGACGCACCGCGCCGGTCGCGGGATCGAGGATGCCGAGCGCGCCCTGGTGCTGGGCCGTGTACCAGATCTTGCCGTCGGACGCCGGCGCGACGTCGTGCGGGTGCGAGCCCTTGGGCAGGTCGAACACCCGGATCTCGACGGCGGCGGGCGCCACGGCGGAATTGCCCTCGGTCTGCTCGGCGCAGGCGGGCGTCGCCAGTAAGGCCAAAGCGAGCAAGGCGGAACGGCGCATGATCTCCTCCCTTCCGGATGCGGCGAGTCTACCGCATCGCAAGGGGCGGGCAAGGCCGCTCCGCGCGCCGCGCTCAGTCCGCCTCGTGCACCTCGGGCGGAGTCACCCGTTTGCGCTGCGCCTCGAAGGGCTTCGGCTTGGACCCGCGCAGCAGCAGGAACAGGCCTGCCGAGACCGCGGTGAGCACCGCCACCTTGGTCGCGAGCCCTTTCTTGTTGTGCTGCCACTCGGCCCTGACGCCCATCTCCGCCGGAATGTTCGGCACCTTGCCGCGGCTGAGGTCCTGGGCGACGCCTTCGACGACGTTGATCCGGTCGGCCCCCATCAGCAGCAGCCAGTGCAGCCAGTTGGATTCGCTCCAGCGGAAGGCGAGGCGGCGAATCATGCCGCTGAGCCCGCTCGGCGGAGTGGAGGTGCCGACCACCGCCGGCCGCGTCTTGTGCTCGATCGACTGCAGGATCTCGACGTCGGTCTCCTGGATCGGCGGCCGCTGCCAGTTGAACAGCAGCCCGTCGTCCTTCGATCGGTCGCGATAGGGATAGGTCGGATCGTTTTCCGGATCGGCGTCGACGCCCCAGCCGGGAATGGCGGAGGTGTCGACCAGCGGTTTACGCTCGGTGCTGAGTGCGTCCATCTCGCGTCTCCTCAATGCGTGCTCGGCACCAGCACCGGCTTGATGCAGCCGTCGAGCTTGGCCGAGAAGATGTGATAGGCGTCGGCGACGTCCTCCAGCGGCACCTTGTGGGTGATCAGCGCCTTGGGATTGATGTGGCCGTCACGCACATGGTCGATCAGCCGCGGCAGCAGGCGCTTCACCGAGGCCTGGTTGGCGCGCAGCGTCAGGCCCTTGTTCACGACGTTGCCGATCGGGATCATGTTGCCGGTCGGGCCGTAGACGCCGACGATCGACACCACGCCGCCCTTCTTCACCGAGTTGATTGCCCAGTGGAGCGGGATCGCATTGCCGGCCTCGAGCTTCAGCTTGGTGCCGAACAAGGTCTGCAGGAAATTGCCTTCGGCGTCGCCGCCCACGGCCTCGATCGCCACGTCGGCGCCGAGGCCGTCGGTCGTCTTCTTCATGAACACGACGACGTCGTCGACCTCCTTGAAATTGTAGACTTCGGCCGGCGCATAGGTGCGGGCGAACTCCAGTCTATAGTCGACATGGTCGAAGACGATGACGCGGCCCGCGCCAAACAGCCAGGCGCAGCGCGCCGCCATGATGCCAACCGGTCCGGCGCCGAACACGACGACGGTATCGCCTTTCTTGATGCCGCCCATCTCGGCGGCCTGGTAGCCGGTCGGCACCACGTCGGTGAGCAGCACGGCGTCGTCGGGGTCCATCCAGTCGGGGATCACCGTCGGGCCGAAGTCGGCATAAGGCACGCGGACATATTCCGCCTGGCCGCCGTCATAGCCGCCGGCGGTGTGCGAATAGCCGAAGATGCCGCCCACGGCGGTCGCCTGCGCATTGCTCTCGTGGCAATTGCCGAACAGGCCCTGCTTGCAGAAATGGCATTGGCCGCAGGCGATGTTGAACGGCACGAGCACATGGTCGCCGCGCTTGAGGTTGGTCACCTCGGGGCCGACCTCCTCGACGATGCCGCAGAATTCGTGGCCGAAGGTCATGCCGATCCGGGTGTCGGGCACCATGCCGTGGTAGAGATGGAGATCGGATCCGCAGATGCACGAGCGCGTCACCCGGACAATCGCGTCGCGGGGATGGAGGATCTTCGGCATCGGCTTTTCTTCGATGCGAACCCGATAGGGGCCGCGATAGTCCATGGCGCGCATTGAGGGCTCCTTCGTTGTGCGTCCCCAACAGGAACGAGCCTCCTCGGTTCCGCGTCGCTGCGCCCGTTTGCCGATGGCGAGAGACGGGCCGAGGTGTTGTTTGGCAGGTTCGGCGACCGTTCGCCGGGCGCCGCGTAACATCCCGGTCTTGTATTTTGCTGCGGCGCAACAAACGTGGCCCTACGCTGTTGAGGCGCAAGGCCTTTCGGCAGAGTGAGTGGAGTGACCATGCCCGTGATCAGACCCGGACTGCGTGTCCGCAGAAGCGCCAGGGGGCGCAGCGCCTTCGCCCCGCCGTCGCAGATCCGGGACAGGCTCTCCGATCTTCCCGATTTTGGAGCCAACCCCGGCAGTCTGCTCGCCCGCTTTTATGTTCCCGAGGGAATGAAGGAGAATGCGCCGCTCGTCGTCGTGCTCCACGGCTGCACCCAGAATGCCGCGGCCTATGATCACGGCGCCGGCTGGTCGCGTCTCGCGGACCGCCACGGCTTCGCTCTGCTCTACCCCGAGCAGCAGCGTGCCAACAATCCGATGCTGTGCTTCAACTGGTTCTCCGACGGCGACACGCGACGCGGGGAAGGGGAGCCGGCCTCGATCCGCGCGATGATCGAGGCGATGCGCGTTCGCTACGGCATCGACCCCGCCCGGATCTTCGTCACCGGCCTGTCCGCCGGCGGGGCGATGGCGAGCGTGATGCTCGCCGCCTATCCCGAGGTGTTCGCGGCGGGCGCGATCATCGCCGGCGTTCCCTACGGCTGCGCGAGCGATGCCGCGCAGGCGTTCGAATGCATGGCGGGCCGCGGCCGCGGCGGCGCCACCCGGGATCTTGCCGCGCGCGTGCGTCGCGCCTCTCCCCACCAAGGCCCTTGGCCGCGCGTCCAGGTCTGGCAGGGCAGCGCCGACCGCACCGTCGCCGCCAGCAATGCGGACGCGATCGTCCGCCAATGGACCGGCCTCCACGGCTTGCCGGCCGCGCCGCAGCGGTCCGATCTCGTCGCCGGCCACCCGCGCCGCCAGTGGCTCGACGCGTCGGGGGCCCTGCTGGTCGAGCAATATGAGATCACTGGCATGGCGCATGGCACGCCGCTCGATCCCGGAACCGACGAAGGTCGGTCGGGCGAAGCGGGCGCGCACATGCTCGACGTCGGGCTGAGCTCGACCGATCGGATCGCCGCCTTCTTCGGCATCGCTCCGGCCGTCGAGCCGCCCGCCCGGCGTCGTGCGAGGCCGAGGGTGGAGCCGACCCGCCCGCGCCCCGCCGGCGATGTCCAGGCCCTTATCGAGGATGCCCTTCGTGCCGCCGGGCTGATGCGCTGAGCGCCGCCGGCGACCGTCAGGCCTGATCCAGCGCCCTGCGCACGCGCCTCGCCAGCTCGGCCCGACCGTAAGGCTTCTGGAGCGTGGCGCCCGCAGCCGCGCCGTTCCCGCCATTGTCTGCCGCGTCGGGCGTATAGCCGGTGGTGAACAGGATCTTCAGATCCGGCCGGCGCGCGCGCGCTTCTTCGGCGAGGCGCCGGCCGTTCATCCCGGGCATGACAATGTCGGTGAACAGCAAGGTGATGTCGCCCCGTTCTGCCATCATGGCGAGCGCCTCCTCGCCGCCGGCCGCCGCGACCACTGAATAGCCGAGGTCGCGCAGCGCCTCGGTCGCCATGTCGCGCACCTGCTCCTCGTCCTCGACGACGAGGACGAGCTCATTCTCGCGGCCCGGCGGCAGGTCGTCATCGGCCGGGCGATGCTCGCTTCGCACCGCTTCCGCCTCGCCCTCGTGGCGCGGAAGATAGATGTCGATCGAGGTGCCGCGGCCAGGCGTGGAGCGGATCCGCAGATGACCTCCCGACTGCTTGACGAAGCCATAGACCTGGCTGAGGCCGAGGCCAGTGCCGCGGCCGACCTCCTTGGTGGTGAAGAACGGCTCGATCGCGCGGGCGGTCACCTCCGGGCTCATGCCAACGCCGGTATCGCTGACCGTGATCAGCACGAGCTCGCCGGGTCTCAGCCCGTCGCGGTGCCGGTCCGATCCCTCGGCGACCGAGATGTTGGCGGTGGCGACGCGCAGCGTCCCGCCATCGGGCATCGCATCGCGGGCGTTGATCGCGAGGTTGAGGATCGCGTTCTCGAGCTGCGCGGGATCGGCGTGGACGCGCCAAAGCCCGTCGGCGAGGTCGGTCTCGTGGCGCACGGTGGCGCCGAGGCTGCGCTCGAGCAGCTCGGACATTCCCGCGATCAGCGCATTGGCGTCGATCACCCGCGGCGAAAGCGGCTGCCGGCGGCCGAAGGCGAGCAGCCGGCGGGTCAGCTCGGCGGCCTTGTCCGCGCCCTGCCGCGCGTTGGAGATCGCGCGGCTCAGCCGGCTGGGGTCGTCGAGCCGCCGCTCGGCGACGTCGAGGTTGCCGATGATCACCGCCAGCATGTTGTTGAAGTCGTGCGCGATGCCGCCGGTCAGCTGGCCCACCGCCTCCATCTTCTGCATCTGCCGGACCTGCGCCTCGGCCTGCTCGCGCGCCGCCGCTTCCTCGTGCAGCCGCTCCATCGCCTTGCGCAGCTGGCCGGTGCGGCTGCGCACCTCGCGCTCGGTGGTCTCCTTCGCGCGCACCTGCTGGAGCATCAGCGTCGCGAGCAGCAGGGTGATCAGCGCGCCGGCGGCGCCGACCAGAGCGCCGAACAGCATCGGCGGCCCGCTGTCGAAGCTCTCGGACGAGGAAAGCCGGACGATCCACGGGCGCCCCGCCACCTCCATCCGGCGCGACACGATCTGGCCGGCGCCGGCGCGCGGCGCGGCGCTGCGGTAGAGCAGGCGCTGCGGCTCCACCCGCTCGTCGTAGATCTCGACCACCAGCTCGCTGAGATCGTGCTCGGAGAAGATCGCCCCGAACAGGTCGTTGGCGCGCAACGGGCTGTAGACCCAGCCGTAGAGCCCGCCGGCCGGGCGGAAGAGGGGCGCGTAGATCAGGAAGCCCGCCTGCTTCACTGGATCGATCTCCTGGACGAGCCGGACCTTGCCGCTCATCCGAGCGTGACCGGACGCTGCGGCCCCTTCCATCGCCGCGCGCCGGGTCGGCTCGCTGGTCATGTCGAAGCCGAGCGCCTGGAGGTTCATCCGGTTCATCGGCTCGAGGAAGAGGATCGCCGATCGCGCTTCCTTGCCGCCGGCGGCCCAGGGACGAAGGCCCGGCGCGCGCTCGTCCCGCGCCGCGCTCGCCAGCCGGGCGAGCGCGTCCGGGTTCGCGGCATAAACGGCATAGCCGATGCCGAGCACGCCGGGATAATTCTCCTCCAGCCGAAGCCCGCCGATGAAATCGCGAAAGTCGTCGCGGTCGATCGCGTCGGAGGCCTGGAAGAAGCCCGATGTGCCGCGCAGCAGGGTGAGCTGCGCCAGCATCCGGCTCTGGATCGCGGCCACGGCGCCGCTCGCCAGCCCCTCGAACCGGGCTTCCCGTCGCCCGGCTTCGGCCTGGGCGGTGAGGAAGGCCGCGAGGAGCGTGGCCGCAACCCCGACGATCAGCGCGATCAGGGGCGCGGCATATCGGTGCACGAACGGCATGCCGCGCGATAGCAGGCGGATACCGCCAGTCAACGCCGGCCGCATGTCGACCGCCCTGCTTCCTGCCGGGCCAAGCTCGGGAAGTTGCCTGCCGAAAAAAAAGCCCCCGCCGTTGCCGGCAGGGGCTCCTGTTTCCGTCCAGACGGGCGCTTACTTGCGGTCGAACAGCTTGGCGAAGCTGCGCTTGGCGCGGTCGCGCCAGTGGCCGCGGTGATAGGCGTCGGAGGCGATCAGCGGGATCGCGGTGGTCGCCTCGGCGAACACCATCTGCTCGAGCGCGGTCGAGACCTTGCCCCAGCTCGCCGCCTCCTGCAGCGTCGAGGACGAGCAGGCGCCGTCGCGCACGTCGGCGACGGTGATCTGCACCGCATATTTGTGGACGTCCACTTCCTTGCCGAGGATCTCGGCGCAGACCACGGTGTCCTGGACGAAGTTCTTCGGCACGCCTCCGCCGATCATCAGCAGGCCCGAGACGCCCGCCTCGATCTTGATGTCGGTCAGCTCGCGGAAGTCGGCGATGGAGTCGATCGTGAGGTAGGGCTTGCCCTCCTTCATCCGGTCGACCTGGTGCTTGACCAGGCCGAAGCCGGCCGAGCTGTCGGTGAACGCCGGGCAGAAGATCGGCACGTCATGCTCGTAGGCGAGCTTGACCAGGCTGTTCTCCTTCTTGCCGTTCACCGTCAGCCACTTGCCCATCTCGCGGATGAACTCGCGCGAGGAATAAGGGCGCGGCTCGAGCGAATTGGCGATCTCGCCGATCGTGTGATCGGTCTGCTGGAGCTGCTCCTCGTCGATGTACGTGTCGTAGATCCGATCGATGTAGAGCGAGCGCAGGGTGTCGTCGTCGGGGATCTCGAGCGCCTGATAGTGCTTGTGGCCGAGCGCCTCGAAGAAATCCATGTCGACGATGGTCGCACCGGTGGCGACCACCGCGTCGACCATGTTGTTGCGGATCAGCTCGGCATAGAGGTCCATGCAGCCGCCCGCCGAGGTCGAGCCGGCGATCACGAGGAAGATCGAGCAATCCTTGTCGGCCAGCATCTGGTTGTAGATGTCGGCGGCGCGGCCGAGGTCGCGGCTCGAGAAGCTCATCTTCTTCATCGCATCGACGATCGGGCGCGCGTCGAAGCTCTTGATGTCGATATGCTCGACGACGTTGGAGAGCAGCTCGGCCTTGCGAGTGTCGTTGCGGGTCAGATCGTTCATTCCAGCTTCCTTTTCACATATGCAACGCCGTGCCAGCCGCAGCTGACAAGGTATTGAAAACACGAAATTGATAGGGACGGGACCGAGCCTCGCTCAGGTCCCGCACCCTTTACACAAACGCGGCTTGCTTAAAGCTGAACCGCTTTCTCGCGGGCGTCCTCGAGGACGTCCCCATAGAGGCTCGCCATCGGCTCGTCGTCGACGATCACTTTGGCGGTGGCGCCGAAGCCGTTGAACGCGGTCCGCATCGCGCAGCCATAGGCGCCGAGCATGCCGATCTCGATATAGTCGCCGGCGGCGATGTCGGCGGGGAGATGGAACGGCCCGGCCATATGGTCGAGATCGTCGCAGGTCGGCCCGTAGAAGCTGAACGCCATCGGCTTCGACTCCGAAGCCTCGTCGCGAACCAGCCTCACAGGGAAGCGCCAGCCGATATGCGCCGCATCGAACAAAGCGCCGTACGCGCCGTCGTTGATGTAGAGCTGGTCGCCGCGGCGCTTCTCGACGCGGACGAGCACGCTCGCATATTCGGCGCACAGGGCACGACCCGGCTCGCACCAGAGCTCGGCCGAATAGCTGACCGGCAGGCTCTCGAACGCGGCCGCGATGACCTCGAAATAGCCTTCGAGCTCGGGCGGCTCCATGCCCGGATAGACCGACGGGAAGCCGCCGCCGACGTCGACGATGTCGACCGTCACCGCCGCCTCGACGATCGCCGCGCGAACCCGCTCCATCGCCTCGGCATAGGCCTTGGGCGACATCGCCTGGCTGCCGACGTGGAAGCAGATGCCGAGTGCGTCCGCCGCCTGGCGGGTAGCGAACAGCAATTCCTTCATTTCGGCCGGATCGGCGCCGAACTTGGAGGCGAGGCTGAGCTTCGAATGATCGGACGAAACCCGGATCCGCACGCACAGGTTCAGGTCCTGGGCGCCGTCGGTCGCGCGGACGATCTTCTCCAGCTCCTCCATCGTATCGAGCGAGAAGGTGCGGACGCCGAGCTCGTACGCTTCGGCGATCGCTTCCTCGGCCTTGACCGGGTGCATGAAGCACAGGGTCGCCTGCGGCAGCGTCTCGTTGACCAGGCGCACCTCGGCGAGCGAGGCGACGTCATAATGGGTGACGCCGCTCTCCCACAGGATGCGGAGCAGGTCCGGAGACGGATTGGCCTTCACCGCATAAAGCGACCGGCCCGGAAACTTCTCGATGAAGAAGCGGGCGGCGCGCCGGGCGGCGTGCGGACGAATGAGCGTGACCGGCTGAACCGGACGAAGGGCAGCAGCTAGCCCCAGCGCATTATGGTGCGTGTGCAACTCAAGGGACCTCCAACGGGGTAGTTGACGAAAAAGCTGCCTTGCGGTTGGAAGTCCCCATGGGGCAGCGGCGGCCGATATATGGGCCGCTCCCCTCTCTGTAAAGAGTTGCTTTTTTCCACTTAAAACCAGGAGCTTACGTGACAGAGAGGAGGGTGTCGCCGGAGGGTGTCGCAGCTGCGGCGAGACGAGTGGCGAGTCACGTGACTCGCACGCCTCTGCTGCCGCTCCAATGGGGCGAAGTCTCCCTTTGGGTGAAGGCGGAGTGCCTGCAGCAGGGCGGCAGCTTCAAGCTGCGCGGCGCGACCAACCGCCTGCTCCAGCTCAGCGATTCGGAGCGGGCGCGCGGAGTCGTCGCTTTCTCGTCCGGCAACCACGCTCAGGGCGTGGCGATCGCCGCCCGGCGGCTCGGCATCGCCGCGACCATCGTCATGCCGGCCGACGCTCCCGCGGTGAAGCGCGACGCGACGCTCGCCGAGGGCGCGAAAGTGGTCGCCTACGATCGCGCGACGGAGAGCCGCGAGGCCATCGCCGCCCGGATCGCGGCGGAGGAGGGCTCGACCGTGGTGCCGTCGTTCGATGACGTCGACGTGATCGAAGGGCAGGGGAGCGTCGGCGTCGAGATTGCCGGGCAGCTCGGCGGCGCGCCCGACAAGGTGGTCGTGCCCTGCGGCGGCGGCGGGCTTGCCGCCGGCATCGCGCTGGCGCTGCCGGGCACCGAGATCGTCACCGCCGAGCCCGAGGGTTGGGACGATATGGCCCGCTCGCTCGTCGCCGGCGCGCCGGTGCCGGTGGTCGAGCCGGCGCCGGCGACTCTGTGCGACGCGCTCCAGACCAAGCTGGTCTCGCCGCTCACCCTCGGCGCGTTGCGCGCGGCCGCAGCCCGCGGCGTCGTGGTCACCGAGGCGGAGATCGAATCCGCGGTCGCTTTCGCGATGCGCCGCCTCCGCCTCGTCGCCGAGCCGGGCGGCGCCGCCGCTCTCGCCGCTTTGCTCGCCGGCAAGGTCGGCCCGGTCAGCGAACGGACGGTTGTCGTGGTCTCGGGCGGTAACGTCGACGCGGCGCTCTACGCGAACATTCTGGAGCGCGGCGCGAATCTTTGAAAAAGGAGTCTTCCTCGAGCGGCGGCGTCAACGGACTCTCCGACGTCGCTCGGTGGGACGCTGGATCTGCACGCGAAGACGCGAAGTAAAGGAAAGGCGCGAAGAGCCTACGGACCAGCACCGGATTGCACGGACCGGTTTTGACCGGATCATTGATCGGCACGCAAAGCGTGCCGTTTCCTGCATGTCTGATTCGATATCTGAGCACGCCTGGACAGGCACGAGCCCTGCGCGGCGACGCGGCGGATCAGGCGGCTGTGGCGCGCTGGACCAGGGCGGGGCTGGAGAGCATCGATACCTGGCGGGTGACCGAGTCGAGCTCGGCGGCCAGGCTCCTGATCTCGGCCGCGACGAACGCCGCATCTTCTCCCGGCCGCGCCGTCGCCGCCGCGTCGAGCAAAGCGTCGAGCATCATCGTCAGGCTCGGCAGGATCGACGATTCGATCCGTCCGAAATCGGCATCGAGGCTGGGCTGCGACTCGGCATGGGTCATGTCGAGGAAGCTACGAGCCGCGGTTTAACGCCCGGTAAACCCTGTCCTGAGCCCCGTCGAAGAGCCCGGCCTGAGCGAAGTCGAAGGCGTGCCCTCCCCGGTCTCGCTGGCGGAGCGACGGGGAAGAGGGGCGCCGCCCCTTTCCCGTCCGCCCGCGCAATGCCAGAAGCGCCCGATGACCTCGCTCTTCTCCGTCGCCCTCTCGGTCGCGATCCTCGCCGCCTTCGCCCTGACGATCGGCGGCCTCTACCTGCTGATCAAGCGCCGGGAGGTGAAGCAGGGCCTGCTGATGCTGCTCTGTGCCGCGGTGTTTTTCGTCAACGTGCTGATCTGGACCCTGCCGACGCCGTCCTGAGCCCTCTGTCCCGCTCGTCTTCTCATCCGGCCGAGCCGTCGTAACGAGCGGCGCCTTCACCGTGCCGCGCTTGCCGAATCTCGCCGGCCGCCGCCCATTGCCGCCGCCCGCACCAGCGGTCGTAGGAGAAATCTGCCATGTCGCGAATCCTGATGTTCCTGATCGGCCTCGTCGCCAGCGCAAGCGTCGCCTATGCGATGCAGACCGGCGATCCTTATATCGACGCGGTCACCGCAGTGGTCGCCACGCCGAAGCCGGCGGACGAGGTGATGCGGATCGTAGATGAGGGGCAGGTCGATCCGAACCAGCATTATTCGGACGGCATGACGCTGATGCATTACGCCGTGGTCGCCGGGCGCACCGACGTGGTGAAGGGCCTGCTCGCCCGCGGCGGTCGGCTCGACGTGCCGCGCAACCAGTCGGATCACGCGACCGCGCTCCAGCTCGCGAGGGCGCCGGCGCTGGTCGCCTATCTCAACAGCATCGGCAAGGTCGCGACGCGCGCCGAGAGCCCGGCGCCTGCCGCCGCGTCGGCGAAGAAGCCGGCGCCCGTCGCGGCCGAGGTCTCGCCGCGCCGCAAGATGTGCAACGAGCGCCATTATTCCTCGTCAGCCCTGTGCGGAGACAGCAGCACCTGCAAGATGCGCGAGTATCGCAAGTGGCAGACCTGCCTGAAGACGGGCAGCTACATCTGACCGGACCCTGGACAGCGAAAGCGGCGCTGGGTCGGGCGGCGGCGGAGACATTGCATTTGGCCCTCCCGCGTCGCGGTGGCATGGTGCCGCCTCAACGAGGGGGGAGCCTATGCGAAAGAGGACGGGCGGCGTCGGGGCGCTGATGCTGCTGGCGGCGTGCGGGGGCGGCGCCTCGGACGTCGCGCAGGGCAACACCGCCTCGGCCGCCGACGCCAATGCCAGCGGCGACGTCGTGGCCGCCGCCGCTGCGCCCGCCGCCGCCGTTGCGCCGGCCAGGCCCGTGCCCGGCGAGGTGAAAACTTTTTCCGACTGGGCGGTCGGCTGCGACAATCTCGGGACCTGCAAGGCCGCGGCGCTCGCGCCGGAGGGCGAGGAATTCCCGGCCGTGCTGATGTCGATCACCCGCGCCGCGGGTCCGAACGGCGCGCTCAGCGTCGCCTTCCTGTCGAGCGAGGCGATCCCGCTGCCGTTGCGCGTCGCGGTCGACGGCAGACCGGCCGGGGAGGGCGGCCGCACCGACGATGACGCCACCCGGATCGAGGGCGAGGAGGCGGCGCGCATCGTCGCCGCCGCCGCCAGTGGAAAGACGCTCAGCGTCTCCGACGGCGGCAACGCGGCGACCAGCGACATCTCGCTCGCCGGCCTCTCCGCCGCCCTGCGCTACATCGACGACCGGCAGGGCCGCGCCGGCACCACCGGCGCGCTGGTCGCCCGCGGCAATGCGCCCGATACGCGCGCCGCGCCCACCGCGCCGGTCCTCACCCTAGCTGCGCCGGGCGGCGGCGCCGCCGCCCCGTCTGCGCAGCAGCTCGCCGAGTTCCGCAAGGCGGGCGAGTGCGACGTCGACATGGCGTCGAACGGCGCCGCGGCGCCCGAGACGCACGCGCTGGGCGGCGGCAAGACCCTGTTGCTGCTGCCCTGCTCGATGGGCGCCTACAACGTCATGGCCCTGGTCTACGTCGGCGACACGGCCGGCTTCCGCCCGGCCGGCTTCGACGCCCCGACCGGCATGGGCGAGGAAGGCGGCGTGCCGAGCGTTGTCAACGGCGCCTGGGAGAACGGCCTGCTCGAGAGCTACGACAAGGGCAGGGGGCTCGGCGATTGCGGCGTCAGCGCGTCATGGGGCTGGGACGGCGCCGGCTTCCGCCTCGTCGAGCAGGCGGTGATGCCCGAATGCCGCGGCAACATCGATTTCATCCGCACCTGGCACGCCGAGGTTCGGCGGTAGGGGGGTACAAGATGACCAAGGCTTTCGTGAGGGCGCTGGCTGCGATCGGCGCGCTGCTTCTCGCGGCCTCGCCGGCGTCGGCGCAGCAGGCGGTGGGCGCCTGGAACGGGCGCCTGACGGTCGGGGCGATGTCGCTGCGCATCGGCGTCGAGGTGACCAGGGGCGCCGACGGCACGCTGTCGGGCACGATGTCGAGCCCGGACCAGGGCGCGGCGGGCATTCCGCTGTCCGCCGTCACTCTGGCCGGCACGCATTTCTCGTTCGAGGCGCCGTCGATCCGCGGCCGCTATCAGGCCGAGTGGGACGCGGCGCAGGGCGGCTGGGCCGGGACCTGGACACAGGGGCAGGCGCTGCCTCTGGTGCTGCGGCCCGGCGCGGTCGCCGCGCCGGCGCGCCCGCAGGCGCCGAAGCCGCCCTTTCCTTATTCGGAGGAAGAGGTGGCGATCGACGCGGCGGCGGGCGTCCGCCTCGCCTGCACCTTCACCCGGCCACGCGGCACCGGTCCCGTCCCGGCGGTGTTCCTGGTCAGCGGATCGGGCCCGCAGGACCGCGACGAGGCGCTGGCGGGGCACCGTCCGTTCGCCGTTCTTGCCGATCATCTCACCCGCGCCGGAATTGCGGTGCTGCGCTGCGACGACCGGGGCTTCGACAGGTCGACCGGCGATTTCGCCACGTCGGTGACCCAGGATTATGCCGCCGACGCCATCGCCGTGCTCGCCTGGCTGCGCCGGCAGCAGGGCATCGGCAAGGTCGGCCTGGTCGGCCACAGCGAGGGCGGCGTGGTCGGGCCGATGGTCGCCGCGCGCGACCCGAAGCTCGCCTTTCTCGCCCTGCTGGCGGCACCGGGCATTCCGATGGCCGATCTGCTCGTCGCCCAGGCGGAGGCGGTCGCCCGGTCGATCGGCATGCCGGCGGAGCGGGCCGCCCAGGAGGGACAGGTGACCCGCCGGGTCATCGAGGCGGTGGCCGGCGCGCCCTCGGCCGAGGCGGCACGCGCCGCGGCGAGCCGGACCCTCGCCGAGGCCGGCGCCGGATCGGAGGCGATCGCGAACCAGTCGGCGATGGTCGCCACCCCCTGGTTCCGCGGCATCGCCGCTTACGATCCGCGCCCGGCGCTCGCCGCGCTGCGCCTGCCGGTGCTCGCGATCAACGGCGCCACCGACACCCAGGTGCTCGCCGGCCCGAACCTCGCCGGCATCCGCGAGGCGACCCGCGGCAACGCGGACGTCACTATCGTCGAGCTCCCCGGCCTCAACCATCTGCTCCAGACCAGCGCGAGCGGTGCCCCGACCGCCTACGCCGCAACCGAGGAGACCATGTCCCCCTCCGCGCTGAACCTGATCGCCGAGTGGATCCTGAAGCGCAGGTGAGGAGCGGCGCCGGCGGAGCAGCTGCGCCGCGGGCTCAGCGGCTTGTTCGCGCCAGCCGTTCCACGTCGTTCGCGATCGCCAGCGAGGCGGTGAGCCCGGGCGATTCGATGCCGAACAGGTTGATCACGGCCGGGGTGCCGGTCTCGGTCGGGCCCTGGACGAGGAAGTCCTGGGCCGGGGCGCCCGGCGGAACGATCTTCGGCCTGATGCCGGCATAAGCGGGCTCGAGCACCCCGCTCGGCAGATCCGGCCAGTAGCGCCGGATCGCCGCCTCGAAGGCCGGGCGGCGGCTGTCGTCGGTGCGATAGTCGATCCGGTCCACCCACTCGACGTCCGGGCCGAACCGCGCCTGCCCGGCGATGTCGAGCGTCAGGTGCACGCCGAGGCCGCCCGGCACCGGCACCGGGTAGATCAGCCTCGCGAACGGCACGCGGCCGCTCAGGGTCATGTAATGCCCCTTCGCGTAATAGGCCGTCGGGACGGAGCCGGGCCTCAATCCGTCGATCCGTGCGGCGAGCGCCGGAGCGTGCAGCCCGGCCGCGTTGACGAGCAGGCGTGCGCGGAGCGCCAGCGGCGCGTCGCCGCCGACGCGGATCTCGATTCCCGCGCCGGTCGCACGCGCGCCCTCCACCGGGCTTCTGAGCACAAAGAGCGCGCCGGCATTCTCCGCGTCGCCCTGCAGCGCCAGCATCAGCGCATGGCTGTCGACGATCCCGCTGGAGGGGGAGAGCAGGGCGCCCTCGCAGCGCAGCGCCGGCTCGAGCCGGAGCGTCTCTTCGCGGCTGAGCAGGACGAGGTCGTCGACGCCATTGGCAGCGGCCCGTGATCTGATCGCGTGCAGCGTCGCAAGCTCCGCGTCCTCGGTGGCGACGATCAGCTTGCCGATCCGGCGATGGAGTACCCCGCGGGCGGCGGCATAAGCGTAGAGGGCCTCTCGGCCGGCGACGCAGGTGCGCGCCATCAGGCTTCCCGCGGGATAATAGAGGCCGGCGTGGATCACCTCGCTGTTGCGCGAGGAGGTCTCGCTGCCGATCGCCTCCCCGGCTTCCAGCACGAGCACCTCGCGACCGGCGAGCGCCAGCGCCCGGGCGATCGCGATCCCGATCACGCCGGCCCCGGCCACCACGACGTCGACTGTGTCCACCTTCGTCCTCCGCCCCCGCGCTCGACTAATCGACCGAGACACCCCCGGCAACCGGCGCCCCCGCCATAAATCGGGAACACAATACCAATTAGCGGTGCCGCCGTTCGGGTCCATGCGTGGACCGCGCTAGGTGCCGGCCCTGCGGCTGGCCATGGCGACGCCGGCGGCGGTGAGCAGCATTCCGGCCAGCGCCGCCGCCCCGAGCGTCTCGCCGAAAAGGGGCCAGGCGATCAGCGCGGTGCAGGGCGGGACCAGGAAGAACAGGCTGGCGACCTCGGCCGCGGCGCCGCGGCGGATCAGCAGATAGAGCAGGGTCACCGCGCCGATCGACAGCACCAGCACCAGCCAGAGAAGCGCGAAGACGAATTCGCCGGTCCAGTCCACCGCCCAGCCCTCGCCTAGCAACGCCAGCGGCGCCGTCGCCAGGCCGGCGGCGGCGAACTGGACGACGCCGCCGGTGCGCAGGTCCATGTCGGCGCAGAAGCGCTTCTGGTAGAGGGTCCCCGCCGTGATCCCAAGCAGGGCCGCGACGCAGGCGAGGCTGCCGAGCGCGTCGCCCGGGCCCTGGCCGAGCTTGCCGGCGAGGACCAGCGCCACGCCGGCGAGCCCCAGAGCGAGGCCGAGCCATTGCCGGGCGCTCACCCGCTCGCCGAGCAGCGCCCCGGCGAGCGCCGCGGTGAGCAGCGGCTGCAGCCCGACGATCAGCGCCGAGACGCCGGCCTCGACGCCGAGCGAGATGCCGACGAACACGCCGCCGAGATAGAGGCCGTGGACCAGCAGCCCCGCCACCGCATAATGGCCGATCGCCGCCGGCCGCCGCGGCCATGGCGCCCGCGTCGCCAGCGCGACGAGGGCGAGCAGGACGAGGGCGACGCCGTAGCGCAGCGACAGGAAGGTCAGCGGGCCGGAATGGGGCAGGCCGAGCCGGGCGCCGATGAAGCCGGTGCTCCAAAGCAGCACGAACAGCGCCGGCACGCCCGCCGTTCGAAGCAACGCGGAAGGGGCGGTTCTGCGCATCTCGCTCGCACGATCTCCTCGTCCCGCCGGTGGCATGCGGCGGCCGCGCGGCTATGTCTCAGCGGCGAGGGAACGGCCAGCCGGAAAGCGCCGCCCGCGTCGCAGCAGCACCCGTCCGGCGGCGATCGGACCGGCGGCGCCGGGAAGAGCGGCGGTGCGGCCTGCCTTGATCCCGGCCCGGCGCGAAACCGTGGATGGTCGCACCAGTCATTTGTGTCTTGCGAGCGCCTCCGCGTCGACGCCGGCGATGAGGAGGGTGAACAACACGGTTCCCCAGATGTCCGTCGCCTCGATCCTCAGCTCGGCGCCCTTCCAGACCCGCTCGGGCTCGCTTTTCAACATCTCTCCGGCGAAGCGGACAGCTTCCATGCGCGCGATCTCCGGGTTCGCGTAATCGGCCCCGACCGTATCGATCTTGTGATCATTCTCGACAATGTTGAAGAAGTAGCGCGCCACGGCCGGACCATCCGCGAACCGGCTTCGTTTGACAAGCGTCCGTACCTGCCGCCTCGGTTACTGATAGCGCAGCAGCTTGTCGAACCCGTCGTTCGTCCTGGTCATCCTGGCCAGCTTGCGAAGGTGGCTGCGGACATGCCGTTCGAAACGCGCATCGTCGTGGATACCGGTCACAGCATAATCGTCCTGCCCGGCCAGCTGCTTGATCCTTCCTGCGAATGCGGCCTGCTCGCTCGTCCACGCCGCGTCGTTCAATGCCCGGCAGACCCATTCCTCGGCGGCGGCCTGGTCATAATCGTGGCGCGCCTCATAGCCGCGCCGGTCCGCCGCCGCCTGATCGAGCTTCGCAGCCTCGCACCGGCGCGCCAGCCATGTCCGCACCTGCTCCCCGTTCCACGCTCTTGCCGCATCGCCCATCATCGTCCTCCCACTTGCCGAGCAGGCGCGTCCTTGCCGCAAAAACGGCACGAGCGACAGGCGCTGCGTCAGCCGGCGGGCCGGCCGCCGAGGGCGCGCGGCGAGGCCGGGCGATTGCCCATCGGCTCGCCGAGGCGTACCGGCCGTTCCGGGGCCCAGTCTTCGTTGAAGACGATCCTGTCCTTCGCGAACAGCATCACGATCGTGGAGCCGAGCAGGAAGCGGCCCATTTCCTCGCCCTTGTTCAGCACGATCGACCGGTCGTCGTAGCGCCATTCGGACACCCTGCCGGTTCTCTTCGGATTGACGACGCCGTGCCACACGGTCGCCATGCTGCCGACGATGGTGGCGCCGACCAGCACCATCACGAACGGGCCGTGTTCCGGCGAGTCGAACACGCACACCACGCGCTCGTTGCGCGCGAACAGGTTCGGCACGCCGCGCGCCGTCGTCGGATTCACCGAGAAGAGGGTGCCCGGAACGTAGATCATCTGCGTCAGCCTCCCCTCGCAGGGCATGTGCAGCCGGTGGTAATCGCGGGGCGAGAGATAGAGATTGGCAAAGCTGCCGTGGCGGAACCGGCTCGCCAGCGCGGCGTCGCCGCCGACCAGCTCGGTGGTCGTGAAGGCATGGCCCTTGGCCTGCAGGATGCGATGGTCGTCGATGGCGCCGAACTGGCTGATCGCGCCGTCCACCGGGCAAACGAAGTCGGCCCGTGCGATCGGGCGCGCTCCGTCGCGGAGCGAGCGGGTGAAGAAGTCGTTGAAGCTGGCGTAGCCGGCGATGTCCGGATCGGCGGCCTCGGCCATGTCGACCTTGTACTTGCGGACGAACCAGCGGATCAGCCGGGTCGTCATCCTTCCCCCCTTCGCGCCGGCGACGCGGCCGGCGAGCCTTGTCAGGCCTTGCTTGGGCAGGACGTGCTGAAGCAGAATTTTCAGGCGATCGGACATCGTGAACCTCGGTTAAATCGGGGACACAATACCAATTAGCGGTGCCGCCGCCCGGGTGGACTGCATCCCTGAGCCGGGTAAATCGGGGACACAATACCAATTAGCGGTGCCGCCGCCCGGTTGGAGTGCGCCCCTGACCCGAGACACGGAAATCGGGGAATGCTCGGTTGCATCAAGGCCGTGGGCCGCCGCGCTGCTTGCCGCCGCGGCGCGAGCGGCCGGCGGTGAGCGGGTCGGGTTTGCGCGGCGGCGTCCAGCCGGGCGGCGGGGTGACGCGCTGCTGGCTGGTGCCGAGGCCCATCGCCCCCGGCTGCTGACGCTCGAGGCCGGCGGTGTCGGCGCGTTCGGCCTCCGCGCGGCTCGCGCCGCCGCGCATCAGGTTCAGCATGTCGCGGAGCCGCCGCGCCTCCTCGAAATCGAGAGCCGCCGCCGCTTCGTCCATCCGCCTCTGGATATCGTCCTGCTCGTCCATGCCAGGCTCCCGGTTCGGAGCCGCAAACGAGCGACGCGCGGCGAAGGTTCTGGCGCCACGCGATGGGAACTCACGGCGAGCGGAATGACGGCACCGATCTGATATGAACGCGTCCTCGAGGCCCAGACCGCGGACGCCGCGCAAAGTCAGTGTCGTCGACCCGGATCTCTCCCGCGTTTCGTGGCGGTTACGCGGAGCGCCGGCGGACGACCGCGGAGCCGTCGGTTTGCTGTATTTTTCCTGTTTCAACAGCAGCCGTGCGCGGCGGGCCGGCGGGGCGGCGCTTGGCGCCGCCCGCGCCGCCGCGGCGCCAGGCTCAGCGGATCGGGCAGCTCGGGTCGAGCCGGAAGTCGAGATAATCGTCCACCGACTTCATCAGCTGCGGCATCTCGTTGGCGAAGAAGTGGTTCGCGCCGGGGATGGTGTCGTGGTGGATGGTGATGTGCTTCTGGGTGCGGAGCTTGTCGACCAGCTTCTGCACCGCCGACGGGGTCACCACCTCGTCGCTGTCGCCCTGGATGATGATGCCCGAGGCGGGGCAGGGGGCGAGGAAGGTGAAATCGTACATGTTGGCCGGCGGCGCGATCGAGATGAAGCCGCGCACCTCGGGCCGGCGCATCAGCAATTGCATGCCGATCCAGGCGCCGAAGCTCACGCCGGCGATCCAGGTCGTCTCGGCCTCCGGGTGGACCTGCTGCACCCAGTCGAGCGCCGACGCCGCGTCGGAGAGCTCGCCGATGCCGTTGTCGAAGATGCCCTGGCTCTTGCCGACGCCGCGAAAGTTGAAGCGCAGCGTGGCGAAGCCGCGGCGCACGAAGGTCTTGTAGAGCGCCTGGACCATCGCGTTGTTCATCGTCCCGCCGCCCTGGGGGTGCGGGTGGAGGATAAGCGCGACCGGCGCGCGGGGCCGCGGACCAGGGCTGAAACGACCTTCGAGCCGGCCTTCCGGTCCGGGAAAAATGACTTCGGGCATTGCACCTGCGCTTGGCTTGGCGTGATAAGGATCCGGGGGCTGCCCCCGCTTGCGTGCCCGCTATATAGGGCTCGGACGCTCCCGCGCAATTTGAAAGGGACTTCGCCGTGCCGCGCCGAATCTATCTCGACCACGCCTCGACCACGCCGATCCTGCCGCAGGCGGTCGAGGCGATGCGGGAGGCCTGCGGTCTCTGGGCCAATCCGTCCTCGCCGCACGCCGAGGGGCGGGCGATCCGCGCCAGGCTGGAGGAGGCGCGAGGCCGGCTCGCCAAGGCACTCGACTGGGGCGGCACGATCGTCTTCACCTCGGGCGCGACGGAAGCGATCGCCCTGGTCTTCGAGCGCGGCCAGGCCAAGGACCGGATCGTCTCGGCGGGCGAGCATCCGGCGGTGCTGCGCAGCGCCCCCGATGCGCGCCAGGTCGCGCTCCGCCGCGACGGGACGCTCGATCTCGACGATCTCGACGCTGCGCTGGCGGGGGCCGAGCGGCCTCTGGTCGCCGTCCAGCAGGTCAACAACGAGACCGGGGTGATCAACCCGATCGACACGGTCGCGGCGCGGGTTGCTGCGGCGGGCGGCCTGCTGCTCGTCGATTGCGCGCAGAGCGCCGGCAAGCTGCCGATCCCCGACGTCGATTTCGCCATCGTCGCCGCCCACAAATTCGGTGGACCGCCAGGCATCGGCGCCCTGCTGGTCCGGGACACGTCCGCGCTCGACGCGATCGGCGGGCAGGAGGGCGGCTACCGCCCGGGCACCGTGCCCGTTCCGGCGATCATGGCCTTCGCCGCCGCGGCCGAGGCCGATCACGGTTGGTTCGAGGAGGCGAAAAGGCTGCGGGCGAGGCTCGATGCGGCGATCGTCGACGCGGGCGGCGAGATCGTCGCTGCGGAGGCGCCGCGCATCGCCACCATCTCGGCCTATCGCATGCCTGGCGTACCGGGCGCGTCGCAGATGATGCAGCTCGATCTCGCCGGCATCGCCGTCTCGGCGGGCAGCGCCTGCGCCTCGGGCACTGGCAGCTGAACGGCTCCGCCGAGCAGCGCTACCGCGGCAACCTCAATCTGAGGCGTGACGGCGTCGATGCGGCCCGCCTGCTGTCGGAGGTGCGGGCGGTCGCCTTTTCGGCCGGATCGGCTTGCGCCAGCGGCTCCGGGCGTCCGAGCCACGTCCTCTCCGCGCTGGGTCTCGGCGAGCGCGCGGCGCGGTCGAGCATCCGCCTCGGCTTCGGCCGCTACACGCAGGAGGAGGATCTCCTCCGCGCCTTGTCCCTGATCGACGAGGCCGCCGGCCGCCAGCTGGCGTTCGCGGCATGACCCTGGTCCGCTTCGTCTCGGCCGACGGCCAGCGCGTCCAGGAGATCGAGGCCCCGGCCGGCGAGCGGCTGCTCGACGTCGCCCAGGCCGCCGGCCAGCCGCTCGAGGGCACGTGCGAGGGCCAGATGGCGTGTTCGACCTGTCACGTCATCGTCGCCGACGAGGATTTCGGGAACCTGCCGCGCGCCAGCGAGGAGGAGGAGGACATGCTCGATCTCGCCTCCCACGTCACCCGCACCTCGCGCCTCTCCTGTCAGATCTGGCTCGTCGACACGCTCGAACGCCTCACCGTCCGAATCCCCGGCGGGTCGCACAACATGCAGGGCCGATGATCGACCGCCGCACCTTCTGCGCCGGCGGGGCGCTGCTGCTCGGGGCGTGCGCGGCCTCGCCGGCGTCGCCGCCGCGGGACGAGGATGCGGGGCATGCCGAGGCGGCGCTCGAGGCGATCCGCGCCACCCTCGGCAATGGCGCGCGGCTCGGCGTCGCGGCGATCGATACCGCCACCGGAAGCCGCCTGCTGTTCGATGCCGACAGCCGTTACGCGATGTGCTCGACCTTCAAGGCGCCCCTCGCCGCCGCGATCCTCTCCGCCGCCGAACGGGGCACGCTCTCGCTCGACGAGGAGATCGCCTTCGGTCCCGCCGACCTGCTGGATCATGCGCCGGTGGTGAGAGCAAATCTGGCCAAGCCCCGTTTGCCGGTCCGCACCCTCTGCGCCGCGATCGTCGAGGTCAGCGACAACAGCGCTGCAAATCTCCTGCTGGCGAGGATCGGCGGACCCGCCGGCCTGACCCGCTTCGTCCGCGCGGCTGGCGATTCTGTGACCCGGCTCGACCGGACGGAGCCCGAGCTCAACAGCAACCTGCCCGGCGATCCGCGCGACACGACGAGCCCCGCCGCCTTCGCGGCGTTGATCCAGCGGCTCGTGCTCGGGGACGTGCTGCGGCCGGCGTCGCGCGACCTGCTCGCCGGCTGGCTGCGGAGCGCATCGACCGGCCTCGACCGGCTTCGCGCCGGCCTGCCGCAGGGCTGGACGGCCGGCGACAAAACCGGAACCGGCAACGGCGCCAACAACGACGTTGCGGTCGCCTGGCGGCCCGACGGCAGCGCGCTGGTGATCGCCAGTTTCACCAACGGCGATGCCCCGGCGGGAGTCCGCAACGCCGCCCATGCCGAGGTCGCGCGCCTCGTGGTCCGACAGCTCGGCTGAGCGGCCGCGGCTGCCGTGATCTTGCGCGATGGGGTGAGGTGGGAGCCGGGACGACCCGACACGAAACTCGTTGCGGCTGCTTCCTTCCGGACCTGACCGGGTTGGCGAGAGCATCGTCCGCCCGACTCCCGCTGCGCATATGGCCGCTGATCGGCAGCGATGCAAGGTGGCTGCTCGGCGGGACCCCGTAGTTCATCGGCTTCGACACGCCGGAGCCGTTCGTCTAGTGTTCCGGCGATGACCAGCGAATCCGATTCCCCTGACGATCTCTCCTTCGGCCTCGGCCTCGAAGAGCCGCCGCAGCCCCAGAAAGCCGCCGCCGCGGCTCAGCCTTATCGGGTGCTCGCCCGCAAATACCGGCCGCAGAGCTTCGAGGAGCTGATCGGCCAGGACGCGATGGTCCAGACCCTTGGCAATGCAATCCGGCGTGACCGGCTCGCCCACGCATTTCTGATGACCGGCGTGCGCGGGGTCGGCAAGACGTCGACCGCGCGGCTGATCGCCAAGGCACTCAACTGCATCGGGCCGGACGGGCAGGGCGGTCCGACGATCAGCCCGTGCAACGTCTGCGAGCCGTGCCGCGCGATCGCCGAGGGGCGGCATATCGACGTGGTCGAGATGGACGCCGCCAGCCACACCGGCGTCGACGACGTGCGCGAGATCATCGAGGCGGTGCGTTACGCCGCCGTCTCGGCGCGCTACAAGATCTACATCATCGACGAAGTCCACATGCTGTCGAAGAACGCGTTCAACGCGCTCTTGAAGACGCTCGAGGAGCCGCCGGCGCACGTCAAATTCCTGTTCGCCACCACAGAGGTGAACAAGGTCCCGATTACCGTCCTGTCGCGCTGCCAGCGGTTCGATCTTCGCCGCATTCCGGCGGAGAAGCTCGCCGAGCATTTCGCCGACGTCTCGCGCCAGGAAGGCGTCGAGGTGGAGCCCGAGGCGCTGGCGCTGATCGCCCGCGCCGCCGAGGGCTCGGCCCGCGACGGTCTGTCGATCCTCGACCAGGCGATCGCCCACGGCGCGGGCGGCGTTACCGCCGATCAGGTGCGGACGATGCTCGGCCTCTCCGATCGCGGCGCGATCCGTGGCCTGCTCGGCCTGCTCCTCGCCGGCGACGCCCGCGGCGCGCTCGCGGCGCTGAAGAGTCAGTATGAGCTCGGCGTCGAGCCGTCGGCGGTGCTGCGCGGGCTGCTCGAGAGCGTCCACGGCATCACCCGCGCCAAGGTCGGCGGCAGCGACGATCGCGCCCTCTCCGCCGAGGAGCGGGACGCCTATGCGACCTGGTCGGGTGGCCTTTCCTACGCCGCCATCCACCGGCTCTGGCAATTGCTGCTCAAGGGGCTCAGCGAGGTCAACAGCGCGCCGATGCCGCTCGAGGCGGCCGAGATGGCGCTGCTGCGCGTCATCCACGCCGCCGAGATGCCGGATCCGGGCGCCCTGCTCGAGCGACTCGCCAATGGCGAGGCGGTGAGCCTGCAGGGCCGCGCCGCCGCGGCCGCACCGCCGGCGCCGCCGGAGGCGCAGGGCGCCGCGTCCGAAGCATCGGCCGAGCTCGCGCGGTCGCCGCAGGCGGCGAGCGAGCCGCCGCCCTGGGAAGAAGCGCCCGCGCCGGCCACAGCTGCCGCCGCCGCCGAGCCGGCCGGGCCGCCCAGGGCGCCGGCGAGCTACAAGGATCTGGTCGAGGCGCTCGCCTTGAACGGCAAGCCGCACCTTGCCCAGCAGCTCCACGATTTCTGCGGCGTGATCCGCTACGCTCCGCCCGAGATCGCCATCCGGCCGGTGAAGCCGATGTCGGGCGATCTGATCCGCGAGCTCGGCGCCGCGCTTCACAAGCTCACCGGCGAGACCTGGCAGGTCTCGGCGGAGGACGGCCCAGCCGAGCCGACCCTGCTCGAGCAGGAAAAGATGGCCGCCGAGCAGGAGCGGCAGGACGTGCTCGATTCCCCCTTGATCAAGGCGGCGTTCGAGGCTTTTCCGGGCGCCGAGCTCACGGGCTACACCCTCGACGAACAACGGAGCGCGTAAATGCCGAACCTCGATGATCTGATGAAGATGGCCCAGGAGGCCCAGGCGAAGCTGATGCAGGCCAACGAAGGCCTCGACAAGGTCGAGGTCACCGGCGCCTCGGGTGGCGGACTGGTCAAGGTCCGGGCGACCGCCAAGGGTCGCATCCTCGGCGTCGAGATCGACGAGAGCCTGCTCCAGCCGAACGAGAAGCAGATGGTCGAGGATCTGGTCGCCGCCGCAATCAACGACGCCCGCGCCAAGGCCGACGAAGCCGCCCAGGGCGCGATGTCCGACGTCACCGGCGGCCTCCAGCTTCCTCCCGGCTTCAAGATGCCGTTCTGAGCCTCACAAGGGGAGGCTCACCCCGGCGAAGGCCGGGGTCCCAGGTCGCCAAGGGCGCAGCGCCTCTTCAGCGCTGAGACCCCGGCTTTCGCCGGGGTGACGGATGTGGGGGAGGTTCGACGCGGCCCTCCAGATCCCCGCGGAACGGGGAGGGGGACCGCGCCGCGGAGCGGCGGGGTGGTGGGGGGCCTCCACCCGCGGGGGCGCTTGTCATGAGATTGCACAGCGGCGTTCAACGGACCCCCTCCACCACCGCCTGCCGGCGGCGGTCCCTCTCTCGGTGCCGGGAGAGGAGCTAAAGGACGTTGCCTTCGACAGGCTCGGCAGGGGTCTCGCGCGGCGCTTGCACCGGAGACTCGACCTTCGGCTCGGGCAGCTCGATCGCCTGCGGCCGCTCATATTCCTCGCCGGGGAGCGCGGCCGGAGCAGGGGCGGCCTTCCTGGGCGCCGCTTTCTTCTTCGCCGGGGCGGGCGCTTCCTTCGGATCGCGCGCCGCGGCCGCGTTCTGGTAGACGCAGGCGTCCAGCCCGTCCCGCGCCACCACGCCGATCCTCGCGGCGATCGAATTGCCGTAGCGGCGGGTGAAGCCCTTCGGCGCCACCGCGCCCCGCTGCTTGGGGAGCGGCAAAACGGCGGCGATCCGCGCCGCCTCGACGCGGCTCAGGGTCGAGGCGTCATGGTCGAAGTAGCGCTGCGCGCCGGCGTTGACGCCATAGGTGCCGATGCCGGTCTCAGCGACGTTGAGATAGACCTCCATGATCCGGCGCTTGCCCCAGAGGTTCTCGATCAGCAGGGTGAACCAGGCTTCCAGGCCTTTGCGAAAATAGCCGCCGCCCTGCCAGAGGAAGGCGTTCTTCGCGGTCTGCTGACTGATCGTCGAGCCGCCGCGGATCACCGATCCGCCATTGGCGTTGCGTCGCATCGCCTCGGCGATCGCGTCCTGATCGAAGCCGGAATGGCTGCAGAACTTGCTGTCCTCGGCCGAAACCACGGCGCGAACCATGTCGCGGTCGATCTCCTCGATCGCCATCCAGTCCCGCTCGGCCGAGCGGCCCGAGACCATGTCCCCGATCATCGTGAAGGTGATCGGCGGATTGACGAAGCGATAGACGAACACCCAGAGGACGCTGAGCAGCACGAACAGGAACACGCCCTTCACCGCCCAGCCGAGGATGCGGCCGGGCCAGCCGCGGCGCGTGGCGCGGCGGCGGGCGGGAGCAGGGCGGGAGGCGGCGCGGGCCATCAGAAAGGAAAAGCCCCTCCGCCGCGGGGGAGGAGGGGCTCGTTCGCGTCCAGGATCAGCCCGCGGGCAGCAGCCGGCGCTCGCCGGCCAGATTCATCAGCGCCTTCTGGAGCTTCTCGAACGCCCGGACCTCGATCTGCCGGATGCGCTCGCGGCTGACGTCATAGACCTGGCTCAGCTCCTCGAGCGTCTTCGGCTCGTCGGTCAGGCGCCGCTCGGTGAGGATGTGCTTCTCGCGCTCGTTGAGGGCCTGCATCGCCTCGAGCAGAAGCTCGTGACGCACCTTCGACTCCTGCGCCTCCGCGACGCGCTCGTCCTGCAAGGGATCGGTGTCGACCAGCCAATCCTGCCACTGGCCTTCGCCTTCCTCGCGCAGCGAGACGTTGAGCGAGGTGTCGCCGCCCATCGCCATGCGGCGGTTCATCGAAACCACGTCCTCTTCGGACACGCCGAGGTCGGTGGCGATCTTGGTGACGTCCTCGGGGCGCAGATCGCCGTCCTCGAACGCCTCGATCTGGTTCTTCATCCGCCGCAGGTTGAAGAAGAGCTTCTTCTGCGCGGCGGTGGTGCCCATCTTCACCAGGCTCCACGAGCGGAGGATATATTCCTGGATCGAGGCGCGGATCCACCACATCGCGTAGGTCGCAAGGCGGAAGCCCCTCTCGGGCTCGAACTTCTTGACGCCCTGCATCAGGCCGATGTTGCCCTCCGAGATCAGCTCCGAGGTCGGCAGGCCGTAGCCGCGATAGCCCATCGCGATCTTGGCGACGAGGCGGAGGTGCGAGTTGACCAGCTTGGCGGCAGCCTCAGTGTCCTGATGCTCCGTCCACCGCTTGGCCAGCATATATTCCTCCTCGGGGGCGAGGATCGGAAATTTCTTGATCTCGGCGAGGTAGCGGTTGAGGCCCGCTTCGCCGCCCATGGCGGGGATCGTCGCCACGTTTCTTCCGCTAGCCATACTTAAACTCCCTGGATTCCAGCTCTGTTCTGCTCTCTGCCGGTCCGTTCAGCCAGATAACGTGAGGCCGCTTAACAGTTCCTGCATATCGGACGGAACGGCGCTTTTGAACGACAAGTTTTCGCGCGAGACCGGATGGATGAAGCCGAGCTCGGCCGCGTGCAGGGCCTGCCGTTCGAAATTCAATCTTTTCAACAACTCGCGGTGGGCGGATCGGGTCCGCCCGTAGACCGGATCGCCGATCAGCGGATGACCGAGCGAGGTCATGTGGACGCGCACCTGATGGGTGCGGCCGGTCTCGAGCCGGCATTCGACCAGCGCCGCCTCGTAGAGCGGGCGCACCATCCGATAGTGAGTCACCGCGCGCTTTCCGCGCCCGTCCACAACGATCGCCATCTTCTGACGGTTGGCGGACGAACGGGCGAGCGGCGCGTCCACGGTGCCCGACGGCGGGTTCGGCACGCCCGCGACGATCGCCTGGTAGCGGCGGTCGATGCTGTGCCTGGCGAATTGCGCCGCAAGACCTTCGTGGGCGACGTCGGTCTTGGCCACGACCAGCAGGCCGGACGTGTCCTTGTCGATGCGATGGACGATCCCCGGCCGCGCCACCCCGCCGATGCCCGAAAGCCGCCCCGCGCAATGGTGGAGCAAGGCGTTGACAAGGGTCCCGTCGAAATTGCCGGCCGCCGGATGGACGACCATGCCGGCCGGCTTGTCGACGACCAGCAGGTGCTCGTCCTCGTGAACGATGTCGATCGCGATCGCCTGCGGCACGTTGTGCGCCGGCTCCGGCTCGGGAACGGACACTTCGTAGGCCGCGCCGGCCACCGCCTTGGACGAAGGATCCCGCACTGGCTGGCCGGCGGGGCCGAGGACCCGGCCGCTGCTGATCAGCGCCTTCAGGCGCTCGCGGGACAGGGTCGGCACCGCCGCCGCGAGCGCTCGATCGAGACGCCAGCCTTCGGCATCGGCGGCGAGCGTTGCGGTGATCGTGTTTCCCCCCCGGGTCATCAGGGACCTGATGTGGTGCACTGCAGCGGAAATTCAAGGGGCTTGCGACCAGAGCGACATTCTCAGCGTCGGGTCTGACGTCATGGCCTTGCAAGGCGGAGCGTGCGGGGCCAATAGGCAGACAGACGCCAGGGACTGGGGCAAGACAGCGACATGAAATCTTACGAATTTGCGAGCCTTCTGTGTTCGCGCCTCTGTCATGATCTGCTCTCGCCGGTGGGAGCATTGAACAACGGCATCGAATTGCTGGCCGACGAGCACGATCCGGAGATGCGGGCCCGCTGCCTCGACCTGCTCGGCGAGAGCGCGCGGGCCTCGGCCAACAAGCTCAAGTTCTTCCGCCTCGCCTTCGGCGCCGCCGGCGGCTTCGCCGACGAGGTCGACACGCGCGAGGCACGGGTGGCGATCGAGGGCCTGTTCGGCGGCGACGGGCGCGTCCAGCTCGGCTGGATGGTGGACGAGCCGACGATGTCGAAATCGGCGCTCAAGATCCTGCTCAATCTCGTGCTGATCGCCGGCGACGCGCTGGTCCGCGGCGGGCGGCTCGACGTCGGCGCCGAGCGCCACGCGTCCGGGCTCGACATCGTCGTCCGCGCCGAGGGACCGCGGATCGTCCTCGATCCGGAGCTGAAGCGTGCCCTGGTCGGCGAGAGCGACGAGCAGTCGATCGCCCCGCGCGCCGCCGCCGCCTGGCTGGTCCATTCCCTGGTCGTGGAGACCGGCGGCGAGATCCAGGTCGCCGACCAGGAAGAGAACGTGCTCCTGATCGGCGCGGCGGTTCCGACCGCCGCCTGATCCGCCGTTCCACCGCGGTCTGCCACGCGGGCGGTGGTAAACTCCTTCTTTACCTCTCGGCTCCCATAACCTGCATCAGGATTGACGGCGGGGGCCATGGACGACCTGATCGGCGAATTCATCGCGGAAACGCGGGACATGCTTGGTGCCCTCGGCGGAGAGATCGTCGCCTGGGAAGCCGAGCCGCACGATCGCGCGCGTCTCGATGCCATCTTCCGCTTCGTGCATACGGTGAAGGGCAATTGCGGCTTCTTCGATCTGCCGCGCCTCGCCGCGCTCAGCCACGCCGCGGAGGATGCGCTGGCCGAGGTCCGTTCGGGCAAGCGCAATGCCGATCTCGCTCTGGTCAGCGGGGTTCTTGCCATCGTCGATCGGATCGGCGAGCTGATCGAGGCGATGGACGCCTCGGAGGATCCGCCCGAGGATGACGATTCGCGGCTGATCGCGGCGCTCTCGACGGGGTCGGAGATCGCCGCGATCGTCGGCGATTCCGCCGTCCGCCGCCGTGCCCCGGCGCGCAGCATCCGTCTTTCGATCGAGCTGCTCGACCGGATGATGAACGGCGTCTCCGATCTGGTGCTCGCCCGCAACGAGCTCGCCCGCCGCCTTCGCGACGCCTCGCTTCCGGTCGAGACCGACGAGGCGTTCGAGCGCGTCTCGGCTTCGATCGCCGAGGTGCGTGAGGCGATCACCCGCACCCGCATGCAGCGCGTCGAGACCCTGTTCGCCGCCATTCCGCGCATGGTGCGCGACCTCGGCTCGGCGACCGGCAAGAAGGTGCTGCTCGATATCGACGGCGGCGACGTCGAGCTCGATCGCGAGATGATCGAGATGATCCGCGATCCGCTCACCCATATCGTCCGCAACGCGATCGATCACGGCATCGAGCCGGCGGCGGCGCGGCGCCGCGCCGGCAAGAGCGAAACCGGGCTGCTGCGAGTCAGCGCCCGCCAGGCCGGCAACCAGATCCTGATCGAGGTCGCGGACGACGGCCGCGGCATCGACGGCGACGCGCTTGTCGGGCGCGCTCTGGCGGCAAGCCTTCTGACGCCCGATCAGGCCGCCCGCCTTACCCCCGACCGCCGGCTCTCCCTGATCTTCGAGCCAGGTCTTTCGACCGCCACCAAGGTCACCTCCCTGTCCGGGCGCGGCGTCGGCATGGACGTGGTGCGCGCGAACATCGAGCGGATCGGCGGTCTCGTCGACGTCGATTCCACGGTGGGGCAGGGCGTGCGCTTCACCCTGCGCGTGCCGTTGACGCTGACCATCATTCCCGGCCTCACCGTCGAGGTCGGCGGCCAGAGCTTCGCCATTCCGCGATCGGCGATCGAGGAGATCGTCCGCACCCGCGCGGCCGGCGTCCGGGTCGAGATCGTCGCCGGAGCCGGGGTCGTCACCCTCCGCGGCGAGCGTTTCCCCGTCGTCGCGCTTGCCGGCGTGCTCGGCACGGAGAGCCGAATCGATGTCTCCGAACAATTGCTGGTCCTGCTCAAGACGACCGGCGGCGGCGCCTATGCGCTGGCGGTCGACGACGTCCACGATCACGAGGAGCTCGTCGTGAAGCCCGCCTCGCCGGCGGTGATGGCGACCGGCCTCTACGCGGGGACGACGCTGGACGGCGATGGCCGCCCGGTGCTGCTGCTCGATCCCGCCGGTCTCGCCGCCGCCGCGGGCGTCTCCCTCGATCGCGGCGAGCTCGCCGCGGCCGCGGACAGCGAGTGCCAGGCCGACGAGCAGCGCCCGGTGCTGCTCTTCACCACGCTCGCCGGTGCCCGGCGCGCCGTCAGCCTGCCCGCCGTCCACCGGATCGACGAAGTGCCGCCGGCCACGATTGCGGCCAGCGGCGGCCGTTTCCATATCACCCTCGACGACCGCATCCTGCCGCTCGCCGGCTGCGATCGCGTGCCCGATCGGGCCAAGATCCCGATCCTCCGCCTCACCGACGGCTGCGACGAGATCGCCTACGCCGTGGACGAGGTCATCGACACGGTCATGCTCGGCTCGGGGCTCGTCCCGCCGCCCCAGCCCGGTGAGATCCAGGGTGTGGCGCTGGTCGACGGCGAGCAGGTGGAGGTCGTCGACCTGTTCTGGATCTTCGCGCATCACGCCGCCGGGGCGCCCGCGGCCGACCGACCGCTCTGCCTGATCCCGGAAGCCGATCCGTGGATGGACACCTTCCTGCGCCCGCTGATCGAGAGCGCCGGCTATCGCGTCGTCCGGGGCGGCGAGGCGGCCGCCGAGCTGCCGTCCGCCGATCTCGTCGTGGTCGACGTCGAGACGGGCGCCGAGCCGCCGTCGGGCGCTGGTCAGGTGCTGAGGTTGCGCGCCACCCCCGAGCCGCGCGGAGCCAGGGACGACAGCATCCATCGCTACGATCGCGCCGCCTTGCTGGCCGTCCTCGGTGACGCCGCGCGCGCGGCGAGGAAGGAGGCCTAAGGTGGCCGAATTGCTCCTCATCGTCACGCTCGCCGGCGAGCAGGTCGCCGTGCTTGCCTCGGAAGTCGAATCGGTCGTCGAGGTCGAGGGCCTGACGCCGGTGCCGCGCGCCGGCGGCCATGTCGCGGGCCTCACCGCGCTGCGCAGCCGGGTGCTGACCGTGATCGACTGCATGGCTTCGCTCGAGCCCGGCGGCCGGATCGACAATCCGCGCGACGCCATCGTCGTGGTCGCCGACGGACATCCCTACGCCCTGCTGGTCGATCGCGTCGAGGACGTGGTCGAGGCCGAGGGCGAGATTGCGCCGGTCCCGGCCTCGCTCGCCTCCGGCTGGGCGGGGGTGGCGACCGGCTACGTGCCGGCCGAGGGACGCTTGTTCCTGCTGGTCGACATCCATGCCCTCATTGCCGGCCCGACCGCAGAGGCCGCATGAGCCCCTTTAATCCCGTGCTTACCCTTGGCGGCGTAGCCGTCCGTTCGAACAGCGAGTGAAGATCATGAAGAGCTGCCTTGTCGTCGACGATTCGAAGGTCATTCGAAAGGTCGCACGCCATATTCTGGAGACGCTGAACTTCACCGTGGAGGAGGCCGGCGACGGGCGAGAGGCGCTTGCGCGGTGCGAGGAGCACATGCCGGACGTCGTCCTGCTCGACTGGAACATGCCGGTAATGGGCGGAATGGAATTCCTCCGCACGCTGCGCCAGCGCGACATCGAGCCGCAGCCCAAGGTGGTCTTCTGCACCACCGAAAACGATGCGGCCCACATTCGCGCGGCGATCGACGCCGGCGCCGACGAATATGTGATGAAGCCGTTCGATCGCGAGACTCTCGAAAGCAAGCTGCAGATCGTCGGCGTCGCGTGACCTCCGCCGCTTCCGCGGCACCGCGCTCTCCTGTCGGGACCGAGGACCGGCCGCCTCCGATACGCCTGATGATCGTCGACGATTCGCCGGTGGCGCGGGCGGTGCTGGCGCGCATGCTGGCGCCGCACGGGGATATGGAGGTGGTGGCGATCGCCGGCAATGCGCCGGAGGCGCTCGATGCGCTCGCCGGCACCCGCGTCGACATCGTGCTCCTCGACATCGAGATGCCGGGCACCAGCGGCCTGGAAGCGCTTCCGGAGATCCTGCGCAGGGGGCAGGGAGCCAGGGTTCTCGTCGTCTCCTCGGCGTGCGACGAAGGCGCTGCGGCGGTGGTCAAGGCGCTCTCGCTCGGCGCCGCCGACACGCTCCCCAAGCCCGGCATCGGCCGCTTCGCCGGACGTTTCTCCGACGAGCTGGTCGATCGGCTGCGGCGGATCGGTCCCGCGGCTCGCCACGGCCAGTCGGCGCCGATCGACGCGCTCCGGTTGCGGCCCCCGTCGGAGCACCGCCTCGGGTGCCTCGCGCTCGGCGCCTCGACCGGGGGACTTCACGCGATCACCGGCATCCTCAAGGCGCTGCCGGCGATGATCGGCGCGCCGATCCTCGTGACCCAGCATCTTCCGCCGGCATTCATGCCGTTCTTCGCCCGCCAGATCGAGGGCGCATGCGGGCGGGCGACCCGGCTTGCCGAGCCCGGGCTCGTCCTTCAGCCCGAAGAGGTCGTTCTCGCGCCCGGCGACGCGCACCTCGCGCTCGATCAGCACGGCAGCCGGGTGCTGGTGCGGCTCGACACGACGCCCGTGGCGAGCGGCTGCCTGCCGTCGGTCGACGTCATGCTCGGCGCCACGGCGGAGATCTACGGGCGCAGCGCGGTGGGGGTCGTGCTCAGCGGCATCGGGCGCGACGGCCTGGAAGGCGCGCGGCGGATCGTCGAGCGGGCAGGGACGATCTTCGTCCAGGACCGCGCCAGCTCCGCCGTATGGGGCATGCCGCGCGCGGTTGCGGAAGCCGGGCTCGCTTCGGCGATCCTGCCGCCGGCCGATCTCGGCCGCCGGATCGCCGCCCGAACGGAGGCAAAGCCATGGAGGTGAGCGAGGCTGCGATCCGCGTGCTCGGCTCCCTGCTCGGCGCGCGCACCGGCCAGCAGCTGGCGATGAGCCGCAGCTGGCGTATCCACACCGTCCTGCAGTCGCTGGTGCGCGAGCGCGGACTCGGCTCGCTGGATCGGCTCGTCCATGCCGTCGCGGCCGGCGGGGAGCCGGAGCTGGCCGATGCGGTGGTCGACGCTTTGCTCAACAACGAGACCAGCTTCTATCGCGACCGCACCAGCTTCGAGCAATTGCTCGGTCCGGCGCTGGCACGGCTCGAGGAGGCGCGCGCCCGGACGCGGCGCCTCTCCATCTGGTCCGCCGGCTGCTCGACGGGCCAGGAAGCCTATTCGCTCGCCATGTGGTTCGCCGAGCGCAAGAGCCGCTGGGCCGGCTGGACGATCGAGATCGTCGCCAGCGACGTCTCCCGCGCCGCGGTCGAGCAGGCGCGCGGCGGCCTTTATTCCCAGTTCGAGGTGCAGCGCGGCCTGCCGGTGACGCAGATGATGCGCTGGTTCGAGGAGCGGCCCGGCGCCAATTGGCAGATCTCCGACGAGCTTCGCGCGATGGTTCGCTTCGAGATGCGCAGCCTGATCGACGCGCCGCCCGCGCCGGGCCGCTTCGACATCATCCTGTGCCGCAACGTCCTGCTCTATTTCGCCGAGCCGGTGCGGCGGACCGTCTTCTCGCGGCTCGCCGAGGCCGCGGCAGAGGACGGCGTGCTGATGCTCGGCGCCGGAGAGACGGTGATCGGCCAGACGCGTGCCTTCGTCTCCGATCCGGACTGTCGCGGCCTGTATTTGCGTCATCCGGAAGCCATGGCGCCTTGCCGCGCCGCCTCTTGACGCACGCGCCATTTTCCTGCCCGAAGGCTTCATGAGCGAAATCATCGACTGTCCTTCGCCCAATTTCAGCGAGCGAAGCCTGCCGATCTCGATGCTCGTGCTTCATTACACAGGGATGGTCGACGCCCGCTCTGCAATCGACCGGCTGCGCGATCCGGACGCGGGAGTTTCCTGCCATTATCTGGTGACCGAAGAAGGCCAGGTGCTGCGCATGGTCGATGAGGAGAAGCGCGCCTGGCACGCCGGAAACTCCTTCTGGCGCGGCGTCACCGACATCAACTCCGCGTCGATCGGCATCGAGATCGTCAATCCAGGCCATGAGTTCGGCTACACGCCCTATCCGGACGAACAGATCGACGCGCTCGTGCCGCTCGTCGCCGGGATCGTCGAACGCCACAGGATCACGCGCGGCAACGTCGTCGGCCATTCCGACATCGCGCCGCGGCGCAAGCAGGATCCGGGCGAGCTCTTTCCCTGGAATCGCCTTGCCCGCCTGCGGCTGGCGCTGCCGCGGCCGACCAAGAATTTGATGGATCCGCAGTGGACCGATGCCGGCTTCCTGCTCGCGCTCGAGCGGTTCGGCTACGACGTCACCGATCCCCTGGCGGCGACCGTCGCGTTCCAGCGCCGCTTCCGGCCGGAGCTGATCGACGGCACCATCGACGGCGAGTGCCGCGCGATCCTGCTCGCGCTGCTCCTTCCCAAGCCGCGCGGGGATGACTAGATAGCGCTTGCCAGAGGGCCGGGCGGCCGCGCGCCGAAGCTTCAGCGAGGTGCGAGGAAAGTCCGGGCTCCACGGAACGACGGTGCCGGGTAACGCCCGGCGGGGGCGACCCCAGGGACAGTGCAACAGAAAGCAGGTCGCGCCAGGCCTCGGCCGAGATCTTCGGAGGCGTGACATTGAAAGGGTGCGGTAAGAGCGCACCGCGGCCCCGGCAACGGCGGCCGGCACGGTAAACCCCACCGGGAGCAAGACCGAATAGGGATGGCTGGGCTCGTTCCGCCCTTTGCCGTCCGGGTTGGTTGCTGGAGGGGCGGAGCGATCCGTCTCCTAGAGGAATGGCCGCACATCCGTCGATGCCTCACGGCTATGGCGGAGGACAGAACCCGGCTTACAGGCCCTCTGGCAATTTTTGTCCCCGCCGTCGCAGGGACCGGATAGATGAGAGTGTATGGCTCGGCAGACGCGATCGAACGACTGGGGATTTCCGCGCTGGCGGAGCTACGGCTCGGAGCGGCAGGCGCAGCAGGTGCGCCTGTGCGATCGCGAAGGCTGCGACAATCCCGGTGATCGGCCGGCGCCCAAATCCCCAAACAGCCCCGAGCGCTGGTATTTCTGCGAAACGCATGCCGCCGAATACAATCGCAACTGGAACTATTTCGAAGGCCTGTCAGCCGAGGACGCCGCCCGCCGCGAGGCCGACGAGCGCCGCGGCGCCAACGGCTATCGCCAGGCCAACCATTATGCCTGGGGCGGGCCGGGGGATGGCAGCCGCAGCCGAGAGGAGATGCGGGCGCTCGACGTGCTGGAGCTGGAGAGCGACGCCGGCTTTGAAGAGGTGAAGGCCGCCTATCGCCGCCTCGCCAAGCTCAACCATCCCGATGTCACGCCCGGCGATTCGGAGGCCGCCGCGCGTTTCCAGGCGATCCAGACCGCCTACGAGGTCCTGCGCAAGGCGGAGGAGCGGCGCGTCGGCTAGGTCGTGATCGTCCGAGGTGGAAGCGCAGGGCGCTTTCGGGAACGAACCATCGCGCGTCGTGTTGCCCGCATCATGACCGACACAGCCGATTACACGCCGCCCAAGATCTGGACCTGGGACCAGGAGAGCGGCGGCCGCTTCGCCAGCATAAACCGTCCCACCGCCGGGGCCACCCACGACAAGGCGCTGCCGGTCGGGAAGCACCCCCTGCAGCTTTATTCGCTGGGAACGCCGAACGGGGTGAAGGCGACGATCATGCTCGAGGAGCTGCTCGAAGCCGGTCATGAGGGGGCCGAATACGACGCCTGGCTGATCCGCATCCAGGAGGGGGAGCAATTCTCGAGCGGCTTCGTCGAGGCCAATCCGAATTCCAAGATCCCGGCGATGGTCGACCGCAGCGGCGCCGAGCCTGTCCGCGTGTTCGAATCCGGCGCGATCCTGGTCTATCTGGCCGAGAAGTTCGGCGCCTTCCTTCCCACCGAGCAGCCGGCCCGGGCCGAGACGCTGGCCTGGCTGTTCTGGCAGGTCGGCAGCGCGCCGTTTCTCGGCGGCGGCTTCGGCCATTTCTATGTCTACGCGCCGACGAAGATCGAATATGCGATCAACCGCTACGCGATGGAGGCGAAAAGGCAGCTCGACGTACTCGACCGACGCCTTGCGGAGAGCCGGTTCGTCGCCGGCGATGATTATACCGTCGCCGACATGGCGATCTGGCCCTGGTACGGCGTGCTCGCGCTCGGCGAGATCTACGAGGACGCCGCCACCTTCCTGCAGGTCCAGGACTATGGCCATCTGCAGCGCTGGGCCGCGGAGATCGCTGCCCGCCCGGCCGTCCGGCGCGGCAGGATGGTCAACCGTGTGACGGGCGAGCCGTCCAGCCAGCTCCACGAGCGTCACGACCGCGACGATTTCGAGACCCGCACCGAGGACAAGCTCCAGCGCGAGGGCGAGTGAGCATTGGCCGCGGAGGCATCGCGCGCCGCGTGATGCGGTGATTGCGGCTCGCAACTTGCCTGCCCTCGCCGAGCCTTGCTAGCCCTTCAGCCACGGACAGGCGGGGGGACCATGGCGCGCGCATCGGAATTGACGAAGACTTTTGGCGCCGTGCTGCTGGCGGTCTGCTCGACCGCGGCGCTGGCCGAGGAAGCGGCGACCTTTCGCTGCGTCAACAACGGCTTCAAGCAGGACTACAGGATCTCCTCCGAGGACTGGCTGGTGCGGGAGGCCGGGCAGGCGGACTGGAAGCCGATCGGCTGTGGCAAGGAGAGGCCGGACGCAGGGGCGGTGCTGCGGATCGATTGCTCGGTTCGGGACGGCAGCTTCGTCGTCGAACGGGTGAGCACCTATCCGGGCGGCAGCAGGATGGTGCTCCGCCGAACGGTCGACCCCTCGACGCTCGCTTATAGCGTCCAGTCCAACGCAGATGCCCCTGAAACGGGTGCCTGTGCGAAGCTGGAAAACGATGAGGCGCGGCCCGAGGATGGCTGGAGCCTCTCGCGCAAGCTCTCGCTCGGGTTGCCCTTCCTGCTCGTCACCGACGCAAGGAGCCTGCAGCTGCGGCCCGGCGAATGGACCTGGCCGAACGGCCGGTGGGTGATCATCGAGGGCAAGTATCACACCGACAGCGGCACCTGGGACGTCGGCGGCGTCGGCTTCAATCCTGGGCGGACCAACAGCGCGCACAGCTGCCCGCCGGACGCGCTGCGGGCGAAGACTCTGCCGCCGTGCGGGGGCATTCACCAGGCCGGCTACTCGATGGATCGCTGGTACCGGCCGGAGGAGCACGATCTGGTCGTCTACGGCCGCGTCTATCGCTACGACGAGGGCGGCGCCGTCTATTCCGAAGGCAAGCGCATCGGCCGGCTGATCGTCCCCGACCTTTGATTCGACCCGGGGCGGCGAAGCCTGCGCGTCAGCGCAGCTGGCTGTCCTTGCTGCCGCGGCGGTTGATGCCGATGCTTCGCGTCCTGCCGTCGCGCTCCCCCTGGCAGGGCACGCAGGTTCGTGCGCCCGGCAACGCGCGGCGCCGGCCCTCCGGTATCTCCTCGCCGCATTCCTCGCAGTGCGTCGTGCCTTCGCCGGCCGGCATGCGCGCGCGGGCGGAGAGCACTGCGTCGCTGACGGTATCGTCGATCTGGTCCTGAACCGCGCCGTCGCGCGCCCATCCTCCGGCCATGCTGCCCGATCCCTCTTTGCCGCGCCGCGGATCGATCCCGATCCGCAACGTCCTGAACGCGCCGGAGGCCGGGCAGGCTCCCAGGCGCCCTCCGGACGCTATTTGGTGAACATGAAGGTGCCGGTGACGTGCGCCACCGGATCGTCCGGATCGCCGTCATGCGCGACTCCCCGCACGAAGCCGATGCTGCGCGTGACGCGATAGCATTCTCCGCGTCCGACGATACGGCGGCCCGGCAGGGCAGGGCGGAGATAATCGACCCGCATGTCGAGAGTCGCCTGGTGTCGGAAGCGTCCGAGCTTCACCCAGATCGCCATGCTCGTCGCCATGTCCATCAGGCTGATGATCGGCCCGGAGGCGATGACTCCCGTCTCCACTACGCCGACAAGCTTCTCGGAATAACCGAGGCCGAGCTCGACCCAGTCTTCGCCATGATCGACATAGAGGATGCCGAGCGCGCCGCCGTGGCCGACCTGGCTGGCATATTGGGTGAACAGCTTCGGATCGAAGCCGGCCGAGAGGTCCGGTCGCTCGGTCACCCGGCGAGCCGCTCCGCGGTCTCGCGGATCAGGGCGATCATGTTGGGAATGCCCTGGGTGCGATTGGAGCTCAGCTGCGCGTTGAGGGCGAACGGTGCCAATTCCGCCTCGATGTTCGTGGCGACGATCTGCTGAGGCGTGCGGTCCTGCACGATCAGCAGGATCAGGGCGACGATGCCCTTGGTGATTGCCGCGTTGCTGTCGGCGAGGAAATGGAGCGTGCCGTCCTCGCGCGGGATCGGGTAGACCCAGACCGAGGCGGAGCAGCCGCGCACCAGCGTCGCGTCGGTCTTCAGTGGCTCCGGCATCGTCTCGAGGGCGCGACCGAGGTCGATCAGCAGGCGGTAGCGGTCGTCCGCCTCGAGCAGCTCGTAATCGGCATAGACATCGTCGATCTTGGTCATGGCAGCCCGCTACCAGAGCCGCCGCGGGCGGAGAAGCCCGTCAGGCGCGACCGTCGGCGATCGCCTCGAGCCGACGAATGCGGTCGCGTAGGGCCGCGAGCTCGGACCGGGCGCGGCTCGGCGCCTGGGGCGTCGAGAGCTCGAGCCGCTTCAGCTCCAGCCAGCCACGCCACCCGCGCAGCGCTGCCAGGCTGAAAAGCCCCGCGCCCAGAGTGCCGGCGCCCGCCACGGCGAGAAGGGAGAGCGGGTCGGTCACCGGTCCCTCAATTCCTCGATCTGGCGGGCAAGGCTGTTCTCGCGGTCGGTCGCGATCCGCTCGAGAACGGCGATCCGCTCCTTCAGCGTCTTGAGCTCCTCGCGCATCCGCAGCGTCTCGGCGCTCTCCTCATTCGTCATCCCCGGGCCGCTTTGGTGGCGATACCGCGCCTTGAGCACGGTCGCGACCATGACGATCAGAACGATCAGCACGACCATCGAATATTGGTTCATGTTCTTCTCTCTTTATCGGCTGCGGGCCGTGCATCGCTCAGTTGAGCGGCTCGTCGCGCAATTTCTCGATCTCGTCGGCGACGACGATGCCGCGATCGGTGACGATCCGCTCCAGCACCCGCACCCTCTGCTCGAGACGCTCGGTGTGCGCCGCATATTGCGCGGCCTTCTCGGCGGTCTGGTTGCCGAGCAGCTCCAGCTGTCGTTCCTTGAACTTCAGCTGGCGCTTGTAGACGTCGGCCAGGAGGCCCGCGACGACCGGAATCCCCACCACGATCAGGAAGAAGATCAGCATCGAATTCGGCATGGCGGGTTCCTCAGTTGCGCGGCGCGCGCAGCGCCTCGATTTCCTGGGTCAGGCGGTGGCCGTCGTCGGTGACGATCCGCTCGACCGTGGCAAGGCGATCCTTGATCGCGCCGAGCTCGGCGCGAAGCTGCGCATTTTCGCTCGACAGCAGCTTCACCCGCTCGGTCGTCTCCTCGCTGCTGCGCGGGTAGACAGCCTGGCCCCAGGCGCCGTCGAGAGGATAGCCGTGGCGGATCCTGAGCCACGTCGTGAGGATCCAGCCGCCGATGGCGAGCACGCCGAGAATGCCGATCAGCGGCGCCAGCTCGTGAAATTGAATGTCCATGTCTTTCCCCCTGGTTGCGGGCTCAGCGCAGCAGCTCGATCTCTCTCGACGTCCGCTCAGCCGGATCGACGGCGATCCGTTCGAGCACGTGCAGCCGGCTTTCGAGCTTGGCGACCTGCGCCTTCAGCGTCTCGTTTTCATTCTTGAGCGTCGTCACGGCGGCGGGCTGCAATTCCAGGGCCCGACGCTTGGTCCGGATCCAGCTCATCGAGATGGTGAGGATGAGGGCGGCGTTGATCGCGATCGCAAGGATCAGGAAAATCGCGAGATTGTCGTCCATTTTCCTGCCCTCCTAGCGGAGCTGCTCGATTTCGCGGGCGAGGCGCCCGTTCGAGCTGGTCACGTAGGTCTCGACCTCGGCGAGCCGGCGGTCGATCTCACGAAAACGCGAGCGAACGTCGCGGACGGTGCGGGCCGGCGAGGCGCGGACGCCCTGCCAGAACTTCGCCTGCTCCGGAGTCTCGTACTTGAGCTCGTGCGGCTTGGACGGCGCCATCCATGCGATGATGAAATAGGCGGCGATCGGCATGCCGGAGCCCATGAAGGTGAGCAGCAGCATGCCCAGGCGGATCAGGGTCACGTCGAGGCCGGTGTAATCGGCAATTCCGGCGCAGACCCCGAGCCACTTCTTGTTCTGCTTGTCGAGGTAGAATTTGGTGTGACGCGGTGTCATCGGCCGATCCTTCTCGGCTGGTTGGTGACGCTGGAATCGCTGCTCGTGCCGCCAAGCGCGGAGCGCCCGGTGCCACGATCCTCGAGGGCATCGGCGAGTGGGTCGCAGCCGACGGCGCGCCAGTTCGGATTCTCGGCGTTCATGATCCGCTCGATCGAGCAGAGACGATCGTCGAGGCGGCGCGCCATCTCGTGCAGCTCGTCGAGCAATTGCTCGTCCTCGCGGGTGAGGGTCGCCTGGCTCTTCCACCGCGTGATGTAGTGGAAGATCAGCCAGGGCAGGCCGATGAACAGGATCGGGACGATGACGATCGGAACGATGATGTCTTCCATCGCCTCAACCCTCCTGCGTCTTGCCGAGGCGGGCCTTCAGCGCCTCGAGCTCGGCATCGACCTTCTCCGCATTGCGGAGCTCGGCGATCTCCTCCTCGAGGGTCTTCGGCGGCGCCCCGAGGGCCAGCGCGTCGGCGCGGCCCTCGGCCATGTCGGCACGGCGCTCGAGCACGTCGAAGCGCGAGAAGGCGTCGTCGACCTTGGAGCCGGAATACATCTCGCGGAGGCGCATCCGGTTCTCGGCGCTCTCGAGCCGGCTCTGGATCGCGCTCTGCCGGGTCCGCGCCTCGCGGATCTTGCCCTGCAGCTTGGCGATGTCCGCCTCCGAGGCGCGCAGCGCGTCGTCCAGGACGTCGATCTCGGCCTTGAGGCTGTCGGCCATGTCGCCGGCCTTCTGCTTCTCGACCAGCGCCGCCTTGGCGAGATCCTCGCGGCCCTTGGACAACGCCAGCTCCGCTTTCTCGGTCCAGCTGTCCTGCAGCTTCTCGAGTCGGCCGATCTGCCGGCGCATCTCCTTCTGGTCGGCGATCGTGCGCGCGGCGGACGCGCGCACCTCGACCAGTGTCTCCTCCATCTCGAGGATGATCATCCGGATCATCTTCGCCGGGTCCTCCGCCTTGTCCAGGAGGTCGGCGAAATTGGCGGCGACGATGTCGCGTGTCCGCGAGAAAATACCCATTCGAAACTCCTTTGACCTGGCTCCGGCGGAAGCGACCGGGCGGCGCGGGGTGCTGCGCCGCGCCGGCCGTCCGCCCGGGATCAGGCGTAAGCCTGACCCGAAACCCCCGCCGCGACAAGACTGATCGGCGTGGTTTCGACCGCACGGGCCGGCCCGACCGCCGCGCCGACGGCGGTTGCCGTCAGCAGCAGGGCGGCGAGGGTGGCCACGGCGCTCTGTCCAATTCCGCTCAGTTTCATCTCGTATCTCCCTGTCACACATTCGCCCGTCCCATCGGGCTGTACGACCCAAGCTATCCAAGCTCCGTGCCAGATTGCGGAAGTGGCGGATTTCTGCGGTTTCTCGCTGACCGGGAGGTGGGGCAAAATCATAGTTCTTGCCAACAGCTAGGAAAAATGGCCAACAATCGGGAATGGAGCGCAGTACCCAGCTGGTCGGACAATCCTCGTCCTTTCTCGACGCGGTCGAGCGGGCCAGCCGCGCCGCGCCGCTCGACCGCCCGGTCCTGGTGATCGGCGAGCGGGGCACCGGCAAGGAGCTGATCGCCGAGCGTCTGCACCATCTGTCGGCACGGTGGGACGGCCCCCTGGTGGCGATGAACTGCGCCGCGCTTCCCGAGACCCTGATCGAGGCCGAATTGTTCGGCCACGAGGCGGGGGCCTTCACCGGCGCCGCCAAGGCGCGCGCCGGCCGCTTCGAGGAAGCCGACGGCGGCACCCTGTTCCTCGACGAGCTGGCGACGCTCAGCCAGGCCGCGCAGGAGCGCCTGCTGCGAGTCGTCGAATATGGCGAGGTCACCCGGATCGGGGCGTCGAAGCCGGTGCAGGTCGACGTCCGCATCGTCGCCGCCACCAACGAGGATCTGCCGAGACTCGCCGAGCGCAATCGCTTCCGCGCCGACCTCCTCGATCGTCTGTCGTTCGAGGTCGTCACCCTGCCGCCGCTGCGGCACCGCAGCAGCGACATTCCGATCCTCGCGGATCACTTCGCCCGGCGGATGGCGCTCGAGCTGGAATGGCCGCGCTGGACCGGCTTCTCGAGCCGCGCGCAGGATCGGCTGTTGGCCTATGACTGGCCGGGGAACGTCCGCGAGCTGCGCAACGTCGTGGAGCGCGCCGTCTATCGCTGGGAGCAGCCTGACGAGCCGGTCGACACCATCCAGTTCGATCCGTTCGAATCGCCGTGGCGGCCGAAAACCTCGCTGGCCGCCCCGACCGAGGCGTCGGCGGAGAGCGGGCCGGCGGCGCTGCCGCCGCCCGCGCAGGCCACGGCCTACGATCCTGCCTCTTGCGCCGATTTCCGTCTGGCGATCGCGGAATATGAGAAAGCGATTCTCGCTGCCGCGCTGGAGAAATGCCGCTGGAACCAGCGCGCTGCCGCGGCCGCGCTCAGCCTCAGCTACGATCAGCTCCGCCACGCCATGAAGCGGCACCAGCTCGCCGGCTGACCCGGCGGATTTACGGGCGCCCCTGCCGCGACTCGGCGCGATCTGCTAGACTGGCGGCTCCAGGAGGAGCTGGACCATGACCGGAAGATTCCTCTTCGCGCTGGCGGCGACCGCCGCCGCTTTTCCCGCCACCGCTGCCGTCACCGTGATCGGAAACAGCTCGGCACGCACCTGCTATCTCTCCGCCGAAAACCGTACGCGGCCGGGGCCTTCGGTGCTCGGCGATTGCGACCTCGCGCTGACGGCCGAAAACCTGGTGACCAGCGATCGCGTCGCCACCTTCGTCAATCGCGGCATCCTCAAGCTGCGCATGGGCCGCACCGATGCGGCGATCGCCGATTTCGATGCCGCGATCGCGCTCGATGGCGACGAGGGCGAAGCCTATCTCAACAAGGGGATGGCGCTGCTTCGGATGGACCAGGGCTGGCAGCAGGCGGTGGGCCTGTTCGACACCGCGCTGTCCAAGCGCACCCGCAAGCCCGAGGTCGCCTATTACGGGCGCGGGATCGCCAACGAGATCGGCGGCAAGATCCGCGCGGCCTATGACGATTATCGGCAGGCGAGCGCGCTCGCGCCGGAGTGGGCCGAGCCGAAGGCCGAACTCGCGCGCTTCACGGTGCGGCAGCCCTGACCACGTCGCGATTGCCCGAAGTTCGCGAGGCGAGGGGAGGCGACGCGCCTTTCCCCTTGCTCCCGGCGCGCTTTCCCGCTTGAGGCGGTAGCGCATCGCGGACCCGCCTGCGTCGTCCCGACTCCGCCCGAGCCGGAAACGCGCATGGGCCCGCGGCAGTGCGTTGTCGCGATCCAGACGAGGAGACACTTCCGATGCCGTTCATCCTTCCCGAGCTTCCCTTCGACAAAGGGGCCCTGGGCGACTTCATGTCCGCCGAGACGCTCGATTATCACCACGGCAAGCACCACAAGGCCTATGTCGACAAGGTCAACACGATGGTCGGCGACAAGGGGCTCGAGGGCGCGTCTCTGTCACAGGTGATCCGAGCGGCCGCCGATCGGGGCGACGCCGGGCTGTTCAACAATTCGGGCCAGATCTGGAACCACAATTTCTTCTGGCAGTGCCTTGCGCCGCCGCAGGGCCAGCGGCCGTCGGGCAAGCTCGCCGTGCTGATCGAGGAAGGCTTCGGCACCACCGAGGCGATGCTCGCCAAGCTGAAGGACGAGGCCGTCGGCCACTTCGCCAGCGGCTGGGCCTGGCTGGTGCTCGATCAGGACAAGCTTCGCATCACCTCGCTCCATGACGGCGACAGCCCGGTGACCCACGAGGGTATGAAGCCGCTGCTCACCGTCGACGTGTGGGAGCACGCTTATTACATCGACTATCGCAACCAGCGCCCGGCCTTCGTCGACGCGGTGCTCAACAATCTGATCAACTGGGAATTCGTCGCCCAGAACCTGGACGGCAACGGCATCGGCCGCGCCGACCAGCAAGGCTGATCCATTTCCTCCCCGAGCTTCGCTCGGGGAGGACCGCTACGATTTCAGCCGATAGCCGGTGCGGAAGATCCACCAGATCGTCGCCAGGCACAGCAGCAGGAAGGCGAAGGTCGCGGCGAGGCTCACCCCGACGCCGACGTCGGCGCTGCCGTAGAAGGTCCAGCGGAAGCCGCTGATCAGATAGACCACCGGGTTGAACAGGGTGATCGTCCGCCACGGCTCGGGCAGCACCTCGATCGAGTAGAAGGCGCCGCCGAGGAAGGTGAGCGGAGTCACGATCAGCATCGGGATGATCTGCAGCTGTTCGAAGCCCTTGGCCCAGATCCCGACGATGAAGCCGAACAGGCAGAAGGTCGTCGCGACCAGCACCAGGAAGGCGAGCATCCACCCCGGGTGGAGGATCGCGATGTCTACGAACAATGTCGCGGTGGCGAGGATGACCAGCGCCACCGACGTCGCCTTGGTCACGGCCGCGCCGACATAGCCGAGCACGATCTCGAACGGGGAGAGCGGCGCCGACAGCGGCTCGTAGATCGTCCCGAGGAAGCGCGGCATGTGGATGCCGAACGAGGCGTTGAAGATGCTCTCGTTGAACAGCGACAGCATCATCAGGCCGGGGACGATGAAGGCGCCGTAATCGACGCCGCCGATGTCGCTCATCCGCGATCCGATCGCCGATCCGAACACCACGAAGTAGAGGGAGGTGGTGATCACCGGCGTCGCGAGGCCGGTCCAGATCGTCCGCAGGAAGCGGTACATCTCGAACCGGTAGATCGCCCAGACGCCGCGATGGTTGAAGCTGCCGACGCTCATGCCGCGCGCTCCCTGCGATCGCTGGTCAGCGAGACGAAGATGTCCTCCAGCGAGCTCTGCTCGGTGGCGAGATCCTTGAAGCCGATCCCGAGGTCGCTCATCCGGCGCAGCAGCGACGGAACGCCGGTCCGCTCGGCATTGGCGTCGAACTCGTAGCGAAGCTCCGATCGGTCGTCGGAGAGGGTGAGGTCCCATTCGGAGAGGCCTTCGGGCACCGTCTCCATCGGCTCGGCGAGGTTCAGCGTCAGGCGCTTGCGGCCGAGCTTGCGCATCAGCGCATGCTTTTCCTCGACGAGGATCAGCTCACCCTTGGAGATCACGCCGACGCGGTCCGCCATCTCCTCCGCCTCCTCGATATAATGGGTGGTGAGGATGATGGTGACGCCGCTGTCGCGCAGCCGCCGGACGAGTGCCCACATGTCGCGGCGCAGCTCGACGTCGACGCCGGCGGTCGGCTCGTCCAGGAACAGGATGTCGGGCTCGTGGGCGAGCGCCTTGGCGATCATCACCCGGCGCTTCATGCCGCCGGAGAGCTCCTTGATCTTGGCCTTGCGCTTGTCCCAGAGCGACAGGTCGCGAAGGATCTGCTCGATCTTCGCGGAATCGGACGGCTTGCCGAACAGGCCGCGGCTGAACGCAACGGTCGACCAGACCGGTTCGAACGCATCGGTGTGGAGCTCCTGCGGGACCAGCCCGATCCTGGTGCGCGCTGCGCGATAGTCCCGCACGATGTCGTGGCCGTCGGCCTCGACGGTGCCGGCGCTCGGCGTGACGATGCCGCAGACGATGCTGATCAGCGTCGTCTTGCCGGCGCCGTTCGGGCCGAGCAGGGCAAAGATCTCGCCGCGCCTGATGTCGAGCGAGACATGCTTCAGCGCCTCGTGCCCGCCGGCATATCTTTTCGACAGGTTGCGGATCGAGATCACCGGCTGCATCGGGCGGCGGTCCTTCTTACTGCGTGGGAGGGATGGGCGGCTCTTCCTTGTCGTTGCCGAGCTGCAGGCCGTGGCGGACGAGCATCGGAACGTTGGCGGCAGCGAAGAGGAAGGTGGCCGGAATGAAGCCCCAGAGCTTGAAGCCGGCCCAGAAGCTGGTGCTGCTGTTGCGCCAGACGAGTTCGTTGGCCAGGGCCATGACCAGGAAGAAGATCGCCCAGTTGCGCGAGAGCAATTGCCAGCCGCGCTCCGACAGCCCCGGATAGGCGGTTCCCAGCGCCATCTTCAGCAGGTTGCGCTTCGTCGCCAGGCCGAAGGCGAGCAGGGCGGCGACGATCAGATAGTAGATCGTCGGCTTGATCTTGATGAACACCTCGCTGTGGAACCACAAGGTGGCGCCGCCGAGCACGATCACCATGACCGCCGAGAACCAGAGCAATGGCGAGACGTGGCGGTAGCGAGCCAGCGAAATTCCGACGGCGGCGGTGATCGCCACCATGAAGGCGCCCGTGGCGGCGAAGATGCCGAAGGCGAGGTTGGCGGCGAAGAACACCACCAGCGGCCCGAGATCGATCAGCAGGCGCTCGCCGGCGCCCGGCTCCTTGCGGGTCTCGCTCATGCCGGGAGCCCGGCAATCGCACGCGCCGTGACGCGCGGATCGAACGGGCGCAGGTCGTTCATCCCTTCGCCGATACCGATGGCGTGGATCGGCAGGCCGTAGCGCTCGGCCGCGGCAACCAGGACGCCGCCGCGCGCGGTGCCGTCCAGCTTGGTCATGATCAGTCCGGTCACGCCGGCCACCTCCTTGAACACCTCGATCTGGCTCAGCGCATTCTGCCCCGTCGTCGCGTCGAGGACGAGCACCACGTCGTGCGGCGCCGCCGGGTTGAGCCGGCCCAGCACGCGCCGGATCTTGGCGAGCTCGTCCATCAGATCCTTCTTGTTCTGGAGCCGGCCGGCGGTGTCGACGATCAGCGTGTCGATGCCTTCGGCGGTCGCCTTCTTCACGCCATCGAAGACGATCGCCGAGCTGTCGCCGCCCTCAGGTCCGGAGATGATCGGAACGCCGATCCGGTCCGCCCAGACCTTGAGCTGGCCGATCGCCGCAGCGCGGAACGTGTCGCCGGCGGCGAGCAGCACGCCGTAATCCTGCTCGAGGAAGAGATGGCCGAGCTTCGCGATCGTGGTGGTCTTGCCCGATCCGTTGACGCCGACGATCAGGATCACCTGCGGGCGCGGGAAGGCGTCGATCTCGAGCGGCTGCGCGACCGGCGCGAGGATCTTCTCGATCTCCTCGGCCACGATCTCGCGCACGGCGGTCTCCGTGAGGCCGAGCGGGAAGGTCTCGCCGGCCAGGCGGACGCGGATGCGCCCTGCGGTGGCGGGGCCGAGGTCCGAGGCGATCAGCGCCTCCTCGATCTCGTCGAGCGTCTGCTCGTCCAGGGCCGCACGGTTGAACAGCCCGGTGAGATTGTCGCCGAGCCGTTCCGAGGTCTTGCGGAAGCCCGCCTGGAGCCGGTCGAGCCAGGAAGCCTCGCTCATGCCGCTCTGCCCGTCAGCACGTCGCCGTCTATTCCGGTGATCACCACGTCCACGATCTGTCCTGCATCCTTGCTCTGGGCGAGGCGGACCGGTGCGAAGCTCTCCGCATGGCCCGGCGCGTCGCCGCGTTCGGTCAAAATTCTCTGGCGGCTGCCGACGAGGCCGGCCAGCCACGCGCGCCGCCGCCGCTCGCTGGCCTCGCGCAAATTCCGCGCCCGTTCCTTGATAAGGGGCGGCGGCACCTGCGGCATCCGGGCTGCCGGCGTGCCCTTCTTGGGCGAGAAGGGGAAGATGTGGCCCATCACGATGTCGCAATCGTCGATCAGCCGCAGGCTGTTCTCGGCCATCTTGTCGGTCTCGGTGGGAAAGCCCGCGATGAGATCGGCGCCGATCGCGATCTCCGGCCTTTTCGCCTTCAGCCGTTCCACGATCGCCACCGCCTCGCGGCGGCTGTGCCGGCGCTTCATCCGCTTGAGCACCATGTCGTCGCCCGCCTGGAAGCTCATGTGGAGGTGCGGCATGAAGCGCGGCTCGCCCGTCACGATCTCGAACATCCGGTCGTCGATCTCGATGCAGTCGAGCGACGACAGGCGCAGCCGCGGCAGCGCCGGCACGTGACGAAGGATCCTCTCGACCAGCAGGCCGAGCGACGGGGCGCCCGGGAGGTCCGGGCCGTAGCTGGTCACGTCGACGCCGGTCAGCACGACCTCGCGATAGCCCTCGTCGACCAGGCGCTTGATCCGGTCGATCACCAGGCCGGCCGGCACCGAGCGGCTGTTCCCGCGCCCATAAGGGATGATGCAGAAGGTGCAGCGATGGTCGCACCCGTTCTGAACCTCGACGAAGGCCCGCGACCGCTCGCTATAGGCCGCCGCGAGGTGCGGGGCGGTCTCGCGCACGGCCATGATGTCCGACACGCGGACGTCGGCGGGGGCGGAGAGGAGCGTCGCCACCGCGCCGCGCTGCTCCCGTCCTCTCGAGGGGGAGGCGGATTCTCGTGTGGGCGCAGAGGCCGGAGCAAATGAAGCAGCGTCGAGCTTCTCGCGATTGCCGAGCACGCGGTCGACCTCGGACATGGCGGCGAAGGTCTCGGGCTCGACCTGGGCGGCGCAGCCGGTGACGATCACGCGCGCATCGGGCCGGCTGCGCTTGGCGCGTCGGATCGCCTGTCGGGTCTGGCGCACCGCCTCGTTGGTGACGGCGCAGCTGTTGACGATGATCAGATCGTCCTGCCCGTGCGCGAGGCGCCGCATGGTCGCGCTCTCGGCGAGATTGAGGCGGCAGCCGAGCGTGATCAGCTCGGGCCCTTCCGCGGCAGCGGGCACGCCGCTCACAGTGCCACCTCGCCGGTGAAGACGTGAGTCGCCGCGCCGCGCATCCGGATGCTCTCGCCCGGCCGCCAGGAGATGGTCAGCGTGCCGCCGGGCAGCCGGATGTCGACCGGGCTCGCCGCCAGCTTGCGCCGGATCGCGGCGACGGCGGTGGCGCAGGCGCCGGTACCGCAGGCCTGGGTGAGGCCGGCGCCGCGCTCCCAGACGCGCAGCCGGATCGCTCCCCCGTCCAGTGAGGCAACGTTGACGTTCACCCGGTCCGGGAACAGCGGGTCCGTCTCGATGGCGGGACCGAGCCGCGCGAGATCGACGGCGCCGCTGTCGTCGACGAAGAACACGACGTGCGGATTGCCGACGTTCACGGCAGCCGGCCCATGGAGATCTTCCCAGCCGACCGGCATGGCGGCCGTGTCGAGCGGGTAAGCGAGCGGAATCTCGTCCCATCCGAAGCGCGGCGTGCCCATGTCGACCTCGGCCGCGCCGTCGAGCGCCTCGCCCTGGATCACGCCGCCGGCGGTCTCGATGCGGCTATGGCCGCCGGCGAGCAGGGCGACGCAGCGCGACGCGTTGCCGCACGCCTCGACCTCGCCGCCGTCGGCATTCCAGATGCGCATCCTGAGGTCGGCGATCTGCGAAGGCTCGATCACGATCAACTGATCGCAGCCGACGCCGGTGTGCCGGTCGGCGAGCGCGCGGGCGGTCGCTCCGTCCATCTCCAGCGGCGTCTCGCGCGCGTCGAAGATGACGAAGTCGTTGCCGAGTCCATGCATCTTCTCGAACCGCCGCTTCATCGCTGCCGGCAGATAGGGGGCGGCGGGAACGAAGTCCATCGCAGCGCTCGTCGGGCGCCGCGCGCTGGCCTCAGCGGCCGGCAGCCTCGGCGCAGCCCGATCGCCGCTCTCCCGAGACCTCCAGCTCCGCGGCGAGAGGGTAGCGCCGGTCGGACATGCCGTCGGAGCAGCCGGGGGCGGGGCGCAGGCGCAGCACGAAGCGGCGGCCGTTCAGCGCACCGGTCCAGATCTCGCCGCCGCCGCGCCTCTCGTAGCGGGTCCATAGCCGCGTCCCCGCCTGGTCCTCGGGATGGGAGTAGGTGACGCACCGGCCTTCGATCCGGGCATTCCAGAACGGCTCGGTGCCGACCGCGCGCAGCGCCGCGACGTCGAGCTGGCGCCCGTCCTGGATCAGGCACGGGCTCGCGGCCGCAGGATTCCTGGCAGGTGCGGCCGCGGGCGCGGGCGGGGCCGGCGCGCGGCAGGCGGCGACGAAGGCCGTCGCCGTCGCCGCCGGCGGCGCGGCGTGAGGACCGCTGGTCTGGGCGCCGTAGCTCGCCGAGACCGGACCGGCGATCAGGCTGGCGAGCTCGGCCTTCACCGCCCCGGATGCGGTGACGCCGCCGCGCTGCGGATCACCTTTGACGTCGGCGACAAGGGCCGCGACACTGCCGCCGCTGCCGAACGACAGGCGCTCCTCGCTTCCGATCGGCCGGAAAGCGGGCACGTTGACCAGCATCGTGTCGCCTCTTGCCGGACAGAGGATCCGGATCACCGGCGTCTGGCGAGCGTCGAGCAAGGCCAGCACGGTCTCCGCGCCGTTCGTCTGCAGCCGCCACGTGGCCGCTGCCGGCATGGCCGGGGCAGGGGCCTTGGCGGGTGCGGGAGCCGTTACGGTCTCAGGTTCGACGGCATTCCCTCGCGGGTCCTGCGGCTCGCCCGCGCAGCCGGCGAGCAGCACCGCCGCGGCGAGATGGATCGTCGTCGGAGAACGCATCATCGCTGCAGGGATAATCGTTGACCGGCGGCCGAGTCCACGCCCGCGGCGTCGGCTCAGCCGGCGACGCGCTTCGCCCACTCCTTGTTGATGGCCAGTGCCCCCAGGGTGCAGGCGACGCCCGACAGGAGGTAGAGGCCGACCGACCAGAGGCCGAAGCGGCTGGCGAGGAAAAGGGCGACCAACGGTGCGAAACCGGCACCGATGAACCAGGCGGAATTCGAGACGATCGCCGCGCCGGTGTAGCGGTAATAAGGTCGGAACGAGCTGTTCACCGCGCCCGACGACTGGCCGAACGACAGGCCGAGCAGGACGAAGCCGCCGAACATGTACACCGCTTCGCCGACCTGGCCGGCGGCGAGCAGCTGCGGCGCGAAGCCGCTGTACGCGCCGATCAGAGCGGCGGACACGCCGAGCACGGCACGCCGTCCGACCCGGTCCGCGATCACGCCGGAGGCGAGGATGGCGAGGACGCAGATCACCGACCCCACCGCCTCGATCACCAGGAAGCGCAGCGGATCGACATCCTCGTAGAGCCGCACCCAGGAGAGCGGGAAGACGGTGACGAGGTGGAAGAGGGCGAAGCTGGCCAGCGGCGCGAAGGCGCCGAGGATGATCGTCGGCAATTCGCTGAACAGGGTCTCGAACGGCGGAGACGGCTGGAGCTCGCGATTCTCGAACAGCCGCTGGAATTCCGGAGTTGCGACCAGCCGAAGGCGCGCGAACAAGGCGACGACATTGATCGCGAGCGCCACGAAGAAGGGATAGCGCCAGCCCCAGCGGAGGAAATCCTCGGTCGAGAGCAAGGCGAGGAAATAGGCGAACAGCGCGCTCGCCACCAGCAGGCCGAGCGGCGCGCCGAGCTGCGGGATCATCGCATACCAGCCGCGGCGATCCTCGGGCGCGTTCAGCGAGAGAAGGGATGGGAGACCGTCCCAGGCGCCGCCGAGCGCAATGCCCTGGCAGAGACGGAAGAAGCCGAGCAGCCAGGCGCTGATCACGCCGACCTCGGAATAGCCGGGCAGCAGCGCGATCGCCATGGTCGAGCCGCCGAGCAGGAACATGGCGATGGTGAGCTTCACGCCGCGCCCGTGCCGCTGGTCGATGGCGGTGAAGATCAGGGTGCCGATCGGCCGCCCGGCGAAGGCGAGCGCGAACAAGGCGAAGGAGAAGAGCGTGCCGGTCAGCGCGTCGAGATAGGGGAAGACGAGCTGCGGGAAGACCAGCACCGAGGCGATCGCGTAGACGAAGAAATCGAAGAACTCGCCCGTGCGGCCGATGATCACGCCGATCGCGATCTCTCCCGGCTTGATCGTGCCGTGGCGGGCGTTGACCAGCCGGGCGTCGCGTTCGAGCGGCGTCGAGTCGGACGCAGAGGCAGGGGCCGTCATCGCGCGGTCATCTCCAGAGAATGGAATTCCAGGTTCCGTGAGGCAACGCGCCACGGGTTTAGATGTTCTAGCCTCAAACCGCGAGCCGTCGGATTGGACAAAATGTCCAATGTCGGTCCTCGGGCGGAGGGCAATATAGGGCCATCATGCTGCAGCACATGTTCAGATCGGCGAGCCGGCTCAAGGTCCTGGCCGCCGTGCCTCTCCTGCTCCTGGCAACGGCCTGCGACCGGGTGGTGTTCGATCCGGCCGGAGACGTTGCGCGCCAGCAGCGCGACATCATCTACATCTCGACGGGCCTGATGCTGCTGATCATCGTGCCGGTGATGGTCCTGATCGTCGTCTTCGCCTGGCGTTACCGCAGGGGGAAGGGCGGCACCTACGATCCGAACTTCGATCATTCGACCGCGCTGGAGCTGGTCATCTGGTCCGTGCCGCTGCTGATCATCATCGTCCTCGGCGCGCTGACCTGGTCGAGCACCCATCTGCTCGATCCGTTCCGGCCGTTGAACCAGGTCGCGACCGATCAGGAAGCGAAGGCCCAGGTGGAGGCGCCGCTGCGCGTCCAGGTCGTCTCGATGGACTGGAAGTGGCTGTTCATCTATCCCGAGCAGGGGATCGCGACGGTGAACGAACTGGTCCTTCCGGTGGGGCGGCAGGTCCGCTTCGACATCACGTCCACCAACATGATGAACACCTTCTACGCGCCCACCATGGCCGGAATGATCTATGCGATGCCGGGCATGCAGAGCACTTTGCACGCGGTGCTCGACCGTCCGGTGGAGTCGCAGGGTTATTCGGGCAATTACAGCGGCCACGGCTTCAGCCACATGCGCTTCAAGCTGCGCGGCGTCGACGACGCGCAATTCGGCCAATGGGTGGCCGCCGCGCGCGGCTCCGGCAAGGCGCTCGATCTTGCCACCTACATGGAGCTGGTGAAGCCCAGCGAGCGCGTCCCGGTGATGCATTTCGCCGCCGTCGGGCCGGACCTGTTCCGGCGCATCCTCGAGCGCTGCGTCGAGCCCGGCAAGCCCTGCATGAGCGAGATCATGGCGCACGATCGTCAAGCCGGCGGCGGCCATCCGCACGAGATGCGGCCCGGTGCGGGAATGCCGCAGGGTCGCGACAGTGCGCCGCTCCACGGCGACAAGCCGGAGGGCGCGATCTTCAAGTCGCCCGAGGAGAGGGGCTCGGGACCGAACGTCACCAAGCCGGCCAATCCGAGCCGCGCACCGGGCGTCACCCGTCCCGGCGACCAGAAGAACCGGGACATGAGCGCCGTCATGCCCATGGCTCACCCATCAGCCCAGCCGGCGGCCAACGCCTGATCCTGCGGAGCGACTCGTGCCCGAATCTTCCATCTTCAAGACCATCTTCGGCCGGCTGACCTGGGAATCCTTCCCGGTGCACGAGCCGATCCTGCTCGTCACCTTCCTCGTCGTCGCCCTGCTCGGCATCGGCATCGTCGCAGCGGTGACCAAATACCGGCTTTGGGGCTGGCTGTGGCGCGAGTGGTTCACGACCGTGGACCACAAGAAGATCGGCATCATGTACATCATCCTCGGCATCATCATGCTGCTGCGCGGCTTTGCCGATGCGCTGATGATGCGGGCGCAGCAGGCGGTCGCCTTCGGGGCCAGCGAGGGCTATCTGCCGCCGCACCATTTCGATCAGGTGTTCACCGCCCACGGGACGATCATGATCTTCTTCGTGGCGATCCCGCTCGTGTCCGGAATCATCAACTTCGTGATGCCGCTGCAGATCGGCGCGCGCGACGTGGCCTTTCCGTTCCTCAACAGCCTCAGCCTCTGGCTAACCGTCGCGGGCGCATTGCTCGTCATGGTGTCGCTGTTCGTCGGCGAGTTCTCGACCGCCGGATGGCTGAACTACGTACCGGTCGCCAACCTCCAGAACAGTCCCGGCACCGGTCCGGATTATTACCTCTGGGCGCTGCAGATAGCGGGTCTTGGAACGACCCTGTCCGCGATCAACATGGTGACGACGATCATCAAGATGCGCGCGCCCGGCATGACGATGATGAAGATGCCGGTGTTCACCTGGACGGCCCTGTGCAGCCAGGTGCTCGCGGTCGCCATTTTCCCGGCCCTGACCGGCGCATTCGCGCTGCTGATGCTCGACCGCTACATCGGCACCAACTTCTTCACCAACGATCTCGGCGGCAACCCGATGATGTACTGGAACCTGGTGTGGATCTGGGGCCACCCCGAGGTCTACGTCCTGGTCCTGCCGGTGTTCGGCATATACTCCGAAATCACCTCCACCTTCACCGGCAAGAGGCTGTTCGGCTATTCGTCGATGGTCTACGCGACGGTGGTCATCACCATCCTCAGCTATCTCGTCTGGCTGCACCATTTCTTCACGATGGGCTCGGGCGCCAGCGTCAACAGCTTCTTCGGCATCGCGACGATGGTGATCTCCATCCCCACCGGGGCCAAGATCTTCAACTGGCTGTTCACCATGTATCGCGGCTCGATCCGCTTCGAGCTGCCGATGATGTGGGTGGTCGCCTTCATGCTGACCTTCGTCGTCGGCGGCATGACCGGCGTGATGCTGGCGATCCCGCCCGCCGACTTCGTGCTGCACAATTCGCTGTTCCTGGTCGCGCACTTCCACAACGTCATCATCGGCGGCGTCGTGTTCGGCCTGTTCGCCGGCATGCAATATTGGTTCCCCAAGGCATTCGGCTTCAGGCTCGACGATTTCTGGGGGAAGATCGCCTTCTGGGGCTGGGTGATCGGCTATTGGGTGGCCTGGACCCCGATCTACATCGTCGGGCTGATGGGCACGACGCGGCGCGTCAATCATTTCGACGATCCGACCCTGCAGCCCTGGTTCGTGGTGGCCGCGATCGGCGCCGTGATCATCGGCATCGGCATTCTCGGCTTCGTCATGCAGATCGCCGTCAGCATCAAGAATCGCGACAAGCTCCGCGACGTGACCGGCGATCCGTGGGACGGGCGCACGCTGGAATGGTCGACCTCCTCGCCGCCGCCCGCCTACAATTTCGCCTTCACGCCGCGCGTGCACGATCTCGACGCCTGGTACGACATGAAGCAGCGCGGCTACCGCCGTCCCCAGGGCGGCTACCGGCCGATCCACATGCCGCGCAACACCGGGACCGGCGTGATCCTGTCTGGCCTGGCATTGGTCCTGGGCTTCGCCATGGTCTGGTATATCTGGTGGCTGGCGGCTTTGGCCTTCGTGGCGCTGATCGCCACGGCGATCGGCCACACGTTCAACTACAACCGGGATTACTTCATCCCGGCCGGAGATGTGGAGCGGCAGGAGGGCGAGCGCGACCGTCTTCTGCCGGCGGAGGCCTGAGCCATGGCACAGCTTGAACAGGCGCAGGCCGCGGTCGATCCGACCTTCCATCTCGTCGAGGCAGACGATCACGATCACGAGACCGGCGGCGCGACGCTGCTCGGTTTCTGGATCTACCTGATGAGCGACGCGCTGATCTTCGCGGCGCTGTTCGCGACGTTCGGCGTGCTCAGCACCAGCTATGCCGGCGGACCGAGCCCGCGCGAGATCTTCGAGCTGCCGCTGGTCGCGCTCAACACCGCGATCCTCCTGGTCTCCTCGATCACCTACGGTTTCGCGATGCTGGCGATGGAGCGCGGCGCCGTCCGCACCACCCAGGCCTGGCTCGCGGTCACGGGGCTGCTCGGCGCGTCGTTCGTCGGCATCGAATTGTTCGAGTTCGGCGCGCTGATCGCCGAGGGCGCGACGCCGCAGCGCAGCGGCTTCCTCTCCGGCTTCTTCACCTTGGTCGGAACCCACGGCCTCCACGTCACGGTCGGAATCATCTGGATCGTCGTGATGCTGGTGCAGATCGGCCAGCGCGGCCTGATCCCCGCGAACAAGCGCCGCCTGCTGTGCCTCAGCATGTTCTGGCACTTCCTCGACGTCGTCTGGATCGGCGTCTTCTCCTTCGTCTATCTGCTGGGAATGCTGCGATGAGCTCCGCCGACACGCACCTCGATCCCGCCGTGCACGCCCATGGCGAAACCCAGGGCCATGGCTCGAAGCGAAGCTATCTGGTCGGCTTCGGCCTCTCCGCCGTGCTGACGGCCATCCCGTTCTGGCTGGTGATGGCCGATCCGCTCGGCAACGCCGGGCTGACCGCGGCCGCGGTGATCGTCATCGCGGTGCTCCAGATCCTGGTCCACACCTTCTGCTTCCTGCACCTCAACACCCAGGCGGAAGGCGGATGGACGATGATCGCCTATATCTTCACCGGGGTGATCCTGCTCCTCACCATCGGCGGCTCGCTGTGGATCATGTACCACCTCAATTCGAACATGATGCCGGGGATGATGACGGGCCAGACGAGCTACGCGCCGTGAGCGAGGGGGGAGCCAAGCGCGGCTTCCTCCTGATCCTCTGCTTCGCTGGCCTCCTTCTCTTCACCTCGCTGGGGATCTGGCAGGTCGAGCGGCGTGCCTGGAAGCTCGATCTGATCGCCCGCGTCGACGCCCGGATCCACGCCGCCCCGGTGCCGCCGCCGGCGGCGGCCGCCTGGCCCCGGCTCGATCCCCGCGACTACGAATATAGGCGCGTGCGCGTTCGCGGGCGCTTCCTCGCCAATTCCGAGACGCTCGTGGACGCCCTGACCGAGCGCGGCGCTGGATCCTGGGTGTTGACGCCGCTCCAGACCGGCGACGGCGTCATCCTGGTCAACCGCGGCTTCGTTCCCGACGCCTACGAGGCGCCCGGGAGGCGACCGGCGCAGCCCCGCGGCGCATTGATGGTCACCGGGCTGATGCGCGCGAGCGAGCCGGGCGGCCGCTTCCTCCGCCCCAATGAGCCGCGGCAGGAGCGCTGGTTCTCCCGGGACGTCGCCGCCATCGCCGCCGCCCGCGGGATATCGAATGCGGCGCCCTTCTTCATCGACGCGGATGCCGCGCCGCATGCAGGGCTGCCGATCGGCGGCCTGACCGTCGTCCGCTTCCGCAACGCGCACCTGCTCTACGCCCTGACCTGGTTCGGGCTCGCCGGCCTGTCGCTGGCGGGGCTGGTCCTGCTGCTCAAGCCGGCGCAGAAGCGCCGCTGATGGACACACCGCTTCTCGCTCTCACCCGCCGACGGCCGGAGGCGCTGCCGGGTCGCTCGCCCAATGCCGCGGCGGTCGAGAACATGCGGCAGCTGATCCAGCTGCGCTGGCTCGCCGTCATCGGCCAGCTCGTCGCGATCCTCGTGGCGCATTTCGCGCTTCGGGTGCCGCTGCCGCTCGCGCCCCTGCTCGCCGTGGTCGCTCTCCTCGCCCTCGTGAACGTCGCCTTCACGCTCACCCTCCGCCGGCTCTGGCTGGTCCCGGGCGAGCTGTTGCTCGCGCTCCTGCTCGACATGGCGGCGCTGACCGCGCAGCTCTACCTCAGCGGTGGCGCGACAAACCCGTTTCTCTCGCTCTACCTTCTGCAGGTCGTGCTCGGCGCGATCCTGCTCGGCCCCGCCATGGCGTGGCTGCCGGCAGTCGTCGCCATAGTCTGCTGGGCCTTCCTCAGCGTCCGGCATCTGCCCTTGCGGCTGCCGCCGGCAATCGGGACTGTGCCCGCCGACCTGCGGCTGATCGGCGAGTGGATCAGCTTCTCGATGGTAGCGATCCTGCTCGTCCTGTTCATTGCCAGGATCAGCCGCAACCTCGCCGCGCGCGAAGCCTATGTGGCGGAGCTGCGTCAGCGCGCCGCCGAGGAGGACGGGATCGTGCGCATGGGTCTGTTCGCGAGCGGCGCCGCGCACGAGCTCGGAACGCCGCTTTCGACGCTGTCGGTGCTGATCTCGGACTGGCAGCGCGATCCGGCGCTCGGCGCAAATCCGGGCTTTCGCGAGGAGCTTGAGGAGGCGCAATCGGAACTCCGTCGCTGTCGCCAGATCGTCTCCAACATCCTGCACTCGGCCGGCCGCTCGCGCGGCGAGGCGATGGCTTCGGTGCCGGCCCGCGCCCTGCTCGAAGACGTGGCGGCCGATTGGCGGGCGGTTCATGGCGACACACCGCTGGCGAGCCGGACCGATGCGCTGGCAGGGACGCACGTCGTCGCCGATCCGGCCCTGCGGCAGGTGATCTCCAGTCTGCTCGACAACGCCGCCGAGGAATCACCGGACGGCATCGCGTTGCTCGGCGAGGTCGTCGGAGATCAGTTGCGCATCTCAATCCTCGATTCGGGTCCCGGCTTTTCGGACGAGCAGCTCGCCCGGATCGGCACGCTCTACCAGTCGAGCAAGGGGCCGGGCCGCGGCCTAGGGCTGTTCCTCGCCAGCAACGTCGCCCGGAGGCTCGGCGGGAGCCTGGAGGCGGCCAATCGCGACGATGGCGGGGCGGTGGTCCGGCTGCTATTGCCGCTCGCCTCGGCGCTTCCGGAGGATTGAGCGCGTGGCCGACGACGAAAGATGCCTGCTCATCGTCGAGGACGATGCGAGCTTCGCCCGAACCCTCGCGCGCTCGTTCGAGCGGCGCGGCTACCGCGTCCATGTCGCGAGCAGCGTTCCGGCGTTCGACGCGCTGCTCGGGACGATCCGGCCAGGCTATGCCGTGGTCGATCTCAAGCTCGGCTCGGGCTCGGGCCTGAGCTGCGTCCGCGCGCTCCACGAGCGCGATCCGGCGACGAAGATCGTCGTCCTCACCGGCTATGCCAGCATCGCGACCGCCGTAGAGGCGATCAAGCTCGGCGCCAGCCATTACCTTCCCAAGCCAGCGAACAGCGACGACATCGAGGCGGCGTTCGGCAAGGGCGAGGGCGATGTCGAAGCCCCGATCGGCGCGCGGGCGACGTCGCTCAAGACGCTGGAGTGGGAGCGGATCCACGAGACGCTGGCCGACAGCGGCTTCAACGTCTCGGAAACGGCGCGCCGGCTCGGCATGCACCGCCGCACCCTGGCGCGGAAGCTGGAGAAGAGGCCGCTCCGGTAACGCTGCACGATAGGCCCGCGGCTCAGCGATAGCCCTGCGTCGAAAGCACGCTGGCGAGCGCTGCCGGAAAGGCTTCGGGTATGCGGGTAGCGTCGGCGCAATCCTCGGGCCGCGCGACCCGGCAGCCGCGCTGCACCTGCGCCTCGATCACCGTCCAGGCCTCGGAGAGGAGGCCGAGCCGTGCCGCATCGGCGGCATATGCGGCGCAGGCGCCCTGTGCTTCGTCCCTCTCCTGCTCGCACGCGTCGCGCATCGCGGCCATCTCGCGGCGGTAGAGAGGCGCCAGCGCCGGATCGCGCGAGACGTCGACGCTGTCGCCGTGCACGAATGCGATCACCCGCGGCGGCAGGCGGCTGGCCGCGCAGCTGGTGAAGCGGCAATGGAAGGCGGTGTCGCGCAGCACGAACTCCGCCCGGCTGCGCCCGGCGAGGTCTCGCGGCCATTCGAGCATCTCGGGATCGACCGCACAAAGGCTGTCGCTGCCCTCGGCGGCGAGTTTCGCCGAACGGAAAACTCGGCCTTCCGGGACCGCCAGGTCAATCGTGACGCAGCCGGCGCTGGCGCCGGAGTGGGAGATCAGGATCACCGAGGACATCTTCGCGTCCGGGGTAAGCTTCCCGATCCCGAGATAGGCCGCGCTCCCCGGCTGACCGACCAGTGTCGTCGTCGCCATCCTTCCGCCGCTGACCACCGCCACCAGATAGCGGCTGCCGGGGGAGCAGGCTTCGGAAACCGGCCGAGTCTCGCCGCAGCGGCGCATCACCGTCCGCACCCGAAGCCCACCGGCTTCGATCGTCTTGTTCCCCCATTCGGGCTGCCACTGGACGAAATGCTCGAGCGGCCAGGTGGCGGGTGGGGCGGCGGCCGATGCCGGTACGGCGAACAGGAACAGCAGGAAAAAGAGCGAGCGCAGCAACGTCGTTACTCCAGCGGGCATGCGGATGATGCTTGGAGCAGACAGCGACGGCAAGGGCTGGAAGTGCCCACGTCAGCCGATTTGGTGGCGTGCTAGAAGCGCTTCGCGATGCCGACGTAGAGCTCCAGGTCCGGAGCGTTGCCGTTCAGGCCGAGATTCACGCCCAGGTCGAACTGGAGGGACTCGCGCGCCGACCAGGCGAGCGACAGGCCGCCGAGCAGCTCCGTCCTGTGCTCTCCGGGTTCCTTGTCGCGGCGCGCGGCGATCTCGATCGCGGCGCCGAGATCCTGGGCGAGCGGCGCCTCGAGGCCGAGGACGCCGCCATAAGCGAGATGGTGGCCGGAACCGGCCTCGTCCGGTGCCGTCTCGATCTCCCCGGTTGCGGCGATCTGGAGCCCCTCGCCGAGCTCGTAGCTCAGCGGCAGCAGCAGGGCCGCCGACCAGTCCCCGTCGCCGAGCGGCTGGTCGCCGGTCGCCATCGTCAGTTGCGGCATGAGCGCGACCGACAGGCCGGAACCGTCGGGGTTGAGCAGGTTCGCGCGAAGCGCCAGCCGGACGTCGCCCACGCCCGTGCTGCGATCGACCCCGCCGGCGGCGTCGCGATGGCGCATCAGGCCCAGGGCCTGCCATCCGATCTGTGCCTCGATGCGATCGCTGAGGCCGTAGCGGACCAGCATGTCGCCCAGGACGACGGTATCGGTGCGCTCTCCCGAGCCTCTGTCGAGCGTCCAGTCTGCGAGTCCGATCTCCACGGCGGCATGGCCGCGGTCGATTGTGCAGGCGGGCGTTCCGAGTCCCGGGCGATCGGGGCAGAAGTCGCGCCGCGCCTGGGCCGAGGCCGAGCCAGTCCAGCAGCAGAGGATCGGCAGGAGCAGCAGGCCGGCCAGCCGGCTGGGCAGGTTGAGGCGGCCGGACGGCCCGCGGACAGGCTGGATCATGACCGGGTCATCGCATGCCTTTGTGCGCGTCGAAAGCGCGGATCCCGAAGAGCAGGGTCGCCTTGGCGTCGGGCCAGGCCAGCGGATCAGCGTCGGCTGAAAGGTCGATTTCATCTCCAGACCGACTTCGCACAGAAAACTGTGCCGCTTGTACAACAAGAGCGCGACAAACCGCCGTAACGGACAAGATTGGGGCAAGACGCGGGTGAAACGGTTCCGAAACGTGTTACACATTGCCAATCCGCCGCCGGCGGGTTGCCGGAGGCTCGACATGGGGAGAGCTTATGCCGCGTCACCTCCGCTTCGGCAGCACGTCGCTCGCAGTCCTTGCCGGCCTTCTCGCAACCCCCTCGACCGTCTTCGCGCAATCGACGCTGCCGCCGGACAATCCGCAGAGCGGCGCGACGGCCGCTTCCGACCAGCAGGAAGGGCCGATCGTCATTACCGGCTCCCGCATCCGGCGCGATCCGCTGTCGCAGGACGCTCCGATCGTCTTCGTGGATGACGAGGATATCGCCAAGACGGGCCTCAATTCGGTCAACGACGTCCTGCAGCGCCTGCCGAGCTCGGGCGGCGGCCTCAACGGCAAGTTCAACAACAGCGGCAATCTCGGCAATCCGCCGGACGGCGGCGGCGTCGGCGCCGGCGCCGCCGAGATCGACCTGCGCTACCTCGGCTCGCGCCGGGTGCTCGTCCTGGTTGACGGCATCCGCTACGTGAACGGCGCCTCGGCGAGCGGCGTGCCGGGCTCCACCGATCTCAACTCCATACCCGAGAGCGCGATCGAGCGGATCGAGGTGCTGCAGGACGGCGCGTCCGCCATTTATGGCTCTGATGCGATCGCCGGCGTCGTCAACATCATCACCAAGAAGACGCAGGACGGGCTTCGCGCCACCGGCCAGATCGGCATCATGGACGAAGGCGATGGCGGCACCCGCAACGTCCAGCTGAGCTGGGGCAACGGCGATCGCAGCCCGCTTCAGATCGTGATCGGCGGCAATTACGTCGATCAGGACGCCGTCTCGGCCGGGGCGCGCGACATCTCGCGCTTCCCCGCGCCATATTCCACCACCTGCGCCGACGGCGGCTGCTCCGGCTTCCTGCCGAACGGGCGCTACGGTGTTCTCGGGCAGGATCTCACCCTGATCGCGCCGGTGATCGGCCGCACCGCCACGCCCGCCGACTTCCGGCCGTTCGTCAGCCCCGACGACCGATTCAACTTCGGGCCGTTCAATTATCTTCAGATCCCGCTCGAGCGCTACGGCGTGTTCGGCAATCTGCGGTACGAATTCTCCGATGCGGTCAATTTCTCGCTCCGCGCCCTTTGGAACAAGCGCAAGTCGGCCAATCGGGCGGCGCCGCTGCCGTTCGGCGTCGGTCCGGCGGCGGGCATCACTCCGGTGCTCGACGGAACGCCGGTGCATGCGACCAATCCCTATAACCCGTTCGGGGTGACCCTCGACGCGACCAACATGGATTTCATCTTCCGACGCTTCGTCGAAGGCGGGCCGCGTCGGTTCTTCCAGACGGTCGACACCTATTACGGCGTCGCAACGTTGGACGGGGAGTTCGATCTCGGCGGCCGCAGCTGGTTCTGGGATCTGAACGGCGCATACGGCCGCAACAAGGCCGAGCAGCGCATGTTCGGCAACATCAACTCGGACAATCTGCGTCGTGCGCTCGGCCCCGTCTCCGCCTGCACTGCGCCCTGCGTTCCGTTCAACCTGTTCGGCGGCGCGGGCTCGATCACCCAGCCGATGCTGGACTATGTGACGTTCGTCCAGGAGGACAGCAGCCGCCAGACCACCTGGGATCTCACCGCCAACGTGACCGGCAGCCTGTTCGATCTTCCCGGCGGGCCCCTCGGAATCGCGTTGGGAGCGGAATATCGCGACCTCAGCGGCCGGTTCGATCCCGATCCGATCGTCGCCGCCGGCTTCAGCTCGGACATCCCCGCGCTGCCCACGAGCGGAAGCTATTCGGTGTGGGAAGCCTATGCCGAAGTCCGCGCGCCGCTTCTCTCCGACAGACCCTTCTTCGAGGAGCTCGAGTTGAACGGCGCGGTGCGCTTCTCCGATTATTCGACTTCCGGCTCGACCAGCACCTTCAAGGCCGGCGTGAACTGGAAACCGATCGAGGACCTGCTGTTCCGGGGCTCCTGGGCCGAAGGCTTCCGCGCCCCGTCGATCGGCGAGCTTTTCGGAACGCAGTCGCGCTTCGATCAGCAGCTCGACGATCCCTGCTCCTCCCATCCCGACAACCCGGCGCCGCGTCGCTTCGCCAACGATGACACGGTCCGCGCCAATTGCATCGCCGCCGGCGTGCCGGCCAACGGCAGCTACCAGCAGGCCAATCCCCAGATCTCAGTGCTGGTCGGCGGAAACGAGGATCTCGCGCCGGAGACGTCGGAGAGCTGGGTGTTCGGTGCGGTGTTCAGCCCGCGCTTCCTGCCGCGCTTCTCGATCGAGGCCAATTATTACGACATCAGGATCGATGGCGCGATCCAGACCATCGACGCCGAGGTCACGGTCGCAAATTGCGTGGTCAACAACGATCCGGCCGCCTGCGCATTGGTCACCCGCGCGGGCGCCGGGCAGCTTACTCAGGTCTCCGGCCTGCTCCAGAACATCGCGGGCATCAAGACCGATGGGATCGACGTCAACGTCTCGTTCCGAGGGATCGAGACCGGCTTTGGCCGGCTCGGCTTCACCTGGAACAACACCTTCCTGCTCAATTACGACGTGATCGTGCCGATCACCGATGGCGTCCAGGTGATCAGCCGCGAAGGCACGGAGCAGGGCAGCCCCTCGCAAGGCTTCCCCAAGTGGAAGTCCGTCGGAATCATCGACTGGGACCTGGCTGAGTTCGGTGCCACGGTGACCGGCCGATACGTCTCGAAGCTCGAGGAGGGGGGCGGCAATGTGATGAACGACCGCTTCTACACCGACGTCCAGCTGCGCTTCCTGCCCGGGGGCAGCGACGGCCGTTTCGGCTTCGCGCTCGCCGTGAACAATCTTTTCAAGACCAAGGCGCCGGGCTGCGTCACCTGCGATATCAACAATTTCGATCCGACCGTCTACGACGTTCCCGGCCGCTATTTCTACGCCAGGGCGAGCGTGCGGATGTAGGGCAAGAGGGGTTGAGCTGGGCAGTCGTACGCCTCGTTGCGCTGCCTTGCTCACATCTCCGAACCGCAGCACACTCTCAGGGATGGAACGAGTTCTTCTCCTGCTGCTCTGCGTGACGTCCGCGTGCTCCGGCGATGATTCCGGTAATGTCGTTCTGGCCTCGGTCGAGGACGGGGAGGTGCGTTCGCCAGCTTCGAGCGGCGTCCTTGAGCCCGAGCGCTGCCTTCGCAAAGACAGGGACTACTACCGGTTGAAGTTCAATGACGCGTGCATAGAACTTCAGCCCGCGCGAAGGATGTCCGGCGTGTGGATAGTCGGAAACGAGGAATCCAGCTTCATACCCGGTCCGCAGAAGGTCCCGGCTGCCGATAATCGGCTGAGGCTGAGGATATTCCTGGATACCAAAAGCATCGGTCGATTGGAGGCGGCAGACGCCGAGGGGGTCCGCTGGCTAGCCGTGTTCGCGATCGAGTTCATCGGTCGACGTTCGAAGGCACCTGGCCTTTACTACACCGGCGAGGGCGACCACCTGGTCGTCGCCGACCGCCTCATTTCTGCGCGCTTCATCGGCCAGGCGCCGCAAACGGACGTCGCCGCTGCATTAAAGGCCGGACGGAGGTTCGACAATTCCGAGCTTTCCCGGCCGCTGCCCGAGGACATTTGGAACTAGATTGGCGGGAGCGAGGACGGGACGGCGATCCGTGCTCGCGCCGCGTCGGACGCTGCAATGGCCAGGCGCGCGAGGGCGTCGGATGGCGTACAATCCGGCTTTCGGACTCGGAAGGACCCACGATGGGCGCGCGGGGAAGCTGTCACTGCCATTCGGTGCGCTTGCTGTTGACCGCGCTTCCCGAGCGGGTCGTGGCCTGCGACTGCTCGCTGTGCAGCCGGCGCGGGATGCTCTGGGCCCATTATGCGGATTCCGAGGTGGCGGTCGAAGGCTTCACCGAGGGCTATGAATGGGGCGACGAGACGATCAGCTTTCGTCACTGCCCGAAATGCGGCTGCACCACTCACTGGGAATCCCGGGTCCGCACCGGCGGAAGCGTGGCGGTGAACGCCCGGCTGATCGACGGTTTCGCCGAGGCGGGCGGCGCGAGCACGTCCACTTATTCCTTCCAGGGACGGCCCGCCGAGCTCCACTTTCTGCGCGGCGCGAACGGCTAGACGCGGGCAAAGTACGCTTGGCGTCGGGCGCAAGGTCGCGGCGGCATGGTGGTCGCGCTGCCGGCAACAAGGATCTGTTAACCATCGCCGCCTAGATCGGTTTCCGGGACATCCGTCGGGGAGCGGAGGACGAGGGGGACCGGAATTGGACGGGGAGAGTTCGCAGGTCGAGCTGCCGCGCGCGCGGCTGTGTCGCTGGCTGGTGGACAGCGGATGCGACGTGCCGCCCGCGATCCGCCGCGCGCTCGTCACCACCCTGTTCGGCGCCTCGACGCCGTTCGTGCTCGGCGAGATCAACAACGCCTTGCTCGCCTGCGTCGTGGCAGCGCGCATTCCGACCGCCCCCTTCCTGATCTGGACGGCGCTGCAGCTCGTCCTGGCGATGCTGCGCATCAGGCTGCAAGTGGGCGGGCGACGCGCGCTGGCGAGAGGCGAGATCGTTCGTCCCGACCTCTATCTTGCCGTCGCCCTGACTTGGGCCGCGACGATCGGCTACGGCACCTACATCAGCGTCGCCAGCGGCGACTGGGTGGCGGCGACGCTGGCGAGCACATCGGCCGCGGCGATGGTCGGCGCGATCTGCTTTCGCAGCTACGGCGTTCCGCGGCTGGTCATTGCCATGATCTCGCTGGTCCTCGGTCCGTGCGCACTTGCCGCGACGCTGTCGGGTGAGCCGATCATGCTGCTCGCCGGCCTTCAGCTGCCGCTCTACCTCGGAAGCATGGGTCTGACCTCCTTCGCCCTTCACCGGATGCTGGTCAGGACGATGCAGGCGGAGCGCCGCAACCGCCACCACGCCAGGCACGATCCTCTGACCGGACTGAAGAACCGCGGCGGCCTAGCCCATTGGGCGGCGATGCAGCTCGCGCCGCGGGCGGCCGCCGACCGCGCCTTCGTCCTCTTCTATGTCGATCTCGACGGCTTCAAGGCCGTCAACGATCGGCTCGGCCATGCCTGCGGCGACCTCGTCCTGGCCGAAGTCGCTGCGCGGCTCGGCGCTTTCGCCGGCAGCGACGATGCGGTTGCGCGGCTCGGCGGCGACGAGTTCGTCGTCATCGCCGCCTGCGGCGGCGGGGAGGCGGAGCGTCTGGGGGCGGGCATCGTGGAAGCGATCGCCGGCGCGCCGTTCCTCCTCGGCGATGTCGCCGCAACCGTCGGCGCGAGCGTCGGCGCGGCCGTCTTTCCCGCCCATGGCGAGACGCTCGAGGCGTTGCTGCACGTCGCCGACATGGCGCTCTACGAGGCAAAGGCTGCCGGCGAGCCGTGTTGCGTCATTGCCCCGGCCCGGACGGAGCCGGCGCGGCTCTGCGCATGAGGGATATGGCGTGCGACCCTTGCGAGCCGCACGCCGCCGGTCGTGTCACTTATAGGCGATCGCCGCACTCGCCGGGCCGGCGAGCGGAAGCACTTCGCAATGCCGGAAACCCGCCTCGAGGCACCATGAGGCGAAATCAGAGCCGGTGAAGTCGAACGCGTCCCCGAACTCGATCAGCATGTTGAGCGACATCAGCAGACCGAAGGCGTTCTCGCGCCGCGCATCGTCGATGATGTTCTCTATTGCGACGAACGCGCCGCCACGCGGCAGCGCGCGATAGGCCTTCGCGATCAGCGCCTTCTTCTGCTCCAGGTTCCAGTCGTGGAGGATCATGCCCATCGTGATCAGGTCTGCCGGCGGGAAGTCGTCCGCCAGAAAGTCGATCGGCTTCGCGGCGACGCGTTCGGCAAGACCGGCCTCGCTCAGCCGCCGCTCGGCGATCGGCGTGACGACCGGCAGATCGTAGGAGGTGCAGGCGAGGTGCGGATGGGCACGGGCCACGGTGGCCGAGAGCAGCCCGGTGGCGCCGCCGATGTCCGCCATCGAGCGGTAGGGCATGAAGTCGAAGCGATTTGCGAACGCCTCGAAGTTCGCGCGGGAGACGCCGGTCATCGCGTCCATGAACTGCTCGAGCCTCTTGGGCTCGGCATAGAGGGTCTCGAACATCGCCCGGCCGCTATGCTTGATCTCGTTCTGGGGCTTGCCGGTGAGGAGGGCCGGCGTCAGGTCGGCCCAGAAGGGATAGAGGCGGTCGTTCGCCATCTCGAGGATGCCGCCGACATAAGCCGGGCTCGCCTTGTCGAGGAATTGGGCCGCCTCGGGCGTGTTGTAATAGAGCGCTCCGGCGTCGTCGCCGGTGCGGTCCAGCATCTTGAGCGCAACGAGCGCGTCGAGGAAATCGCGGGTCGCGCGAGGATGGAGGCCGATCTCGTCCTCGATCTCGTCCGCGCTGAGCGGACCCTCGCCGAGCACGCTGAACAGGCGCAGCTCCACGGCGCTCAGCAGCGTCTTCGACGCCCAGAAGGCCATCCCCATTTCGAGGATGCGGGCAGGAGAGGGGGCAGCGGCCCGCTCGTGGTCGCGCTGGCTGTGGATCGGCAGTTCGGCATTCATCTTCGGCTCCTTCGGTGACCGCGGCGGCACGTCGGGAGCTCTCTGGCAGACGCGGGTGGCAGGCTGATGCCGCCGAGCGGCGCCGCACGTCGCAATTGTATCGGACGCAGCGTCGCCGGATCCGGGTCAGCGGCGCTTCAGCCGCACCAGCGCCTCGTCGAGCGCCTGGAGGAAGCGGGACCGATCGGTCTTGGCGAACGGTGGCGGGCCGCCTCCCGGACCATCCATCCCGGCGCGCAGGTCCGCCATGATCGCCCGGGTGGCGATCGCGGCCCCGATCGAGCTGGCCGTGAACGGCTTGCCGTTGGGGGCGAGCACCGCCGCGCCCTTCTTCAGCGCGCGGTCGGCAAGCAGGATGTCCGCGGTCACGACGACCGATCCGGCGTCCGCCGCCTCCGCGATCCAGTCGTCCGCCGCGTCGAAGCCGCCGTCGACGATCACCCGCTCGATCAGAGGGTGCGCCGGGACCCGGAACGGGCTGTTGCTGACCACCTTCACCCTCGCCTCATGACGGAAGGCGACCTTGTAGATCTCCTCCTTTACCGGACAGGCGTCTGCGTCGACGAGGATCGTGGGGCTCATGCGCGCCCCTTTGCCGCCGGACTGGCAGGAAGGGAAGCGACATCAGGTCATTCCGGCGAAGGCCGGACTCTCCGAGCGCGACAGGCGCAAGCGCTTCTGGAGTGCTCGATCTGCACCTTCGCGAACTCTCGCTGAGGCTCTGGCCTCGCCGGAGCGACGGCTTGGGGCAGGGAAGGGCGCGCACGGTGCTTGCCCTTGCCATCCCTTGCTGGCTCCTCTATGCGCGCCCACATCCCGGCTGGAGTCGGGAGACGCGCGTCCGGGACGGATGCACGCTGGCCGGCGAGTTTCGCCCGCCGGCGTTTTTCGTTTGGCGGCGTCAACCGAGAGGAATTTTGAATGTTCGAGAGCCTGAGCGATCGCCTGAGCGGGGTCTTCGACCGCCTGCGCGGCCGCGGCGCGCTCACCGAGGCCGACGTCCGCGCCGCGATGCGCGAGGTGCGCATCGCCTTGCTCGAGGCCGACGTCGCTCTCCCCGTCGTTCGAGACTTCGTCGACAGGGTGACGGAGCAGGCGGTCGGCCAGCAGGTGCTGAAGTCGGTCACGCCCGGCCAGCAGGTCGTGAAGATCGTTCACGACGCGCTGGTCGAGATGCTCGGCGCGGAGACGGCGGACCTGCGCATCGACGTCACGCCGCCGGCGGTGGTGATGATGGTCGGCCTCCAGGGCTCGGGCAAGACCACGACCACGGCGAAGATCGCCCGCCGGCTCGCCGAGAAGGACCGCAAGAAGGTGTTGATGGCGTCGCTCGACGTCGCGCGCCCGGCGGCCCAGGAGCAGCTCGCCGTGCTCGGCGAGAAGACCTCGACCGCGACCCTTCCGATCGTCGCGGGCCAGCAGCCGGTCGAGATCGCCCGCCGCGCCCTCCAGGCCGCGCGCCTTCAGGGTTATGACGTTCTCCTGCTCGACACCGCCGGTCGTCTCCACGTCGATCAGGCGCTGATGGACGAGATGAAGGCGGTGGCCGAGGTCTCCACGCCGAGCGAGATCCTGCTCGTCGTCGACGCCCTGACCGGCCAGGATGCCGTCAACGTCGCCAGGAGCTTCTCCGAGCAGGTCGATCTCACCGGCGTCGTCCTCACCCGTCTCGATGGCGATGCGCGCGGCGATGCGCGCGGTCACCGGCAAGCCGATCAAGTTCGCCGGCGTCGGCGAGGGCGTCGACGCGCTCGAGGCCTTCCATCCCAGCCGCGTCGCCGGCCGCATCCTCGGCATGGGCGACGTCGTCAGCCTGGTCGAGAAGGCGCAGGAGACGATCAAGATCGAGGAGGCCGAGGCGCTCGCCAAGCGCATGGCCAAGGGCCAGTTCGACCTCAACGATCTGCGGTCCCAGCTCGCGCAGATGCAGCGGATGGGCGGAATGACGGGCCTCGCCAGCATGCTTCCGGGCATGAAGAAGGTCCAGAACGCGATGGCGCAGAGCAACGTCGACAACAAGATCCTGGTCCATATGGACGCGATGATCGGCTCGATGACTCCGAAGGAGCGCGCCCGGCCGGAGCTGCTCAACGCCAAGCGCAAGATCCGCGTCGCCAAGGGCTCCGGCACCACCGTGCAGGACGTCAACAAGCTCCTGAAGATGCATCAGGAGATGGCGAACATGATGAAGAAGATCCGCAAGATGGGCGGGCTCGGCAAGCTCGGCGCCCTGTTCGGCGGCGGCCTTGGTGGCCTCGGCGGGATGGGCGGCATGGGCGGCCCCGCCGGTCCGGCCGGCGGCCTCCCGGGCGGCCCCGCTGCCGGCGGCCTTCCTGGCCTTCCCGGAGCGGGCGGCGCGCCGTTCGGCCTCCCGCCCGGCTTCGACAAGTTCATGAAGAAATAGATCGAACAGGCGTAAATCTCAGAAAGGACTATACAATGGCAGTTTCCATCCGTCTTTCCCGCGGCGGCGCGAAGAAGCGTCCCTATTACAAGATCGTCGTCGCCGACGCCCGCACCGGCCGTGACGGCAAGTTCATCGAGCGCATCGGCAGCTACAATCCGATGCTGCCCAAGGACAGCGCCGAGCGCGTGAAGCTCGACACCGATCGCGCCCGCCACTGGCTGTCCGTCGGCGCCCAGCCGACCGACCGCGTCGCCCGCTTCCTCGACGCCGCCGGCGTCCGCGAGCGCGCGGCCCGCAACAACCCGAAGAAGGCGGAGCCGGGCGAGAAGGCGAAGGAGCGCGCCGAGGAGCGCGCCGCGCGTGACGCAGAGGCCGCCGAGGCCGCTGCCGCCGCCGCTGCCGCGCCGGCCGAAGAAGCTCCGGCCGAGACCGCCGGCGGCGCCGGCGAGGCCACTCCGGCCGAGGAGGCTCCCAACCAGGGCGAGTCGACCGCCGAGCCGGCCGAGGGCGCGGAAGACGCCGCTCCGGCCGAAGGCGCCGACAAGGCCGAGTGATCGGACGTCGATGAAGGTCGCGGCACGCACTCCCTCCCCCTTGAGGGGGGAGGGTTGGGGTAGGGGTGGAGCTTCCACCGGCACTGCCTCCGCCGGTGAGGCAGCGGCCTGCATTGACACCACCCCCACCCAACCCTCCCCCCTCGAGGGGGAGGGCTTTGGCCACCGAGCTGCATGACCGAAGATTCACAGGTGACCCTCGCAGCGATTGCGGGCGCGCACGGCATTTCCGGCGAGGTGCGCCTGAAGCTGTTCGCCGAGGGGATCGACAGCCTCAAGCGTCAGCAGGTCGTGACCGTTGGTAGCCGGCCGCTGACGATCGCGGCGATCAAGCAGGGCGCGAACCCGATCCTGCGCTTTGCCGAGGTCGCCGATCGCAATGCCGCCGAGACCCTGCGCGGCCAGCTCCTCACCGTTCCCCGATCAGCGCTGCCGCCGCTCGAGGAGGGCGAATATTATCACGCCGATCTGATCGGTCTCTCCTGCGTGGATGCTGAAGGACGTCCCTTGGGCTCCGTGGCCGCGGTCGAGAATTTCGGCGCCGGCGACATCATCGAGATCGAGAAGCCGGACGGCAAGCGGGCGATGGTGCCGTTCCGCGACGGCGTCGCCGACCTGAAGGACGGCCGCATCGTCGTCGATCCCGCCTTCCTCGCCTGAGGCGGGGGGCTTCCCGAGCGGCGATCAGCCCGCCGTCGGCAGCCGCACGATTCGCGGCCTCCCGTCGTCGATCCACAACAACAGGCTCGGTTGTCCGGGCGTGACGATCTCGACGCCGCCCCTGAAGGCTTTTGCTTCGCCGGGCGCGCACGGCGCCGCGTCGCGATTCTCCTCCCGTTCGCAGGCGTAAAGATAGGCATTGGGCGCCGCCGCACGGAGCTTCGCCTCGACCAGCGGACCGGAAGGAGGCTGCTCGACCGCGATCAGATTGACCGGCGCTTTCCCTTCCGCGCCGAACACGATCTCGACGTCCAGACGCATCGAATGCGGCCGCATGTGGACCGAGAGGCGCTCGGCTTTGCCGTCCGCGTCGAGATCCGCAGCGAGGCTCTGGGCCGGTTCCGTAGCCGCCGGCTGCGGCGCTTCCGCGGCGATCACCTCCGCCACCGTTGCTGCCGTCCGTCCGCGTTTGGCGAGGACGTTCGACGTGCAGAGGACGCGCGCGATGTCGATCTCGGCCGAATGGGGAAGCACCGGTTCCACCTCGCCGATGCGGTCGACGAAGGCGAGCTGGCGGAGATCCTCGGTGAAGGCGGCAGTCGGGCCGCGTCTCATCCCGCCTTCGGACCCGCAATTGTAGGTGTTGAGCTGCAAGGTGATCGCCTGACCGGCGACGCGGGCGGCGCCATGGTTGATCCAGAGCTCGCGGACCGGCTTGCGACCCGTCTCCCGCGGCGCACCGTCGCCGATGATCGCCTCCTCGTTGATCCACAGCGAAGCGCCGGCTTCCCGGTCGGTACGCGGCTCGTAGCGGATCATCTGGCGCCAACCGGCCGTCGTCGCCAATGCCTCCGCCGCCGGGTTGGGAACCGGCGGTGGTATTTCCGCGGGCGGCTCGCCGCAGGTGGCGAGGCAGGAGGGCCGAGGATCGTCCAGGCCGCCGGCGCACCCTGCGATCATCGCCGCGAATGCCGCTGCCGCCACGACCCGGCCTGTCGTCCTGTTGCGCATCCCTCGTCCTCCCCGGGGTCCTTCTAGACCGGGATGCGCAATCCGCAACCGGCCTCAAGGAACGCGCCTGCCGTTCAGAACGCGTGCGCCGTGCTGGATGGTGACACGGTCGATGGCGCCGTTCTGCCGATGAAAGACCAGCCGCGATCGGGCACGGTCGATCATGAAGGCATCCTCCGCCACGGCTCGCATCGGCAGGGTGGGACCGTCCGGGAGCTGGAGGGTGAGCTGGCCGTTTTCGAAGGCGATCGTCACCACGGGTCCCTCGGTCGCATAGGTTCCGGCATAGGATCGCAGCGCCGAGGGCGCGATCGCGAAAGGCGCCGGGGCGTCGCCGGTGCGGACGGCGCGGTCCGGCGCGGCGAGATCGGCCCGATGCACCTCCACCACGTGCGCGCCGTCGGCCTTGCGGACGAAGCGGACCCAGGTGAGCTCGTCGGCGCCGAAGAAGAAGCGGTCGTCGCCGGCGGCGAAGGCTTCCATCTCGCCTTCTCCGCGCGCCATGAACAGCCTGCCGTCACGAGCGAAGAAGCGGCGCGGCGGCCCGTCGTCGGCGCCGCCGGGGCGGGGCTCATAGGTGCCGAACAGCGGCGCGATCGTTGTCAACGGCACGTCCGCGCGCACCAGCGTCGGGAACGGCTCGCCCAAAGCCAGCGCGGCGAGACGGCGGGTGAGGATGCTCGGATCGGTCGCCGGATCGTCGCTGTTGGCGAGCACGGCGACGAACAGGTCTTCGGACGGAAGGTAGACGCTGTCGGTGTCGAAGCCGGCGATCGCGCCGCCATGGACCAGCGCCGGGCGGCCGCGCAGCTGCCGCAGCCGAAGGCCGAACCCGTAAGGCTGTTCCGATCCGTCCCTGAGCCGCGCCGGGCGGATCATCTCCCGGTAGAGTCCAGGGCCGACGATGCGGCCGTGGTGCAGGGCCTGAGCCCAGGCGGCGAGATCGCGCGCACTCGCCGCCAGCCCTCCGGCGGCGTGGGGTACGCTCATGTGCGACGGAAGGACAGGCTGCTGCCGGCCGTGCTCCTCCGTATAGCCGCGCGCGATCGCCGGACCAGCTTCTCCGGTGACACCATAAGCGAGCGTGTGCAGGCCGAGCGGACTCGCGATCCGCTCCGTCACCGCCTCGTGCCAGGCCTTGCCCGTCACCTTTTCGACGATCGCCCCGAGGAGGACGTAGCCGCCATTGTTATACTCCCATTTCTCGCCCGGCGCCGCGGCCGCGGGCCTGTCGCGGAACACGGCGAGCAGCTCGGCGGTGGTGAACGGGCGGGTTCGGTTCGCGGCCAGCCAGCCGGGAATCTTGCTGAAATCCTGGATGCCGGAGGTGTGGTTGAGCAGCTGCCGGACGGTCGCAGCGGCCGTGGGCTGCGGATAATCGGGGAAGAAGCGCGAGACCGGATCGTCGAGCGAGAGCCTGCCTTCCTGGACGAGCTGGAGAACGACCGCGGCGGTGAATTGATTGGTGATCGAGCCAAGGCTGAAGACGGTGTCGGCGGTGACCTTGCGGCCCGTGTCGAGATCGGCAAGCCCGCGGCCCGCCGCATAGACGATCCGCCCGCCGCGCATCACGATCGCTGCCGCGCCCGGCCCGTTGGCCGGAATGGCCTGGAGGAGCGCATCGGCGCCTCGCTTCAGATCGTCGGAACGGGGCGCGGCCTGGGCGGCGGCACTCCCCGGGGCGGCGGCGACAAGCCCGGGCCACAGCATCGTGCACGCCACCCCGGCAGCCAAGGTCCTGAACCTCATCGGCGGATCTCCCCCTCCTGCGCACGGCCTTTATCGGCCGCGCATGGTCCTGGCGCATGGCCGTGCAGCCATCACGTTCTGGGCAAGGAGAATTGGTGCAGCCGCCGTGCCGGTGGCGCCGCTAGCGTCCTTCGCGCAGCCGCTCGCGCTTGATCGGGCGAACCTTTGCCATGTCGTTGCGGATCGTCGTCGCAGCGACTCCGCCTTCGCCCATCGCGTGGCTGATCTGGTCGAGGCCGAGCACGACGTCGCCGGCGGCGTAGAGGCCGGGAATGCTGGTGCGCTGGTGGGAATCGACGACCAGGTTGCCATCCTTCAGCGTGGCCCCGAGCTGGACGGCAAGCTCGACGTGGGTGTCCGAGCCGAGCGCCGGGTAGACGCTGTCGAACGTGTAATGGCCGTCGGCCGTGTCGACGACGATGCAGTCGGCATGCGCCGCCACCGCCGAACATGGCCCGTCTACGGTGGTGATGTCGAACTCGGCGAGCCGCGCCTTGTCTTCCTCGGAGATCGAGTGGGCCGTGTCCGGGGCGATCAGGGTGACGTCCTCGGTGAAGCCGCGCAGGAAGATGGCCTCGGCGACGCCGTGGCTGCCGCTGCCGATCACGCCCACCTTCTTGTCGGTGACCTCGTAGCCGTCGCAGATCGGGCAGTAGCGGATCAGCCCGCGCGCCAGCGCCTCGTCGTGCAGATCCTCGTCCATCGGCGGGCGCCGGTTGGTGACGCCGGTGGCGAGCAGCACCGTCCGCGCCTCGACCGAGCCCTCCCCCCATTCGGCGCGAAAACCGCCCTCGATACGGTCGATGCGGGTGACCCGGCCGGTGACGATCGAGGCGCCGTACATCTGCGCCTGCTCCTTCATCCGGGCGATCAGCTCCTTGCCCGAGATGCCGCCGGGATAGCCGGCATGATTGTGGGTGCACGGGATCAGGCCGGCTCGGCTTTTGCCGGCGTCGACCACTTTCAAGGAGAGATGGTAGCGTGTGAGATAGATAGCGGCGGTAAGGCCGGCGGGGCCGCCGCCGATCACCAGGCAGTCGAAGCAGGGTTCGCTCATCGGGCGCACAGCGCTTTCGGTGGCAAAGCGGTTCCGTTGCTTCCGCTTCGTCATGCATCGGCTAAGAAGACGGCAGGATCGTTGCAGGGAGAGACGGGGATGAGGATGCTGAAGCTCTTGGCGGCGGGCGTGCTGGCGCTGGCCGCACTGCCGGCCGATGCGGCGGATCTCGCCAGGATCGAGGCGGCGACGCCGCAGATCGACCGGATTTTCGAGAGCTTCCAGAAGGAGTCGCACGCGCCCGGCCTCGTCTACGGGATCGTCGCCGACGGCAAGCTGGTCCACGTCAAGGCGTTCGGCGTGCAGGACCTGAAGGAGAAGCGTCCGGTCGGCCCCGACAGCCTGTTCCGCATCGCCTCGATGTCGAAGGCGTTCACCGCCCTCGCCATCCTGAAGCTGCGCGACCAGGGCAAATTGTCGCTGGACGCCCCGGCGGAAACCTACGTCCCCGAGATGAAGGGCTGGCGCTACCCGACGTCGGACAGCCCGCGGATCAAGGTCCGTGATCTGCTCAACCATGTCTCCGGCTTCGTCACCGACGATCCCTGGGGTGACCGCCAGCAGGTGCTGAGCGAGGCGGAGTTCACCGCGATGCTCAAGCGAGGCGTGCCGTTTACCCGTGCGCCCCAGACCGCGTTCGAATATTCGAACTTCGGCTATGCGACGCTCGGCCGGATCGTCACCAACGTCTCGGGCATGCCCTACGATCAATATATTCGCCGCGAGATCCAGGCGCCGCTCGGCATGGCTTCGACCGGCTATGAGGTGCGCGACTGGCCACTCGAGCGCCGCGCGGTCGGCTATCGCTGGGAGAACGAGGCCTGGGCCGAGGAGCCGACCATGCGCCACGGCACGTTCGGGGCGATGGGCGGCGTGCAGACCAGCGCCAATGACTATTCCCGCTGGATCGCCTTCCTGCTCTCGGCCTGGCCGCCGCGCGACGACAAGGATGCCGGGCCGGTCGCCCGCGCGTCGGTGCGGGAGATGGCGCTCGGCTCCAACGTCCCGCGCCTGCGCCAGCGCTTCGGAAGCAGCCCGGTCACCCAGGCCGCCGCTTACGGCATGGGGCTGATCGCCGCCCAGGATCCGGAGCTCGGCAACACCTTGAGCCACGGCGGCGGCTATCCGGGCTACGGCTCGCACATGCTGCTGCTGACCGATCACGGCCTCGGCATCTTCGTGTTCAGCAACCGCACCTATAACGGCGGCTCGGGCGCCGCCTGGGACGCCGCGGTCGCACTGCTGAAGGCCGGCGCGCTGCCAGCGACGGTGCCGCCGGTCAGCCCCTCGCTGGCGACCGCCTATCGCGCCGCCGGGGCGATGTTCCGGGCCGGCAGCATCGCGCCGGCGCGGACCCTGCTGGCGATGAACTTCCTGTTGGACCGCTCTCCGGAGAATTGGGCGCGCGAGCTCACCCGGGTGAAGGGCGAGGTCGGCGAGTGCGAAACCGGGAGCGCGGTCACGCCGACCGGAGCTCTGTCCGGCACCTTCCGCTGGACGTGCGACAAGGGTGTGCTCGAAGGCCAGCTGCTGCTCGCCCCGACCAGTCCGGCGACGATTCAGGCGTTCCGCTACACTGTGGTGCCGACGCGCTGAGCGGCGCCCGGCGTGACAGGCGGCGGTGCATCGCCTAGGTTCGGTCCCTCGCAACCGGGGAAAGGGCTCGGTCATGATCGCGTTGAAAGCCTGGTCGTCCCGCCACTGGTTCCTGCTCGTCCTGCCGGTGCTGCTCGCGATCTCGTTCGCCGTGACGCGGAACGCGGCGGGCGGGCCGGTCGAGCTGGTCACGCTGATCGACTGGTGCGTCAGCGTGCCTCTCCTCTACTTCCTCTGCTACCGGAACCGTCTGTCGGGTTGGCAGATGGCGCTGCGCCTGCTCGCCATCGCCTGCGCCGGCCTCTGGGTGGCGGGGCGGCTGGTGCCCGCCGCGGCGCAGGAGATATTGCCGCAGCTCGGCTGGCTGCGGGGCCTCGGCCTCGCGGCGATCGCCCTGGTCGAGCTGAGGCTGCTCGTGCTTGGCGTCCGCCTTGCCTTCTCCGGATCGGCCGACGCCGCGCAGCTCAGCGCGCGGACCGGTGCGCCGCCCTTCCTCGCCAGGCTGATGCTGCTCGAAGCGCGCTTCTGGCGCTGGGTCTGGCGCCTTATCCGCCGCCGCTGACGAAGGTCGCCAAGCGACGGTCGGGCCGCTAGGAGGCGGCGCATGACCTGGTCCGCGACCATCCTCACCCTCTATCCGGAGATGTTTCCCGGGCCGCTCGGCCACAGCCTGGCGGGGAGGGCGCTGGGGGAGGGGATCTGGAGCCTCGAGGCGGTGCAGATCCGCGATTTCGCGACCGACAAGCACCGCTCGGTCGATGACACGCCGGCCGGCGGCGGCGCCGGCATGGTGATGCGCGCCGACGTGCTCGGCCGCGCCGTCGACGACGTGCTGACCCGCCGCCCCGACGCGCCGCTGCTGGCGATGACGCCGCGCGGGAGGCCGCTGACCCAGGCGTTCGTGCGCGAGCTCGCCGCCGGGCCGGGCGCCTCGATCCTCTGCGGCCGCTTCGAGGGGATCGACGAGCGGCTGTTCGAGGCGCGGCCGATCGTTCCGGTGTCGATCGGCGACTACGTACTTTCCGGCGGCGAGATGGCGGCGCTGACGCTTCTCGATGCTTGCATTCGGCTGCTTCCCGGCGTAATGGGCGCGCCTCTGAGCGGTGAGGAGGAAAGCTTTGAAAGCGGCCTTCTCGAATACCCTCATTACACCCGACCTCAAGAGTGGGAAGGGCGCACGGTTCCCGAAGAGTTGCGATCGGGGAATCATGCGAAGATCGCCGCTTGGCGCAAGGCCAGGGCGATCGAGGACACACGGCTAAGGCGGCCGGACCTGATCGCGCGTCACGGGGACGCGCGAAGGCAGTCGCCCTCTGGCGCGCAACGCGAAGAAGAGAGTTGAAGACATGAACCTCATTCAGCAGCTCGAGGCCGAGCAGATCGCGCAGCTCAGCGCGGCCCGCGCGATCCCCGACTTCCGTCCGGGCGACACGCTCCGCGTCGGCGTCAAGGTCGTCGAAGGCGACCGCGCCCGCGTCCAGAATTACGAAGGCGTCTGCATCGCCCGCGCCAACAAGGGCCTGGGCAGCAGCTTCACCGTCCGCAAGATCAGCTTCGGCGAGGGCGTCGAGCGCGTCTTCCCGCTCTACTCGCCGAACATCGATTCGATCGAGGTCGTCCGCCGCGGCGCCGTCCGCCGCGCGAAGCTCTATTATCTGCGCGGCCGCACCGGCAAGTCGGCCCGTATCGCCGAGCGCCGCGACCCGCGCCAGAACGCCGGCCAGGCGGCTGCCGCGACCGCGACTCCGGAAACCGAGACCGCCGAGGGCTGAGCCCGTCGCGCATTCGCGCCGAATTGAAGAGGCGGGGAGGGCAACCTCCCCGCCTTTTTCTATTCAGCGTCGGGCGATGTGCCTCCCATGATGCGATGCGGCCGCTACCACTCGCTGTAGCGGAAGCTGATCACGCCCGGCTCGAATTCGATCCAGTAGCGCCGATTTCCCTGGACCTTTTCCCAGCATCGGCTGCGCTCGCCGCAAGGTTGCTGCTCGAACGTGCCGTCACGCACCGCCCGCGCCAGCTCCGCGCGGCAATCCGCAGGCATGTGCAGCACCGAGCTCGCACGGTCCCGGCCGCCCCAGCTGCGGCCCATCGAATGGGTCTCGATCAGGAGGTCCCCGCAGAAGAAGCCGGGCGCCGCCTCGCGCAGCCGCTGCGCCTGCCTGCCTTCCACGCCGGCGAAGACAAGGAGGCCCCAGAGCAGGAGCAGTGCGCCTGCTCCCACCGGGATCCAGATCAGCCTGGTTCGCACGAGATAATCGAAGACGGGCGAGGGCCGGCGGGTCAGGTCGAAGTCTCTCATCGGCTCGGCTCCGTCGGCGGCGGGATCCTCCTGCCCTTGGCGCGGCTGGTGAGATGAAGCCGGCGGCGGCGGTCGCAGCGAAAGGGGCGAAGCGGCCCTCGGCAGCGTACCGCCGCGCCAAGCTGCACTTCGGCGAAGCGCTGCTTTAACGCGCAGATGCTCGATCCCGTCCGCATCATCGTCTCTTCCCGTGCCGCCGACCGCCTCCCGGCGGAGGGCATAGCCGATCTCCATCGTCCGGGGGAGGAGGTGCTTCCCCCGCGGCCGCCGAGCCATTACCAAGCGGCATGCGTAAACTCGTCCTGCCGCTCGCCGCCGCCGCCATCGCGCTCTCCGCAACCTCCGCTTCCGCCGCCGACCTGACGCTGGAGCGGCTGTTCGCCAGCCCGTCGCTGGCCGGGCCGAGCCCGCGCCTGCCCAAGCTGTCGCCCGACGGGCGGCTGGTTACCCTGCTGCGCAACCGCGCCGACGAGAAGGACCGCTACGACCTCTGGGCGATCGAAGCCGCGACCGGCGCGGCGCGGATGCTGGTCGATTCGAAGAAGATCGGCAGCGGCGCCGAGGTCTCGGAGGAGGAGAAGATGCGCCGCGAGCGGCTGCGCATCGCCGGCACCAAGGGGATCGTCGATTATGCCTGGGCGCCGGACGGCAAGTCGATCCTGGTGCCGATCGACGGCGACCTGTTCCTCGCGACGCTCGACGGCGAGGTTCGGCGGCTGACCGAGACGAAGTCGACCGAGATCGACGCCAAGGTCTCGCCGCAGGGGCGCAGCCTGTCCTTCCTCAGGGACCAGAATGTCTATGTCGTCGATCTCGCCTCCGGCCGCGAGACCGCGCTGACCAAGGACGGCGGCGGCACCCTGTCCTGGGGCGCGGCCGAGTTCGTCGCGCAGGAGGAGATGGACCGGCTGACCGGTTATTGGTGGTCGCCCGACGATCGCTGGCTCGCCGTCGCCCGGGTCGACGAGAGCCCGGTCGCCGTCGTCACCCGCGCCGCGATCGGCGCGGAGGGGACGCGATTGGTCGAGCAGCGCTATCCCGCCGCCGGCACCAGCAACGCGATCGTCGACCTCTATCTGATGGCGCCCGACGGCAGCCGCCGGGTCAAGGCCGATCTCGGCGCCGACAAGGACGTCTATCTGACCCGCGTCGACTGGGCGAAGGACGGCAAGAGCCTCTACGTCCAGCGAATGAGCCGGGACCAGAAGAGGCTCGACGTGCTGCGCGTCGATCCGGCGACCGGCGCCTCCACAATCCTGTTCAGCGAGACCTCGCCGACCTGGCTCAACCTCACCGACAATCTCAAGCCGCTGGCCGACGGCAGCCTGATCTGGTCGTCGGAGCGCTCCGGCTTCTCGCACCTCTATCGCTGGAAGGCGGGCACATGGACCCAGCTGACCAGAGGCGACTGGGCGGTCGAGGAGGTCGCCGGCGTCGACGAGCGGACCGGGCGCGTCTATTTCACCGGCACCGCGGAGACGCCGCTCGAGCAGCAGCTCTACTGGGTGCGCTACGATCGGCCGACCAAGCCGGTGCGGGTCACCGAGGCGGGCTGGTGGAACGAGGTCAAGATGGACGAGAAGGCGACGCACGCCCTCGTCACCCGCTCCAATCCGTCTCAGCCGGGGCAGGTCTATCTCACCGACGGCGACGGCAAGCGGATCGCCTGGATCGAGCAGAACGATCTTGCGGCGGCGGACCATCCCTATGCGCCCTATCGCGCCAGCCATGTCGCGCCGGCCTACGGCACGCTGAAGGGGCCGGACGGGTCCGACCTTCACTGGCGGATGCTGTCGCCGCCGCGCGAGCCGGGCCGGAAATATCCGGTGTTCGTCGCGGTCTACGGCGGGCCGCACGGCCAGCGGGTCACCCGCGGCTGGTACAAGGACCTGCCGCTCCACCAATATCTGGTCGATCAGGGCTGGATCGTGTTCGCGCTCGACAATCGCGGCACCAACCGGCGCGGAACCAGGTTCGAGAGCGCGATCTACCATGCGATGGGCGCGGCCGAGGTCGAGGACCAGCTCGCCGGCGTCGAATGGCTGAAGCGCCAGGACTATGTCGATCCCGCGAAGGTGGCGGTGATGGGCTGGTCCTACGGCGGCTACATGACGCTGAAGCTGCTCGAGAAGGCGCCGGGCACGTTCGCCGCCGGCGTGGCCGGCGCGCCGGTGACCAAATGGGAGCTTTACGACACCTTCTACACCGAGCGTTACCTCGGCAATCCGGCGATCGATCCCGCGCCCTATCGCAGCTCCGACGCGCTCGACGAGGCCGGCAAGATCGCCGATCCCCTGCTGCTCCTCCACGGCATGGCCGACGACAATGTCGTGTTCGAGAATTCGACCGCGCTGATCGCGCGCCTCCAGAAGGAGAAGACGCCGTTCGACCTGATGGTCTATCCGGGCGCGACCCATGCCGTCTCGGGCGAGGGCAACCAGATCCACCTTTGGAAGACGATCACCCGCTTCCTCGACCGCGAGGTGAAGGGCGCGCCGGATTGACCGGCCGCGGCCGACCTCGCGAGATCACAGCCGCAGCTTGACCGAGACGTAGCGGGTGTCGGGCGCGTAATGCGGCGTCGCGTCGGCCGGGCGGGCGCGGAGCAGCGGCGCGGCGGCGGGCGGCAGGCCGCTGCGCAGGGCGACCAGATCGGCGTCGACCGGACGCGGCGAGGCGATCTGCACCGTCACGACCAGCCCCTCGCAGGCGCGGCCCATGCAGCGCAGCAGGAAGGGCTCGTCCTTCGCGCCGGCGCCGAAGCGCGCGGCGGAGCGGCCGGATCGTGCCGACAGCATTGGGGTATCCGGAGCGAAGCGGAGCAGGAGGCTCTCGGCGCCGGCGCCGCGCAGCCGCAGGGTGACCAGCCGGCCGCCGCGTATGGAGCGGCGTTCGAGCATTTCGGCAGACGGCGCGGCGAGCGGGACGGGTGGTGCCGGCGCGCCCAGGCGCTTGCCCGGCGCCCAGGGCACCTCGGCGTTGCGGCGGAAGCCGGCGAAGGCGGCGGGGAGGGGGCCGCCGTCGTGATTGACCAGCCACTGGCCGCGCCGCGCCGCCGGATCCCAGGCGTAATCGATGCGGAAGTTCTGCTTGGCCGCGGCGTCGTAAGCGGGCGCGGCCGCGGCGACCGCCCAGCCGCCGGCGAGCAGGGCGGCGGCCGCCGTGAGCCCCGCCGAGGCCGGGACATCGCCGAGCCGCGGCGTCAGCTCGATCAGCACGGGCAGGACGAGCAGGGCCGCGATCGGCGCGAACAGCCAGGCGGCCGAGAGTCCGAGCAGGACCTGGGCGAGGTGGAGGAGCGGCGCCCAGCTCAGCAGCAGCAGGATCCAGGCGGCCAGCGCGCCGACCCGTTCGGCCCGCGGCCATCGCGGCGCCAGGGCCATCCCGAGCAGGGCGACGGCCGGCGGCGCGAGGAAGAAGATCGAGGCGCCGGGCATGGTCAGCGCGATCAGGGTCCCGAAGGCGAGGAAGAGCAGCCAGAAGGCGGCGCGCAGCGCGCGGCGATCGGCGGGCCGCCGCCACGCGAACAGCGCCAAAGCGGCGGCGAGCGCCGAGGCGTCGATCGCCGCCGAGGTCAGCTCCGGATGGGCCAGCCAGAAGGCGCCCGGCTTCACCATCCAGACCGCCGCCTGGCCGAGCAGAGTCGCGACGACCGCCGCCAGCAGTGCGCCGGCGAGCAGCGCCAGCGCGCCGGCAAGGCCGCGCCGCCGCCGCCAGGCGACCAGCGCGGCGCCGGCGAAGAGCACGATCACGCCGCCGACGGCCAGCGGCTGGGGGAGGCGGAGGAGGGCCCGGCCGAGCAGGTCGGCATAGACGGTCTCGCCGCCACCGCCGACGGGAAGGGCGGGGCTGGTCGCGAGCCGGGCCGCCGCGGCCAGCGCCTGTATCCCCATGTGCCGCACGCTGCGCGGATCGAGGTTGGCGAGGCGATCGTCGCGGCTGTGATAGCGGCTCTCGTTGCCGATGATCGCATAATTGAGCATCGTCCACGGCCGCTCGTGGAAGAAGGTGACGTCGGTCGCATTGGGGATGTTGGAATAAGCGTCGGCGGTGAGCGAGCTCGCCACCGGCCGCACCGCGCCGGCGGCGAAGGCGGCGATCGCGGGGCCGTTCGGACGGCTGGTCTCGAACATGATCGCCGGGCCGGTGACGCCCCGCGCCTCGAGGTTGATCGCCGCGCCGACCCGGGCGGCGAGCGGGTCCTGATCGAGGAAGAAGCGGGCGCCGAGCAGGCCCGCTTCCTCGCCGTCGGTGAACAGCAGGGTGACCGGCCGGGCGAGGCGGCGCGCCTTGAGCAAGGCGGCGGTCTCGAGCGCGACGGCGACGCCGAGGCCGTCGTCGGCGGCGCCTGGTCCGGTGGGGCTCGAATCGTAATGCGAGGCGATCAGCAGGTGCCGCCCGGTGGCCGGCCCGAACGTGGCGCGGACATTGCGCACCCGGGCGCAGGTGACGAAGCGCATCCGCGGGAAGCCGCTGCAGGCGATCCCGTCGGTCACCACCGGCGCGAGACCGAGGGCGCGCAGCTCGGCGACCAGGCGCGCGCGGACCGCGTCGTTGGCCGGACTGTCGACCGGATGCGGCCGCTCGTCGCCGAGGATGCGGGCAAGGCGGGCGAGGGCGCGGCCGGTGTCGAACGCCCCCGGCGCCGCCTGCGCCGGCACGTCGGGGACCTGGACCATCGCGCCCTTGAAGCCGAGGGCGACGAGCAGGAAGAGAAGCGCGGCCGCAGCCGCCCAGGTCCGTCTCATTGTCCCTCCCGCTTTTGTGCGCGCGGTTCATAGCAAGCTCGGCGGGTGCGGCCAAAGGGGGCCGGGCAATGCGCCCGATCGCGCGAGCGGCGGGATCCCAAGCAGGCTCGGTGCCGCGGATCGGCCACGGGCACATGGAAATCGACGCGGGTGGTATGGGATCCAATACTCTGCGATTGTATCTCGCGCGAATGTGACTAACTGGGGCGAACGGATTCCAGGAGATCGAAATGGGTTATCGGGTGGTGGTCGTCGGCGCGACCGGCAATGTCGGGCGCGAGATGCTGAACATCCTCCACGAGCGGCAATTTCCGCTCGACGACATCGCCGTGGTCGCCTCGCCGCGCTCGACCGGCAGCGTCATCGATTTCGGCGACAGCGGCCGCGAGATCCGGGTCAAGAACATCGAGCATTTCGATTTCGCCGGCTGGGACATCGCTCTGTTCGCCGCCGGATCGGCCGTGTCGAAGGACTATGCGCCCAAGGCCGCCGCGGCGGGCTGCACGGTCATCGACAACAGCTCGCTCTACCGGATGGACCCGGACGTGCCGCTGATCGTGCCCGAGGTGAACGCCGAGGCGATCGACGGCTATCGCCGCAAGAACATCATCGCCAACCCGAACTGCTCGACCGCCCAGCTCGTCGTCGCGCTGAAGCCGCTGCACGAGCGCGCCCGGATCAAGCGGGTGGTGGTCGCGACCTACCAGTCGGTCTCCGGCGCGGGGAAGAGCGGCATGGATGAGCTGTTCGAACAGAGCCGCAACATCTTCGTCGGCGACGCCAACGAGCCGGTGTTCTTCACCAAGCAGATCGCCTTCAACGTCATCCCGCACATCGACGTCTTCCTCGACGACGGATCGACCAAGGAAGAGTGGAAGATGGTGGTCGAGACCAAGAAGATCCTCGACCCCTCGATCAAGCTGACCGCGACCTGCGTGCGCGTGCCGGTGTTCGTCGGCCACAGCGAGGCGGTGAACATCGAGTTCGAGGACGAGATCTCGGCCGAGGAGGCCCAGGCCATCCTGCGCGAGGCGCCGGGGGTGATGCTCGTCGACAAGCGCGAGGACGGCGGCTACGTCACCCCGGTGGAGGCGGTCGGCGAATATGCCACCTACGTCAGCCGCGTCCGCGAGGACCCGACGGTGGAGAACGGCCTCAGCCTGTGGTGCGTGTCGGACAATCTGCGCAAGGGCGCCGCGCTCAATGCGGTGCAGATCGCCGAGCTGCTCGGCCGGCGGCATCTGCAGAAGGCGGCGTAAGAGCGCCAGGCACTCCTCATCCTCCCTGTCGCCGCAGGCGATGGGGAGGGGGACCGCGCGTAGCGCGGTGGAAGGGCCAGGGCATAATCCGAGCGTCCTGCCCCTCCACCAGCGTTCGGCTGGTCCCCCTCCCCATGGGCTTCGCCCACAGGGAGGATTGTTCCTTCAGTAGCCCGTATACCGCCCCGGGCGGTGCCAGGCGATCAGCACGCCGCTGATCGCGGCGGCGCTCGCCACCGAGAGCAGGAATTGCGTCGGCGCGAGCACGGGGAGGGAGGCGGCGAGGATGATCGCGTCGCCGATCAGCGAGGTGCGGCCGGCGTTCCAGCCGCGGCGGCGCTGGAGGGCCAAGGCGACGATGCCGAGCCCGCCGACGCCGGCATGGTGGCGGGCGAGGGCGAGGATGCCCATGCCGATGATCGTGCCGCCGAACAGGGCCGCGAACAGGCCGTTCACGTCCTCGAGCCGGAAGGCGAGGGGCGCGAGCAGGGCAAGGCCGGTGATCGCCAGATTGGCGAGCACGGTGCGCACCATGAAGCCGTTGCCCATGCTCCGCCGAGCCAGCCAGAAGAAGGGCAGGTTGAGCAGGGTGAACAGCAGGCCGGCGGGCAGCGGCAGGAGGTAGGAGAGCAGCAAGGCGATGCCGGCCATGCCGCCGGTGACCAGGCCGGCGCTCTTCAGCCAGACCAGGCCGAGGGTGACGAAGGCGCAACCGATCGCGAAGGCGTAGACGTCCTCGACCAGGCTGTGCGGCTTGCCCGCGGCGAGCGCGGGATCGGGGGCGTTCATGCGTGGCTCCGGCGGTGGCCGGCATCCTCTCGTCCCGTCTGGCGCGGGGTCGCGGCGGGTTAGGCGGGAAGCGGCGCGGAGACAAGGGCAGTGGCAGCTCGCTCGCACCCGCCGCAGCGGGAGCGCGTGTATTTCGCTTCACCTGTCAAGGACCGAGGACGCGACGAGCTGGGCCTGGCCAGCAACAGGGAACGTAACGGGAACATAGGGTGCGTGTCAATGAAGGATGCACCCTCGTCGTCGTGGCAAGGAGGCGAGGGGCCCAACGGCTGACGGATCCTCCCCTACGAGGGAAGGTGGCAGGCGAATGTGCGGGCCATTTTGCCCCCGGCACGACTCCGGACTGCCGGGAGCAGTCCGCACCCTCATTGACGGAGGGGTGTCAGCATCTTCGGAGGGGCTGTGCAGACGAGGAGCGCTGACACCCCACCACCGCGCTGTGCGCGGTCCCCCTCCCCTTACAGGGGAGGATGGTCCTTTTCTTCCCCGCGCGTCTGTCCCAAGCTTCACCCTCAATCACAGGAGCGAGACGATGGCCGATCGGATGGAGGGCGGGTGCGCCTGCGGGCGGGTGCGGTATGTGGCGGAGGTCGACAATGACGACGCCTATCTCTGCCATTGCCGGATGTGCCAGAGAGCGACCGGCAGCGTCTCGATCGCGTTCAAGGGGATCAGGAAGGACGCGGTGACCTGGGCGCAGGCGCCCGATCTCTACACCTCGTCGCCGATCGCCCGCCGGCCCTATTGCCGCGAATGCGGCACCTCGCTCGGCTTCGAATTCCCCGACAGCGAGACGATGGACCTGACCGTCGCCTCGTTCGACGATCCGTCGCGCTTCGTGCCGCGCCACCATTTCGGCGCCGAGAGCCTCCACCGCGCCTGGCTCAACACCGAGGGGCTGAAGGAGATCAGGACCGAGGAGCACAAGACCCTGGTCGAGCGCTGGGTCAAGGCGACGGGCTCGGCGCCGGTTTGATTATTCCTCCCCGGAACGGGGAGGGGGACCGCACGAAGTGCGGTGGAGGGGGCTCGTCATCTGGCCGAGCGTTGGCCAACCGCCCGGCGCGCAGTGCGGGTCTCTGGACCCCCTCCACCACGTCGCTCCGCGCCGCGGTCCCCCTCCCCGCAAGCGGGGAGGATCTTGGAACCGGGTCCATGCGTCGCTAGGGCGGCCCGCGCGTTGGCCGGGCGAGGAGCACAGGACTTGGAAGCGACACGACACGAATTCGCCGCGCCGGACGGGGTGCGGCTGAGCTGGGCGGAGATGGGCCCCGCCGAGGGCCGGCCGGTGGTGCTGCTCCACGGCCTGTTCTCGGACGCCGAGACCAACTGGCTGAAGTTCGGCCATGCCGCCCAGATCGCCGCGCGCGGCTTCCGGGTGATCATGCCCGACCTCAGGGCCCATGGGATGAGCGGCAAGCCGCACGAGGCGGCGGCCTATCCGCCCGACGTGCTCGCGCACGACGGGCTGGCGCTGGTCGACCATCTCGGCCTCGGCGATTACGACCTCGGCGGCTATTCACTGGGCGGGCGGACGGCGGTGCGGATGGTGATCCTCGGCGCGCGGCCGCGGCGGCTGATCGTCGCCGGCATGGGGCTCAGGGGGCTGCTGAACACCGGCGGCCGCGCCCACCATTTCCGCAAGATCCTGACCGGCCTCGGCAGCCACAGCCGCGGCTCGCCCGGATGGCTGGCCGAGGCCTTCCTCAAGACCACCGGCGGCGATCCCGAGGCTTTGCTGCCCCTGCTCGGCAGCTTCGTCGATTCGACCGAGACGGAGATCCGGGGGATCGCGGTGCCGACCCTGGTGCTGGCCGGCGCCGAGGACCAGGACAACGGCCCGGCGGTCGACCTCGAGGCGGTGCTGCCCGACGCGCGCTTCGTCGAAGTGCCCGGCAACCACATGAGCGCGGTGACCAAGCCGGAGCTGGGCCGGGCGATCGCGGGGTTCCTGGCGGAATGACAGTCCTCCCCATCAGCGCGGAGCGCTGATGGGGAGGGGGACCGCGCGTAGCGCGGTGGAGGGGCCGGGCAGACCGGCAAGGAGCACCCGGCCCCTCCACCAGCCTGCGGCCACCGGCTGCTGCGCAGCCGGGTTCCGCCTTCCGGCATGCCCCCGGCGTGCCGCGGCTACACCCCCCTCCCCATCCGCTGCGCGGACAGGGAGGAACGAGGGGGACCGTCGCCGAAGGCGGTGGTGGAGGGGGGCCTCCATCCACACCGGCCCAGGGGCGGGTCCACGCCAGCGTCCGAGTTATAGCCGAAGCGACCTGCAATGGGCCCCCTCCACCATGCTTCGCATGGTCCCCCTCCCCATCGCCTGCGGCGACAGGGAGGACTGTCGAGCGAGTCGGCGCCTCATCCTCCCTGTCCGCAAAGCGGATGGGGAGGGGGACCGCACGAAGTGCGGTGGAGGGGGCTCGTCATCTGGCCGAGCGTTGGCCAACCGCCCGGCGCGCAGTGCGGGTCTCTGGACCCCCTCCACCACGTCGCTCCGCGCCGCGGTCCCCCTCCCCGCAAGCGGGGAGGATCTTGGAACCGGGTCCATGCGTCGCTAGGGCGGCCCGCGCGTTGGCCGGGCGAGGAGCACAGGACTTGGAAGCGACACGACACGAATTCGCCGCGCCGGACGGGGTGCGGCTGAGCTGGGCGGAGATGGGCCCCGCCGAGGGCCGGCCGGTGGTGCTGCTCCACGGCCTGTTCTCGGACGCCGAGACCAACTGGCTGAAGTTCGGCCATGCCGCCCAGATCGCCGCGCGCGGCTTCCGGGTGATCATGCCCGACCTCAGGGCCCATGGGATGAGCGGCAAGCCGCACGAGGCGGCGGCCTATCCGCCCGACGTGCTCGCGCACGACGGGCTGGCGCTGGTCGACCATCTCGGCCTCGGCGATTACGACCTCGGCGGCTATTCACTGGGCGGGCGGACGGCGGTGCGGATGGTGATCCTCGGCGCGCGGCCGCGGCGGCTGATCGTCGCCGGCATGGGGCTCAGGGGGCTGCTGAACACCGGCGGCCGCGCCCACCATTTCCGCAAGATCCTGACCGGCCTCGGCAGCCACAGCCGCGGCTCGCCCGGATGGCTGGCCGAGGCCTTCCTCAAGACCACCGGCGGCGATCCCGAGGCTTTGCTGCCCCTGCTCGGCAGCTTCGTCGATTCGACCGAGACGGAGATCCGGGGGATCGCGGTGCCGACCCTGGTGCTGGCCGGCGCCGAGGACCAGGACAACGGCCCGGCGGTCGACCTCGAGGCGGTGCTGCCCGACGCGCGCTTCGTCGAAGTGCCCGGCAACCACATGAGCGCGGTGACCAAGCCGGAGCTGGGCCGGGCGATCGCGGGGTTCCTGGCGGAATGACAGTCCTCCCCATCAGCGCGGAGCGCTGATGGGGAGGGGGACCGCGCGTAGCG